>DASPIK010000060.1:0-36086 GCA_035629075.1 Terriglobales bacterium | reverse complement strand
TCGGCCGTTCTATCGGCCTATATACGCCTCCTGCAGCTCGCATCGGCGTGGTACAGCGAACCTCACTCTCGACACTGAAGTCCTGTAAAAACACCGAACCCACCCCGAAAAAGGGTGGGTTCGTCAGCAGCCTGAGCCCGGTCCTTGCGGCCGGGCTTTTCCTTGCTGATGGCGGATTGCGGCGATGTCACGGGTGAAAGTGATAATGCTCACTGCATTTCCGGGTGGAAGGAACATGATTGAGCTGGTAAGAGGTGTGTGAACGCTGAGGAACCCGCATGCCGCGCTAGCTTGGCGCATTCGCTGCGTTTCCTGTAGGCCGCGGCAGCCGTCCCCCAGTAGGGAGGAACCCATGAAAGCGGCACGTGCCTGGAAGGCGACTCTGATCGTCCTCTTCCTTCTGCTGGCGGTCCCGCTGGCTCTCGCCGACAAGACATCTGGACCGAAGTACAACCCGGCTACAGAGACGAAGGTCA
Organism: Terriglobales bacterium; assembly: GCA_035629075.1. GTDB lineage: Bacteria > Acidobacteriota > Terriglobia > Terriglobales > Acidobacteriaceae > JAEZPW01. Next base: position 35,610 of record DASPIK010000060.1, on the reverse strand, counting down.
GCGGCACTGTAGAGGAAGTGAAGGAAGTTATGGATGGGGATGAGAAGGAAACCCATCTGGTGGTGAAAACTGATTCCGGCCTGATTGAAGTCTGCCTCTGCCCGGCGAAGTTCCTTTCCGAATTGGAGATGAGCTTCCAAAAAGGCGACAAGATCGAGGTGACAGGATCGAAAGTGACCGACAGCAAGGGAGAAACAGAGGTCCTGGCCCGAGAGATCGTCAGGGGAGAAAACACCCTGGTGCTGCGCGACAAGCAGGGTGGACCAGTTTGGACCTGGCTGATCAAAAAGTAGTCGCGCGAAACAACAACGAAAGCCGTTCGCGAATCGCAGCTTGAGTGCTGAACTTGCGGACGGCTTTTTGCATTAGTCGGAGGAGATTCCGACGAGCGTCACTTGTTGCGAACGAGATGAAGTACTCCTTGGGCGGGATGCGGTTCGTCGGCCTGCGGCGGAGCAATAGGTAGCAGCGTGCCACGGCGGCGGAATGTGCTCGTTTGGGAAACGAGGTAGGCGGCGAGCATCACCATTTCAGGCTCGATGGGATGGCGGTATCTCGGATGAGGGAACACGGCGTAGTAAACGAGAGGGTAGATGACGAGGACGGCGGCGAAGAGGAAGGCGAATGTGTCGCCCCGACGGATGGCCAGGAACAGCCCCCAAAAGGCAAGTACAGATAAGGTGAGATAGCCCGAGTTTCGAAACTCCACGATCGAGGCGATATTTTTCCAGCGCTCGGCTCCCGACTTCCAATTAACGTTTCGAGGCAGACCGGCCCAGAAGTAAACGAAGCGTTTCGCGCACAGGCGGGCGAAGTCTGAGGGGCTGTTGAGGATAAAGGACATCGCTTCTTCACCGCGAGTCTGAGAGTAGGCTAGCTCTCCCATCGAGCGGTATCTCTGAAGCTCGCGTGCGTTCTGGGTAGGGTGGAGCCACTCCATCCAGACCCCTTCTGCGCCGGGGCCGTTACCAAGGCGAACCTCCACACCAAAGTTGTCACGGATGAAAACCAGTCGCTCGAAGACCTGGTAGTTGCGAACAATCCAGGGAGAGATGACTGCGAAGAAGATGATGGCGGAAGCCGAAGTTTGCAGGAACCATGGCCGCGAGTGCCGGTGCGAACGCCAGCAAGCCCAAATGCCGAAAAAGGGCAGCAGTGAAAGCAACGATGGGTTGGTTAGCGCAACGACGCCCCAAAGCGCGCCAAACAGCATCCACCTGCGGAAGCGTGGGGCATCTGCCAAATTCAATGTGACCAGAAAAATGCAGGTGAACAGGAAAGTTGACAGGCTGGTTTCCCATACCCAGTGAACGGACCAGTAGCTCAGAGGAGCGAGAATCGCCCAGGCCCAAGTTGACCACCATGCAACGCGAGTCCCGAATACACGCCGGGCGGCGAAGAACAACGGCATGCAGGTCAGCGCTGAAAGCAAGCCGTTGATTGCCAGCAGCACGAACGCTGATTGGGCCGTGTAGATGCCGAACAACTTGAAGATGGCCGCTGCAAGGTAAGGGTAGACGGGAGCCAACCAGGCGGTTGGGCCAGTTTCGCCATGAAACGGGTTGCTGAAGCCTTGCCCTGAAGCTATGGCTCGTGCGATTCGACCAGTCTCATATCCGAAATAGAAATGATCATCAGGGAAGGTTGAGATCTGGTAGGTCTTTAAATAGAGAATCCAAAATATTCGGAGAACTAGCGCAACAGCCACCGTGGAGGCGAGCAACAAGATTGGCGAGCGCACCTGAACTGGGACGATGTGCGCGCGTTCCGCAGGTGCAGAGGGAGTTGCAGCCCTGATAAGTTGCGACGCCATGAGTGGGGACGAAATGCTCCTGGTTCGAAAATGCGCAAAAGTTCGTCTCCAACACGGTGATGGAAGGAACTCTAGCGACCGTTTGTTTCGCTGGAGTTAGATACCGTTTTGCTGGATGAGGATATCTTGCTGAACGGGACGTTCAACACGGGATAAGCCTTGTAGTCGCGATGGTCGAAGTGCCACCACTCCAGTTTGAATACCTTGAAGTCTTCGCTTTCCATGGCGGCGCGCAGGAGGTCGCGATGCCAGCGCTGCAGCGAGCTTCCGCCCGGGTAATCGGCATGGGAGCGGTCCGACATCTCGTCGTACCCGCCGGGCATGCGCACTGGCAATCCAGTCGCGAGCTCATATATGGATAGATCAACTGCGCCACCTCGATTGTGGTTTGAACCTTTGGCCGGATCGGCAACAAAGTCTTTCTTGTCGGCCGGAGTAGCATCCCAGAACATCTTGGTCACGTACCAGGGCCGGTATGCATCGTGGATCAGCAACCCGTAACCATAGGTTTTCAGATTGCGGTGTGCACGTACGAGAGACTCGGCGGCGGGGCGCTGCAGGAATGCGCGAGCTTCGGTGTAGAAGGGCGTACCCATGAAGTTGTTTGCGGTTGCGTAACGAATTTCGAGTTTGATAGTCGGGTCGAGGGCGATTAGTTCCACGAGATCGGGGGCGCGCTTGCCTGTTTCTTTCGGAGGTTGCGCTGCAAGGGCTTCTTTGCGCAGCTCTTCCGTCGGGCGGAGCGGAGCCATTCGGAAGCTCTTGAAGGTATCCTCTCCGAATGTATGTTGAAAAGTCAGGTTGCCGACATGCAGTTGAGTCACGCGCGCGTGATCGCGTGTGACGCGAACCTCTGCGTTGCCCATAAGCGCAGGAGTTGAGCGGAAGGAATCGCCTGATAGCTCATCAAGGCGGTGGTATCGGACGCTGTCCTCCGAAGCGGAGAGCGTTCCACATCTCTCGAGAATGTGGATGACCATGCCAGAGCCGTCGTATCGACCGATGAGGGGCTTCCATCGTGCAGGTGCGTCAGGTGGTTTGGGAGGAACGCGCAGCGCTCCGGACTCAGTAATTCCTGGTGATTGCGCGCAGGTAGGAGCCGGGGGTAGTTGTGGTGAAGCCGACGAGGTTGCGAGACCGATGACGATCGCCGCTATAGCGAATTTGCGCAGGAGGTTCATCGAGCATCGTCTTAGGAGCAATATCGTAAACCAGTTTGCGAGGATCGGCGCGTGGCTCCGGGACCTGTGGGTATTCGGATGCACATCTCAGGACTTCGTCCTGGGCTAAGTTCGTGCCGTCCCTTGCGGGACGGGTGGTTGCTTGCGGCTCCGCTGAGAAGTGATGAATATTCCTCTACCTCGGTGAAGGCAATGTCTCGTCCTCTCGTTCCGACAGCGATACTCCCTGAGGCGTCATTTGCTGCGGAGGGTCTCCGCCTGCCATTTGCTGGGCGATGATGAGTTGACGAGCTTCAACACGAAGCTTCGGCAGCTTGAGCCCAAATGCAACCGAGCCGGCCACACAGCCGACAGCTCCGATGATCACGGTCAGAGGGGCTCCGAGGCGCTGAGCCAGGGCTCCGGCGAAGAGAGCGCCGAAAGGCGCCATGCCCATGAACATCATCGAGTAGACGCTCATGACGCGTCCGCGGAGACGGTCGGGCACCATGGCTTGAACAAGCGTGTTCGAAGCAGCCATCTGCAACATCATGCAAAAGCCAACGGGCAACAGCAGCACTGCCGACAGCCAAAAGCTTCGGGAAACTGAGAACAGGACAAGACTAACTCCGAAGCCGAGTGCGGCAAGGGTGATCCAGTTTCCGAGTCCCTTCAATCCTGTACGGGTGGCCAGCGTCAACGCCCCACAGAGTGCACCAACTCCTGTGGCACCCATCAGGATGCCCAGTTCGCGCGCGCCCCCGTGCAAGATCTCCTTAGCGAAGATAGGCATGAGTACGGTGTAAGGCATTCCGACGAGGCTTACCAGTCCGAGGAGAAGAAGCAAAGCCCGAATCGGGGCGGTGGTGCCGACGAACTTAAATCCTTCGATGATGTTTTCGAGCGGAGACTCAATCACTGCGCTCGGTTTGGTAGCGACACGCATCATGAGCAAGCCCGCAATGACCCCGATGTAGCTGATCGCGTTCGCGAAGAAGCACCAGCCTTCACCTATTCTGGCAACGACAATGCCGGCGATTGCAGGCCCAATGATGCGAGCGCCGTTGAACATAGATGAGTTCAAGGCGATGGCGTTCATCAGGTCTTCGCGGCCAACCATGTCGACAATGAAGGACTGTCGGGCCGGAATATCGAAAGCGTTCACGGTGCCGAGCAGCGCGGCAATGACGAAAATGTGCCACACATGAACGGCGCCGGTCAGCGTGAGGGCCGCGAGCACGAACGCCAAGATCATAGATGCAGCCTGGGTTGCGATAACGACTCGATGACGGTTGTGCCGGTCGGCGATGTGGCCACCTAGAGGCGCGAGGATGAACACAGGGAACTGTGAGGCGAATCCAACGCTTCCTAGCAGAAGCGACGAACCGGTAAGTCGATAGACGAGCCATGCCTGCGCGACGGTCTGCATCCAGGTGCCGATGAGCGAGATTAGCTGACCGCTGAAGAAAAGCTGGAAGTTGCGATGCCGGAGGGCACGAATCGTTGTGGCGAGACGAGAGCGTTGCGGACTGGTATTCGTGCCTTCGGCCATCGATGTAATTTGATGCGTGCTCGTGGTTTACGCACCTCGGCTACCAGCATACACATTGGTCTTTCGACACCTGTGTGTGACCTGCATCACAGCCGCAAGGTTGAACGGCAAATTACCCTGAATCAATTCGAATCCCGACCTTCCGGACTGCAGAAAGGATTGTCCGTCATGGCTACGAGTAGTGTGAGCAAGGCGAAAGCGGAAACGCTTCGCACGCTGCCGGGCGACGATGTGCGCCAGATCATGTGGCGCTTCGCCGACCGTTACGACCTGCAAATGCTTGTGCAATCCACGCGCGACGTTGCTCGCGGCCTGGTGGCCCGTCTTGTCGCCGGTGGTGCACGAGCTTCGCATGACTGGACGCCCGAGAAGAACGAACTGCTGGAGGCCTATGACAAGGCCGGCATTACGGCGGCGTTCATGGAGCCGGAGCAGGGCGGATTTATTGTCGGCCCAAAAAACCTGGCACTTGCGCTGATCGCTTATGAACTGGCATGGGTTGATGCCGGGGCGGCTACAGGATCGCTGGCGGGGTGTCTGGCGCTCTCGCCGATTCACGAGCGCGGCACGCAGGAACAGCGGGACAAATACATGGCTCTGTGCGCTCCGGCGCAGCCCGGTGAAGATCGCAAGCCGTGGCGCGGAGCATTCTGCCTGACGGAACCGATTCCTTACGTTGGCGTCGACACGGGAATGCTGGCCGGTAAGGTTCGCGTTGCCGACTGGAGGGAAGGCGAGGAGCCCGTTTTGCATGTCGAGAAGCGTGGGCGCTTCATCACGAACATGGGCTTCGCGAACTTCGTGACCGCAGCGGTAGACACTGACGATCCGAAGATCAAGGGCTCCTGCATCGTCATTGTGGAAGAGGGTGATGAGGGCGTTTACGATCGCGGAACTCCAGCGAAGAAACTGGTGCACCAGCTATCGTCGACCAACGACCCAATCTTCAATGTCGAGATTCCTGCGAGCCGCATAGTTGGCGGATACACGGTGAAAGACGGCGCGATTGTGCCGAACTACGATCACAGCGAAGTGATCGAGGCCGTGTTCAAGCGCACGCGCGTGACTGTAGCCGTGATGACTTCGGCGAAGCTGTTGTCCGCAATCGAGCCGGTTATCCGCTACCAGCGTGGGCGTTTCCGCGGAGCCGAGCAGACGACTCCGGGCACGCTGCGTTACGAGCTTGGAATTCAGCAGCGGCAGGACGCACTGCATCGCCTGGCCGGTGTGTGGTCCATGGGCGAAGCTGGAGCTTCGCTTGCGTTTGCGGCTGCGCGGCTGTTCGACGAGCTTGATCCGAAGGAGCGTGAGAAGGACTCGATCTTTGCGGAGCGCGGCATCGGCGGCGGGCGCGCTGCGATGAAGGCGTACAAGGAAATTACGAAGGACACGCTCGAATACATTGAGCTTGCACGCACGTCCGAGAACAAGCGCGATAACGCAAGGTTCGAAGCGCTGCAAAACGATCCGCTGGTTCAGTTCAAGCTGCTGGAGTCGGTCGGGAACGTGATCTGTCCGGCAGCAAAGTTGTGGAACACCGGCAACGGTAGCGTGGCCATGCGCGAGGCCGTTGCGCTGATGGGCGGCTATGGTATCACCGAAGATTGCCCGGGGTTCCTCGGTTACAAATGGATGGACTCGCAGCTTGAGGCGACTTACGAAGGTCCCGAGGCGGTGCAGCGGCGCAATCTGACCGTCACAATGACGGATGAAGTGTTCCTCGAACAGTTCAAGGGCTGGATCTCCGAGATGCGCGCTATTGCGGGGCGCAGGCCGGGGACCGGTGCTTGCACGCTTGCCAGCGCGATGAAGCTCTGGCTCTGGACTTACAACTACCTGCAGAATGGCAAAGACGCCGACGGGAAGCCGCTGTATCACGGCTCGCGCCAGGGCGTCACGTTCCCGCTGGCCGATGCACTCGGTTGGCTGCTCGCGGCTCGATACCAGATCCTGGATGCAATCGAGCTTGAGACGAAAGGGCCGGAGAACCCGGTGGTTGCAGAAGGTCTTGAGGGTACGGTCCAGTTCTTCACTGATCTGTGCCATATGCAGGCGGCGCGCACGGCTGGTGAAGTGTCGCGTATCTGCAGCGAGCTAGTGTACGGCTTCCAGCGGCATCCGGCGTGGGATGATCCGAATTTTGCGGGCTGCTTCAAGGCGGAAGATCTCGATAGTCTCGAAGGTCTGATCCCGGGAATTGCGAGCTGTGCAACTGACGTGATCGAGACCACGGGCGCGCATCCTCCGAAAGAGGGGCCGTGCGCTGGGTGCAGCGGACTTCAGGAGTTCGTTTACTTGCGCATGAAGCTGGATAGCTGCCTAACCGGCGCAATGCTGGCGAAGGATCGTGCAGCCGAGGCGATCGCGAAGGTGATGATTCCGGAAGCGCTGGATTATCCGCGGCAGTAAAGGTTGGTGGGACGGGGCTGTGCTCCGTCCCTTTGCTGTCTCCGGAACAGGCGCGAAAGATCGGAAGAGGATTAGCTGTTAGTTGTTAGCCATTAGCTCTTAGCAGAGGTCTTGATGGATACGTCGGCCGAGCAGGAACTGCAAGTCGAGCGGCAGAGCATGGAAGTCGACATCGCGTGCGTGGGCTTCGGGCCGGCGATGGGCGGCTTTCTGACGACGCTTTCGCGCGCCCTTGAGGAAACGAAGGAAGACGGCACGCCCGCGCTCGAAAGCAAGGCGATGCCGGGTATGCCCGCACAGGTCATCTGCTACGAACGAGCCGATGATATCGGATTCGGCGTGTCGGGCGTGGTGACGAAGGCACGCGGGATTCGTGCGAGCTTCCCCGATCTTGATCCGTCACAGATTCCCATGGCGGTTCCGGTGAAGGGCGAGAAGGTGCTGTACCTGCTCGATCCTGTAGGGGCAAGCCGCAGGCCGAGGGCGATGAAGATCGCTGACAAGGTGATTCGTGCGCTCGGTCGCGCCAACCATCATGCGATGGAGTTGCCGTACACGCCCCCGTTCCTGCATAAGCATGGCGGACTGGTGATGTCTATCGGCCAGTTCAACCAGTGGGTTGGATCGCAGTTGATGGGTAGCGGCCAGGTGCAGATTTGGCCGTCCACGCCGGTTGCGAAGCCGCTGATCGACAACGACAGCGTTGTTGGCGTGCGATTGATTGATCAGGGAGTCGATAAGAACGGAAACCCTGAAGCGGCGTTCATGCCGGGCATGGACATCAAGGCTGCGCTGACGGTTGTTGGAGATGGTCCGGTCGGCGCGATCGGGAGGCAGATCGACGAACACTTCGGAATGCCGCAGGGACGCGAGAAGCACGAATGGGCTGTCGGCATGAAGTTTGTCATTGATCTGCCGGAGAGCTGCACGCTTGAGCCGGGAACGGTGTTGCATACGATTGGGTATCCCGAGCCGGAGATTTTCGGATTCTTGTACGTGCATCCGGACTGCGTGGCGTCAGTCGGGATATTTGTTCCGTCGTGGTTTGAAAACCCGGTGCGCACGACGTACAGATATCTCCAGCACTACGTGATGCACCCCTACTTGTGGCGCTACCTTGAGGGTGGCACTCTGCGCTCTTGGGGTGCGAAGTCGCTGAACGAGTCGGGTAAGCATGGCGAGCCATACCTGGCGGGCAATGGCTATGCACGTATCGGCGAGGGATCGGGAAGTACAAATGTGCTGACGGGTTCGGGTGTCGACGAGGCGTGGGCAACAGGTGTGCAACTGGCCGAGGGCGCTATCGAGTTGCTGAAGACGGGCCGGCCGTTCACGAAAGAGAACCTGACGAATGCCTATGTTGCGCGGCGTCGCGCGAGCTGGGTTGAGAGCGAAGGCAAGGTGGCTGAACGGTCGCGAGACGGGTTCCAGCGCGGGTTCATCACCGGCATGATCGGCATGGGACTTTGCGGGCTGACGAACGGGAAATTCGCCGCTCCAGGCAAGCCCTTGCCACCTCAGAAGCGAATTCGCAACGCAGAAGATTACTTCCAGGGGAAAGTTCCAGCCGCTGACATTCAGCGGGTAAGAGCAGAATGCGCGGAAAAAGGAATATCGGTTCACGATGAATTGATGAACCGAGTCGGCTGGCCCGAAATTCCTCTGGACGGCAAGCTGCTGATATCCCATCAGGACGCGCTGTTGATGGGCGGAAAAGTGCAGGCCCCCGCTGGCTATGCTGACCACGTAGTTTTTCTCGATCCCAAGTTGTGCGAAACCTGCGGAGCCAAGGTGTGCTACGAGATTTGCTCGGCACAGGCGATTTATGCGGGCGAGAAAGGCTTACCGATGTTTGACCGCGAAAAGTGCATCTTCTGCGGTGCGTGTATGTGGAACTGTGCGCAAGAACTGAACGACGGCAGCGGACGGACGAACATTGAGTTCAGGGCTGGTGCGGGCGGATTGCACAGCGCGGAAAATTAAGAACAAGTGACGAGTACTAACGAATGATTGGTAACGAGTGCCGGTTTTGGCACATCAGCAAACCTGACTCGTTGCATGTCACTCGTTTACTGCTTATCTCCCAACAGGAGTGGAGTGAATGAGCTATCAGATTGTGGTGTGCGGCAGCATCGTACCAGACCCGCTGCAGACGCTGGAACCTGTGCAAGGACCAGCAGGCTGGGGGCTCAAGAACGAGATGATGCTGCCGGCAGTGCTGGATCCGTGGGCCGGGCATGCGCTGTTTGAGGCCGCTAACCTGGCGTCGAAAGTGCCAGGAAGCAAGGTTTACCTGGTGAGCATGGGGCCGAAGGCAAAACTGCAGCAGGTCATGATGACTATTGCGCAGAAGGTTCCGTTCGAACTGGTCGCCGTGGATGGACCGGCTGGTGCATTCACGGATGCACATGAAGTCGCGACCGTTCTGGCCGAAGCAATCAAAGGGATCCCCGGCATCGACTTCACCAAGACGCTTGTGTTCGGCGGTTGGGAGTCGGCTTCGCGTGGCGCGGGAGCCACGATGCAGATCGTCGGTGAGTTGCTGGGCATCACGGAGCAGTTTCAGGGTGTGGACCAGATCACAGTGAACGCAGACGGTTCGTTCGAAGTGCTGGAGCGAATCGAAGGCGGCAAGCACCAGGCGTCGGTATGTGCCTCTGCTCCCGCCGTGCTTGGCTGGGCGACGGGTAATCTGCCCGAACCACGGAATAATCCGCAGGTTGGCATGCTGAACATGAAGACTGTTATGCCTGCGCTGCAGCGTGCGAAGGCCGCGAAGGTCGGCGCAGAGGGGATTGCATTCAAGAGCGTGGCACTGCCGAAACAGCAACGCGAAACTAGAGTGGTGAAAGACATGCCAACCGACGAGATCGCACGCGAGATCGTTGAGTGGATAACGAAAGATTAAGGGGGCGAGCGAGATGGAGAAGGTTCTATTTCTGGCTTATACGGAAGCGGATGGTTCGCTCGCCAAGGGCGCGCTCGAGGTACTCGGAGCGGCTAAAGATCTGGCAACAGCACTTGGGGCGAATTTGAGCGTTGGGTTGATTGGCGGCGAAGTGCAAAGCGGTGCCGACGCCATTGCGAACTGCGGTGCCGAGAAGTTTTACGGCGTCTCCGGTGCGGAGTTCACACAGGCGCGTTACGCGAGCGATGCGGCTGCGGCGGAAGCGATCTGCAAGGCGGCGAGTCCGACTATTGTTGTAGCGGCTGCGAATTCGCGGTCATCGCGGGTGCTCTCCGGCGTGGCGCATCGGGTTGGCGGCAAGATCGAGACCCACGTGACGAACATCGCGGTGGATGGCGGCACGGTTTCGGTTTCGCGGTGGTATTACCGCCAACGTATGGAGACGGTACTCAGCCGAACAGCGCGGCCGTGGGTTATCGCGATGGATGGCGGGTGCCACGAGGCTTATGCCGGCGCTCCGGGAACGACTGCAGTGGAAGCCGTTGCGGTTACGCTAGCTGGTGTTCGCACTGTTGTAAGCGGCGTGCGGGCGCCGAAGTCTGACGCGCAGACGATTCGTCCTGACGCGAAAGTGCTTTTTGTTGCGGGTGCAGGATGGACGAAGAAGCAGGCGGATGGGCAGACGCACGGCAAGGAAGCGGAAGACATCATCCTTGATTTCCTGAAGAACTCGGCGGCTTCCCTTGGCGGTTCGAAGTCGCTGGTGGACCAGAGCGGTGAAGGGGAACCGGTGCTGCAGTTTATGACTCACCTGAACCAGGTCGGTCAGACTGGTTCGACACCAAGACACCCGAAGGGACTTGCGACGTGCTGCCATGGCGAAGAGCCGCACGTGGTCGGCTGGCGCTTTATCAACGAGCGCAGGGCCATTAACCTCGACGCCAACTGCGGTTGGGCTCGCGGCAAGGCGGATGTGGTGTATGTTGCGAACGCGTTCGAAGTGATGCGCAAGGTGAACGCACTTTTGGCAGAAAAGACGAGCGCAGCGAAAGCGTAAGGCTCTCAGTCACTCTTCACACGGACTCACGTTCGAGCCAATACTCGACTCTCGTGAGTCCGTTCTTGTTTCTACTGATTGTTTTGTAGTGACCAGGACTTGCCGCCGTTCCGGGTCAGCCAAACTTCTCCGCTCGCGGTGTGGACAATTAGTTCGGTGGCGCTGGACATACGGATGCTTGTGATTTCACCGATGCCTTTGGTTTCGGTACCGCCGATGTGGACTTGACGCCAGTGCTCACCGTTGTCGGACGAATGGAATAACCCGCTGCTGCCGCCAACCCAGACGTGATTGCCCGCTGACGCTACGGCGCGGAAATCGGATTGTCCGCCGGGGAAAATGGTGCGCCAGTCCTGATCTGCGATGAACCGCTGAAGGTGGCCTGCGTCGGTGATCCTCCACTGTGATGCCATGCCACGCTGGAACGTCACCTGGGTGCCTTGTCTCATTGCGAGCGGCGCTGTTTGTACCTGCGAACCGACCTTCTGATGCTGCTCTTGTGCGACGTTCGCTTCCGCCGCGGCTTGCACAGTCACCTGCTCCGCACGGGTCGAGGGCGCTGTTGGCACAGTCATCCGTTCCGCACGGGTTGAGGACGGTGCCGGCACGGGAGCTGCTTTTAGCGTCGGGCGTACTTCGTTCAGAACACCACCGACGGCGTTTGCCAAGGGAGGAGCTACGATGGGGGCGCTGTTCTTATTGAGAACTGGAGGAGGAGGCGGTGCCGACGCGGTCGCATCAATCGCAAAGCGATCTTCCAGCACACCCTTCTTTGCTTGCTGGCCAGATTCGTTTGATTCCGAGTCCTCCCGAGCGGCAGTGTATTCCCGTAACTTCGTCTTCGATCGTGGTGGCTGCGGAGGCTGCGCTTCCCTGAACATCCGGGTACTCTCGTCCCCACTGTCCGACCGTGGTGCGGTCTGGGGTTCGACGTGCTGCTCTGCAACAGGGGGCTTAGCGAAACTGGTATCGTCAAGCCCGGATCTGGTTGGTGCCCGGTGCAGTAGAACTGCAACGGCGACGATCGCTACCGCGGCGACCGCCGCACCCACGCGGAACAGCTTCCACTCAAACCATGTGCGCTGTTTTTTTAGGACGAGTACCGGGCCGTTCGACTCAAGTTCAGGTTGCGCGAGCAGAACGATGTCTCGGCAGTCGGGACAGACCGCGAGATGAGCGAGTACGGTGGCTCGCTCGTGTTCAAGCAGAGAGTTCTCAGCGAAAGCCGTGAGCAAGTCGGCGTCGAGATGAGGCAAGGCCCCCGCCTGGGCGGCTTGCAACCGGTCACGAACGGATTTTGGTAACTCTGCTGCCATACTCAGTTGCGGTCTCTTCCCTCTGATAAGAACGGTGCAGAAGGCAAATCTTGCGCGAGACGTTCGCGGACGCCGACACCCAAATCGCGAACGTCGGTTTCCAAGGCCTCGATCGCTTGGCGTCGGTCCATGCCTGAGCGCATCAGGCGCTTAAGAATCGCCGAACGCAAATTGGCCACGAGTTTCTCAAGCTTCCGACTTACGGTTGATTCGTGGACGCGGACTGTGCGCCCAATCTCCGCCAGGGTGTGCCCGTCGAGATAATACGCCGAAAGCAGGAAGCGGTCTTCTGGAGACAGTGCGCCGAGACATTCGTCGATAGCGGACACAAGTCGTGGGTCAGGAGTTACGGCCGAGGGCGGGGCAGCAGCCACGAATTGCGCACCCTGCTCGACTTGCTCTTCCATGCTGACCAGGCGTTTGCCGCTGCGGTAATGATTAACGAATTCCTGCGCCAGCACGGTGCGGAGCCAGCCTTCGAGCGAGCCGCGTCCGGTGTAGGACGCGAGTTTCGAGACGCGTCCGCCTTCGCGCACCGAGGTGCCAAAAAGGTCGGCGTACAGGGAATCTGCTAACTCGCGAGCCGCGGTCTGGTTTTTCGCAATGGCCGCGGCAGCGCCATACAGCTTTTCCCGATAACGCGCCATGAAGGCTTCCCAAGCGCGTTCATTGCCAGCGGCGCACGCGCGTGCGAGGACGAGTTCTTCAGCTCGCAGCGACTCCCAGAGTTGCCGAAGGTGGTCTTCCTGAGCCCCATTGCCCAGGAACTTAAGCGCGATTTCGTGTAGCAGAGCCTCGAACACCTCAGGGGACATGCCGAAGCGGGCCGCCCCGGAGTGCTCATACAGGCGCGACAGGAGTTCCCGAAGTGTGCGGGATCTAGTGACCTTACCCGTGGCGGTCACGGATTGTGCCGGGTCTGTCATCGCGCAGGTAGTCAGAATGTTACGAAATTCCTCGCAAGAAAAGTAGTCTGTCACGTTCTTTCCGCAGAGCGACCGGCCCGAGCGCCGGGTCCGCAGATCGGAGGGAGAGATGTCACGGAGAACGTTGGCAGTTGTGATAACGAGTGTTTCGGTAGCAGTTCTGCTCTTGTTGTGCAATCCGGTGTTCGCGGGTCGCGACAGTTCCAGCTACCGCGTGTTGGAGCCGATTCGTCACGGCAGTCTGACGATCTTTCCTGTGGTTGTCTCGGAGGTGCAGGACACAAGTGGGTTTATTACTCTTGATGAAGGGCTACGCTCCGGTGAGGTGGTGGTGACGGAGGCCGGTCGAGTGGAACCGATGATGCGGCGGAGGCGCGTGCCTGTGCCTGTGCCGCGGAGTGATGGAGCAGAGGTTAATCGACTGGTGCTAGTCAACAACTCTGATCGGCCACTCATCCTTTTGGCGGGAGAAATTGTGACCGGCGGAAAACAGGACCGCGTTATCGGAAAGGATCGCATCGTCCCTGCGAACAGTGATCCTGTTGATCTGAGTGTCTTCTGCGTCGAACCGGGACGGTGGACAAGGACTAGCGAAAACTTCGCGGGATTCAAGCAACTGATGGCACAGCCCAGCGTGCGACGCAAGGCAATGGCGGATAAAGATCAACAAGGCGTGTGGAACGGAGTTAGGGAGTCGGCGGCGAAGATGGCAGCAGCCGCACCGGCCGCTGTCAGCACGGTTGAGCAGACGTCATCGTATGCAGGCGTGATGAGAAATGAGGCAGTGCAGGAGCAGGTGGATTCGGTGGCGGCACCGATTCTCGCCTCCTTTGAGGGCGTGCGTCGGGAACTGAAGGACAGAAGAGCTGTTGGGGTTGTCGTGGCCGTTAATGGCCGGATCATCTGGGCCGACATTTTCGCCAGTTCGTCGCTGCTCGACAAATATTGGCCGAAACTGGCGCGGTCCTATGCGGCGGAAGCGATCACATTGCCCGCGGTATACCCCGAGCTGGGGAAGGTGAATGTCGCGTCTGCGCAGGAATATCTCAGTGACTTGCGGGGAGGGCGCGAGGTGGTGGAGACTGAGCCGGGCGTCTTTCGGCACGTCGAGATTAGTGCGGCGGATTTCAAGGTGTTTGAGTTGACTTCGCTTTTGCGAAAGACCGGATTTGCTGTCCACATTGCGAAAATGAGCGCCGATCCGGAAGAGCGTGGGACTATGCTGATTCGGTAAACAAAAATATCGTGGCGGATCACGGCGCAGACGTGGTCTGCGCCTTTTAGACTACCTGCTGGCCTCCTAAACTCCTCGGTTCTTGAGACCCGCGCTTAGCGGGGCAATTTTTTTTTGGCTTACCCGTGAATTTTCTCCCAGACTGTGATTCAATATTGACTGGTGGTCATTATTGAGGAAGGGTCATGACGAAGCTGAAAGATTCGGAGTCAGGCGGAACCCGCGTGGTGGCCAACAGTGGCCGACGTGAGCGCCGACGGTTGGAGACGCGCGAAAAGATTTTTCGGGCCGCGCTACGGCTGTTTTCCGAACGAGGTTTAAGCGGCACCACGATAGAGGACATCACGGAAGCCGCTGATGTAGGCAAGGGTACGTTCTTCAATTATTTCCAGAATAAGGAACAAGTACTTTCGGTCCTAGCCGAGGGCCAGCTAGCGAAGATTCACGCAGCCGTCGTTGCTGCCCGAGACGAAAAACGGCCAGTGAAAGAAACCGCGAGACAAATGATGACAGCTCTCGCACAGGAGCCGTCGCGTAGTGACACTCTCGCTCGAAGCCTGTTGATGGCCTTGCTTTCGAACGAGGCGGCGCGGGAGATGCTCGTCCCTGTACTGGGACATGGTCGTGAGGTGCTGGCGGGACTTTTCGCTGCGGCGCAGGACAGGGGGGAGATCGGTCGGGCGTATAAGCCTAAAGAACTTGCGTGCCTGTTCCAGCAGACGTTTTTCGGCGCCGTACTCATGTGGGCGCTAAGGCCCGACGAGCCGCTCGCGACACATCTTGAGCCGGCTTTCGAGTTGATGTGGACGGGCGCGGCGGTCCCAATGGTTAGGCGTAGCCGGAAGAGGCAGGAGTCAGGACGATGAAAAAGGCAAGAATTGCGATTGTGGTGCTGATCGTTGCGGGCATAGCTGCCGCATTTGGGTATCGATACGTGCGAGCCAACCGCACGGATACGCGAAACATGTTGAAGCTTTCCGGAAACATCGAGGTGACCGAGGCCGAGATCAGCTTCAAAATACCTGGTCGTGTTGAGCGGCGATTTGTTGATGAAGGCGAAACCGTACGCACCGGACAGCAAATTGCACTGCTCGACAGTTCCGAATTGCGCGACGAGGTCGCGGTGCGACAGGCGGAGGTGCGGACCGCGCTGGCGCAGCTTCGGGAACTTCAACACGGCTCGCGCCCCGAAGAGATTGCACAAGGGGAAGCGAATCTGAACATGGTGAAAGCCGAAGAGGTTCGGCTTCGTGCAGACCGGGTACGCTTCACCACACTGCATGACAAGGACTTGATTTCAACGCAGTCGTGGGAAGCCGCTGTGACGGCGCACGAGATGGCGAAGGCGCGAGTTCGTGACGCGGAAGAACGCCTCACGCTGTTGAGAAAAGGACCACGTGAAGAAAAGATCAGTCAGGCGCAGGCGCAACTACAACGTGCGCGAAATGCGCTCGCCGCGTCCGAAACCAGGCTTGGGTATGTGAGCGTGAATTCGCCTGTCTCGGGTGTGGTGTTGTCGAAGAACATTGAGGCCGGCGAATACGTTTCTCCGGGCACGCCGATTGTTACGGTTGGCGATGTGGAGCACGTGTGGGTTCGGGCGTACGTTGACGAGACGGACTTGGGGCGCGTGCGGCTGGGCCAGCCTGTGTGCGTTGAGACAGATACGTATCCGGGAAAGCAGTATAACGGCCGGATTGGCTTCATTTCGTCGCAGGCGGAATTCACTCCGAAAATGGTTCAGACCGAGAAAGAGCGAGTGAAACTCGTGTACCGAATCAAGGTTTACGTCGATAACCCGAACCAGGAACTGAAGCCGGGCATGCCGGCGGACGCACTGATTTCGTTGACTGGAGATTCGAAATGTCAGCCATCAAGCTTGAAAGCCTCAGCAAACAATTCGGGCAACTGATAGCAGTCGATGGCTTGACGTTCGAAGTCGCTGAGGGCGAGATTTTCGGACTGGTTGGGCCGGATGGCGGCGGCAAGACAACGACCATGCGCCTGCTGACGGGGATTATGGATCCGAGTGGCGGTGATGCGTGGGTTATGGGGCATCACGTGGTTCGTGAAGCCGAGGCGTTGAAACGCGAGATCAGCTACATGAGTCAGCGCTTTGGACTGTACCCCGATTTGTCGGTTGAGGAGAACATTGATTTCTATGCCGATCTATTCGAGGTACCGAGGCGCGGACGTGAAGAGAAGATTGGACGTCTGCTCGCATTCAGCAATCTGACTCCATTCCGGAAAAGATTGGCGGGGAACCTGTCCGGCGGCATGAAACAGAAACTCGGGCTCGCATGCGCCCTGATACACACGCCGAGGGTGCTGTTTCTGGATGAGCCGACCAACGGCGTAGATCCGGTCTCACGCCGCGACTTCTGGCGAATTCTCTATCAGCTTCTGCGAGAAAAGGTGACCATTTTTGTTTCTACTGCGTACCTTGACGAAGCCGAGCGGTGCAACCGCATAGCGCTGGTGCATAAAGGCAAGCTGTTGGCGTGTGGAAGTCCGGCGGAGATTAAGGGTTTGCTGCGCGGCGTCGTCCTGGAAATCCGTTCGCCTCAGACAAGGAAACTAGCGACGCTCTTACGAACGGAACTCGATGCGAGATCAGTGGGACTGTTCGGCGACCGGATTCACGTGCTGGCGCACGATGCCGATGCGGTGACTAAACAGGCGCAGAGAGTTGCGGATTCTGCCGGGTTAAGCATTGAGGGCGTGCGCACTATCGAGGCGACGTTAGAGGACGTGTTCGTGTCCTCGTTGGGGTAGGTGATGAACGGCACTGGCGAAAAAGCGGTTGTGGTCAAGGATCTCGAACGGCGATTCGGCAAATTCGTTGCCGTAAACCGGGTCAGTTTCGAGGTGGCCCGCGGAGAGGTGTTTGGGTTTCTTGGTCCGAATGGAGCTGGGAAGTCCACAACGATCCGTATTCTCTGCGGAATCTTGGCACCGACCGCAGGTGAAGGTACGGTGGCCGGATTCGATATACGAACCGAGGCAGAAAAGATCAAGTCGAACATCGGCTACATGAGCCAGCGATTCTCGTTGTACGAGGATTTGACGGTTGAAGAGAACCTAGAGTTCTACGCGGGTATTTACAGGCTTTCGCCAGAAAAGCGGCGTGAACGAAAAGACTGGGTGATTGAGATGGCGGGCCTGAAGGAGCACCGGAACTCGCGTACCGCGGTGCTCTCGGGAGGGTGGAAACAAAGGCTTGCGCTGGGGTGCGCGGTTCTGCACGAACCGCCGGTGATTTTTCTCGACGAACCGACCTCGGGCGTCGACCCGATCAGCCGTCGCCAGTTCTGGAACCTGATCTATGAACTTTCGGACAAGGGCACGACGGTGTTCGTTACGACGCACTACATGGAAGAGGCGGAGTACTGCGATCGCATCGGCCTCATATACAGGGGCGAATTGATCGCCTCTGGCTCACCCCGGCAGTTGAAGACCGAGATCATGCACGAAGACGTACTCGAGATCATGTGCGAGAGGCCGCAGGACGCGATGGGTGAGTTGGAGGGGATTGCCGGAGTTCGGGAGGTCGCCCTACTTGGCCGCACGTTGCACGTAGTGGCCAAGGACGGCGAGGTAGTGTCGGCGAGGATCCGAGAGGAACTTCCGGTGAAAGGATTCAGTTTCGAGGCAGTCGAAAAGATCGCGCCGTCACTTGAAGACGTGTTCGTCTCGCTGATCGAGGCGCGTGACCGCGCAGAAGCGGCGCAGCCGGAGGTGAAGCGATGAGTCGAGGCGTGAGTCTTCGCCGTATTTCGGCTGTGGCGCGCAAGGAAGCGATCCATGTGTGGCGTGATCCGCGCAGCTTAGCCGTTGCGATCGCAATTCCCATTCTGATGCTGTTGCTGTTTGGCTACGCGCTAACGCTGGATGTGGACAACGTGCCACTGATGGTGTGGGACCAGAGCGGCACGGCGCAGAGTCGGGAACTGATAAGTCATTTCACGGCGTCGCGCTACTTCGACCTTCGCGGCTACGCGACGAGCTATCGCGAGGTGCAGCATGCGATCGATGCGGGCGACGTTCTGATCGGTCTGGTGGTGCCACGAGATTTCTCGCAACAGATTCAGTCAGGCAGGACGGCGGAAATTCAGGTGATCGCCGACGGCAGCGATGCGAACACCGCGATGCTGGCGCTCGGGTATGCGGACGTTGCAGCGCAAAACTATTCACGCGCGGTTACGGTTGAGCGGGTAAAGCGCGCGGGCATGAACCCTCCTCGCGAGCCAGTCGACGCTCGACCGCGGATGTGGTTCAACCCGGACATGGAATCGCGTAACTACATCATCCCCGGACTCATAGCTGTGATCATGATGGTCATCACGGCACTGCTGACGTCGCTGACCGTAGCCCGCGAGTGGGAGCGCGGCACGATGGAGCAGTTGATCTCGACGCCGGTCAGCGGCCCGGAACTGGTTACAGGCAAGCTGCTGCCGTACTTCGTAATAGGCATGCTGGATGTCGGAATTGCAGTGGGCATGGGGCAGTTTTTGTTTCGGGTTCCGTTACGTGGGAGTGTGTTGTTACTGTTTGGAATGGCCGCCGTGTTCCTGTGGGGCGTGTTGTCACTCGGCATACTGATTTCAATCGTTACGCGGACCCAGGTTCTGGCAAGCCAGTTGGCCATGATGATTACGTACGTTCCGTCTTTCCTCTTGTCTGGTTTTGTGTACTCGGTGGCAAACATGCCGGAACCGATTCAGGTGATCAGCTACGCGGTCCCGGCAAGGTACTTTGTTGCGCTTTTGCGCGGGATATACCTGAAGGGCATTGGGCTGGAGATACTCGGTGCGCAGGCGGCGCTGTTAGGTGTCTTCAGCGTGGGCATGTACGTGATCGCAATTGCGAAGTTCAACAAGAAGTTGGTGCAGCAATGATCGAGCGTATCCGCCACATGCTGATCAAGGAGTTTCTCCAAGTGTTCCGCGACCCGAAGATGCTGCGCGTCATCTTCGTGCTTCCGGTGATCCAGGTATTGATCTTCGGATACGCAGTGACAACCGACGTGCGGCACGTGGCGCTCGCGGTTTTCGACCAAGACAACAGCATTGAAAGCCGAGAAATGGTTGCGCGGTTTGAGAAATCCAAGTACTTCGATGTCGTGGCGCGACCTCGGTCGGAACAAGAGGTGCTCGACGTCTTGAACAACAGCAGGGCCACGGCGCTCCTGCGTTTCGATACGCGGTTCGGGGACGACCTGCGTGCAGGACGCACTGCTCAATTGCAATTGCTGCTGGATGGGACGGACTCGAACACCGCGGGCATTGTAGCGAATTACGCGACGAGAATTGTTGGGGATTACTCGCAGAACGTGCTGCTGGAACGGACGAGCCGGCTGCTCGGCCCCATGCGGCAACCCGGACGTGTTGAAGTTGCGCGCCGGGCATGGTTCAACGAGAACCTTGAGAGCCGGAATTTTTATGTTCCGGGGGTGATTGCGCTGGTCGTGATGCTGGTGAGCTTAATGCTGACGAGCATGGCCGTGGTACGCGAAAAGGAGATCGGTACGATGGAGCAGATCATTGTGACGCCGATTCGTCCGATCGAGTTCATCCTGGGCAAGACGGCACCATTCGCGCTGATTGCGATGGTGAACGTCGTGATCATCTCGCTGGTTGCGGTGTTCTGGTTTGAAATCCCGATTCGGGGAACCGTACTGGTGTTGCTCGCCGGGACTTTGCTTTACCTGCTGAGCACGCTCGGGATCGGGCTGCTGATTTCAACCGTGAGCCAGACGCAGCAGCAGGCAATGATGAGCACGTTTCTGTTTTTCCTGCCGGCGATGATGCTGTCGGGATTTCTTTTCCCAATTGCAAACATGCCGGAGCCGGTCCAGTGGCTCACTTACGTCAACCCGCTGCGCTACTTTCTTGTCGTGATACGCGCCGTGTTCCTTAAAGGAACAGGACTGGACATCTTGTGGCCGCAGTTTCTGGCGCTAGCCATCGTGGGTATAGTAACGTTCACGGTGGCCGTGAGCAGGTTTCGTAAAACGCTGGCGTGAGTTGAAGAGGAGAAATGCGATGAAACGGAATTTCTGGGCCACTGCAATCGTTATCGCCTGCGCAGTCGTGCTAATGCCTTGCGCAGCAGTCGCGCACTGCGACACCCTTGGCGGGCCCGTGATTGCTGATGCTCGACTGGCACTGGAGAAGGGTGATGTCACTCCGGTGCTGAAATGGGTACGGGCAGATGACGAAGCTGAAATACGGCAAGCATTCAAGTCTGCGCTGGCGGTACGAAAGTCAGGACCCGAGCCGAGGGAACTGGCCGACCGATATTTCTTTGAAACGCTTGTGCGCGTGCACCGAGCCGGTGAAGGCGCACCGTACACCGGATTGAAAGCGACACCTCCAGAGCCGATCGTGGCGGCAAGCGATGCCGCACTGGAGAACGCTTCGTCTGATGAGGTAACGACGATGTTGACCAAGGCTCTCTCGGCAGGCGTGCGCAGCCGCGCAGAGCGCGTGATCAAAGCGCGAAAGCACGCAAATGAAAATGTCGCGGCGGGGCGTGAATACGTTGCAGCCTACGTGGATTACGTGCACTACGTCGAAAACGTTTACGCTGCCGTGGCCCGCGGCGGCTCGCACGAACACACGACGGGAGTGACGGCCGAACACACTCACTGAAATGCGCTGGTACGGGTGAGGCCTACCTTCGGCTCAGGAGAGCCTCGCGTGTCTTCCGCAGAGTGAACTCAAGGGAGTCGCGAGGCACGCTCTCGACGAATGGACCGATCATCCAGCCTAGGCCAGTTGGGATGTCACGCGAGAGCGACACAGCCTCACACTGGACGTAGGTGCCGCCATCCCGCTGCTCGAATCTCCAATAAGTGTTCAAGCGCCACATGAACCCCGTGCCATCATCGACTGGCTTCTCTCGTTCGTCTTGTTCGCCGGCATTTTCTACTTCAGTGATGCGGGTCGAATACGATCGGCTGAACGCGCGAGTCGGAGAAAGCGAGCCGTAGTGGACGTCGTAGTTGGTGTTCAGGACGACGGTGATCACCTTGTGGCGTTTCAGGCGGTAGAAGATCCGAAAGTCATTTCCATTCCGGGATATGAGCTGGGAGCGCACAACATCGGGCGCGTAGTATTTATGGTGGTTGTGGTAGTCCTGTACTAGAGCAAGCGTCTGCTGCAAGGTCGCTCCGGGGATGAACACTAGCGCGAGCCAATGGTGGACTAAGCCGTCCGGTACTTCGATCTTCTTCCCGGAATCTAGCGTCTTCATTCGACGGATCACAACCTCGCCCTGCTTCAATCGACGGCCATCAGCCTCCCGCTCAGAGGCATTCAGGCGATCGGCGTAGAGGTACGGACCGGCAGGCGTGAGTTGCATCTCCTGCTCGGCTAAGAGGACGTAACGATTGAACGCGTTGAGGGTGGCTGGCTTCAGTTCTGCTGCACTGGCGGACAGGCAGAGAAGGGCGACGCAGATGCACAGGCAGAGGGCGTGAAAGTGAATTCGCATTCGTATGATCTTCGATGCCATGGCGACCCAATTCTTGTTTGCACGAAGGCTGTGAGGCAATGCACCGCGTTTCACCGATAGATCATCTCGTAAGTTGCTTTGCTGCAACAACCTGCTCAATCCTGTAAACCGCACGTCAGCTTTCATCTGGGCCGAAAGGCGGTAAAGGATGGGCCGCGATACCGTACTTCTCAGCGAGAAAGTCCTGCAACTCCGATGGCAGGACCAAGCTGAGTTCCTGCCAGGTAAGAACCTTGCAGCGGGTTCGCAGATCGGCCTGCTTCACGCAGCGCATAACGCCGTACCAGGCCTCAATCAGATCAGGGCGGCGCGCGTCGGCGAGGACGCAAAAGGCCGAGTCAGTAGCGTGAGCCGCAAGGACGTTGCGAATTAGCTGGTAGGAGCAGTAAGAGGAGCGTGTCTGCGGCAGGGAGCGGCGTTCAAAGACGTCGGCGAAATCACGGTAACTGTTTACAACCTCTCGCGTTTTGACCTGGAAGTCGGGTTCCGTGAGCTTCGCTTCCACGAGAAGGCTGCCCAAGATCATGTCCACTTCCGTGCGGTCGAATCGGCCGTTTTCCAGGGGTACTCTGGCTCTTACCCCGAATTGGGGAACAGCGCCCGGCTCGACGCCGAGGAGCCTGTAGACGCGTCCATCGTCGAACACCTCGGGATAGCAGAACACGTTCATCAGCAGGGCATCGGAGCTGTTGGAGGAGTCCAACTCGCACCAGCGTGCGCGGTCGCTGTGGGGCAACGATGTACGCGCCTGGCTGTGCGGTTTTGACAAGCGCTTGCGCCAGTCAGGATTGGCGTTTATGGCCGCGTATGTTTGCGGCAGGAAGTTCCCGTGTTTAGTGCCGGTCTCAGACGGTTCGTAAGCGACCACCGGCAGTTCGCCATAGCTGAGGCAATGCGGCAGGTTGTGCTTGCAGGCGTAGGCCTGATTGCGCGAACTGAGTTCACGACGCAATTGTGAGGCATAGCCTACGCCGAATGTAGACCCACTAGCGGAGGTCATTGTTGTTCCGTATATCTCGGCGGCTCGCTTTCCAACAAGCCATGCTGTTCAATATACTTTGGCTCGTTCCCTTGTGGTCGCAAGTTTGGGATGGAGGCAACAAAATGCGCCTGGGCCTGAGCCGCCGGCTCCGCTTGAGCATCTTTATTCTGTTTGCAATTACCATGAGCATAGTCCTGACACAATCAGCCGCAGCTGCGGACCAGATGACGTCCGCGCCGAAGCCACCAGTCGCCAAGAAAGTCCCACATGTTACCGAAATCCACAATATGAAGCTGGTGGACGATTACTTCTGGCTTCGCGACAAGCCAAACCCTGACGTGAGGGCGTACATCGAAGCTGAAAACGCCTACACCGATGCGGTGATGAAGCCGACAGCGGAATTGCAGCGCAAGCTGTATGAGGAAATGCTGTCGCGCATCAAGGAGACCGATGTCAATGTGCCTTACCGCGAGGGCGACTACTACTACTACTCGCGAACCGAGAAGGGCAAGCAGTACCCGATTCTTGCCCGGAAGAAGGGAAGCGTCGAAGCACCGGAAGAAATCGTACTTGACGTGAATAAACTGGCGGAAGGGCACACGTTCATGTCTGTGGGCGCATTCAGGCCGAGCCCGGACGGCAACCTGCTTGCGTACTCGACCGACAACACGGGCTTCCGGCAGTACACGATGCAGGTGAAAGACCTTCGCACGGGTAATTTGCTCCCCGACAAAGTGGAAAAGACTGGCTCCGTGGTGTGGGCCAACGATAACAAGACTTTGTTCTATACGGTGGAAGACGCGGCGAAGCGGCAGTATCGGTTGTATCGCCACAAAGTGGGCACAACGGGACCGGACGACCTGATCTACGAAGAGAAAGACGAGCGCTTCGTAGTCCACGCGGAAAAGTCTCGCAGCGAGAAGTACATTTTTCTGGTTTCTTCAAGCCACACAACTAGCGAAGTGCGATACCTTCCGGCGGATGCTCCAACCTCGGATTTGAAAACGGTTGCCGAGCGGGTGCAGGGAGTTGAGTATTATCCGGATCACAACGGCGACCATTTCTACTTCCGCGTGAACGATACCGGGCGCACTTTCCGCCTGGTCAAGGCACCGGTATTGGATCCGTCGAAGAAGAACTGGGTCGAAGTCGTGGCGATGCGTCCGGAAGTCATGCTGGACGACGTTGAGTTTTTCAAGGACTTCTACGTGTCGCACGAGCGGGAAAACGCTCTGGTGCACATCCGAATTACAGACTTACGGAACGGTGAATCTCATCGTGTTCAGTTCCCAGAACCGGCGTACTCGGTGTTTCCTGAAGCGAATCGCGTGTTCGACACGCACGAGTATCGTTATCGCTATCAGTCATTCATCACCTCGTCATCGGTCTTTGACTACGACGTCGAGAAGAGGACGGCGAAGCTCCTGAAACAGACAGAGGTTCTTGGGGGCTACGATCCGAAGCGCTACACCGTTGAGCGCGTCTACGCGACTGCCGCAGATGGCATGAAAGTGCCGATTTCACTCGTGTATCTGAAGAGCGTGAAGAAGGACGGCACCGCACCGATTTACCTCTACGCCTATGGTTCTTACGGGATGCCGATGGACGTCGGCTTCAACTCGAACCGGTTCAGCCTCATCGACCGCGGTGCAGTGTATGCGATTGCGCACATTCGAGGCGGCGGCGATCTGGGTAAGGCATGGCACGATGACGGCAAGATGATGAAGAAGAAGAACACCTTTACGGACTTCATCACGGCCGCCGAATACCTGCTCGCGCAGAAGTACGGGTCGAAGGACCGTCTGGTCATCGAGGGTGGCAGCGCGGGTGGCCTGCTGATGGGCGCGGTAACGAATATGCGTCCGGATCTCTTCAAGGCCGTTATTTCCAAGGTGCCGTTTGTTGACGTGATCAACACAATGCTGGATGAGACCCTTCCGCTAACAATCGGCGAATTCGAAGAGTGGGGCAATCCGAAGAAGAAAGACGAGTTCGATTACATGTACTCGTACTCGCCTTATGACCAGTTGAGAAAGGGTGCGTACCCATCGATTCTGGTGAAAACATCTTTCAACGATAGCCAGGTGATGTACTGGGAACCCGCGAAATACGTAGCGAAGCTTCGGACGCTTAAGACCGACCAGAACCCGCTGCTACTTAAGACCAACATGGGTGCAGGGCACGGCGGTGCATCTGGACGCTACGATTATCTGCACGAAGTGGCTTTTGACTACGCTTTCGCACTGACTCAGATGGGTGCGGCAGGCCCAGTCGAAGCACAACAAAGCGCGAAATAGATTCATCGCTGAGGCGTCGGCGGATCGCTCAATCAGTGTTGTGTGGAGCTGGTTGGGCGATCCGCTGTTTTGTTCAACGTGGCTGTTGGCGGCTCGACGGCGATTCCGATTGCTGCGTTTTTGTGCGAGGCTTTTTCGCTTTCGGCTTGGCCTTATCAGAGGCACCGGTGCTGCTGCTCGTCCCGCCCTGCGCGTTTGGAGTAACATCTGACGCGGTGGTGTTATCAACTCCGAGAGTTCTACCGCCGCCAGCACCTCCAATTTCGGCCCATCCTGCTGCAACTGCGCCCCGTTCGGCAGCCTCCGGAGTCTGGCCAACTTGTTGCCAATTGGGAGGTGCACCGGGCTTTTCTGCGGGGCTTGCGTTATCAGATGGCTGCTTGATCTCGTTGTGCTCTCCCGGTTGTTGGGCCGCACCTGTGCTGGTCTGAACGCCGGGTGTTTCCTGGCCGGCAGAGCCGCTGGTCGTCACGTCGATGTGCGTACCCTGGTTTCCTGTCTTTCCTGTGACCGGCTGCCCTTTCCCTTGCTGTCCGACAGGCTGGCCGGACTGAGCAGCCGGAGGTACCTGATCGCGCTGTGTCTGGGCACATAGAAATCCGACACTGAGTAACAGCATCGCCGTGATCGTGGCTACCTGTCTGAGCATGATTTCACCTGTTCGAATACTGGGCTTACGAATACCCAAGTTTGATGTACTAAATCGGCGTTGCGCGGTTGCGAAACCGAGGCGGCTGGAAAGGAAGATCGTGCACGGAACGTTGGCATCGTTCCGCTCTACTCAGCTAAACTGGTCGGCCATGCTACCCCGAGGGAGTGTAAGCGTCACAGAACTGACGGACCTTTCAATTCTTGACGCGTCCGAGCTGTTGAGGACCGGAGCGATTTCACCGGTGGAACTTACGCGCTCGTGTCTCGGTCGAATCGATCGGCTGAACTCAACGCTGAATGCATTCATTACGGTGACAGCCGAAAGCGCCCTGGTACAGGCAGAGCAGGCAGAAGCGGAGATTCGGCGAGGGGTTTGGCGGGGCCCACTACACGGTATTCCGATCGCGCTCAAGGACCTGATCGACACGGCTGGTGTTCGCACAACTGCTGCCAGCGCCCTGTTCCTGGATCGAGTGCCGGTCGAGGATGCCGAAGTGGTGCGAAGGCTGAAGCGAGCTGGAGCCGTCCTGGTGGGCAAAACGAACCTGCACGAGTTTGCTTACGGCGGGAGCTCGGTCGTGAGCTACTTCGGGCCGGTCAGGAACCCACGCAACGCAGAGCACATCGCGGGTGGATCGTCAGGGGGGTCTGCAGCCGCAGTTGCAGCCGGAATGTGCCTGGGCGCCATTGGTACCGATACTGCCGGATCGATTCGCCTGCCGGCGTCACTGTGTGGAGTAGTCGGGCTAAAGCCTACATATGGTCTGGTCAGCACGCGCGGGATTATCCCTCTTGCATGGTCCTACGACCACTTGGGGCCTATTGCGCGAACTGTTACGGATGCTGCGATCTTGCTTCAAGCCGTGGCTGGGTACGACTCGGAAGACATCTTCAGCCAAGAAGGACTTGGTTGTGATTACAGCGGTTTGGCGCAGCAAAGAATGGAAACATTGAGGGTTGGCATACCAGGCAAGCCTTTCCTTCATGAACTGCACGCGGAGGTGAGGTCGTGCTTCGAGCGTGCACTAGCAGCGGTTCGTCCGCGACTTGCCGACGTCAAAACAGTCGACGTGCCGCTCGAGCCTGATCGGACGGCTGCCAACTGCGAGTCCTATGTCTACCATGCCCGAACTATGGCAGAGCATCCCGAGCGATATCAGCAGTCGACCTTGGTGCGACTGGACACGGGGAAGGACATCAGCGCTTCCCAGTATATTGAGGCTCTCCATCGCCTGTTTCATCTTCGAAGAAATGCGCAGTCGTTGTTCAGTGAAATTGACGTGCTGGTCACGCCAACCGTTCCGGTGCCGGCTCCGAGGATGGAGGAGCTTTTGTCCGACCCGAGCAACCTAAGGGACAACGAAGTGTTGATGTTGCGAAACACACGCCCGTTCAATGTGCTCGGCATTCCGGCAATATCGGTTCCTTGCGGCACAACGTCTACTGGACTACCGGTTGGGCTGCAGATAGCGGCAGGAGCAAGAAGAGAAGATATCCTGTTTATGGCTGCAAGGCTGTTCGAGAGCGCACTCGAAACAGGCCGGCAGCGCTTTTCTGGCAACGATCACACAACTTAATCGACTCTGATCAGATCGGCGGTGAAATGAGTTCGCTCTCTCTCAAGACTTCCGGTGGAACCAACCGGGGCATAATTCGGCAGCACCCGGAGCGCTCAGCCCCGGAAGCACGCAACAGTGTCCTTTTGCAGGGGCAAGTCGCGCACGTTGCGTTCAACGACGGCGATCAGGTTGTCGTAGTTCCATTCACGTATCACTTCGATCCCGCCATTCCCGACCGCATCTTCCTTCACGGCGGCCAGAATAGCCGCGCCTTTCGAGTGATGGCGTCAGGAGCGCCTGTTTGCGTCGAGGTCACCATTGTGGATGGCTTGGTGTACTCGCGGGATGCGCTGTATCACTCCGTCAACTACCGTAGCTGCGTGTGTTTCGGGCGCGCTCAGGAGATCCGAGAGGCAGATCGCAAAGCGATAATTCTGCGCGACATGATCAGGCGCTACTTTCCTGGTCGCGAGGAGGGACGGGATTACGTCGCCGCTTCGGAGGCACAACTACACGCCACCGCACTGTTTGAAG
The DNA here is from genome assembly GCA_035629075.1 of Terriglobales bacterium. Lineage (GTDB taxonomy): Bacteria > Acidobacteriota > Terriglobia > Terriglobales > Acidobacteriaceae > JAEZPW01. Next base: position 7,694 of record DASPIK010000060.1, on the reverse strand, counting down.
TGATGATTGAGGAGTCGAGTACAAAAATGCGTGCAGGCGGTCCGAAAGGCCCAAACGACAACTCCTCTCCCGGTTCACACACGTTCGGCATTGTGGAATTGAAAGTTACACCTGTTGATCCGCGAACTGCGGCTGAGGCCGAAGAAGGAGCATGATGAGAAAACGTGGAAGTCGGCGTCGACTTCCACCATTCTTGAGTAGTCGCGCTCCCAACTAAGCGACATCTTTCCAAGTGGCGCGATTCAGCACAGCCTTGATTGTGCTTACACTAACGCCGTACTTCTTGCCGAGTTGTTCGGGAGTGCTTGTTGCTGAGGACGATTGCGACCTGATTTCACGAACAGTTTCTGCCGTCAGCTTGCCTTTTTGACGCTTCTTTCTACTCGTGCTGGTTGTTTGTTTGTGCCTGTTGATTGTGCGCTTTGACTTCTCTGCATCTTCTTGCTCCGAAGTTTCAGCGGCATGACCGTCGGTGTGCGGACCACCTGCACCCAGACGAATGTGTGAAGAATTGCCGGGAATAGCTCTCGACATCTGAACAGCTCTTTCAGACCTGAGGTGGAGTAGCCTAGCTTCAAAAACATACTCCTGCATTGGTGAGGGCACTCGCAATCGGGAGATTACGGAAGTTTTTAGCGCCTTGTCAGGGAATCCCCCCACAGCACAAAACACGGTGGCCGCTGGTCGGGTACTTTTACGCGGGCATCGAAACTAACTATGATCGGGCATCGAGATCAGGGTCGTGCCATGGAAAAGCGGATTGGAGTAGCGATCATAGATGATCACGCAATTCTGCGATCCGGCCTGCGAATGCTGATCAACGCGCAAAACGACATGTACGTTGTTGCCGAGGGATCAAATGCTTCGGACCTCTGGCGCATCCTCAACTCTGGCGTGCCGAATGTCGTGCTGCTGGATATTGGGCTTCCAGGCAAAAGTGGATTGCAGGTGATTGAGCAGGTACGTGAGAAGGACCCCGCAGTCAAAGTGATAATTCTGACGATGCATCGCGACCTTGCCATGGTCCGTTCGGCGCTGGCGTCCGGTGCCGCAGGGTTTGTCTCGAAGGAATCTGCTGATACGGACCTTCTTTCCGCAATTCGGGCTGTTCAGAAAGGCGGGCTCGTTCTGGATCCAGAGATGGCCAAGCACCTGTTGCAAGCGCGCGAGCACATCGGCACGGTTCAGGCAGATCCTTTGAGCGAACGCGAGCGACAGGTTGTGAAGCTACTTGCCCGGGGTCTCAGCAACCAAGAAATTGCAGCTCACATTAGTATCAGTGTTAAGACGGTGGAGACCTACCGCGCTCGTATTGCCGAAAAGATTGGAATGCGCACTAGAACTGACATTGCCAGGTACGCTTTCGCTACGGGCATGTTGAACGGTGACGATTTCCTGAACAATGACTTACGTGCCGCTTGAGTTCGCGTTACGCCTTATGCAGCGGACCGGGTCGGGATGGTAGGTTGTTGTTCTGATAAGAGACTTCGATATCCGCGATCTTTGAGCCATCGCTCAGCTGCTTCTTGAGCTTGCCAACGCTGATGATCCGTAAGCTCGTTGTGCAACGACGCAACCGCAGCTCGGCTCTTCTCGTTCATGTCAGCACTAACATTTTCTGCGATAAGGAACCACATGTACGCGCTCGCAGGATCTCGCGGAACACCGCGGCCATCGCGATAAATTTCCCCGAGTGAGAACGTAGGCGCTATTAGTTGTTCGGCCGCTGTCTGGTAGGACTGGAGCACCTCAACATCACTGGCCGGCATTCGTATCGCCTCCGCGGCGGTTTCTTGCTGCTGAGCCAGGTTGCTGACGGCATAAAGTATCAGTTCGACTCGGCTCGACACCCCGAGTTTATCGAAAATCCGAAACAGGTAGTTCTTGACGGTATTCTCGCTGATGTCAAGTCGGTCGGCGATCTCGCGGTTCGTAAGGCCTTCGGAGACACACCGAACGACATCTTCTTCCCGTCTAGAGAGCAACTCGATTCCACGAGCGTCAACCAGACGAAACGATCGCGGGTCACCCAAAGCCTCGACGGCGTAGCTGAAGTCCTTGTTGCTCGCCCAGATTTGACCTGCGTGAACGGCTAAGATGCACCTTCGAAGATAAGTCACCGATGTCGTACGCGAGAATATGCCGCGTACTCCTGCCCGGAACGCTTCGATCACGGTCTCTCTTCTGGGTTCCTCGGTGACAAGGATCACCTTGATGCGATCGGAAGTGGCGCGTAACCTGCGAGCCAAGTTACACGCTTCGCTGCACTGTTGATCCGTTGCAGCAATCAATAATGCGACATCAGATCGGCTCGCGGCCATAACGGCTTCTTCTATATTGGATCCGTTGTACACGATTGCGAAACGCTCACGCTTCAACGCGTCAGCTAGTAGCTGCGCACCCATCCGAGTGGAGTCGACAATGACCAGATAGGCGTTGGGCTTAGTGTCCGTGAGTCGGTTTGCTTTCACACTCATGCTGAAAGATGCGTTGCTGGCATCCGGATAAAGTTTGCTTAGGACCATGCTTAAGATGCGCGAATGAGCACCGGTGCTATGCTGACGGGCGCTTTTCATAGTTCACCCGCGCAGCACCCTGCCGTCGACCTCGTGTGACATGATCCCGTCCAAAGTTGGGGGGGCAACACGGGCCTACCTTAGTTTAGAGAAAGCTTTACCCTGTCACGTACCTGCCGGACGTCGGTTCTATCTCGCCGTCGCGCTAGAACGTATGGCGAGCGTTGCGGTTGAAACTCCCGGGCATTGAAAGCCTGCGTCAGGTGTGGGTCGCCGCACGATACTCTCCCATCATTTCGTGCAATTGTTTTGAGCACTCATGCCGGGTACTGTACGCAGAACGTCGCTGATCGGGACGAGCACAATGAGAGGCAAGGAATAGCACGGATGCCGACTGGAGTGCGTGTGAGACGCAGGCGAACGATGCGATATCCGGTCCGTGCCGCAGTCCTGTTCAGTTGGACGACTTCCGGTGAACTCAGGCGAGGAGCGGGATTCACTCACGACTTGTCGATCACTGGGGCTTACGTGGTTTCTGAGAGCGGCTGTGACGTGCAGGTGGGCCAGCAAGTCTGGCTGGAAGGGGTGTTGCCGCCGTTGGTGATTCACGGCGAAGGCATGAGCTTTCGCGCGCAGGGCGTAGTGGTACGGAAAGGGAGCCAACGGGAACAACCGGGATTCGCTGTAATGGCGGACCTGGAGTTCGCTGAAAAGCGAAGCGTTTGTTGAGGGTGACTTCGATCGAGAGGCGAGCCTGGCAGTGCTCAGCCGCGTTCCCGTTGGTCGAGACGGTTTTAGAGTTCGTCCCACGAGCGATGGGACTGAGAGGGCGAAGCTGTGGGCGGAGTGGTCAGCACAAGGATAGGACATGTTGATGGTGGCGCGTTCACCGGTGGAGAGGCCCTGAAGAGGGCTGAGCGTGATTTTCGTGACGAGTCACATTGGTATGCTCTACAGACGCGTTCTCGACATGAAAAACGGGTTGCTGCCGAACTAAGTGAGAAAGGTGTCGAAGTATTTCTTCCTCTTGTCCGGGATGTGCGGCGCTGGAGTGACCGGCGCAAGCTTGTAGAGATGCCGCTGTTTTCATGTTACGTCTTTCTTCGCGCCACACTTACACCAATGACCCGGGCGAGTGCGGTTCAGGTGCCTGGAGTCCTCAGCTTTGTAGGGTTCAACCACACACCCTCGGTTATTCCATCTGCGCAAATCGAGAATATACAAGCGGTGCTTGCGGGCAAACACGCCTGCTCTGCACACGAGTTCTTAAGAGTTGGACAAAGAGTGCGGATTCGCGGCGGATCGTTGAACGGGATAGAGGGCATTCTGGTCGGACGCAATGGAGACCGCAAACTAGTCGTATCAATCGACCTAATCCAGCAGGCCATGGCCGTTGTCATTGAAGGGTACGCCATAGAACCTGCTTAACGCGTTGCCGGTAGAATGGCTCTCGACTTCTATAAGCTTCGGGAACAACCGTTCGGAGTAACCCCGAACCCGCGCTATCTCTATCCAACCAGGACTCACAGGGAGTGCCTGGCTTCGCTCATTTGCGGAATCGAGAACGGAGCCGGCTTCTCAACGTTGATATCAGAACCTGGAATGGGGAAGACAACGCTGCTCGTTGACTTAGTGAAGACCTACCAGGAAGTTGCTCCCACGGCTTACATCTTCAATACTCAATGCACAGGCCGTGAACTGCTACGTCAGATTGCTGAGGAGTTTCATCTTTCGGCATCGCAGAGCAACTTCGCGCAGCTCCACAACGAGTTGAAGATGTTCCTCGTGCGTCATGCGTCGATCCACCCAGTGCTGGTGGTCGTTGACGAGGCACACAACTTGGAAGAGTCGGCGCTCGAGACGGTGCGACTGTTGTCGAACTTCGAGTTGCCCGAGCAGAAACTCTTGCACATCGCCTTGGCTGGGCAGTCCGGATTGGCAGAGAAGTTGAGAAGCCCAAGTCTGACGCAGCTGAAACAACGTATCACGATCATGACGCACTTGAGACCGCTCTCACAAGAGGAGGTTGCAGGGTACGTCGAACACAGACTAAGGTGCAGCGGTTACTCGGGCCCGGCGCTTTTCTCGCCGAAAGCGCTGATGAAGATCACCGAAGTATCCAACGGTATTCCGCGTCTCATAAATCAGATCTGTTTCAATGCGTTACTTCTGGGTTCGTCGCTAAAGTGCACACGCATCGGAGCGGAGATCATTGACGAAGTGGCCGCCGATTTGCAGTTGAACGTGAGAGCCGGGAGTCGCTGGTCTGGTTACGATTTAGCCGATAGACGCGGCAAAGCTGGGATTAGCCGCTTCTCCAATTCGCAACCAAGCACCTGGCCAGAAGAAGCTAGTAGCGAAGATCCCCGAGCGTCATCACGCGTGAGTGCACCGGGGATGGCGCATGAACAATCAGGCGACACGGATGGTGGCCGGCATACCAAATTCGCTTCAGCGGCTGCCAATTCGTCGCGCCACTTGTCAAGTGAGAGTCCCGAACCGAATGGAACGGCTGCCGAACATGCGCCCGAACACCAGGCAATGGCGGGCGGGCCGCAACTGGTTGCGACAGTTGAGCGCCCCGACACGCCCAATCCTGAGCAGCATGGTGAGAAGCGAATCTCGGAGCTGTCGATCGACCCTTTTCGGTTCGATCGCAGTCGCTTAGCCAAGGCAATGGCGATAGCCGCTGGATGCTTGCTGGTTGCGCTACTTGTTGCGCTGCTGATCTGGCGAAATCCCGAGCGGTGGAGCACTGCTGCCCGGTTTGGCGACTCATCACCGGCGATTGTCCCTGCGGAGTCCTCGACAGCACACACCGAAGCGAGTACCGATGAAGCAGCGCGGATTGCAGAAACCAGCGATGACAATGGTGATGATAAGGGAATGAGCCCCAGCCCGCAGCGATCAAGTATTAAGCCTCGCGAGAACACGAGAAAAGGTGCAGCACCAACGAAGAAGGAGGATTCGACAGAATCGACCGAAGAAGACGCTTCCGACGTGACAGTGACTCACGTCCCGATTCAAATCCGTCGTGGAGAAGCACTGCCCGCCGAGGAGGTCCAAGCGTCTGAGATGGTTCCGCCGACGATCCAGCCGGCTAACGATTCGGTGGGACTGGAGATGAGCACGACGCTAGCAACACCGTCGCTCGATTCAGCAGCGGCGACTCCAGGCGCTCCTGCGGAGACGCGCAGTGGCGAGTTGATCAGCTCAACAAAGCCGGTTTACCCACGCGAAGCGTTGGCCCTGAGAAGAGAGGGCGCGGTCGTACTCGAGCTGGAAGTGGATGCGGGGGGAAAGGTGTCGGGAGTACGCACGATCAGCGGTGACCCTGTACTGGCCGTTGCAGCCACCCAAGCGGTGCGCCGATGGAGATACCGCCCGTACGAGGTCGACGGCAAGCCATCGCCGATGCGTGCTGGCGTAACGATCGAGTTCAAGCTGGCCCGATAGCAGTCCGTTACGCTCCGAAAGGACAGGAATAGATACTGCCAATGAGCAAAAATTTCGAGCTGTTGGAACGCGCCCAAAGCTTGTTGCAGCGCACCGCTTTGTTTGCCGCTACTGCCGCTTCTACCCCAGTGAACGGACGAGAGGCACCGGTATTCCCACGTGATCAGTACGGTGACGAAGAGAACATCGACATTGCTGGTGATCAACAATCAGACGTTGCTGGCGATCAAGAATCAACGGTGATGCCGAAGCTGCCATGCGCTGAGCTGAGCTCCGCAGAAAAACGAGAATTCTTAAAGTTGGTAAGCGGACTCTTTCGGCCGAGTGACCCGAAAGCACCCCGTGCAGTAGCCGTGGCCGGCGTGAACGACCATTCGTCATCAGCTCACGTCGTTGCCTGTACTGGGGAACTCCTCGCGGAACAAGTGCCGGAGGCGGTTTGTGTGATCGACCTAGACTTCCACAGCGGTGATCTGCACCGGCATTTCGGACTGGCCCGCGGTGAGGGGTTCTCGGAGGCACTAAAGCGACCCGGAAGTATGCGTAATTACTGCAAGCGTATTATGGGGAACTTGTGGGTACTGAGCAGCGGTTCAAGTGTCGACCAAGACGGCTTGGGGCGCGACCGACTGCATGCACGACTGGCCGAGCTCAGGGAAGAGTTCGGTTACTGTCTGCTGGTGGTGCCGCCAATCGGAAATTCAGGTGAGACGCTGTTCCTGGGACGAATGATTGACGGTGTTTTGTTAGTGCTGGAAGCCAACACTACTCGCCGCGATTCTGCAGTAGCAGCCGTGGAAATGCTGGCGAACGCTCACGTGCCGGTTCTCGGCTCGGTTCTGAAGAACAGAACTTTTCCCATCCCGCAGTCGGTTTACGAGAAACTCTAGAGATCATCGCGCGACTCGTTCCTGTGCTCGAAGCCGCGCCGGCAATGGTCCGGTCGAGATGAACACTCTCCTTCAACAACAAGTCACACACGCTCCCACGCGCTCGAGCTTGCGCGCTAATCTTCGGTTGACGGAGGTTGCATACAGTGACTATGCAAGCGTCGCTGCGCTGACTGCCAGTTTCGGGCTGAAGAGTGACACCTACGCCGACTGGCAACACCTCTGGCGCGACAATCCGGCTCGTAAGCAATATCCAGAGTCGCCAATGGGCTGGGTTCTGAGAACTGAAGACGAAGTCGTCGGATATCTGGGTAGTGTGCCGCACATGTATGAGTATGGAGGTCGCCCGCTTCTCTCGGCGTCAGGCCGTGCTTGGGTTGTGACAGAGCAACATCGCGGTTCTGCTCTTTTGCTGGTAGCCAAATTCCTTACCCAAAAGAACGTGGATCTCTTCCTTAACACGAGTGCGAACTCGAGATCATTCAGAGTGCTTGAGGCCTTCGGGATGACCCGGGTACCCGCCGGGCATTGGGACGAACGAACGGTGTGGATTACCCAGCCTGCGAAGATGCTGGCCCGGCGCCTGCGCGGGAAAGGCGTGCCGGCCTCACGGGCGCTCGGCCGTTTGCTTGCTCCGCCACTCGTCTTGCGCAGCGGCCTCCGCAACTTGCATCGGGCGAGATTTCACGGTTTAGAGATTGAACGCAGCGGCGCCTTCGACCACCGCTTTGATGACTTCTGGAATGAAGTGCGGACACGGAGCCCACGGCTGCTGGCCGTGCGCACCCGCGAGGTGCTGGAGTGGCAGTTCAAGGCCCCGCTGTTGTCGAGA
>DASPIK010000059.1:0-70644 GCA_035629075.1 Terriglobales bacterium | reverse complement strand
TTGTATCCGCTCCAGAGATGTACTCGACTTTCGTGTGCTGGTGCTGAACGGCGACACGAAATTCAGCGCAGCAAGGACGAGCGCAGCAACAGCGATGATGGCGATTCTTTTCACGGGGATTGCTTGCGATATGCCGATATACCGTCAAGAACTAACAGATTTGAACAACCGTATTGGGGTAAAGACCGCAATTACCGCAAGCAGCACCATTGGAAAGATGTCGGTAACACTGTAAGTGCTAAACGACAGTGTTCGGTGAATAAGAAGCTCAAGGATGATTGGCGCCAAAAGAGGAAAAAAGGCTAGTACTAGTAACTGCAACGCAACCATCGCAGTAACGTATGCCTTAGCAGGACGGAAATGAATCAAAATCGCGGAAAGAAACAGCGTGACACCGCCAGCCAGCGCGGCACCTAGCAGCAACTTGATGTCTTGGAACCGAGATGAATTTGGATTCGAGATTCCGGCCAGAAAGAGATGGCCTGCGCTCGCAGCACATGAGCAGGTAGACAGCAGATATTAAAAACTTCTCCACGCGAGTGACGCCCATGCTCATGCAGACATCTTCGCCTTCGTAGGCGAACATTGCAAGATTACTGTCAGTAACAGGGCTTACAACCCCCTATCCCGCTGCTCTGACGTGCACTGACGAGCGTAACTGCCGGGTAGTAGCTGCTAGCAACGGCTCTTTCCCGCCCCTTCTCCCGGTTTGGTCGGTTCCATTTTCATCACGTCGTTGAAGCGGTTGAAGTAGTTGAAGAGGCCGATTGCTGCGGCGAGTTCGATGATCTCGCCCTGATCGAAGTGCTTGTTGAGGTCGGCCCACATGGCGTCGTCGATGGTCTGCGGTGCAGACGTTTCTTTCTCAGCCAGGCGAAGCGCGGCTTTCTCAGCGTCGGTGAAGTCGGAGCGATTTTCGAAGTCTGCGAGGTTGTTGATCTGGTCGTCGGTCCAGCCGTGCCGCCTTGCCAAGGCGGTGTGTGAGGCCAGTCAATAGTGGCAGTTGTTGATCTGCGAAGTGCGGACGATGACCAGTTCCTTCAGCTTTTTCGGAACGGTGCCGGTTTCCATGATGGCGCGGAAGTGGGCGATCATGGTGCGCAGGATTTCGGGCCGGTGCGCGACGGTGCGGAACATGTTGGGCACATTGCCGCGCTCGTGCAGAAAATGGTCGTAGATAGCCTGGCTCTGGGGATCGACCTCATCGCGGTCCAGGCGAGTGATACGCATGAGTTCCTCCGTTGTGGATTACCTCGTGCAGCGCCAAAAGCAGTTTCTTCGCTGCGCTCAGAATAACGCAAGCTTCGCCGGGAATCGACGTGTAGGTCATGCCTACACCGCCTGTACCCATTCACAAACGGACCACGACGGCCCCTCTGTCGAGGGTCCGCCGGATCTGTCTGTTGCTGATGACGGGCGAAGCTAGTGCTGAGTTCTGGTGGCCTGCCGTGCGCGAGCGCTTACTTACCGAAAGAGGCGACTGCGGCTGCTTCGTCGTCCCTGATGTCGAACACGGTATACAGCTTGGTGATCTGGAGCAAGTCGTGAACTTTCTTGGTCAGGTTCAGCAGCTTCAACTCGCCGCCTTCACGACGGACGTGCGTGTAGGCGCTGACCAGTTCGCCGATACCTGAGCTGTCGATATAACTCACGTCGGCGAGGTTCAGCACGATCTGCTTGCTGCCCTTGCTGAGCAGGTCGCGAACCGAGTCACGCAGGATGACGCTGCCTTCCCCGAGAGTGATACGGCCACTGAGGTCCACAATCGTGACCCCGTTTACCTGACGTGAATTAGCTTTCATCGTCACTGTGAGCTCTCCTTCGCGTCGGCGGCCGCGCCGCTGACGTGTTTGACTAATGTGATTTCGGTACCCGGATTCAGATTTTTGAAATGCACCTCATCCATGAACGCGCGGATGAGGAAGATGCCGCGCCCGGAGGTCTTCAGCAGATTCTCAGGCGCGAGCGGATCGGGAACGTTCTCAACGTCGACTCCTGAACCCTCGTCCGCGATGCGGATGACGAGCGCGGTAGCGTTTGCCTCGAAGCTGATTCTGACCTTCTTGTTCGGGTCGTACTGGTTGCCGTGGAGGACGGCGTTCACCACGCCCTCACGAACAGCCATGGAGATGCGCTGGACTTCATCTTCGGAGAAGCCCGATTCAGCGGCGAATTGCAGGGCTGTTTCCTCCGCTTGATTCACAGATTCGAGCGTCGAATCCAGCGCATACGAAACCCTGTTTAAAGTCATCGTTCGAAGTTCGCCCGTGGGCGTTGTCGGTGCTGTTCGTTCCCGGAAAATTCCTCAGGAATTTGCAAGTTTGCCCTTCAAACAGGAGCATTGTCAAACTTCTCATTCCGCAACCCGGAACCCGTCTGCCGACACGATGCATCTTTTCACAGTAGAAACTAGAAACTCACTACCGGAAACGGTATTCTCAACGCATGGGCACACTCGCGCTAACCGAATTGCTTGGCGCTCCGGTTTATGACTCGACCGGAACACAAGCCGGACGTGTGCGCGAAGTGGCACTCTGTCCACAAGAAGACCCTCAACGTGTGACCGCGCTCATCGTCAAGACGAAGGACGGCGACCGCTTGCTCGGGACGAGCGCCCTGGTCTCCGCGAACGGGGGAGTGAGAGCCGCCACACCTAGTTCCCAATGGACGAAGTACGCAGGTTCGGAGGGCATGCTGCTGCTCGGGCGTGATCTGCTCGATCAGCAGATCATCGATGTACACGGACGAAAGGTCGTCCGCGTTAACGACGTCGATTTGCATGAAGATGTGTCGAACCACCATCTCGTGCTGAAGATGGGCGCTGTCGATGTCGGCTCCCGTGGCGCAGTTCGTAGGCTTTTGAAGGGATTGGTGCCGATGGCTGCCCTTCGCAAGCTACTGGACCGACTGCCGGAGAAACCGATCCCTTGGGACTTCGTCGATCTGATCGAGACGGACCCCGCCCGGCGCGTAAAGCTCAAGATCTCGCATGAGCGCCTGGCCAAGCTGCATCCGGCCGATATCGCCGACATCATCGAAGAACTGGCTCCTGCGGAACGCGAAGCGGTCTTCCAGACCCTCGACGAGGAAGTTGCCGCGGAAACGCTGGAGGAAATTAACCCAAAGCTTCAGGCCGCCATCGTCAATTCGCTCGATTCAGACAAAGCCGCCGATATCGTCGAGGAGATGGACCCCGACGCCGCCGCTGACCTGCTTGCGGATCTGTCGCCGGAGCGGTCGGAAGAGATTCTCGAGGAGATGGAGCCCGAGCAACGCGAAGACGTCGAAGAACTGCTCGAGTTCGAGGAAGATACAGCGGCCGGTCGCATGACGACCGACTACATGGCCCTGCCTGAAAACGCCACAGTTCGCGACGCCGTCGAAATGCTGCGCAACTTTGAGGGTGGCGTTGAGACCGTCAGCACGGTGTACTTGGTCGCCGACGATGAGAAGTTGGTCGGCGCCGTGCCTCTGCCGATGCTGGTGCTTTCCGCCCCGGAAACCCCTCTGAAAGAACTCAGTGCTGACCCGCTCGTCTCTGTGCACGCCGGTGCGAGCGAAAAAGATGTCGCGGAGACTTTCGACAAGTACAACCTGCTGACTTTGCCCGTGGTTGATGACGAAGGCAAACTTACCGGCGTCATCACCGCCGACGACGTGATCAGCCTCCTCCGCAGCAGGCTGTAGCAAAAAATCCCGGCCAGCAATGTGCCAGCCGGGGCGGGTTAACGGAGGATGAAAGTTCATGCGGACCGGCCATACCGGTTGATCGCAATTCCTTCCGGAGGACTTTCCCTCTCCCCATAAGACGACCACCCCAAAGGTCTGTTAGCGCAAATTCGAGAGTACGAAATCCTCTTCGGCCTTTTTGCTGCCTGTTCTGGGGCTCAAGCGCTTGTGCGCAGGGCAGGCGTTCAGGATTGGGATCCCTGGTGGTACACTCGCTTGCTCATGGCGAAGATCGCTTATCTAGAATGTTCCCGCTGCGGTACACGTAGTAGCGCCGATACGCCACAGACGATTTGTCCTACCGACGGCGGCTCTCTTTATGTTCGCTACGATTTAGCGTCTCTCAGAAGTACTTTCACTCGCGAGTCGCTCGCGGGACGTCCGGCTACCATGTGGCGCTACGCTGAAGTGCTGCCAGACGTTGAACCGGTCAGCCTGGGCGAAGGCTTCACGCCGATGCTCCGAAGCCGTCATGATGAGAACGTATGGATCAAGGATGAAGGTCTGAATCCGACAGGGTCGTTTAAGGCAAGAGGTTTGTGTGCTGCCGTCACCATGGCCAAGGCTTATGGCCTGAAGAAGCTCGCCATACCTTCGGCGGGAAACGCTGCGAGCGCACTGGCGGCCTACTCGGCTGCCGCCGGAATCGAAGCCCATATCTTCATGCCTAAAGACGTTCCTCAGGCCAATCTCATGGAGTGCCGCTCGTATGGCGCCAAGGTGACGCTTGTGAACGGCCTGATCAGCGATTGCGCCAAAATTGTTGCGTCCGGCAAGGACGGCGAGGGCTGGTTCGATATTTCAACCCTCAAAGAGCCATTCCGGGTTGAAGGTAAGAAGACGATGGGCTACGAGGTAGTCGAGCAACTCGGCTGGAAACTACCAGACGCTATCATTTACCCGACCGGCGGCGGCGTTGGTCTGATTGGCATGTGGAAAGCATTTGATGAGATGGAGCAGTTAGGCTGGCTTCCGCAGGGTGGTAAGCGTCCCAAGATGATCGCCGTGCAATCAACGGGTTGTGCCCCGATTCCTAAAGCATGGGATGAAGGTCAGCCTGTGTCTCAGGCCTGGCCCAACGCGCAGACCATTGCCGCCGGTTTGCGGGTTCCGAAGGCTTATGGCGACTACATCATTTTGGATATCCTCAAGAAGAGCGGAGGCACGGCCATAGCCTGTTCCGATTCCGAGATCATGGATGCACTGCGCTGGTGGGCAGAGCACGAGGGCGTATTCGCCGCCCCCGAAGGCGCTGCTTCGTTAGCGGCCTATCGCAAACTGCGTGCGAGCAACTTCCTGAAGTCCAGCGATCAAGTGGTCTTGTTCAACACCGGAACCGGACTCAAGTACATCGACGTTATCGCCGGGGCAGAGCAGAGCACGACCACGAGAGCGGACCTGCCGAAATCGCGCCAGATCGGCGGGATCATACAGCCCTACTAAGCAGATTTCAGGTCTAGGATGACGCGGTACGGATCAGGATATGTGCGGGTTAGAATTGAGATTCATTCCCCATGGGCATCAACGATGACGGAACGTCTCTACTACAGCGATTCTTTCCTAACTGATTTCAACGCCCGGGTCACCGCCGTTGTGGAACGCGATGGGCGCGTTGCACTCGTTCTCGACCGTACGGCCTTTTATCCGACCAGCGGCGGGCAAGTTTTCGACACCGGTTCGCTCCAGGTAGATGGCCTCGAACTTTCGGTTTGCGAAGTGGCTGAGGACGAAAGCAGCACGATTCTGCACTATTTAGAGCAGAATGCTCAGGTAATACTTGAAGGTGCTTCGGTGCGGGGATTCGTGGAACCTGAACGCCGCCGTGACCACATGCAGCAGCACTCCGGCCAGCACGTACTGTCGGCGGCATTCGAGCGACTGTTCAACATGCGAACGGTTTCGTTCCACATGGGAGACGAGAGCTGCACCATCGACCTCGAAACCAAGTCTCTGAACGATGATCAGATTCGTGCCGCGGAACGCGAATCGAACCGCATCGTCACGGAGGACCGGCCAGTTTCGATCAAGTCGGCGACCATAGAGCAGGCGAAGGCGATGGGCGTGCGGAAGATTCCGGACCACGTCGAAGGCGAGTTGCGGCTCATCGATGTGGAGGGGTACGACCTGAATGCCTGCGGCGGTACACACGTTAACTCAACGGGGCAAATCGGGCCGATCCTGCTGCGTAAGTACGAGAAGGTGAAGCAGGGCTTCAGGGTTGAGTTCGTGTGCGGCGAACGGGCCATCTCGACAGCACGCAAGGATTTCGACACCCTGACGGAAGCTGCCGGTCTGTACGACACCCAGATATGGCAGGTTCCGGAACTAATTCGCAAGTCCATAGAAGACGCGAAGGCGGCCAGCAAGGAACGCAAGAGACTGCTGGAAGAGGTTGCCGAACTGCTCGCTGGACGTTTGTTGGCGAATGCCGCCCAAGAAGTAAGCGTCACCCAGGAAGGTGTTCCGACCGGCGCAGGGTTCAAACTGATCACGCGGGTTTTCGACGACCGCGATACCGCGTTCATCAAGTTGCTCGCACAGAAAATCACGGCTGTAGAGCCAGCCGTTGCGCTTCTGGGTGCGACACAAGGTCAGCCCGGAGTGGTGTTTGCACAGTCCCCCGGTCTGCGGAGCGACATGGGCGCCCTTATGAAAGAGGCGCTGGCAACGCTTGGCGGACGCGGCGGCGGCAACCGCGATCTGGCACAAGGCGGCGCAACTAACGCTCAGGCCGTCGGGCCCGTGCTTGAGATATTGGCTGCGAAGTTGAAGGAATCTTGATTCTGACCGTGTGAACTTGAAACTCGATACTGGAAACTAGACACATGGACCAGCGGCTCATACTAATCACTCTGCTCGTGAAACTCGGCGTTGCCGCCGCCATCGCGAGCGCGTTGGTGCGGGCCAAAAGTTTCAAGACCATGCTGTTCCGCGAAGAGAGGACACTCGCGGAGAAGGTCAATCTAGTCCTGTTCGCCGGATTCCCGTTCGCGCTTGGCGTAATGGTGCGCGGTAGCGTGCGAAACTTCCTCGCGGCCGATCTGGCATTTGAGGCGGCGCTGCTCATTGGAGTGATCGGGGGCCGCGTTGCGGGTGTTCTCGCCGGCGTTCTCGTTTCGCTGCCCGGCATCGCCTATGGCGAGTTCCTGAACATCCCGTTCAATGTAATCGCCGGGCTGCTGGCTGGCTCCCTGCGGACGATGGCGCCCGACTACGAAACGATCTGGACGTTTTCGCCATTTGTTGACCTTAGCGTTTATCGCTGGGTGCGCAAGGCCATCAAGCACCCTCGACTCGATTGGCACACGTCGTTCTTCCTAGTCATCCTCCTTCTGACCTTTATCCGAATTGAACTCGGGCGCGCGTTCCCGGACTACTTCTTTTCGGTCTACAGTCCTCAATGGGCGGTGCAGTTAGCGATCTACGCTTCGACCGTAATGGTCGTCGCCATTCCGCTGAAGATCTTTAACAGCACGCGCATGGAGATAAAACTGGAAGAGCAGGAGCGCATGCTGCTGCAGGCGCGCATGGAGGCGCTCCAGAGCCAGATCAATCCGCACTTCCTCTTCAACACACTCAACTCCGTCTCATCGCTGGTCCGCTTCGACCCCGATACCGCGCGCGAACTCATTGTTAAGCTGGCGAACATCTTGCGCCGGTTATTACGTAAAACGGACGCGTTCGTTCCGTTGCAAGAAGAGCTGGATTTCATCGACGACTACCTTGATATCGAAGTAGTGCGTTTCGGCAAAGACAAGCTCAACGTCATTAAAGAACTCGAACCAGCATCGCTTGAGGTCATGGTGCCAAGCATGTTGTTGCAACCGCTGGTCGAGAACTCCATCAAGCACGGTCTATCTCCGAAGATCGAAGGCGGGCGCATCCACATTCGCAGCAAGGTTCTGAACAGTCAGCTCATTATCGAGGTCGAAGACGATGGCGTAGGCATGGGCGCCGCGAACTTTCTGGAGCAGCCAACAGGTATTGGGGGAACCGGTATCGGCATGGCGAACGTCATTGAGCGGCTCAAAGTGCTTTATGGCGACACTGCAGGCATGACTATCGATAGCCGCACGGGCGAGGGAACACTCATCCGTCTACGCGTACCTATCCTGGCCACAGTGGCCGCGGCTGCCGCATCACCGATGACAGTGCATGAAGGGCGGGGCCGGTAGAAGCTCGCCGGTTCACTAACCATCGGTATTGTTGGCTGGCTGGTACCTGCCTTCTCTGAATCGGAAAATGACGCTGCGTACTTGCCGTGCAGTTGCCGCGCTCAGACGGATATCGGGATAGCCGTTCGTACGAGCGTTTAGAAACCTCAATTGCAGCGCGTTCTCGCGAAACACTAGTCGATAGCCGGAGTCGTCGTGCAGAAACACCCAGAACGGGCCGATGTTGGCACCCAGCAAACATCCGTGCGCTGGCTTGACTACCAAGAGTGAAGATCCTTCGTCGGTAGACACCTTCGAGGCTTCGAACCAGGACGACGGAATAGTCCGGGTGGTGCGTTTTGCGCAACGTTGGAAGGTCTCCTGGTTCCACTTATCGGCCCGGAGCACTCGTAGAACTACTTGCGGTAACGACTCAGGATTCGAGACTTTTTGTTCCAAGGTAAAGCTGGTCTGCTGATCTTGCATGGCAGAAAGGTTGCCGTGGCCACTATTAGCAGGGAGTCCAATTGTCAACAACCGTTGTGCCATTCTCTCGAGCAAAGCTTCTGGTCGCAGGTCGATGTTCGCGAACGTTTCACCCAACACCCCAGCCGTTTCCAAGGACACGATTGCGTCCCGAGGAATCTTGAGATCATAGGGTGTATCGATGGTCATTACGACTTCGACAGGGTGGTCCTTGAGTTCGGGACGGACGCGGACAGTTTGCACGAAACCGATCTCGACGCCCGCGAGACGCACGGGAGCTCCGGCCCGGAGCCTGTGGCCATCAGAGGAATACGTCGTTAGGTGCATTCGGCGGCTGTCGACTTCTACCCACGCCGAAGGCGACCAGTATCGCCACAGCGACTGCCGCAATCGCAAATACACGCATATATTTCATGCGGCAGAATCATACGTCAGCGCAGAGCCTCACCGATAGTCCGCGCGAAATGCAGGGTTGATCGCTCCGCTCAGGATGACTTTCGGAAACGGAGTAGCGTCGGCACGGACAAGCCTCAAGAAGAACCACTGCCGACCAACGACTAACGACTGCCGTTCTGCTCCAGCACGCTCCGGTAGTAATTCTCATACTGCGGAATGATCCTGCTCGCACAGAAGCGAGACTGAGCGGAACGACGCGCTTGCTTGCCCATAGCCCGTAAGTTGGTTTCGTCCGAGAGGATTTCGATCGCGCATCGGGCCATGGTGTCGACGTCACTGACCTCCGCCAGATAGCCAGTCGCACCATGCTCAATCAGCTCAGGCACGCCGCCTACCGCCGTTGCAATCGGCACGACCTCACAGGCCATTGCTTCGAGCGCTGCCAGGCCGAACGACTCAAGCTGGCTGGGCATAAGCATGACATCAGCCATTGCCAGTTTCTCGTGCACGCGATCCTGTTTTCCGAGGAAGATGACCCTATCCTTGATCTTCTTGTTGTGGGCCATCCACTCAGCAGCCGAGCGGTCAGGGCCATCACCGATAAGGATGAGCTTGGACGGAATCACCTTCTGAACTTGGTCGAAAATCTCGATAACATCCGGCACGCGCTTCACTGGGCGGAAATTAGAGAGATGGATCAGCACGCGCTCGTCGTCATTGGCGAACTCGCGGCGCCGACGGAGTGCGTCGACATCTCGCTGGTAGAGATCGCAGTTCACGAAGTTCCAGATGACCTCGATTGGACGACGCACGTCGAACTCCGAGATCGTGCGTTCTCGCAAGTAGTTCGATATCGACGTCACGCCATCGCTCTGCTCGATGGAAAACCGCGTCACAGGCAGATATGAGCGGTCCTGCCCGACGATCGTAATGTCGGTGCCGTGAAGAGTAGTGACGAACGGCAGGCGGCGTGGTCTATCAGCAGCGGCCAGCATCTGTCGTGCGAGCAGTGCGCTTGTCGAGTGCGGAATGGCATAGTGCACGTGCAGCAGGTCGAGTTCGTATATCTCCGCAACTTCAGCCATCCGTGTGGCAAGAGCGAGATCGTAGGGCGGATACTCGAACAGCGGATATTGCGACACCTCGACTTCGTGATAGTGAATGTTCGGCTGCGGCTCCGTTAGACGAAAGGGCGGTGCGTAGGTGATGAAGTGAATCTCGTGCCCGCGCTGCGCGAGTTCAATGCCAAGCTCGGTGGCCACTACTCCACTGCCGCCGTACGTCGGATAACATGTTATGCCGATCTTCATGGTGAATTGCAGATCGTAAATTGTAGATGGCGGGCGTGAAAACCCGAAATGCTACTGCTGATTCGATTGCGCGAACGCGTGGGCGATTCATTGCAGATCCCAATACGAGACAAGCTGCACGCCATGTCTGGCGAGTGCTGCGCGAGCGTCAGGCGAGGTTAAAACCTGTAACTCCGCAGCCCGCGACTGCCTAAGGCGCGTGCGGACGCGAGCCAAATCGGGGTCGTTGTAACCGGGATGACAGCAGAACTCCCAAGTGCCTTCGGGAATGCATCCGATTATGGCTTCAAACAGCGACAGATCCAGGGCTCCGGTGACAACGATCCCAAACGTTCCGTCCGTCGTGATCATCCCTTCGGCATCGACGAGTTCGCGAAACTTGGAGGCGAGGCCGCGCAACATTCGCACCTCGGAGTAGCGTGTCCACAGATGTGGACGGCGTGCCAGGTGCGCGAACGCCAGCGGCTTGACCGGCGCGAACGGATTACGAAGAGCGCGAATTCCACACGCTTTGGCCGCGCGCAGCAGTGGTTTCAAGACGGAAGGGAACAGGTGTGCGTGCTTGTGTGCGTCTAAATGCGACAACCGAATCCCGGCCTGCTGGATTGTTCGAATCTGGGCCTCGGCTTCGGCCTGCACCTCGTTTGGAGCGATGTGCTTGCGACAGACAGCTACAGCAAGTTCTGAGAATGAATTCCGAAATTCGCCCTGCAACGTGCCGTTGCGCGATGCAAGCAGGCTGCGAACACGATTGGCCGGCAGCACCGGTGAGCCATCAAGCAGAACGACATGGCAACCTATAGCTAAAGGCCTTTCAGGAGTGTATTCCCGAGCGGTCGTTACCGCGTCCTGAAAGGCACCGGCATTCGCCATCAATGTGGCGGAGGTCACGACTCCTTGCTGGTGTGCGTGGAATATCCCGCGGTTCACACCCGGAGTAAGCCCGAGATCGTCCGCGTTGATGATGAGTCGTCGCACGCGCCAGTGTAACAGGGTCAGCGTTCACGCCTCACATTGAGCCGCGCTTCTTACGATCCGGTCTTCAGCTCTTCCACCGCCACGTCTTCGCGTGGCTCGGCTTCACCGAGGAACAATTTGATCTTCTCAAGGAGGGTAGGGAACAACTCGTCTTTCGCGAGGCAGGCCTTAACTTCAGTTCCGGCATCGATCGGACCGTAGCCAGTGACGATAATGACTGGAATCTGCGGATCCTTGGCGTGAATAGTTTTGGCGAGTTCGAGCCCGTTCATGCCATCCATGCGGAAATCCGTGACGAGAATGTCGAACCTCTGTTTGTCGAACTTCTCAAGAGCATCGGCCGCACTGTAAGCAGAGACAGCACGATAGCCCTGCATTTCAAGAATTTCGCAGCTCAACCGGGCGAGCACTTCATGATCGTCGACAAATAGTATGGCTTTCACAGAGCTCTCCCGTAGACAAATTGGCGCCAGAGCGCGGACAACGGTTTGGTTTCCGAATGAATGCGAAAAGATGCCCAATGCTGGCTAAAATTCCGCCCGCGCCAGACTGCCTTTGCAACTGCCCTAAAATAAAAAAGCCGAAACCAGGCAAGAAGTTCAAATTGCTGTGTTGACCAGAAATTCAGAAGGCATTTATACTCCAAATCGAAGCGAGCAATGCAGGCCTCTTAACTGGCCGTGACGGCTGGAAGGCGTGCTTGCGGCATGGTGCGGAGGGCGGTTAGCTCAGTTGGTTAGAGCGCGTGCCTTACAAGCACGAGGTCGCAGGTTCGAGCCCTGCACTGCCCACCATAAGCTTCACAAGTCTGTAGCAACTGCAGCAATTGAGCTGCGGTAAAGAGCTGGGGACGTAGTTCAGTTGGTTAGAACGCTGCCCTGTCACGGCAGAGGCCGCGGGTTCGAGTCCCGTCGTCCCCGCCATTTCCTCCTTGATGTGTTAGGAAGAATTGGCACCCCAGCCCCGCTCTCCCCATCCGATAATCCGAGATGCCCTCCTTGCGTTTTGCCGCAGGTGTCCGCACTCAAGGCTCTTAGCCTTTCATCGGCGAACCACTCCGTAGCCCATTTGTAATTTGCTGCCGAAAACTTCGATCAGCCCCATAGAACACAGCAGCGATCAAACGGCCACTTTGAGTTGCGTTCGATCACACTCTGATGAAAATGGGCCGCCCGGTTATCCGAAAGAGATGTCTTGTCCAGGCTGCAACAGCCGTGCTCATGCCGATGCTCTCCGTACAGTTCTCCTGTCCGAGGTTCTCTCGAAATAGCTCGATTGCTTCCGCGATCTGAAAGCGGCCGGTAATCGTACCGGCACCGAGCATCTGCAGGTCGACTTACTTTGCTCGTTTGAAAACTTCGCACTGCGCATTCCGCCTGTTTCGGCGCGAAGTTGAACAGGGCCTCTGATCGCAGTAACGCATGCGGTCGCCGTACTCGCGCGATGAGGGTGTGAAGGCAGCTTCGGTTATGAACAAAGCTGTACGGATACTCTCTTATCTTCTAACGATATGTTTCGTTACTTCACTGCGACCGAGCAAAGGCTATGTCCAAAGAGGGACTGCAATGAAGTTATTTGCCTCACGGCAGTGGCACTTTGACCTGAGTCATACGAATTTTTCGGCCTCGTGGCGGAAGTGACTCGAGATATCCAGAGTGGTGGGAGGGGGATGTGCTAAAGTTCCGTGAATCTAAGCTGGGTCGGGTCCCCGCCCGAGTCTGGTCGCTTCGGTCGAGGTGCTTAGGTGAGTCAAGACCAGATCGCAAGGTTTGAAAACTTCGAAATTGATTTCCGCTCCGGCGAACTGCGCAAGAATGGCCACGTTGTCAAACTCCAGAAGCAGCCGTTCGATGTTCTAGCGTTGCTCGTGCGACGACCGGGTGACGTGGTGCTGCGTGAGGAATTTCGGCGCAAGCTCTGGCCGGACGATGTGTTTGTCGATTTCGAGCACAGCCTGAACAGGTCGATTAGCAAAATAAGGGACGCCCTCGGCGACTCAGCAGAGAACCCGCGCTTCATTCAGACCCTTCCAGGACGTGGGTACAGGTTCATCCCCCGATTGCACAACGAAGAGCCTCGGCACTGTCCTTTAGCCGTGCTGCCTATAGAGAACGCCACCGGAAACCCAGAGCATGATTATCTTGCCGACGGAATTACTGAGGCGCTGATTGACAGCTTCGGACGGGCTTTCTCTGACCGTGTGCGAATCACCGCATTGGCGTCAGTTCTCCGCTTTCGCCGGCTGCTGTTGCCTCTGCCTCAGATCGGCGAAGAGCTAGCCGTAGAACTAATCCTTGCGGGGCGTTTGAGAAGAACGCCGGATGCACTGCGGTTGCGCCTGGAGCTAATAGACATTCGAAACCAGGCATCACTCTGGGTAGAGTCGTTCGATGTTGGACGCGACGTCGAGCTTGATTTCTGTGCCAACGTGGTTTCGTCGATCGCTCCCCTGCTGGATGTTCCGGTGCTGCAATCCTCGGTAGTTCAGCCACGGAAGAAGGAGCCCAATTTCGGAGAGGCACAAGAAGCGTACCTGCGTGGTCGTTACTTTTGGCACCGCCGAACGGAGCAGAACGTACAGCGAGCTCTTGAGTACTTTCGTTGGGCCTCGCAAAGAGCTCCCCATTATGGGCTTCCTTATGTTGGCATTGCTGAATCCTACATTGTCCTCACAAGCTGGGGGCTCATTCACCCAAAGGAGGCAGTTGTTGCTGCCCGTGACGCTGCGCTGAAAGCACTGGCAACTGATGGTGGCTTGCCTGAAGCACACGTCGCGCTGGCTTGGTCCAGGCTGGTACTGAACTGGGACTGGGCTGGCGCTGAACGAGAATTCCAGACAGCGATTTCTCTGAACGCGTCAAATTCGCTTGCGTATCACTGGTATGCGTATGTTCTTATGGCTCGCGGCTCTCGTGCCGAGAGTCTCGATCTGAACCGGAAGGCCCTGGACATCGATCCTCTATCGGTTCCGGTCAATTCGATTCGTGGATGGCTGCTATATTGCGCCGGACGCTACGAAGAGGCCGTGGCGCAGTGCAGACGAACATGCGAGCTCGAGTGCAGTCACCCAGCTCCGCATGCCTATTTAGCACTCGCGAGCGAACAGCTCGGCAATCTCGAGACGGCTATAGACGAGGCACGCCAGGCTTTATCGCTCTCCGACAATCTCCCGACGATACAAATGATACTTGCTCGCTCGTATGCACTTACGGGTGCAAACGAAGCCGCTTCCCAGTTGCTTACTGACCTGGAATGCAAGAGTGGGGCAATATACCTCTGTGGTTATCACATGGCAGCCGCCTACGCTGCGCTCGGCGACCACGATGCAGCGCATGGGTGGCTGCAACGGAGTTATGACGACCGTGACGTGTGGACGCTGTTTCTGAACGTTGACCCGAGGTTTTCTGCTTTGCGCTCGGATGAACGATTCTGCGCTCTCGCGCGAATGCTCCCTACCAATGAACACTGAGCATTATGGAATACGTTCTCGTTCATGGCGGTTTTCTCGGCGGGTGGTGCTGGCGCGCCGTTGCGACCAGGTTGAAGGCTGCAGGACACGGTGTGACTACGCCGACGCTCACTGGGCTCGGGGAACGGTGTCATCTCTTGACGCCTGAAGTCGATCTTCAAACGCATATCACTGACGTTGTGAATGCACTCGAATTCGAAGACCTGCACGGGGTTGTGCTTGTGGGGCACAGCTATTCGGGTTTTGTTATTACCGCCGTGGCTGAATGCGTTCCACATCGCCTGAGTGCGCTCGTATATGTCGACGCACTCGTGCCAGAGCAAGGACGGTCGTATTTCGATCTGCGCCCGCCTGAAGTGGTCCAGTGGTTCAGAAGTGCTGCGGACAACCACGGGCGCGGTTGGGACATACCTTGCGTGTTTTCGCCAGAGATGCTGGGCATTGATGACCCAGGGATGGCAGAGTGGGTTATGAAACATTTACGGCCTCACCCTCGCCGAACTTTGGAGCAACCCTTCGTTGGGGCCGGTAGGGTTGTGAACCGTCTTCCGAAAACCTACATCGTCTCCGTCTCTCCGCCAAGTGGCGCTGAGTATCTTGAGCAGGCCGAACGCGCTCGGCGGCTGGGGTGGGAGACGTTTGAACTCCCTACCGGACATCTGCCGATGATTACACAGCCAGATCGCCTAGGTGAACTACTGCAAGGCGTCAGGACAGTCGCCAACCTTCGCGGACTCACTCCATCCAACGTTCCCTCGACAGCAGATCAGAACATCTAGAGAAGTACCCAACAGTTTGTTGCAAACAGCTTTTCTTTTCTCTTTTTCCGCGGTGTCGCGAGATGTTAACGTTGGTTCGCTTCCGAGACTGTTTTTAAGCTCAGTTGCAATTCGTCTGTACCGTCGAACGGAACTAGTCTTGAGCACCGGCACGCAAGTTGAAATAGAGCAGCTCCCAACAGTAAATACGCCCCGTAAAGGGACGAAACCGCGACGTTCCTTTGTCATCGCAGCCCTCGCGCTCATGGTCGTCGTGGTTGCCGTTGTCATCGCCTGGCAATCCCGATCCTCGCAAACGACGTCACTAACGAGCCTAGCGGTGGTCCGCCGCAGTGATTTCGTCCGCACGCTGCGCGTCAACGGCACGGTCGAAGCGGTCCAGTTCGTCACTATCTCAGCTCCGAGGCTTTCTGGTGCCTCCAACTCCCTTGTAGTCACCAAACTCGTGCAGAACGGAAAGACCGTTAAAAAAGGCGACCTGCTCGTTGAGTTCGATCGTCAGGCACAGATCAAGGAGGCGCTCGACCGGGAGGCTGATTACAAAGATCTACTGCAACAGATCGTCAGAAAGAAGGCGGATCAGGCTGCACAACTGGCTGCCGATCGAACGGAATTGATAGCCGCCGAGCATGCGCTCCAGACAGCCCGCCTCGAACTGCGTAGAAACGAAGTGATCTCAAAAATCGACGCAGAGAAGAACGAGCAATCCCTCGAAGAGGCGAAGGCTACGCTGGAGCAGTTGCAGCAGACTTTCGAACTGAAAAGACGTGCGGCACAAGCAGAACTGCGCACGCTTGAAATTCAGCGTGATCGCGCACTCAAAGCCATGCAATACGCGCGACAAAACAGCGAGAAGGTCGCCGTGCGAGCGCCGCTAAACGGAATTGTGGTCCTCAATACTATCTGGAAGAGCGGCCAGATGGGAGAAGTGCAAGAGGGTGACCAAGTGCGCCCGGGGACGCCATTCCTCAAGCTTGTTAATCCGGTTGCGATGCAGGTTCGTGCACGCGTTAACCAGTCCGATGTCGGACTGCTCGCGGAAGGCCTGCCGGTGCGGGTCACGCTCGACGCGTATCCCGACCTGAGTTTACCCGGCAGGACGGCTGATGTCGCGACGGTTGGCCAAACCAGCAATCTTAACGACAAAGTCCGATACTATCCGGCAATCTTTACCATCAGCGGCAATGATCCGCGTTTGATGCCGGACCTCTCGGCCGCGGTAGATGTGGAAGTGAAGCGCAAACCCGGCATCCTGATAGTCCCGCGCGACACGCTGGTTCAAGACTCCGGTAAATGGGTTGTATTTCGCAAAACAGGCACCTCCGTGGAAAAGGTGAAGGTGTCGGTTGCGGAGATGAGTGATATTGAAGCCGTGATTGAGTCAGGCGTGCCTGAGGGCGCGCAGCTAATCCGCAATGCGTCGGGCAGGGAAGGTCGGCAATGACATTCAGTCGAAAGCGCGTTCTCATATTGGCTGGCATCGTCGCCGTTGTCCTCGCGAGTGGCGCAGTACTGGCGCGGCGTCACCGTGCACCCGATCTTCCGACCGCAGAGGTAAAGCGTAAGGAGTTCGTGGAATACCAACAGGTCCGCGGCGAAGTGAGGGCCAAACATTCCGTTGCGATATCGGCTCCGTTCGGCGCGGGGGATCTCCAGATCTTGAGCTTGCTCAAGACCGGCGCCACGGTGAACAAGGGCGATGTCGTCGTTCAGTTCGACATCACCCCTGTGCGGGTAACGTTCGAGCAGAAACAGAGCGGGCTTCGTTCGGCAGAAGCGCAAATCAGACAGAGTGACGCTCGTTCTCGAATGAATCAAGAACAGAGAAAAACCGACGTACTGACGGCCGAGTACGAGGTGGAACGCGCCAGACTCGACGCTCGCAAACAAGAAATACTGTCCGAGATCGAAGCCGAGAAGACCAAACTTGTCCTGGCCGATAAACAACAGAAGCTCAGCGAAACGCAGATAAAAGTCAGCTCAAGCGAAAAGGCAGGCGATGCCGACACGGAAATCGTGAAGCTGAAGCGGGCGAAGGCACTGTTTGATGTGAATCTCTCCCAGCGTCAGTTGGAGTCTCTGACCTTGCGCGCCCCAGTGGCCGGGATAGTGACTCTTTCCCAGAACTACCGTGCAGGCGGCCCTAACAGCGCGGCACCGGAATTCAAGCCTGGTGATCGCGCCTGGCCAGGTGCGTCGATCGCTGAGATTCCAGATCTTAGTTCGCTTCGAGTCATCGTGAGCGTGGATGAGATCGATCGCGGAAAGATCAAGTTGAACCAGACTGCTTTGATCCACGTGGAGGCTGTACCGGACCGCGATTTCACAGCGTATGTGGCTGAAATCAGCACGCTTGGCAAACCAGATTTCAGTTCCTGGCCGCCTCCGCGAAACTTCGATGTGGTGTTGGAAATAAGAGACGCAGATCCGCGACTGCGCCCGGGCATGAGCGCCAACGCCCGAATTGCGTTGAATCGCATTGACGACGCCATCGTTGTGCCTTCCGAGTCCGTCTTCCAGAAGAACGGGAAAACCATCGTCTATGTTCGGCGCGGCTCGAAATTTGAAGAGCGAACGGTCATGGTAGGCGGCCGTAGTAGCGGCGAATGCACGATCTCGTCGGGGCTCCGCGCGGGTGAACAGGTCGCGCTCAAAGATCCGGAGGCGACATCCAGGTGACCAAGCAGGGAAGGAAGATTGTTATCGGCGTGGTGGTTGTCGCCATAGTGACGCTCGCTGTGGCCGCTGGCGCAAAAATAACGTTCGGCAAGGTTGAAGCTGCCATTCCTACAACGGCGGTCCAGCGCGGCTCAGTGGACCTCACCGTTGTTGCCGACGGCGAGCTGCGCACGCCTCATGGGGCCATGATCGTTGCTCCTCCTGTATCCGGCACGCTGCAGATCATCAAGTTGGCCAAGCCGGGCACAGCAGTGAAAGCCGGCGACGTCATCCTGGAGTTCGACCCGAGCGAGCAGGAATTCAATTTGGAGCAGAGCCAGTCGCGCTTCGCCGAAGCCGAGCAGCAAATCATTAAGGCCAGCGCGGATAACGCCGTCCAGGCAGCGCAAGACAAGATTTCGCTCCTGCGGGCTCGCTTTGCTGTGCGGCGGGCGGAACTCGAAGTTGGAAAGAACGAGTTGGTGGGCGAAATCGAAGCCCAGAAGAACAACCTCGCTCTCAGAGAAGCCAAACGCCACCTGGCGCAACTTGAGCAGGATGTTTTGTCACGGCAGGCGTCGAACACTGCTGGAATTGCCGTGTTACAGCAGCAGCGCGAGCAGTCGCGGCTGCAAATGATGCAGGCTCGGCGCAATATCGAGAGCATGCAAGTCAAGTCACCGATCGACGGCATTGTCTCGATCAAAGAGAACGCCGATGCGAGTGGCGGCTTTTACTATTCTGGGATCGTGCTGCCGGACTATCGCGAAGGCGACCAAGTCTGGCCGGGACGTATGGTAGCGCAGGTTCTGGACCTGAGCAGTCTGGAACTCGCGGCCAAGGTCAACGAAACCGACCGCGTCAACGTTACGCCAGGTGCAGCGATCTCGGTGGACGTTGATATCGCGCCTGGTCGTCACTACACGGGAAAGGTGAAGTCCGTTGCTGGGTTGGCTTCCCGTTCGATGTGGAGCAATGACGCAGTATCGAAATTCGATGCCCTTTTTGAGGTGACTAACCCGGATGCAAGCCTGCGACCGGGTGCTACCGCGCACGTGACTGTGCGCGGTGCTTCTGTAGCGGACGCGCTTTACCTTCCGCGGGAGTGTGTGTTCTTAAAAGACGGAAAGCCGGTGGTTTACGTTCGCGAAGGGAACGGCTTCCGCGCGCACGATATCAAGATAACCAATCAGACGGAGAGCCGAGTCATCGTTAGTGGCCTGCCCGTAGGCACCGAGGTCGCGCTGGTCGACCCCACGGCGACGCCGCAGAAAACGGGTTCCGGAGCGACGAGCGGAGCGGGGGTGCAGCCATGAAATCGATTGCACGCGATTGGACGAGACACTGGAAGTTACTGCAGGAAGCAACGCCCGACCTGAAGATCGGCCTGCAGAACCTGTTGGTTCATAAGCTGCGCAGCCTGCTAACCATGTTGGGCATGATCTTCGGCGTAGCGGCGGTGATCACGATGATGTCTATCGGGGCGGGCGCGCGCCAGCAGGTAATGGCAATTATCGAACAGATGGGCGTGCGGAACCTGATCGTCGAGGCGAAGGAAGCCGCTAACTGGGAAGACCTGCGGAACGTTCGGAAGAACTCGCCGGGACTAACACTGCAAGACTCCCGCATCATTCGGGCGAACGTGCCCAATGTCGTCGATTTCACGCCTCGCAAGCGCTTCGAACCAACAAAGCTGATCCCCAAGCCAGCACGCGAATTCCCGGTGGTGTTCGGCGTCAATCCGCAGTACCAGCAGATCGCAGGTCTCGGTGTTGTCCAGGGGCGCTTCTTCGATGAGAACGAGGCAGAAACTGCCGCACCGGTCGCGGTTCTAGGGTCTGGTGCGCGGTCGGCGCTATTCAATGACCAAGAGTCCGTTGGTCAATTTGTAAAAGTCAACGAACAGTGGTTCCGAGTCGTCGGAACCGTTGCGCCGCAACTCACGTCGCAGGCGAAAATTGAGGGAGTAGCTGCTGGAGACACAAACAACATCATTTACGTTCCGCTCACGGCGGCGCTTCTTCGATTAGAGAGCAATCGCAGCGGGCTGAAGGACGAAATCGACGGCATATATCTTCAACTCAGTTCTCCGGAGCAGACCGTGAGCACCGCGGAACGGGTCCGTGGCATCCTCAACGCGGCTCACCGCAACACTCCGGACTTCACCGTCGTGGCCCCCGCTGAACTGCTGGCCGAGCAGCAGAAGACCCAGCGCATGTTCGACTGGGTGATGGGCGCTATCGCCTCAATTTCCCTCCTCGTCGGCGGCATCGGGATCATGAATATCATGCTCGCCAACGTCATGGAACGCACCCGCGAAATCGGTGTTCGACGCGCGATCGGCGCGCGCCGACGCGATGTTGTGCGCCAGTTTCTGGTTGAGGCGATACTCATTTCTCTCGCTGGTGGATTGATCGGAATTGTGTTTGGGTTTGCCATGTCTCGAACCATCGCATGGCTCGCGGGTTGGTCGACGATCACGACGCTGAGTTCAATTCTGGTTGCATTCCTTTTTTCTGTTTCGGTTGGCCTCATTTTTGGTGGATATCCAGCTATGAAGGCGTCGCGACTGGATCCAGTAGAAGCCATACGGTACGAATAGTTAGCTACTGCTGCAGCAGGCGGGTGCCTGAGGTTGATTGATGAGATTCAGCAGATATAGCATTCTTCTTTTCATTCTTCTCGCTCTGGTGTGTTCGGCGGCAGATGCGGCGACGCAAACGTCTCCTGCTCCTAGCTACTTCCACAGCCTTTTCGTCCGCCCATCATCGCCAACCCAAGTCCCCGGACCGAAGAACCTGCAGGAGTATGTCTCCGGAAACAGGCTTCGTCTGGGTCTCCGGGATGCGATCAAATTAGCATTGCTGAACGACACGGATGTTCGCCTGAACGAACTGCAGTTGCAGCTTGTATCTCTAGGAGTGAACCGGGCGCGCGGACAATTTGATCCAATCTTTACGTCAAGCTTTGCGCCCACGCGATCAAATACGCCTGCAACGTCAACCTTGGACAGCGGGTCGTCTACGTTCAGTCAACTTACGCACCGGGCGACGTTGGGCTATTCGCAACTGTTTGCGACCGGGACAAGCTACAGCATCAGTTTCAATGGCAACCGGTCCGCCACGAATAGCCAATACAGTTTTCTCAACCCTGCTTACAATTCGAGCCTGAGTTTCAACTTGTCGCAGCCACTGCTTCGGAAACGTGGAATCGGCATCACGCGTGCGCCTATTATCATTGCGCAACGCACGGTGAAGCAGTCTCGCGCGACTTTTCAGGCGCAGATGAGTGACTCCATTGCTAAGGTTGTGGGCCAATACTGGGACGCCCTGCAGTCACGTAAGGATTTGGAAGTAGTCCGAAAATCGTTGGAGTTGGCAGAAACGACTTACAAGCAAAACAAGCGTGCACTGGAACTCGGAGCGCTGCCACCGCTGGATATCTATCGCTCGGAAGCGCAGGTAGCTCAGCGTAAACTTGCGTTGATTCAAGCCGAGTACCGCCTGAAGCAGGTAGAAGATGAATTGCGCCGCACCTTGGGTGCCGACCTCGACTCGGACATTAATGCACTCGACCTGGATCTGACCGAGAACGTAGAGAGTGCTGGCGAGTTTGCTGTGGTGGACGCCCACGAATCGCTGCAGCGAGCATTGGTCAATCGGCCGGAATTGGAAGCTTTGCGTGTGCAGATAGCGAATGATGAGACCAACATCGATGTGGCGAACAATAATCTCAAGCCGGACCTGTCGCTGAACGGTTTCTACACCACCAACGGAACAGGCGGCAATTACATCGATCGCGAGACGGGAGAAGTCGTGACCCATGGCGGGTTCGGAGATTCCTGGCACCAACTTACGCGCTTCGATTACGCCACCTATGGCGTGACGCTCCAGTTACGACTGCCCTTGCGAAATCGTGCAGCCTCCGCGGATCTTGGCTCGGCGCTTATCTCCAAACGCAAGAGTCTATATCTGCTACGCCAGCGCGAGCAGGCAATCCGCTTAGAAGTGAAGAACGCAGTGAACCAGCTCGAACAGGCAAAGCTTTCGATTGCTGCAGCCAAAGTGTCGCGCGACGTGGCACAGAAGAACATGGAAGCCGAACAGCGCAAATTTGAACTCGGCGCGCAGACGATCTTTTTCGTTCTCGATGCCCAGACCCAACTCGCGCAGGCCGAACAGGACCTTGCGCATTCTCAAATCGGGTATCAGCGCGCTTTGACTGCGTTGGATCGAGCGTGTGGCCTCCTGCTGACCACCCACCAAGTTGAGATTGAAAACTGAGCGGCTGTGCAGTATCCGCTGGATTGGCCGCCTGTATTGCGGGGAACTTCTAACCGCGTTATAGGCGGCCAATCGTTTGGCACGAACAATTTCGGGTGAACTTGGTCGAACGAACAAGCTATGTGGAGTAGTCCGCGTTGATGTGGACGTAGTCGGTGGTCAGATCGCAAGTCAACAGCTCGGTTGTGCCGCCGCCCGATCCTACACAGACCTTGATCGTGTACTCGGGTTTTAGCATGAGCTTGTGTACAGATTTTGCGTTGAACTTCACAGCTTGTCCCTTCGCACAAACCTGCTGATCGCCGATGTAAATCGAAACGTCCGCCGGATCTACTGCAACATTTGAGCGTCCAACAGCGGCCAGGATGCGTCCCCAGTTCGGATCGGCACCGGCCCAGGCTGTTTTGACCAGTAAGGAATGTGCGATGGTACGGGCGATCTGGTCAGCATGCTTCGCACTCGCGGCACCTTCGACCGAGAGGCGCACGACGTGTTTTACCCCTTCGCCATCCGACACAATCTGATGTGCCAGCGAGGCGCAAACATCGTGCACAGCTGTGGAGAACCGCTGAACCGAAGCGCCTGCCGCAATCTTCGCCCCAAGACCGCTGGCCAGGATCGCAACCGTATCGTTCGTGGAGGTGTCGCCGTCGACGGAAATACGATTGAACGAATTGTCGACGGCACTCTTTAGAACGGAGTTCAGGGCCGCTGGCGCTATATCGGCATCGGTGAACAGGTACACGAGCATGGTTGCCATGTTCGGGTGAATCATGCCCGAGCCTTTTGCAATTCCGAGTACTGTCACCGTGTTCCGACCCACTACGATTTCGGCTGACGCCAACTTCGGACGGGTGTCGGTAGTCATGATTGCTCGCGCAAACTGCATGACCGCTTCAGGCGTGGAGGCACGTTCGCTGACTAACGAGGGCAGTGCAACTTGAACCTTCTCGATGGGCAGCGGAACGCCGATAACCCCAGTGGAAGAAGGTAAGACGAACTCGGGAGCCACCGTGAGCAGTGCGGCTGTGGCTTCGCATGTAGACTGCGCCGCAGCGTAGCCCGAGGCACCCGTCCCACAGTTTGCGTTGCCAGCGTTCACCAGCACAGCGCGAAGGCGCCCACGAGTGCGCTTCAAGTTCTCTCTGCCTAGAGTGACGGGAGCCGCCACCACTCGGTTCTTTGTAAACATGGCAGCAGCGGTGGCGCCAAGTGGTGCTTCAGCTAACGCAAGGTCAAGATTACCGCTGGCTTTCAGGCCAGACTTGACGGCTGAAAACACGAATCCCTTAGGAATGCCAAACTGTTTTTTCATTCGTTTTACCGTGCTATGGAAGTCAGACGCTGCCGCGCAGCATGCAACGGCGCGAGAATCGAGTATTTAGGAACTTCTCCCCGAACCATCGCCACTTCGTCACAGGCATCCCGGCGAGGGCAGCGCTGACAGTCTTTATAGATTTTGTCGGGAAGTGACTCGTGCGCTACCTGACGAAATCCCATCAACGCGAAAAATTCGGGAATACGCGTAAAGAGACAGATACTGGGAACGCCGTGCCGTTCAGCCTCGCGAAAGAGCGCGTGAACAAGGGCCCGTCCGGCACCGTGTCCCTTGCTGCCCTCGGTCACGGTGATCGAGCGAATCTCGGCCAGGTGCGGACCATACAGGTGGAGTGCACCGCAGCCGACAATCTCGCCGTCGCGCTCGACCACCACGAAGTCGCGGATGTTTTCACAGATTTCCGCGATGGAGCGTGGCAACAGAGTCCCGTCGCCGGAATGCACTCTGATCAACTGCTCGATTGGCTTTGCGTCCGGCAGGACGGCGTTACGCGTTCTCAACATGGGCCCGTTTCCTTACTTGTTCCAACCTTTGTGTCAGGTCTTTGATCGCTTTTACCACTTGCTCGGGAGCCGTGCCGCCCGGAACATCGTGTGCGGCGAGTGCAGAGTCAACCGTGAGTGCTGAGTAAAAAGCTGTGTCGGCCTTAATGCCACAAGCCGCTAGATCCTCGACGCTCAGGTCCTGAATTTCGCCGCCACTCTCGATGCACTTGCGAACGGCTGCGCCGACCATCTCGTGCGCGCGGCGGAACGTCACGCCTTGATAGCGGACGAGATGCCCTGCAGCGGCGAAGGCATTCATGCAACCTGACGTCGCAGCGTTTGCCATCCTGGCGAGATTGAACGTAACGCAAGATGCGAAGCCTGCGGCGATCTTCAGCATAGCCAAGCATTGCTCGGCGGCGTCAAAAAGTGGCTGCTGCGTTTCTTGAAGATCTTTGTTGTACGCCATGGGAAGCGCCTTCATCGTGGTCAGCAGGAAGCTTGCCTGTGCGCTTATGCGTGCAGCCTTGCTTCGCAGAATCTCCATTGAGTCTGCATTCTTCTTCTGAGGCATCGCGCTGCTGCCGGTTGAGTACCGCTCCGGCAAGCACACGAAACCGAACTCTTGGGTCGAGTACAGAAGCATGTCCTCAGCCATGCGACTGAGGTGAACAGACATCGTCGAGAGCGACTGGACGAACTCTAATGCGAAGTCGCGATCACTAGTTGCGTCCATGCTGTTCGCTGTCGGTGCATCGAACCCGAGCTCCGCAGCCATCGCTGCTCGGTCCAGCGGCAGGATTGCTCCGGCAATCGCGCCCGACCCGAGTGGGCACCGATTCATTCGTCGCCGGCAATCGGCAAGGCGATCCGCGTCGCGCCAGAACATTTCGCAATACGCCAGCAGCCAATGCGCGACGAGAACCGGTTCGGCACGTTGCAAATGCGTATAGGCAGGCATGGTGGCCGCTCCTGCACGATGCGCCTGGTCGAGCAGGGCGCTGATCAGATTCAGGAGCAAGTCCGAGAGTTCATCGATCTTGTCGCGCGTGTAAAGACGGAGGTCGGTCGCAATTTGCTCATTTCGACTACGGCCAGTGTGCAGCTTGAAAGCCGTGTCGCCGATCAGTACCGACAAACGATGTTCGACATAGTGGTGCACGTCTTCGATCTCAGGAAAGTCGGCCGTTGGAATACCTTCCTTAAGAATCGAATCGAGCCCTCGCAGTACCTCGTTTAACTCGGAGGGGGTAAAAATACGAGCTGCAGCCAGCGCCCGCGCATGCGCTTTGCTGGCTGCGATCTCACATGGCAGCAGTCGTTTGTCATACGGGAACGACCGCTGCCACTGCTCGAATTCCGGGTCGTTCGGCTCTTCGAACCGCCCGGACCACATCTTCATCTGACTGCCTCCACCTGCGCGTTGAGGATAGCGCGCGAGCGGGCGGGCAGGCCAAGGATGCGGATGAAACCCTCGGCGTCCTTCTGGTTGTAGCTTTCGCCCATGGTGAAGCTGGCCACGTCCAGGCGGTACAGCGAGTTCTCGGCCTTGCGCCCGACCACGTCGATGTTGCCCTTGTACAGCGCGAGCGTTGTGGTCCCGGTCATTTCGTTCTGTGTTGCGGCCACGAACGCGTCGATGGCGGCGCGCAGCGGCGTGAACCACAGGCCGAAATACACCAGTTCAGCGTACTTCAGTGCGATCTCCTGCTTGAAGTGGAGAAGGTCGCGATCCATGCAGAGCGATTCAATTTCGCGATGCGCCGCGAGCAGCAGTGTTCCACCCGGCGTCTCGTAGCAACCGCGCGACTTCATGCCTACGAAGCGGTTCTCAACCAGGTCCACGCGGCCAACGCCATTGCGAGCGGCGATGTCGTTGAGCAACTCCATCAAGCTGACAGGATCCAACTTTATGCCGTTCACGGAAACGGGGACGCCCTTGTCGAAGCCGATCGCCACGTTTTCGACGGCATCAGGCGCTTCCTGCGGAGAAACCGTCCACTGCCATGTGGTCGGGAGAGGCGGTGAATTCGGATCTTCAAGCTCTCCGCCTTCGTGGCTGATGTGCAGCAGGTTGCGGTCACGGCTATGGATCTTCTCGCGGCTCTGGCCAACAGGAATGCCGTGAGCTTCTGCGTAGTCGAGACAATCTTCACGGGAGATCAGGTTCCACTCGCGCCAGGGGGCGATGACTTTAAGTTCCGGAGCAAGCGCCTGGAATGCATGTTCGAACCGAACCTGGTCGTTGCCTTTGCCGGTGCAGCCGTGAGCAACGGCCGTGGCGCCTTCGCTCAGTGCAACTTCAACCTGGTATTTCGCAATGACCGGGCGAGCGAGTGATGTGCCCAGCAGATACTTGTGTTCGTAGACTGCGCCGGTTCGAATGGCAGGGAAGACGTAGTCGGTGAGGAACTCCTCGCGGAGGTCTTTCACGATGACCTTCGATGCGCCGGTAGCATAAGCTTTGTCGACGACGGCCTGCATGTCGTCACCCTGACCCACGTCGGCCACGAACGCGATTACTTCACAGTCATAGTTCTCTTTTAACCACGGGATGATGATGGATGTATCCAGCCCGCCGGAATAAGCAAGTACAACTTGTTCACGCATTGGCGCCCCCTGAAACCGGGCTGCCGATGCCGCCCAGTAGGAAAAGAAGAATGGCTTTCTGAATATGAAGACGGTTTTCCGCCTCGTCATAAACCACGGAGCGAGGCGAATCGATAACGGATGCTGTAACTTCGTCGCCGCGGTGCGCGGGTAGGCAGTGCATGAAAACGGCCGTGGGTTTCGCCTTGGCGAAAAGTTCGTCGTTCACCTGGAACGGCGCGAATATCCTCTTTCGCTCAGCGGCTTCGTCTTCCTGCCCCATGCTGGCCCAGACATCGGTATAAATTGCGTCGGCACCGGTCACTGCGGCGAACGGATCATTTGTGACCTCGACAGTCGCGCCGGTCGTCGCAGCGATTGTGCGTGCGTCAGCGACCACGTTCGGCGATGGCTCGTAGCCAACCGGAGTGCCTACCGAGACGTTCATCCCAATCGAGGCAGCGGCGAGCATCAGTGAGTGTGCGACGTTGTTACCATCACCAACGTAGGCAAGCTTCAGCTTACGGAGATCTCCGAACGTCTCGCGAAGCGTGAGAATGTCCGCAAGCGCCTGGCATGGATGCTCGAAATCGCTCAGTGCATTGATGACCGGAATCGACGCGTACTGCGCCATTTTGGTGACGGTCTCATGTGAGAAGGTACGCAATACAACGCCATTCACCCAACGCTCAAGGTTCTTGGCCATGTCGTTGAGCGGCTCACGCGCGCCAAGACGAGAGGCGGTCTGATCCACGAAAAATGACACCCCGCCCAGACTGTTAACGCCCGATTCGAATGTGAGCCGGGTACGAAGTGACGGCTTCTCGAAGAACAGAACGACCTGCTTACCATCGAGACTACGGCGGTATGCGCCGGGGTTATCTTTGACGTCGGCCGCGAGATCGAGCAGGTTGCTGATCTCGGAGGGCGAGAAATCCTGAATCGATGCCAAATCGCGCTTTCGCGAGGCAGCAGTGGCGGCTGAGTTACTCATGTGACTCCTTCTTTTGCGTGCTTGCCGCCGTTTCGCTTCCAAGAATGTCGTCAAGGGCGGAGCAGACTTGGTCCACGTGTTCACGGGTGACCAGGTAGGGTGGCAGGAATCGAAGCACGTTATTGTTCGTGCGGTTGATCACGATGCCACGTTCAAGCATCTTCGTGACGATCGATTTCGCAAGATCGGCCGAGGTCAGCTCGA
Organism: Terriglobales bacterium; assembly: GCA_035629075.1. Lineage (GTDB taxonomy): Bacteria > Acidobacteriota > Terriglobia > Terriglobales > Acidobacteriaceae > JAEZPW01. Next base: position 42,791 of record DASPIK010000059.1, on the reverse strand, counting down.
CACCAATCATGAGCCCGAGTCCGCGAACTTCCTTGATCTCGACGTACTTGGCCTTGAGCGCAAGCAGCGCATCTCGGAAGTGCGAGCCGAGTTCGGCAGCATGTTTCACGAGACTAGCTCGATCGAGTTCCTCGATACATGCGACCGCTACAGAGCAGGCAAGTGGACCGCCACCAAACGTGGTTCCGTGCATGCCGGGATGAAACGCAGAGGCGATTTCGTTCGTCGTCAGTATGGCCCCAAGGGGCAGACCAGCCGCGAGGGGCTTCGCCACCGTCACGATGTCCGGGCGAACACCGTAATGCTGATAAGCAAAATAGCGACCAGTACGTCCCAGCCCGCATTGAATCTCATCAAGGATGAGTGCAGCTTTCGCCTTCTCAGTCAATTCGCGTGCGGTGGCAAGGAATTCCTGCGATACGGGGCGAATGCCTCCCTCGCCTTGGACCGTTTCCATGCCCACAGCGCAAACAGTGTCGTTATACTTTTTTCTCAAGTCCGCGACGTCATTGAACCGCACAAATGTCACGCCAGGGACGAGCGGCGCGAACGGAGCACGGTACTTCTTCTGGCCGGTGGTTGCGAGCGCACCGAATGTGCGGCCGTGGAATGAGTTTTCCATGACCAACAAACGAGTTTTTGGCTTGCTGCCGTTCGCAAGGTGGCGGGCATAGGCGCGAGCCAATTTCAGGGCTCCCTCCCATGCCTCAGTGCCGCTGTTGCAGAAGAATGCGCGGTCAAGGTCCGACTTCGCCGTAAGCAACTCGGCAAGCTGCGCCTGGTACTCGTGATAGAAAAGATTCGAGACGTGTACTAGCCGGGCCGATTGCTCGGCGATCGTCTTCGTAATCGCCGGATGCGCATATCCAAGCGCGTTCACCCCGATTCCGCTAAGAAAATCGAGATACTTTCGACCTGAGTCGTCGAAGAGATACACTCCCTCGCCATGCTTGAACAGCACGGGGAAGCGTTCATAGGTCGGTAACAGCAGCTTGGACTCACGCTGCATTACCGCTTCAAGTCCATTTTTCACTGTCGGACAACCTCGGTGCCGTATTGAATGTAGTGGGTAAAGAAACCTGGCAGGACTTCCACCTGCGCGGCGGGCATGATTCGCACGCGAGGGACTCCGCGCTCCAGGGCGCGAGTGCACGCCTCAAGCTTGGGAAGCATGCCACCACTGATCACCGCGGAACTGATCATTGACGGGATCTCGGTGATATCCAGATAACGAATCACATCGCCATCGCTCCCCTTCACGCCGGGAACGTCGGTCAGGAAAATCAGTACATTGGCTTTGCAGGCGATTGCGCAGGCAGAGGCCATCTGGTCCGCGTTGACGTTGTAATACTCACCATCAACGCCTAGCGCCAGACTCGATACCACGGGCACGGCCCCGTGCGACCACATGCGCTCGATCCATTCAGGCTCGACGCGGCAGATTTCTCCCACATAGCCAAGGTCAGCGTTCTTTTTCGCCGCCCGGAACAGACCAAGGTCGCCGCCGCACAAGCCGATGGCTGGTTGGCCACTCGCCGTCAGCGCAGCAACAAGCATTTTGTTCAACTGGCCGGCAAGAACCATCAGGGCGACATCGCGCGTGGCCGAATCTGTCACGCGCAGGCCGTTCACGAACTTGGTCTCACGCCCTAACTCGCTCAGTGTGCGGCTCAGGGCCACCCCGCCTCCGTGTACCACCACGACCTGGTGCCCCTGCCGGGTTAGGCGAGCTATAGACTGGGCAAAGGTCTTCACGACTTCTTTGCTCTCGAGAGCCGCGCCGCCAATTTTTACGACCACCCTCATTGCAGTCCCTCCCGCTGGTCATAGCCAAACATCACGTTCATGTTCTGCAACGCTTGCCCCGCTGCGCCTTTGACCAGGTTGTCAAGACAAGAGACAAGCACGGCACGGCACCCGTCCGGTGATAACGAAAAACCGATATCGCAGTAGTTCGTATATAGCGAAAACTTGATCTGTGGCAGGCGTCCGTTGCCCAGAACCCGCACAAACGGCTGTCCGGAGTAAAACGACTTCAACGATGTTTGCAGGTCCTCGGCAGTGACGCCTTGATTTACACGCACGTAGATCGTGGAAAGAATGCCGCGAGGAATCGGCAGCAGGTGCGGCGTGAACTGCAGGCTCGATGCCGACACGCCAAGCTGCTCAACGATTTCTCCTGTATGCCGGTGTCCGAAAACTGAGTAAGCCGAAAGGTTATTCGCCACTTCAACGAAGTGTGTTGTTGGTGTCGGTTGCTTTCCAGCTCCGGATACGCCCGACTTGGAGTCGCAGATAATCCCGTGCTCGACATCGATCAGCCCGGCGCGCACCCACGGGGTGAGTGCCAGAATCACTGAAGTCGCATAGCATCCGGCATTCGCAACCAGTTGTGCTGTTCCGATGCTGCGCCCGTGCAGTTCGGGAATGCCGTAAACAGCGCTTCCATCCAGTTTCGCAGCCCGGCCGTCGCCGTCGCCGAATTTGTATACAGCGCGATTGTCGTGATTCTTCAGCCGCCAGGCACCGCTCAGATCAACGACCCGAAGACCACGATCAATCGCCTCAGGTATCCACTCACGCGAGAACTCATGCGGTGTGGCACAGAACACCACGTCGACGCCCTTCGCCTGCATCGATTCCAACGAGATCGGCTCAAAAGGCAGGTCTCCGCGGTCCTCCGAAGCTATCTGCGGATACATGGCAGCGAGTGAGGCATCCGTACGCTGCTCGCGGCTGAGCAGCATCGGGGTTTTCACTCTCGGGTGCGACAGAAGCAGTCGAGTGAGTTCAAAACCCGCGTAACCTGTCGCTCCAATGACAGCAGGCTGAATCTTTGCACCCGTCATCCGCGCAGCCCCTTGATTCGCCGCGCGAGACGTTCGGCCTGGGTATTATCAGGGGCAACAATAAAGATAGTGTCGTCACCGCCGACAGTTCCGACTACCTCTGGCCATTCCTCGGCATCAATGGCAGCGGCAACGGGTTGCGCGCTGCCAGCACTCGTCCTGACGACAACGATGTTCTGCGCGATTTTCACTTCGTATACGAAATGGTGAATTAGGCGTTCTACGGAAGGCAGGAGGGGGTCACTCCCCGCTTCCTGCTGGGGCAGCGCATATCCTTCGGCAGTCTTAACGAGTTCCAGTTCGTGCAGATCGCGAGACAAGGTGGCCTGCGTAACGCGATGGCCCGTTTTGTAGAGCAATCGCCGCAGTTCATCCTGGTTCGAGACCTTGTGCCCAGCAACGATATTGCGTATCGCAGCGTGCCTGGACAACTTGGACATGACGTTATTCTCCGTTTCGCGGGTGCCGTATGCATCTTTATACGAAACGACGAATAATAATGCAACGATTGTTTTAATGGTCAGAAGCGACAGCGCCGGCAGCATCCGTACTGGGTGCTAGGTCGCGGGAGCAAGATGGAAACCGTTTTACCGTGGCGCGTTTGACTCATTACCTGAGCCGATGGGTTTCGCTTTCGTACTCGTCGGCTTCTTGTCCTCAGGGGCGCCGTTGAAGTCGACCGTGACCGCTCCGGGCGAGGATGTCGTTTTCTCGGAGTCGAAAGAGATCACTCCGACAGTCCCCCCGCTCGGGCTTACCGTGTGAACCGTTCGGCTCGTCTGTGTGCGCCCTTGTGCGTCAGGGCGTGTAACCTCGATGGCGCTACCCGTAACGTACAGGCCGTCTGCCGGAGAGCCAGGCCTGATCTCGCGAACGAGTCGCTCTGTTGCCTGCTCACCGCCGGGATTCTTTCGACTGATAGTGTCGATCTGCTGCAGCGGTCGCAACTTGCCGTCCACCGCAACCCCAGGAACCAGGTTTGAGTAGGTCTGCACTTGCTCGTGCGTGGTGCCATCCGCCGACTTCCATTCGCGTTTGACGGAACGATCTGTCACGAAAAGATTGCCGTTGAGGTCGGGACGCACAATGCGCTCTTCTTGCTCGGTCTCAGCGCCCCGTTCCCGCATCGTGCGTTCGCGCACTTCGTTCGTCTGCCAGGCTCCGTTCGCGTCGGGCGCGAGAACTTGGGTGCGAGCACTGGTCGTGCCGTCCGCCCGCTTCTGTTCCACCATTACGGTTTTCCGCGATGTCGCGAATCCAGCGTTGATGTCCGGCGTCTGAAGTGTTGTGGTCGTCTGCTGCGTGTCGCCAGTGTTAACGGTTTGCTCCACTTCGCGCGCCGTTATGGAAAGACGTCCGTTAACGTCAGAAGAGGAACGCGTACGGGTAATACTTTGGCCTCCATCGGAGGAGGCTCGCCGCTCCTCCTCCGTCACTCCGATGAGTGTTCGCGAGCCGTCCGCATTCCTGCCGTACTGGCGCTGGATCACGCGGACCGTGTTCGGGTCGACTGCCACGGTTTCGGTCTCGGTTTGCTCTGAAGGTGCGTAGCCGCCGTTAATGCTGAGCCTCTCGACGGTACGGGTCTCGATAGTGCGTCCGTTGACCTCCCTCTGGGACTCAACAATTCGCGTTGGGACGGTGCTGCCAGTGGCGTCTTTGATTTCAGTGACTTTGTTCCAAGACGAGGGGTGCTGAGACTGTGCGAATGTCGGGCCGCACAAAAGGATCACCGCGAAAAAGCCGCGGAGGATGACACCTGTTATTGCCCCGGCCTTCATAGAAGCCTCCGATCAACACGAGAGTTCTATGTTCTAGGATGCTTCTCGCAGATGTCGAAGGGGCAGCGTTGTGGCAGTTGGTAACCCGGAGTCTCTACTCGTACCGCAGTGCTTCGATAGGCGCTAAGCGGGAAGCGCGGATTGCCGGGAGCATGCCGCTGACCAGTCCAACGAATACGAGTATCGCGGTCGAAACGATTACCGTGGTGGGGTCGATGACCAGCCGAATGTCTCCGGCTTCGGCATTCTTTGCAAATGCGCTGTAGAGTGTCAGCCGACCAACTGAAAGCGAAACGGCGTAGGCCAAAATGATCCCGAGTAGTCCACCGATGAAGGTGATGGTCAGGGCCTCGGCCAAAAACTGGTACAAGATGTCGCGCCTGCGTGCGCCTAATGCTTTTTCAACGCCAATTTCACGGGTACGTTGCGTCACCGACACAAGCATGATGTTCATCAGCCCCACTCCTCCGATTCCGAGCGTGAGCGTGCCGATGACGGCGAGCAAGATTTTGAGTCCCAAAGTGATGATCTGGAATTGGCGGACCTGCTCCATCAGGTTGAAGATCTTGACGGCCCGCCGGTCCGTCTGACTGAACTTGTGCTGAATCGCGAGCACAGATCGCACCGACTGCTCGAGTCGTTCGAATTCGTTGGTCTCGTACTTGAACCAGATCGAATCGAGGAAGTGCGTGTCCTTCAAGTCGCTCATTGCGGTGAAGGGAATGTAGACCACCCGATTGATGTCGTCATCCCCTTCCTGCATCTTGGGGCTGAGAACACCGACGACTTCGAAGCTGAGACCATCAATGCGAATGCGTTCGCCTGTTGCGCTGCGGCCTGAAAAAAGCTTCTCTTTCGCCTCCGAGCCGATCACGGCTACCCGCGCCCGCTGCAACTGGTCTTCTGCGCCGTAGAAGCGGCCCTGGGCGATTGTGAGCGCCCGAATCGAGTACACCTCGGGGTTATTGCCCGTTACGTTGAACGAAAACGCGCGCCCTTCGTACTGCACGTTAGCCTTTTTGCTGGCCTCGGGCGTAATGCGCGTGATCTGCGGCAGATTTGTGCTGAGTGTCTCGACGTCGTCCATGGTGAAGCGGATCTGCGCACCCGCCTTCTGTCCGCCAGCCTGCATAGAAGTGCGGTCCGGAACGACGATCATGAGCTTGGTGCCGAAATTAGCGAAGATGTTCGCTACCGCCTGCCCGAACCCGTTGCCATAAGCGAGCAGCATGACGACAGTCGCGATCCCCCAGGCCATGCCGAGCATGGTTAGGGCAGTTCGCCTGCGATTGTGTTTCATTGCGGCATAAGCTTCACTGAGAATGTCACGAAACATCGCTTACTCCTGCCGCAAGGCCTCTACGGGCTCTAGCATGGCCGCTTTGCGTGCTGGGTACAGGCCTGCTGCCACACCCGCGAGAGTTAAGCTGCCAATCGCCAGGATCGCTGTTGTGGGTACGAGGCGTGGCGGGTCGAATCCCTGTGGTCCTTCCACGCTGCCCAGGAGGGCCATGAGACCACCTGCGAACGCCATACCGATGAGGCCACTTACGAACGTCAGGATCACACCTTCAAGGAAGAATTGAAAAAGGATGCTGCGATTCGTTGCGCCCAAAGCCTTACGCAACCCGATCTCTTTTGTTCGCTCGCTGACCGCCACCAGCATGATGTTGATCACTCCGATAGCTCCCAGCGCAAGGGTCACCAGTCCGACGCTGCCGAGGAACATGTTCATGGCGTCGAAAATGGTGCCGATCATCTTCGATTGCTTAATAGTGTCCCAGATCTCGAAAGCGTCTTCATCGCGGTAGTCGAAATTGTGATTGCGGGCAATGATTTTGCGCACCTCTTCGGCCGCAATGAGATGCTCATCGGTTACGCGCGGCTGATAGTTAATAAAGGAGATGGCGTTCTGTTCGTTCTCACCGGTCAGCGGAAAATACGCGCTCATCACCTGATAGGGAATGTAGGCGCGCATATTAGTAGAATTGTTGTCGCCACGTCCAACGCGTTGAACTGTCCCGATCACTTGAAAATGCACGCCGTTGAGCAGAATCGATGCGCCTACGGCGGGACGGCCCGGAAACAGATTCCTGGTCATCTCGTCACCCAGAACGATCACGTTCCGCTTCTGCGATTCGTCCTGAGCGTTTAGCCAGCGACCCTGCTTGAGCGGCAGGTATCGAATCTGGTTGAACTGTGGTTCGACGCCGGTAATCTGGCCGTTGGCACTGGCGAACTCGCTCACGGCGCGCACGTCATTCCGCATGAGTACCGGTGAGGCATTCCGGACATGCGTGGCTTCCTTGCGAATGTCCGCGTAGTCCTTGTATGTAAGCATGTAGGTGCGGGCCGAAGTCATGCTGCCTTGTATGACCGGCGCCCGCCCAGGGAAGATGAACATGATGTCCTGCCCGAACTCGGCCATCTCTCGTTTGTTCCCGGAACGAAACCCTTCACCCAAGCCGACGAGCAGCAGCAAAGATCCGACTCCCCAGGCGATACCGAACATCGTGAGGAAAGACCGGAGCTTGTGCGCCCACAGCGTGCGGAAGATCTGGGCAAAAATGTCGATGGCCATCCTCATAGCCACAGCACCCCTACCGTGCAGTACGGATTTAGGGACGTCCAAGTTCCGAGGAAGATAGCAGAGGAGAAAATGTCAGACGCAATGTGGCTGCAGGGCTGTCGGATTCGCGTCGAAGAGCAGCACGGGATACTGAGGACGACCCATGCCGTTGAACCGGGGGAACTGTAAGCTAATCGCCCCGTAAACTCCTGACGCTGGCAGCAGAACTGGTCTTGCCCGGTTCGACTACGGTACTAAGCCTGCGGTGCAATTGTTCAACTGCTTTGGCGAGATCGATTAAGCCTTCGGTGGTGATGTTCAGCGATTGCGAATCGACATCCAGCGCGAGTTCCCGAACAAGGTTGGTGGAAGCTTTGATCCGCCTCGCCTCCAGTTCAGCAAGCAGGTTGTATATGTCCCGGTGAGACTCGCCTGTTTCAAGAAACTGCTGGACGGCCCAAGCGGTTTGGCGCGCGTGGTCCACCGTCACCGCGAATTCGCGCACGACACGGGGATCAAGTTCGCCAGCCAGAGATCCGATGAGTGCTTCCATCCGTCGCAGTTCGGCAGAGACCTTGCTGATGCTCGAAGCCAGATCGGCGGCCCTTCCGGACATAGCTGCTGGCGCAACTGGAATTTTTTGTAGCACGGATGTAGTTGGATCGGCGGCTGCGGGCACCGACAGCTTCGAAAGTATCTGATCGAGGCGGGTGCGATCGTCGGGAGTCAGTTGCAAAAACGACAGCCCCATGCCGATCGATGGATGACAGACTCGCACCTGCGCCGGAGAGCGCATCTCGACCCCGGCAATAGTGAGCACAAGATCAGCCTTGGCACCCAGCGGCAGCGGAGTTGCGGTGTCGATGTAACATCCCGTGCTGCTGATATCCGATACCGTGCCCCATGTGCTCGCATTCGTTTGCTGGTGAATGATATGTGCTCCACCAGAGCACTTGAACCGGCTCGCAACGCGCCGTTCACGACTTTCCTGGGCAGGGGGACTGGCCACCGCGCTCGCGGGCAGGTTTCCCTTCGCTCGAGCGGTCGTAAAACTGGCAATGGGTAGGTCCCATATATAACGGCCGGCCTCGATGCAGCAGACACCTGCCTGACCGTTTTGAGGACCGCCCGCGTTGCCCACCCAGGCGACCCGAAAACGCGCCTTGTAAGCACCGTGCTGGATGCCTATGATCTCGCCCTGCTTCAGCAGGCAAGGGAGTCCGCCCAGGCGCGCTCCGGTACGCGTCAGGTCTAGGGTGGTCGCATTACACGTAAACGGCTTCCCGTTCGCATCCATGCCGAAAACGCGCACGGCGAGAGTGATCGGAACCCGCTCTTCACGTCGATGCATTGCCATAGAACACAAGGACTTCGCGGCTGATGCTACCTTTAGCTTGCTGCGGGTGCAACGGTTTTCTGCCTATAGGTGATTACTTTGGCCGCTTTTGCGTGTGTCTGGCGTAATCGGCTGCCCGGAGGAATGCTGGCCCAACACTGAGGTATCCATGTACTCGGAATTTTCATCTAAGTGACCGGGGTTGCATTGACGGTTGAAGGCACACCGCGTCTCTTCCTGAGATACACCATCGCGCTGGCTGTTACAGCGGTGGCGCTCGGCATCATTGTCTTCCTCACTCCCGTTGTCGGATTCGTTCCACTGCTTCTGTTGATCGGTGTGGCTTTGGTTGAACGCTATGCGGGAGCCCGTCCCGCAATACTGACCTTGGCTCTGTGTACGATAGCCCCCCTGTTGTTGCTCGACATACATTTGCGCGCGAACGAGCGCATTCACAAAATCGCGGAGCTGGCTATGTTCCCCGCGGTAGGGGGCGCCATCATCTTCCTGATGGAATCGCGCCGGAAGCATAAGCGTGTCGTCCGTGAGCAGTCCCTCGAGCTGTCGACTCTCCTCGACAGCATGACCGAGGTTGTGTTCGTCTTTGACGCCAATGGTCATGTGGCGGAGGTAAACCGGGCCGCGGAGGCTTTATGTAACCGCACGCGGTCGGAACTCATTGGGGCGCACTATGCCGACATCGCCGAACTGCTACACGTGACACGAGACGACGTGCCCCTCCCCCTCGCTGAGTTGGGTGTGGCCCGTGCGTTGCGCGGGGAGATCGTCAAAAACGAAAGCAGAACTTATCTGAGCCCGCGAGACCGCACTCCCATTCATGCGATGTTGTCGGCCAGTCCAATGCTTGTGGGTTCGTCTCGCCTGATTGGCGCAGTGCTCGTGCTGCACGACGTTACCGAACTCACAAATCTGCAGCGCAGAATAGCCGATACCGAGCGTCACCTTGCCATTGGGCAGATGGCATCCGGACTCGCCCACGATTTCAACAACGTGCTGAACACCATAACGCAAGCGTCTGCACTTATGCAGATCAGTCCCGAGCAAACTACTGATCAACGTAGCAAGTACCTGCTCATGATTGATCGTGCGGCACGCACAGGCGCCGAGATCATCAAGCGGGTGCGGGAGTACGTAAAGGGCGGGACGGGAGAACTTGTGCCAGTAGACGTCCCACAGATGCTGCGGGAAGCACTGGATCTGGCGGAACCGATGTGGCGCTCGAATAAGGGCATCCAGGTGCACATGCGCCTCGAACAGACCGCTCCTGTATGGGGCAATCCTGCGGATTTGCGCCGCGTCTTCGCCAACCTCATTATCAATGCCATTCAGGCTATGCCGGAAGGTGGCAATCTGTTCGTGGAATCCGAAGAACGGGACGGGAGCGTGATTGCGCGTGTGCGTGATACCGGGCTGGGGATTCCACCTGAGACACAGAAGAAAATCTTCTTGCCTTACTACACGACGAAGACTACCGGCACGGGGTTGGGACTTTCCACCGCGCAGAAGATAGTTCTTGCGGAAGGTGGAAACATATCTTTCACGAGTGAGCCCGGCAAGGGGACAACGTTTACCGTGCAACTACCTGCCATGAAGACGCGGGAACGAGTCGGCGTGGCCTGATCAGTTCGCACGCTTTCGCCGAGTTTGCCATGCCAGCCTTACTAACAGGAGAAAGTCGTCGATAGCGACCCGCAGGCGCAGCTTGCTTTGCCCCGCTGTGCGAGCTGAGAACTCGTAAGGGACTTCGCAAACACTGCTGTAATCGCCCACCGCGAGCACCTCCATCAGCACCTTGAACCCCTCAGGATGAAGGTGCTTGTCAGCGATCACGTTACGGCGCATTGCGAAGCAGCCTGAGAATGGATCCCGAACCCTTTTCAGCGACGATCCAAGAAGCAGTTTCACGACGACCGTGCCGAAGCCGGAGATCAACTTTCGTGCCAAGCTCCATTCTTCCGACATCGCACCGCCTTCGGCATATCGGCTGCCCACCGCGATATCCGCGCCGTCTCGAATGGCCTGGATCAGCCGTGGCATCAGCTCTGGAGGATGCTGAAAATCGGCATCCATCAGCGCCAGAATGTCGCTCTCGGCAGTGTCCCACCCGGCCACAGCCGCTGTGCCCAGACTAGCCTTGCCGATCCGATGTACAACACGCACGCGGCCAGGCATCTCCGACGCAAGCCTGTCGGCTATCTGTCCAGTGCCGTCAGGACTGTTATCGTCCACGACAATGATCTCGAAATCGGGCGTGCCGGCGGTGCGCAGGACGCGGTCCATCGTCCTGACCATTCGTTCGATGTTGGCTGCTTCGTTCAATGTGGGGAGGACGAGCGAAAAAGATACACGCGTACGTGGCGCGGCTTCGAGTACCTGGCGGCCGGTTTGGGTGGAGGCCATGCCCACATTTTACCTGAGCACACCACGGTTCCGGAGCCTATGGGGAGCTATTTTGCGATGTCGGTGCGGCTTTATCCTTGTCCTTGCTTCTTCCAAGGAATCGTATTCTGCCATTCATCGTACGGTGACCCGTTCCGCCGAATGTCAGAAAGCCCGGCGCGTCGATGTTGTTCTCGACGGAAGTTGGATTGCGGCGATTCGTTATGTTCTCGATCGTGCCACGGATTGCAAGGTGATATCCCAGCAGATGAAAGCGGCGCTCAAGAGAAACAGCCAGCGTGAAATAGTCGGGGTATCGGTATGACTGTGCTCGCCCAGCGATCTGTTGCAGCGAATTCACCGCACTGAACGGGTAACCATCGCGCCACTCCATTGCGTAACCCAGTGTCGTCTTCTTCACGAATGGCGCCCATCCCCAAGCAACTATACGGTTCGGCGTATCCCAAGGTAGAGCACCAGGTTGTTGCGTACCTATGACCGGGCTGCTCGGATTGAAATCGAAAGCGGCATTCGTGCGGGCGGAAGATCGGGTGTACGCGAGTAGGACTGGATAAGCCTCCCGGAACGTGTGGCGCAGAGTTAGCGTGACCGCGTTGTAGCGGTCCCGACGCAAGTTCCGAAGTCGGTACTCGCCGAGCGCCAGGCCGGGATCAACGTTGAGGAACACGAATCCGTTGTTGCCCCGCTTCTGGACAAAGTCCAACCGGGCGTAAACCGCGTGCGGGAGCTTGTGTTCCAGCCCAATACTCCAATTCAGGAAACGCGGTTCCTCAACAGCGCTGCGATTCACCACGAACCGGGTCACCGTGGGGGGGGCGAGCGGCGTCACGCCGTCGGCAGCGTAAAAGACGTCCAGCCGCGATCCGGCTTGTGACCGGCCGATCAGATCAAGGTTCGTGGACTGATGGAATACCCCGAGGCCCGCTGAGACCTTTGTCTCGCCCGCTCCGCCAATCATGTACGTGGCCGCAATTCGCGGGGAAAGCAGCGCATCTCGGATGATCTGGTCCCAGTCGAGCCTGAGCCCGGCTTCCACCAGCAGCCGACTGGTAGCGGACCAGCGGTCCTGGACGTATCCTGCGCCTTCAAAGTTCGAAACCGCGAGTCGTGGTGTGCCTGGAAAGTAGCTTTCGCGCCCGCGCGATCCATCTGCGCGCAGCATGAAGATGGAGTCGCGAGAAAAGCGTCGGTCATAGTTGATGCTGCTCGCATCCATCCCGAACTTTAAGTCGTGACGGCCGCGCCATTGCACAGGTGCCAGATAAACGTTTGCGAAGCCCTGCACGCGCCGCGCTTCGCCGTACGTGGTTTCGAAGTAACTGCCGTGGATGTTCCCCGGCTCGATGACGTACGGGGTGGTCCCAAGAGGAGTGCTCCGATTGCTGAAATGTGTGACGGCTGCACCTGCTTCGATCAGTGCACCCGAGCGGAAGTAGTGTTGATCGCGTATGGCCGCCATCCACGAGGTCGCGCGTTCATTGAGCGTTGTCTCGACCGGGTTGAATATCGACAGGCCCGCATTCTTGGCGTGAAAGGTATTGAGCAGCAATTCCGTGGTGAGTATGTTTGCGGGCGTAATGTTGACTTGCATCTTGGCAAGATTGCTGGCGCGCCATGATTGTGCACGGTCAGCGCCATCCGGGAGTTCCTTCACGATGGTCAAATCGTATTCGGCATCCGGAGCCAGAAAGAACCATGCACGGCCTTTCCGTATGGGGCCCGACAGTGTTGCTCGTGGTACCCACTGGTTCAGGTTCAATCCCTTTCGCAACTGAAAGGATGGGATGAAGTTCGTGGCGCTGAACCGGAGTTTGTCGTCGCCGATCCCAGTATTCAGACCGAGCACGCTGGTGCCCTTGCCATGTTCGGCGGAATAGCGCGCTGTCTCAGCGTCAATCGCACGAACGGCATCGGCACTGACGTGCAATTCGGCAAATGATGTGGTTGGTACGCCGATGTTAAAGCCATCCAGCAGGTTCAGCGTCTGGGTGATCGACGCTCCTCCCACGTGAATATTGCCTGACTGATCCCGCACAATGCCGGGCAGCAGCGGCAAAGCTTGGCGAATGTCCCTGCTCGTCGCATAGGGCACGTTCAGGATTTCGTTGGTTGTTAGGACCTCAGTTCGTGCCGTGCGCTCGGCATCGATAGCGGGCTGGGACTCAACTACATCGACGGTCTCCCTGACCTCCTGCTGGTGGTTGATCGTAACCTCAATGAAATCGGTTTGGCCGGTATGGACTTCGGGCACATTCAATTGATAGAAACCGGCCTTTTCGATGCGCATTGCGTAAACGCCTGTGCCCGCCAGCCTGAAGGTGCATCGTCCAGCATGATTTGTCTCGCAGTGCAGAACTGGCGGAGTTGTGCCAAGAAAGATATGGGCCGAAGGTACGGCAACACCGTTCTCATCCAGCACAGTAACGGTGAGACGAGCATGCTGAGCCGTAGCCGTCGCGGGTACCGTCGGGCGCGATACCTGCGCCGGCAGTTGCTGTGCGATGGCCACGCAGAAACAAAGGAGGGAGGCCAGCATCTTCAGCGTTCGCCTTTGCTTACGCAGCTTCATAATCTCGGACGTTGCGGCCCGGATCAGCGTGACCGGGAAACAATTCTGACGCAATTCCGATCTCCGGGAACAATGGTGAAACAATAAACCGCCCATTGGGGCGGTTTACGGGACGCGAACTCCCATTCAAGCGGACTTCTTTCCAAACATGTCGCCAATTGAGCCAGCTACACCGCCTCCACCAGAGAGCGCCGAGTCGATCTGGGAACCCAACGGACCAGGGAGCTTCTGTTTGAGATAGTTGACGACTATGTCGACCGCCGTACGAGCTTTGTCCTCCGAAATGCCTGCGCGTTGTGTCACCTGTTGAACGAGTTCATTCATTATGCCCTCCATCGGCGTCTGGTTTCGCCGCAGTACATAGATGCCCAGCCGCATGGAGGTGCTGTTTGCGAAGCAGCAACAACAGAGCGGAGGAGAGAAGAGGATCACGATGAAGTGTGTTGTAGGGAGGCTGTTGCGCGGGAGGACCGTCCGCGCAACAGCCGTCGAACCTATGCGCCGGTCTTGGTGGTGATCGTTTCGAGCCCGTGCCCTTCCGGACCTGTTTCGCGGCGACGTAGCAGTATGGCGAATGCTAAACCCACAAAGCCGAGTATCGAGAAGATCCACATACCGGCTGCGTAGGCCGAGGCATTACCGATGCCAGCGTGTGTGTAGTCGTTTGTCTTTCCGATCATCCAGTTCAGGGCGAAGAAACCGATCTGCTGGATTAGCGTCATGAGCGCGTATGCTGTGCCAAGCCTCGACTCGTCAACGATGTATGCCACGCTCGGCCACATGACGGCCGGCACAAGCGAGAACGCAATTCCCATCATCATGACCGGAACGAACAGCGGAACCTCGGCGTAGGCCATCATCAGGTATACCGGCATGAGTAGCACGGAACCGACCATCATCAGCAGCGCGCGATTGCCGATCTTGTCCACCAACAAGCCAAATAGCGGGGTAGCGATCATCGCCGTCAAGGGTAGATAGCTGTTAAGTTCGCCCGCTTGTTGTTGTGCGGCGATCTGGGCGGATGCGGAAGCCGCAGCACCCCCCATTGGCTGCAGGATCTTGTTTGTGAAGAACTCGATGGCGAATGTACGAAATGGGAAGATAGCTGAATAGAACGTAAAACAGAGCCCAACAACGAGCCAGTAGGACTTATTGAAGCTAAGCCCCTTGCTCACTTCCAACTTATCGACAGAACCAGCTTTTCCCAGCGTGTAGTTTCGTTCTGCGTAGGCTTCCAGCACCCAGTAGACCGCGGCAGCCACAACGCAGATGACTCCTGCAACGACAGCGATGAGCAGCGGTCCCTGCCAACTCGCTCCACCTTCCGGACCTTGTGGGTAGAAAGCCCCGTGTGCCCAACTAGGAGACCTGTCCGCAGCTACCGATGCAAGACGTGCGATGGTCAGGTTCACACCGAACGCGAAGCTCAGTTCCTTTCCTTTGAACCACTTCGCCAGTGCCGTCGTAACCGCAACGATCAAAGACTCAGCGCCGAGCCCGAGAACCACGCGACCAGCGATCATGAACCAGAAGCTTCCCTTCAGCACCATTAGCGCCGCGCCAACCAGGCACAACACCGAAAACAGTGCGATCGACTTCTTGGTTCCGAACCGGTCAATGATGATGCCGCCGATCAGGAGCGTGAGCACTGCAGCGACGCTGTAGCTCGAGTTCAGCCAGCCGAACTTCTCCGCCGTAAACCCGAGTTGGCTTTTGAATATCCCTTCCAGCGGGTTGATGCTGTCGTAGATGTAGTAATTCCCGAACATCGTCAGACTGACGAAGACCAGCGCGATCCACCGGTACAGGCCACTGGGTTCAGGACGGGACATTGTTCCGGACTGCTTTGACTGCGGCGCAGTAACGTCTGTCATGTGTGCACCTGGGCACAGATTCAGCAGGCAGATGAGGAATTCGTCATCTCCTGCCGTGCCGGGAATCGTAAGATTATCAGAAGCTACTCAGGCAGAACAGGGGCAGAGCGGCGCGAATAGAGCCCCTCGCGTGCGTAGGAAACGTAGTGAACGCATTTCGATGGAGTTTTTTGTCTTTCCGAGCGAAGCGAGGGCTGACGCGGCGCGGCGCTTTTGACTCGGCGAAGCAGACCTGACGTTATCGCGACGGACCGCGGTTGAGCCGCTCTATGTCTTCGTTTGTGTAAACGCGGCGATCTTGGGCCGGTCGGCGCTGGCGGTACCCGCGAGCAATCTCGCCCAAACTTGCCTTACTTATGGCTGTCGGTAGCCCGTATGCAGAGCGGAACTGCGCCGCGCCAGTATCGAAGCCGCGCTGTGCGATCGCTTCGTGATCCTCGAACCGCTCTGCTGCTGCCCAGCCTAACGACGTCAGAAACTGTGGTTCCAGTGTGACTGCGCTCGTAGGCTCATAGGGATCGGACAACGTCGCGTTGGTCGCGCCGGCGGAAAGGCCGGCAGTTGCATTGCTCGCACCGACCGGGGCCGGCGAGACGGAGTTCAGACTCACGACCGGGGTGGTCATGATCGGCATCGAAAGCCTCGCGCCTTCAACGCCGTAAGCTGGCAAACTTCCGTCGATGGAGTCAGGCAGTTGCGCAGCCACGACAACGGACAGCAGCACGAAACCGAACAGGAGCAGGGGACGCCGCATGGAGCCTCCGAGTTCAACAGAACTGCGGGGAGCAGTAGGTAAGTAGGAGTGAAGGGGTGAGCCTTGGGATGCCAGCGACCATGGCACCCCTCGTTAACTGGGTGTTAACTGCCCACAAATCTTGCATACAGACTGCGTGCCACACCGGTGTCTGTCGTACCCTTAATGATCGCCCGGCCGTCTGGAAATAGCGTCATCTCATAAGGTTCGCGCCAGAATTTCAGCACAAATTCGTTATATCGAACCAGACCATGAGGCTTCAGGCGTTCGCTCATGTCGGCAAACTCGATCGGGCGCTGGCGCTCGTGGATCTGGACGGAGTTGCGGCCGCAAAGAGTGATGTGGGGACGACCTTCGCCGTTCAAATGCCGGAATTCACGCTGCTGGCAACACTCACAATCCGGGCGCGGGTTTGATGTGGCAATCTCGGATCGGTCGTTCCACCACACGTCCATAGAGAGTAGCGTTCTCCGTAGCTGCTGCTTGGCTCCGACGAGAAACTTCAGCGCCTCCGTAGCCGAGATCGAAGCTATCGCGTTTACGGCCGAGTTAAGAATGCCGCTGGTATCACAGGTTTCGACCGTTCCACGGGGCGACTCGGGGAAAATGCAAGCAAGGCAAGCCGTTTCACCCGGAACGACGTTCATTGCCACGCAATAGCTGCCTACGGCCGCGGTATAGATCCACGGCACACGGTTCGCTACAGCGAAGTCATTAATAAGGTACCGGGTCTCGAAATTGTCTGTTCCGTCCAGAACCAGGTCAACGCCACCAAGCAGTTGTTCGACGTTCGACGGGGTGAGATCCGCGACCTCGACCGCGACCGTGATTTCCGAGTTAAAAGTGGCAATTTTGCGGGCCGCGGCTACTGCTTTTGGCAGCGATTCTGCTGCGTCCGATTCGTCGAATAAGCCCTGACGCTGCAAATTGCTCGGCTCAACGTAGTCACGGTCGACGATGCGCAGATAACCTACGCCAGCGCGCCCAAGTAACGAAGCCAGTGCTGAACCCGTTGCGCCGCAGCCAATAATGGCGATACGCGACTGCCTGAGACGGTGCTGGCCCTCGGTTCCAATGCCCCGAAACAGGACCTGTCGCGAATAACGTTCTTCGGAAGTTACGGTCATTTTGGTTTAGTTTCGTCTGACCGATTTATTATAAGTGGCAGCTTTGTTCACAGTCTCATAGCGTCAAGGAGACCGGTTGCGGGTTTAACCCAGGGCGGATTGGTTTTCGATACTCAATCGCAGTTCGGCGACAATCTGGCGTAGCGACGGGAGCGTGAGATTAACTCGTTTCGCTCCCACTACTACGCACCGAATTTGGCTACTTTGACTGGCGGGATATCTGGCTTCGCTGGCGGAAGCGAGGGGAATGCTTCAACGAAAAACAGCCTGGGTGGTCGCGTTGCTGTTGTGTCTGTCGCCAGGGCTGGCGCTCGCTCAGAACGTCGTTCCGCCGACGCCGAAGGCTGCCCAGGAACGGCCTGCGCAGGGGAAGGAAGACTCTGTTCCGACCAGTGAGGCGCGGAAGCTCTCGATAGCAGCCGGAGTGGCGGGTCCACTCAACGGCTATCAAGGAAGCATTGTTCGCGACATTCAGTTCCGTGGGTTCTCCAGCAACGAACGAGTGACCAAGCATCTGCACGAATTGGTCTCGCAACAGACCGGCCAGCCACTTGATCGGAACAGCCTTCGCCGCAGCATACAGTCTTTGTACGCCACGGGTCGCTTCGCGAACATTGAGGTCCAAGCGGAACCTCTTGGGCACAAGGAGATGCGGCTCGTTTTCGTCGGCAGGGAAAACTATTTCATCGGCGGCGTAACCGTGCAGGGCAATCCAAAGCGACCCACCGCCGCCCAGCTAGTAAACGCCAGCAAGCTGCAATTAGGTGAGTTGTTTACGCCGGAGAAGTTGGAAAGAGCTGTTGCCAACATGCGTTCGGTGCTGGTGGACAACGGTTACTACCGCCCCGAGATCCGTCACACACAGCAATATCGGCCGGACATCGAGCAGGTATTGGTGCAGTTCGATATCGTGCCAAACGAACCGGCGAAGATCGGCAAGATCATCGTTCAGGGTAATCCCGGGTACAGCGTCGGGCAGGTCGAAGACATTGCACATATGCACCCGGGCGACACGGTCAGTTCTCAACGCGTGACCCGCGCATTGCAACGTCTGCGCAACAAATATCAGAAGCAGAAACGGCTTGAGGCGCAGGTATCCATTGTCGACAGGACCTACCACCCCGATACGAACCGTCTTGATTATGTCTTCAGGATTGATCGCGGTCCCACTGTTGACGTTCAGGTCGAAGGAGCGGACATCCGCAAAGGCCTGCTGAAAAGGTATGTTCCAATCTATGAAGAGGGCGCGGTTGACGACGATCTTCTGAACGAAGGCCGTCGAAACCTCCGGGACCATCTGCAAACCAAAGGCTATTTCTACGCCGAAGTCGATTTCGAGAGAGATTACGACGAGTCGGCGAACAAGCTGAACGTCGTCTACAAAGTGGATCGCGGCGACTCGCAAGACCTTGTAGCGGTCATGGTAAATGGCAACAAGTACTTCGATGACGCGACCATTCGTGAACGCATGGGCGTGCGAGCGGCAACGGGATTTTTTACGCACGGAGTCTTTAGCCAGTCCCAGTTGGCCCGTGATATCGAGTCGATCGAAAACCTCTACAGAGCCAATGGTTTCCTCGATGTAAAGGTCAAAGGCGAGGTCATTGGGAAGTATCGTGGTGACGAACGAGACATCGCGGTTGCGATCACCGTCGACGAAGGCGAGCAGACGCGCGTCAATTCGTTAAAGATCATAGGAAATAAGACCGTTCCCGAGGAGCAAATCCGGAATCTCCTCACGACTATAGAGGGGCAGCCATTTTCGGACTTCAACGTTGCGACCGATCGAGACTCAATCGTCAACTACTACTTCAACCATGGTTTCCCGGATATTCAGTTCGAGAGTGCCTCGAAGCCTGTGGAGGGTAAGCCGAAGTTGCGCGATGTCGTTTTTACTCTAAAAGAGGGCGAACAGGTTTTCGTTAACAGCGTCCTCGTGTCAGGCCTGAACTACACCAGACCCTTCGTGGTGCAGCGCGAACTCCAGGTGCACGAGGGAGATCCGCTGAGCCAGATGGGCATGCTCGAATCTCAGCGCCGCCTATACGACTTAGGCATCTTCAACGAAGTCGACATGGCGGTGCAGAATCCCGATGGTGCCGCCAAGTACAAAGACATCCTCTTTCAGGTCCGCGAGGCCCAGCGATGGACCTTCAACTACGGATTCGGGTTCGAAGTTCAGACGGGCAGCCAGCCCTTAAACGCGGACCTCATCAATACCGCGCCGGCACCCGGCGTACACGTGCCGCCCAACACGACTCCTCCGCAGGGTGGCACAATAAACACCGCAGATCCGGATGGCGGTACAGGGGTTAGTCCTCGTGTGTCGTTCGAGGTCACGCGCCTGAACTTTCGCGGACGCAACCACACCTTGTTATTCAAGTCGCATGTTGGTCGGCTCTCGAGGCGCGCGCTGGTCAGCTACGATGCACCCCGCTGGTTCGACAAAGAGAATCTGCGGATGACCTTTACCATCTTTGCCGACAACAGCCGTGATGTCCGTACGTTCACGTCCGAGCGGTTGGAGGGTTCAGCGCAGGCTGAGCAGGTCTTGAGCAGAGTTACCACTTTGCTTTATCGATTTCAGTACCGGCGCGTTAAGGTGGATCCGAGAACGTTGGTCATTAGCCCTGAACAGATTCCGATCCTGTCACGTCCGGTACGCGTGGGAATGCCGAGCTTTACCTACATTCGTGACAAACGCGACGATCCAATCGACACCCACAAAGGGAACTACACGACGTTCGACACGGGCATTGCTGCCGGTGCGTTCGGATCGGCAGCGAATTTTGGCAGGTTCCTCATTCAGAATTCCACGTATGTACCAATCAAGAAGCGATTCGTCTTGGCCCGATCAACCCGCATCGGCGTCGAGGAGCCGTTTGGGAAGGGCAACAAGGCCATCATCCCCCTTCCTGAACGTTTCTTCGCAGGCGGTTCGCAGTCGCATCGAGGGTTTGCTTTGAACCAGGCAGGCCCGCGCGACTTGTTCACCGGTTTCCCGCTGGGCGGCAATGCGATTTTCGTAAACCAGGTCGAATTGCGCATGCCCCCTGTGGCGCTGCCATGGGTGGGCGAAAACTTGAATTTCGTTTTGTTCCACGACAGTGGGAACGTTTTCGAATCCGGTCAGGACATGGCCAAGAGCCTCTTCCGCTGGTACCAGCCACGAAGAGAGGCGTGCTCATCCGAAGTTACGAGGCTGAGCTGCAGCTTCAACTACATGTCGCATGCAGTCGGCTTGGGTGCTCGATACAAGACTCCGATGGGCCCGATCCGCGTCGATTTCAGCTACAACCTCAACCCGAGTGCATTCCCGTTCTACGTGCAGTGTCCGTCGACGCCGCCAACTGGGAACAATCCGGGGCCGTGCGCTACCTTGCCGGCGAGCTCACTTTTGTTTCAATCAGGAACCTTGCGACACTTCAACTTCTTCTTCAGCATAGGGCAGACCTTCTAGATGAGGCGTGCGCTCCAACTCGTACTTGTGTTCGTGACGGCAGGGCTGGGCTCCGCATATTCCGGAGAGGTCATTGATCGCATCGTTGCTGTCGTGAACCGCGGTGTCGTGCTTCAGAGCGATGTCGAACTGGCGGTTCGGTACGAAGCTTTTCTGGAGGGCCGTGCGGTCGGCGAAGTTAGCGACAAGGATTATAGGAAGGCGCTCGACCGGCTCGTCGACCAGGAACTACTGCGGCAGGAGATGGGGGAAGCGTTAACCATCCCCGCCAGTGAGGTTCAGGCCCGAGTGGCGGAGATTCGCAGCCAATTCCCCGAAGGCCGAGTCGAGTCTGACTGGCAGGCTCGTTTAGGGAAGTACGGCCTCACCTCGGCTGACCTTGCAGAACGTGTACGTGTACAGCTCGAACTGTGGAGGTTCGTCGAGCTTCGGCTCAGGCCCAATGTTCGCGTTGACGACTCGGCTGTTGATTCATATTACCGTGACGAGTTCTTGCCCAGGCTTAGGGAATCGGGCGCAGAAGACGTTCCGTTGACCGAGGTGTCCGCTCGAATTCGGCAGATCCTTGTAGAGCGCAACGTTGATCAGTTGTTGAGTGCGTGGCTGCACAATTTGCGTGATCAAAGTGAGGTTCATCTCGAACTGGACAAGCATAGCCCAGGTGTCGTTTCGAGCGCAGAAAGGGTGGCCAACAAGGCGCAATGACCGACGGCAAGACCAACCCGCGGCGTAACCGGCTCTGGATACAGGCAGCACTCGGCCTGTTGCTGCTAGGTGCCTTTGTCGCTACGGGATGGTACTTCACGAGTCCGCAATTTAATCGTTGGGTGCGGAATAAGGTCATAGCCGATGTCGAACGCGCGACAGGTGGTCGT
The DNA here is from genome assembly GCA_035629075.1 of Terriglobales bacterium. Classification (GTDB taxonomy): domain Bacteria; phylum Acidobacteriota; class Terriglobia; order Terriglobales; family Acidobacteriaceae; genus JAEZPW01. Next base: position 21,176 of record DASPIK010000059.1, on the reverse strand, counting down.
GTCGACATCGGACAACTGCGCTGGACGCTTTGGAAATTGGAGTTTGAGGCACGTGACGTCACGGTGCACGGACTTGAGCCGCCAGGCGAAATCCCGTACCTTCACGTCGACAGAATTAACCTTCGCGCGAAAGTCATGTCAGCCTTGAAGCGCCAGGTGGGGCTGCGGTTTCTCGAACTCGACAGGCCTGTTTTTCACCTGATCATCAATCCGGACGGCAGTACCAATCAGCCCGTCCCGAGGAAGCGCTCTTCCCAGTCGCCCATTGAGACTCTGTTTGACTTGGCAACCGATGAAATAAGAGTCAGCAGGGGAGAAGTGCGCATCAATGATCGCCCGGTCCCGATCGACTTTGCAGCTTCCGATGTTGCCGCTGCCATGAGCTACGACTCTGGAGGCCCTCGATACCACGGGAGCCTCCATGTCGGAAAAATCGACACTAAGTTCAAAGACATGCGGCCATTCTCGGCTGTGGCTGATGCACAGTTCGTATTGGCCGGACATACGTTCCACGTCACGTCGCTGACCATGAAGTCAGGCGACTCGCATCTCGTAGCCAGCGGTTACATACAGGACCTGTCAAGCGCGGCCGTGGATGTCAACTACCGTGCCACTCTCGACCTGCGAAATGTGGGAGCGATCTCTCGTACACGCCAGATGAGGCATGGCGTGCTTCACCTCGACGGCCGCGGCACGTACACACAGTCAGCCTTCAACTCCATCGGCAGACTTACGGTTAGCGGACTCGACTGGCAAGAGCCGTCTGTACGGATCAGGAACGTTTCGCTTGCGTCCGACTATCGGGTCGACAACCTTCGACTGCTGCTGCCGAACATATCGGCTGCGATTTTCGGCGGACGCGCGACGGGCAAGGTTGAGGTCCTCAACTGGCTCTCGCAACAAACTGCTAGCCGGATGCTTGCTGCCAACCCCAGACCACAACAGCAGGTTCGGCAAGGGTCTGCAATATTCCAGATTAGTGGGGTGGGACTAAGCGGAATCGTCGGTGCAATTAGCACTCCTTCGTTACCTCTTGATCGTGTGAACATGGTCGGCGCGACGTCGGGGTCAATCGCCGCGACTTGGACTGGAGAGCTTTCGAAAGCGGTAGCAGAACTGGACCTCGCAATCGTACCTCCCGCAAACACGACTCCGCAGCAAGTGCCGGTCACTGGCACCGTGCAAGGGCGCTACCTTGGAAGCAGCGGTGTGCTTCGGATTGCATCAGCCGAATTGAGCACTCCCGCCACACGGGTCGAAGCCGGCGGGTCGCTCGGCAGCACGGCAGCAGCGCTGCGCATTACGGCGACAACCAGCAATCTCGGCGAACTTACGCCTATCTTCGCGGCGCAGGGGCACTCGGCCAGCCTGCCCGTCGATTTGCATGGTCAGGCCACTTTCGATGGGACTGTTGGCGGGCGCATCTCTGCCCCGACCATAGCGGGACATCTGCAGATCACAGACTTCGAGTCGCTGATCGCCCCACCAGCGATGCTTGGGCGGGGACAGAAGGCGCCTGTGGGTAAGACCGTAGCGTCCGAGATGTCCGCGTCCAACCCGCGCACGGTCCGTCGCATGCACTGGGACATATTCAGCACCGACCTGCACTACTCGCCTTCTTCTCTGGCGCTCCGAAACAGCGCTCTCCGGCGGGGCAATGCGCAAATCAACTTCGATCTGAACGCGCAACTCCATCGAGGGCGCTTTACAGAAACGTCGCCATTTACCGCACACGTGAATGCGCATCGGGCTCAGGTGGCAGATCTTCAGACGCTTGCTGGCTACGACTACCCGCTAAGTGGCATAGCCGACGTCAATGTGCGAGTCAGCGGCACGCAGAGCACTCTCCGCGGCAATGGCCATGTGGTCGTAAGCAGTGCTGTCGTGCATGGCCATCCCGTTGACCGCGCCAGTGCGGATGTCGATTTCGCGAACGGCGAGGCGCAGTTTAACAACATCATTGTGGCGCAAAAGCGGGCGCGCGTCCTCGGCGCAGCAGCCTACAACATAACCACGCATGGCTTTCGGTTCCGGCTGAGGGGCAACAACTTCAATCTGGCCGATATTCCGGTTCTGCAGCAGGGCCGATTGAAGCACGCCGGGTTGATGAGCTTCGAGGCAGACGGTTCAGGTACCCCGGACGCACCCATCATCAACGCGAACGTAAGCGTTACTAACTTTGTCGTGAATGGCGAGAGGGCGGGCGACATCACTGCCCAGGCACGTACGGTTGGTGAAACTCTCACTCTGAGCGCCCGGTCGAATGTCGGCGACTCGGATCTCACGGTGAACGGAACAGTGAGGCTCCGCGATGATTTTCCCGCTGCAATATCGATTCGGTTCGCTCATCTGGATTTCGATCCCCTGGTGCAAGCTTACCTGCGCGGTCGCATGACTGGAGATTCGTCGCTCGCCGGAGCGATCGACATGCGAGGTCCGTTGCGCCGGCTACGGGATCTGCAAGTCCAGGGAGAACTGTCACAAATTTACGTTCCGATCGAGAACATTCAAGTACGGAACCATGGGCCAATCCGATTCGCGATTTCGCAACAGGTGCTGCAACTCAAGGAGTTGCATCTGCTGGCGGAAGGCACCGATTTCACCGCGACCGGGATGGCGGAACTCTCTGGCGAGCGACGCCTTGACCTTGTCGCACTGGGGCACGTAAACCTGAAAATCGTTCAGACGCTCAATCCAGATTACGTGTCGTACGGCAATCTGAGCATGGACGTCAAGGTCAACGGCACGGTGGCAAACCCGCTCGTAAATGGTCATGTGCAGGTTGCAAATGCCGGCATTTCGTACATTGACCTGCCAAACGGGTTGAGCGACATCAATGGCGACCTTGTATTCAATCGCGATCGCCTTCAGATCCAGAACATGACCGCACGCACGGGCGGCGGCACGCTCAACCTTACGGGCTACGTCACATACGCACGCACAATCGGGTTCAACATTCAAGCTTTCGCAAAAGACATTCGCCTTCGTTATCCCCCCGGCGTGAGTTCGATGGCAGATGCCAATGTGAGACTCTCCGGTACGCTGCGCAATTCAACGCTGACGGGTGACGTGACGATCACGCGATTCGGACTGAACCCCAGGTTTGATTTCGCGCAATACCTCGCCCGAAGCAAGCAGCCTCCGGAACTTACGGATCCGGACTCGCCGCTGACGAATCTCAGGCTTGATTTGCACGTTACTTCAACGCCGGAGCTGCAGGTTCAAACCTCGTTGGCAAGGCTCTCGGGAAATGTGGACCTGAGACTCCGCGGGACCGCCGCCCGTCCTACCGTGCTGGGGCGCGTGGATATCATCGATGGTGACGTGTTTTTCAACGGAACGAAGTATCACGTTGAGCGCGGCGACATAACTTTCACTAACCCGACAAGAGTCGAGCCAGTGCTCGATATCGAAGCGAGTACGCGCGTTCGCAACTACGACATCACGCTCGGCTTTCACGGCCCGACCGAAAAGCTGAGCACGACATACCGGTCCGATCCGCCACTGGCCACCGCCGATATTATTGCTCTGCTCGCCTTTGGCCGCACGCGTGAAGAGTCGGCCATGCAACCGGTGTCGAGCCAGAACTTCACCGAGACTGCCTCCAACGCAATTCTCGGCCAGGCGCTGAACGCTACCGTCAGTAGCCGGGTGCAAAAACTGTTCGGCGTCAGTCGAATCAAAATCGACCCCCAGGTAGGCGGGGCAGAGAACAACCCCAGCGGTGCTCGCGTCACGATCGAGCAGCAAGTGGCCAATAACCTGACTATTACTTACATCACCGATTTGGCTCGGTCCAATCAGCAGATCATCTCGGTCGAATACAACGTTACGCGTGCCGTATCGATACTTGCCGTGCGCGATCAGAATGGCATCGTAAGCTTCGACGTCCGCATACGGCATCGGAAGCGCTGACCCGAACCGATTGCTAATCACGTAACCGTCCCCACGTTACCGCCTCGCTCACACATTCACTCACAAAACGATACAAATCTTTACGCTCGCGGAAGAATCAGAGCACACCCTATGTTCATCAAAGCAAGTGTTCACTTACATAGCCACAGGGAGAATCGAGAGATGAAATATGTATGGAAGAGTTCGTTAGCGGCGTTATTGGCCAGTGTGCTTGCGCTTCCTGTGATGGCCCAAACGCAGGATTCAAGCACAACAATGCAACAGGGGCAGAGCGCCTCAGTTGAAGATCGTTCGCGATCGGCGCTGCGAGGCGGCCAGTACGATCAGCAGATTTTGCAGGCAGTCAACTCGGAGTTAAAGAAGCACGATTGGGCCGAAGACATTCGTGCCAGCGTTGAAGACGGCATCGTGACACTTGCGGGAAGCGTTCCGAAGTACAGCGACAAAGTTCGTGCTTACGACAAGATCCACAACAAGGATCGAGTTCAAGGTGTGCGCAACCTCATCGCTGTTACAGGGAAGCCCATTCCGGATGCGGAACTGGGTGAGAAGCTTGCCGACAAACTGCGCTACGATCGCGTGGATCAGGGCGTGGTGTTCAACAACTTCAACTTGGCCGTGAACAACGGCATTGTCACTATTAGTGGGCAGGCTCGCACGCCAACCGATGCGGCCTCAGCCTTGGCTATAGTCGAGAATACGCCGGGAGTGAAGGGCGTCATTGACGACATCAAGGTTCTGCCGACGTCGCAGATGGATGACGAGACGCGCATTCGAGTCGCCCGGGCCGTCTATGGTGACCCGTCGCTCCAGAAGTACGCACTCATCCGCAAGCCCCAATCCGCATCGTCGTGGACAACGGTCACGTCACCCTGTACGGCGTTGTAAACAGCGCCATGGATAAGCAGATAGCTACCATGCGGGCCAAACAGGTGCCAAACGTCTTCAGTGTGACCGACAAGCTGGTTGCTGCAAATCAGCAGACGAAGTAAGAAGTATCAGCGCTAGGCTCCAGCTACCAGGCCTCGGTCTCGAGGCCTGGTTTTCTTGGCTGTGCATTCGGCGTCTCTTGACTGCGATCCTATGACTGCGATCCTGGGATGCCGCCCTGCTTTTTAGGGGATGGTGCGAGCTTAGAACTGCGCATCACCCTCTGCTTGCTGCATCTCGCAACTGATACACTGAAGCCGCCGATGGCTCTGATCCATAGCACGCGTGTAACACTGGACATGATCAAGTGGGAGCACTCCATATTTGCGCTCCCGTTCGCCCTCGCCGGCGCCATGCTGGCTGCCGGCGGTGTGCCCACTGTCTGGCAACTGACGTGGATCGTCGTAGCGATGGTCGCAGCACGCTCGGCGGCGATGGCCTTCAACCGCGTCATCGATCTTGAGTATGACGCGGCAAATCCGCGAACAAGAATGCGCGCGCTTCCAGCGGGGCTACTGACGCAGCGGTTCGTCATTGCATTCGTGATCGTTTCCAGCCTCGTCTTCATTTTTGCTGCTGCGCAACTGAATCGGCTTTGCCTTTACCTTTCTCCCGTGGCGCTCGCCATCCTGCTGCTTTACTCGTACACGAAAAGATTCACACGCTGGTCGCACCTGGTTTTGGGATTCGCCGACGCAATCCCTCCGGCAGCAGCCTGGATCGCCGTTCGCGGTACGCTGGATTGGCAGATTCTGCCTCTGGTCGGAGCGGTAACCTTCTGGGTGGGTGGCTTTGACGTTCTGTATGCCTGTCAGGACTACGACTTTGACCGACAGATTGGACTGCACTCCATCCCGCGTCACCTCGGCATTCGCAAGGCGCTGATTGTCGCGCAACTATCTCATGTCGTCACAGTCGGGTTCCTCGCCTGGACGTCGTATCTTTTCGGACTTGGTGTGCTTGGGTGGATCGCTGTTCTGGTCTTTGCTGCGCTACTCGCTTACGAGCACTCGTTGGTGAAGCACGACGATCTCAGCAAACTAGATGCGGCCTTTTTCACGACCAACGGATTTGTCAGCGTCCTGTACTTTCTCTTCATTGCGGCGGCCGTTCTCGTTAAGCGCTAGCGTTAGAACTCGGTAATCATCACAGACTGGCACGGTTTCTTCGGGTTATATCGCATCCGCACGACCGTACCGCTTGGGTATTGCAGCACCTTCTGCTCCGCTTCATTTTCCTTCTTGAATCGAAGCGGTGTTCGCCGGAGTAGAACTGCCCCGCAACTTCATAAGAGTAGAGGAGTTCAGCCGCGAAGGGCTTGCGGTCGTCCGCGTCCACCACTTGCCTCAGTTCCACCTTCCCCGTGCCCAGCGGCCACGCATGAGACTGGTCGACGTACGATCATCTCGTGCGCACGTTTTGCGACGACCACCATCACCCGGCCCAGGTGAATCCCGAGTTGCAATAGATCGAGCATTCCTTTAGTCGAGAAGGTTACAACGCGGCAGGCAATTCAGCTATCATCAAATCCATGCCGCAGGCTCACGCATTCCAGACAGACGATCCCACGCTCAATTCCATTCATGACAAAGTCATCGCCGGCGAACGCCTAAGCGAAGAGGACGGCATAGCGCTCTTTCGCTCGCCGGACATTCTTGCCGTCGGCTGGATGGCAAATCACGTCCGCGAGAAGATGCACGGGAACGTCGCGTATTTCAATGTGAACCGGCACATCAACCCGACGAATGTTTGCGTGGCGGCCTGTCGGTTGTGCGCTTTTGGACGCAAGAAAGACACCCCCGGCGCATACACAATGGCGCTGGAAGAGGCATTTCAAGCTGCGGCCTCGGGCTATTCGGAAGCGGTGACCGAGTTCCACATCGTCGGCGGCCTGCATCCCGACTTGCCGCTCGACTATTTTCTCGATCTCGTCCGCGGCCTTAAAGAGCGCTTCCCCGGCGTGCACGTCAAGGCGTTCACGATGGTCGAAGTCGCTTTTTTCGCCAAGCGCTACAAGTTCACGATTCGAGAGATTTTGGAGAAGCTAAAAGCTGCCGGGGTGGACTCGATGCCTGGCGGCGGAGCCGAGATTTTCTCCGATCGCGTGCGCCACATCATCTGCGATCACAAGATCGACGGTGGCGAGTGGTTGGAGATCGCCAAGCAGGCACATCAGATGGGCTTCAAGTCGAACGCGACGATGCTCTACGGCCACATCGAAAACGAAGAGGATCGTATCGATCACCTCCTGAAACTCCGCGCGTTGCAGGATGAGACACACGGTTTGCAGACTTTCATTCCGCTCGCATTCCATCCTGATAACACGCCGCTCCAGCATCTGCCCTGGACCACTGGCATGCTTGATATTCGCAATATCGCTGTTAGCCGCCTGATGCTCGACAACATCCCGCACATCAAGGCGTATTGGCAAATGATGACGCCCAAGATCGCGCAGATCGCTCTGCGTTTCGGCGCAGACGACATTGATGGAACGGTCGTGGAAGAGAAGATCTACCACGATGCTGGCGCAAGTACGCCACAAGGAATGCGTCGCCAGGACTTGGAGCGCCTGATCCGCGAAGCAGGCCGCGAGCCCTTCGAGCGCGACACGCTGTACCGGCCAGTTAAGAGGACGGAAAGTTCGGTGACAGTGGCGGTGTGAAGCGGTCTCGGTTTAGCTTCAGTAGTCGAGAAGCATCCAGCGTTCCCGCAGCAAAGTGGTCGTCAGGCAGTCCAGTGGACGTCTGCACTGCTGTCCATCAGCTGCTCTCCTTTCCCATTCTGAAAACCTTAGTCCTTTCAGCACGTTAGCTGCCGAAAATCCGAGTTCTTCATACAACGTTCACATTTAGCCCGGCTTCTACTGTCAGCAGGTGTAAAATTTGCGACCAGCAAGGACAGAAGCCGCACGGAAAGGTAGTCTCCGAGGCTCGCATGAACGTCCACGTCAGCTACAAAGGTAATAAGCCCGCCGACATCGACAAGTACATTGATCAACAAGTAGGGAAGCTGCGCAAGCGCTTGCAGGTCTTCAAGCCTGACCTGGTCCACTTGCGTATCAGCATTGATGACAAGAAGCCCGCGCGTGAAGGCGCGAACGTCTCACTCGACTTGCGTCTGCCCTCCGGCGACATTGCCGCGGCCGAGAGCGGAGCAGAGCCGAATGCCGCGCTCAAGATGGCTTTTGACGACCTGATCGAGCGCGTCGGAAAGCACAAGGACCAGCTCCGGCAGCAGCACAAGTGGGTTCGCAGGCAAGGTGTGGGCCGCACCAGGCCGCAGCCGCAGGTCCCATTTGAGGAGACGCTTGCGGCGGTGCAGCCTCCCACCATCTCCGAAGAGGACATCGCTTCTTACGTCAACGCGAACCTGTACCGATTGAACAGGTTCGTAGACCGTGAGCTTCGGTACCGAGAAAACAGCGGCGCACTTGAACCAGATCAGGTCACCCGTGAAGAGGTCATCGACGAGGCGATTGCGAACGCGTTGGGCGACGGTATCGAAAAGCCGGAGCGCCTTGCTCTCGAACCTTGGCTGTATCGCCTGGCTATGAAAGCCATCGACGATCTTGCGGCAAGAAACCCGCAGAGCTCAGACAATGTGCCGCTCGATCAGACGACACGCCGAGCCAACGTTGGCGCCAGCGATGACGTTCACTTTCAGTACCACCAGCCTGATGAGACTATGACGCAGCAGGAGAACACTCCGGATCCCCGCGTTTTCACTCCGGAGCAGATCGTTGCCAACGACGAGATGATTTCGATGGTCGAACGTGCCTTGCTTGGGGCAACGAAGGAGGATCGCGAGGCGTTCCTGCTTTACGCCATCGAAGGGTTCACCCCGGACGAAATCGCAGCCATCAGCGACCGTTCCGTCGAACAGGTCCGCTCGTCGGTGATGACTGCCCGCGAGCACCTGCGGAAATCGTTGCCGGTCCCGGATGAGTTCAAGGACAAACTCCTGCAACACTCCAAGATCGCTTGATCGCCCGTTTTAACCGTAGTCAGGAGAAGACCAATACATGATCACCCGTGACGACATAGGCGAACTTGCCCGATTCGAGTCTCCGGAAGGATGTGCTGTCAGCTTCTATTACCAGCCTGAGCCGCCCCAGAACAAGGCTCATCGAGAGGAGGCAATACTCGTCAAAGACATGGCGCGCAACGTACTGCGGGAGGTTGAACAAGCCGGCCGCAACGGCTGTGCGCGCGCAGACTTGGAACGCATAGTCAGTCTCGCGGACCGCTTACATGGCAATGGCGGCCGTGCGAAAGCGGTGTTCGCCTGCAGCGCAAAGAACTTCTGGCGCGAATTCGACCTGCCGGCTCGTTTGAGCGGAACCAAGCTACTGATCAACCGTGGGTTTCACCTCCGACCGCTGACTGCGATCGCCGATGCGATTCCTCGTTACGCGATTGTGCTGGCCGATAAGTCGAAGGCTCGGTTCTTTAACTATTCAAATGACGAAATACGTGAAACCGAAGGATTCACGAATCATTTGCCGCGACGAGGCCGCAGCGACGGTTGGGGGGGATACGATGCCGGCCACGCCGAGCGCCACGTTGAAAACCAGGGCCGGCGTCACTACATGGAAATCGCCGAACACCTCCGCGAGATGAAAGAGAAAGGCGCGTACGACAAGCTGATTTTCGGCATTCGTGACGAAAATTGGCCCGAGATGGAGTACGAACTTCACCCTTACGTCCGTCCGCACCTGCTTGGGCACTTTCCGATCGATCCGGCAACCGCAAGTCCCGTGCAGGTGCGCGAACACGCTGAAAAGGTCATCAAGGAATTTCGCCGCAGTCGGCAGGAGAAGCTGCTGCAAGAGGTAATCGGTCAGGCCCACCGCAACGGTAACGGCGCGCTCGGAATAAGGCGAGTCTTGCGGTCACTCGAAACCGGCGAAGTTCAAACCTTACTGGTGAGTCAGGATTTTGCCGCACCCGCGGTCGAGTGTCGCAACTGTGCGCATATCGACATCAATGACGAACACTCAAAGTGCTCCGTTTGCGGAGGCGAGACCCGCAGACTTGATGACGTAACGGATGCGTTGCTTGCGCTCGCCGTTCGAAACAACATCGAAATTGTCCATGTCCCCCCAAGAGACGACTTTAAGAACATCGGCAACGTAGCAGCGCTGTTGAGGTTCCGGGCAGATCAGAACACGTCCAGTAAACTCGCCAGCTAACCTATCCTCCGTTCCGCACAACGGCCTCCGTCAAGGAGGCCGTTCGTTTTGCTTTCGAAACTGCAAGCTCGTAAGTTGGAACTCCGTTTGTTATTCTTTCCGGCTCTCACAAATTCTGGTGGAGGCCTGAATGGATTTCTCGCGTAGGGATTTCCTAACTACCGCAGCAGTAGGTTCGATGGCGATCGGGTTGGAAGCCCAGGAAAAGGGCGGCCAGGCGCCGCACGACACGGCAAAGGTCGCGGACCTGAAGCCCCCGGCTAAGCCGGTCATCATCACCAAGGCATTGGGCGCCAATTCGCTCGATACCGCTTATGACATGCTGCTCGACGGTACCGACACGCTCGACGCCTGCATTCACGTCGGCCAGGTGCAGGAAGATGATCCCAGTGACGACAGCGTCGGTTTCGGTGGTCTCCCGAATGAAGAGGGTGTCGTGGAACTCGATGCGTGTTGCATGCACGGTCCCACACGCCGCGCAGGCTCCGTCGGAGGCGTACGCAACGTAAAGCACGTCGCCGCCTTATCACGGGCGGTCATGGAACACACCGGTCACGTCATGCTTGTCGGCGAAGGTGCGGAGCGCTTCGCATATGCCATGGGGTTCCCGAAAGAGAATCTGCTGACCGAGCGATCCCGCAAAATATGGATGTTGTGGAAGCAGTTCAACAGCAATCAGGACTGGTGGGGGCCCGGCATTGCCGACCCGAAGTGGAAAGGGCCGGGGCAGGCCATCACTCTTGAGAATCGAATTAAAAAGCTCGAAGATGTCGCGGCGGATCTTGGCATCGCGCCAGAGTATCGTCTGCATGCCGCGCTCGTTGTGCTCTTCCCGCCAATGGGCACTATCCACACCTCGGCTGTGAATGCAAAAGGCGAGATGTCGGGCTGTACGACAACCAGCGGCTTGGCATGGAAAATCCCGGGCCGTTTGGGTGATTCCCCCATCATAGGCGCCGGCTGCTATACCGATCAGGACGTGGGTTCTGCTGGCGCTACGGGCAGCGGTGAAGAGAACATCAAGGTGGCCGGTGCGCACACCATCGTCGAGAACATGCGCCGCGGCATGAGTCCGCAGGAGGCCGGCCTGGACGCATTGCGCCGCATCGCTCGCAACCACAACAATGACATGAACAGAATCAAGTACCTCGACATGGTTTATTACATTCTCCGCAAAGACGGAGCGTACGCCGGGGTTTCACTCTGGAGCGGTAGCGTTGAGCGTCCACGCCGCTTCGCCGTAATGGACGGCAAAGGCAAGCGTATCGAGAAGACCGTCGCTCTTTTCCAGGGCACCTCGATGAATTGGCCGCCTATCCCGGAACTGACCGAAACAAAGTAGACGCTTGTAAATGGGCCACGAAAGGGGGACCTTCGCCCTCGTGGCCTGTTTGCGTTTATCTGGTCGGCAAGGCTTGACACGCTTCCGCACTGCTGAAAACCTAGAAGTGCTGACCCATGCGAAACCTTCTCAAATTTCTCTGGAATTCGAGCCGTGGCTATCACCTGACCCCTTGGCGCAGTCCCTACCTGCGCTGGCGCATCGAGACCTATTGCGGCGTGAAAATGGACAAAGTTGGCTTTCTAGAGTTCTGGGGATTCATGTGGCGGGAGCGGAATCAGCTAATCCGGTATCTGAAGTGGATCACAAAAATGGAGCGTTATACGCGGGCGAACCCAAAAAACGTGTAAGCGCCAAGTTCAGTCACCCTCGAGTCGTCACTTCAACTTGATCTCCCGGCTTCACTTGCAGTAACGCAGCCGCCGAGTCTTGATTGACTGCAATTTCCAGGAACCCCATGCTGCCGATAATGGCGAACAACTCGCCTCGTTTCGCTCCAGCATAGGAGTGGCGCAACTCTGTGATCTCAGCCGATCCGATACGAACACGGAGCGGCGCGCCAGTGCCTAACATCTCTGCGAAGTCCCCCGGCGTGACATTCGTGACGACATTGCCGAACTTGTCCACCTTCAGAACGGCGCCTTCGATGGTCTGCGTCCCGACCTTCCGCAATGTCGGTAGATCAAGGTGCTTGTGATCCGAAATTTCCGGACCAACGTCTTCTCCAGAAACACCGAGACTCAAGTGCGCGGCAACGGGAGCGAAAATGTCACGCCCATGAAACGTGTTGCTGACCGGGCGCAGAAAATAGCTTTGGTTTGTGATATGGCGAACGGTTACATGCGGCTCGCGGTCGATCACGAACGAAAGCACGCCGTTGTCCGGGGCGACAAAACGATGCTGCCCCGTGTCCGCAAAGATCGCGCGTCGCAAACTTCCAACTCCTGGGTCAACCACCACCACATGAACAGTACCAGCAGGGAAGTACCGGTAGGCCTGTGCAATCGTGAGCGCACCCTCGAGCACGTCGTACGCGGGTACCTGATGACAGATGTCGATGACTTGCGCTTCAGGGTTGATGTTTAGAACCACGCCTTTCATCGTGCCGGCGTAGTGATCTTCGGTTCCGAAGTCTGTCGTGAAAGTGACAATCGCGCTCATGCGTACACGAGAGTGTGCTGTGAGCGAGTTGCGAAGTCAAGCCGACCCGCACACCGCGGCTCGGCTCTCATTCGTATCGTAAGGCCTCAATCGGATTCAAGCGCGCGGCCTTGAGTGCTGGCCAGAAGCCCGAGGTTATTCCGACGAAGCTGAGAATAGCGAAAGAGACGAACATGACGGTGCCAGACGCGTGCAGGAAGATGTCGCCCTCGTGGTTCGCTGTCTTGTAGAACTGGCTATAGAGCGGCATGGGAGGCACCGCCCAAGTCACAACCAGCGATAGCGCCATGCCGATGATTCCCGCGATGAACGTAAGCACGAGCGCTTCCAGCAGGAACTGGCGGAGGATGTCGCGCGGCCTTGCCCCTAATGCTTTGCGTAGACCGATTTCGCGGGTGCGCTCCGTGACGGACACCAGCATGATGTTCATCACCCCGACCCCGCCTACTCCGAGCGTCAATGCGCCGATAATGCCGAGCACGGTGGACATGGCAAGTTGCAGGTTCCTCACATCGGCTTGGTCCTCGATCGTGTCCCAATCCGTAACCGCTTTGTCGTCCTTTGGGTTGAAGTGGTGACGCCTCGCGAGTACGGCGCGTGCAGCTTCCAGCGCGTCTTTGTTAAGTTCAGGTGTGATCGGCTGGACCAGGATCATCTGTGGATCCTTGATGTTCCTAAGATCCCGCAAAGTGCCAAAGGGTATGAAGGCCTGCTCGTTATCCGGGCCGTAATACATCGAGTCCTGGACCTTTTTCTTCAGGACGCCGATGACTTCGAAACTCAGACCGCTAATACTTACAGTTTGCCCGATTGCCGGGGCGCCCTGGAAAGCCCTTCGTGCTGCATCAGCACCGAAAACCACCACGCGGCGATGCTCGGCAAAGTCGCTCTCGTTGAACATACGACCGTCTTCGATCGTAAGCCGGCGCATCTTGTCGTAGTTCATCTCGATCCCGCGGGTCCCGATCGAGACCATGCGTGTGCCGACCTTGTAGCCGAAATCGGAGTCAAACTCGGCGCTTACATAGCGCAGTAATGGAACCTCCTGCCGGAGTGCTTCGACGTCTTCGTACTCCAGGTTGATCCTGCGACCGGACCGCTGCCCGCCTGCCTGCATACTGGTCTGCCCGCCTCGCAGGATCAGAATGCCGCTACTCATATTCGAGAGAGCCTTGTGAATCGTGCCGCCTACACCCTCGCCATAGGCCAGCAGCGTAACTACGCAAACCAGGCCCCAGATGATGCCGAGCATCGTGAGCGCTGACCGCAATTTGTTCCGCGTTAACGACTGCCAGCCCTGGCTGATGAGTTCTTGGAGCAACATGGGTTTGCCCTCTGCCGAATATGAATGCCGTTATCAGTACACGTCTATGTCACCGGAACCGGTACGTACGCGAAGCACCGGCCCGCCATTGCCAACTTTTCCCGAGATGTTGCGCGGCCTTTTTGCTTGTCCCTGAGCGGTATTTACAGGGTGGTTCATGTTGATATCGCCAGAGCCCGTGGATACCTCCACGTTGAACGAAGCACCGCGAGGCAGAGTGAGGCGTACGTTCCCGGAACCGGCGCGGATGGCCCAATCGCCTCTTAGCTGTCCGTCGGCATTGATGTCTCCGCTTCCGGTGTCGACCGTGGCGCTGCCGTTGATGCCTCGTACTTCGACGTTTCCGGAACCTGTATTGACCCGCACGTTACCCTGTCCAGCGAGATTCGCGCGTATGTCCCCACTGCCGGCACGCGCTTGAAGCGCTCCCCCAAGGCGATTGCCCACGATGTTGCCCGAACCGGTTTCAACCCGCACCGCGCCAGTAATGTCGTCGAGTTGCATGTCGCCTGACCCGGCACGCAGATCAACATCGCCTCTCAGGCCGCGCACCTCCTGGTTGCCGGAGCCCGAAGTTCCACGTAAGCGAGTGTCTGCTGGGACAGTGATGTCGTAGGAAATCGCCATATTTCGAACGGGCGGATAGTCGATCTTCACCAGGTTGCCGGTCTGGCGAATCGGAGGATTCTGCTCGACTTGCCTGACCTGTTCATCACTGACGCGCGGACCGAAAAAGAACCCTGTGGTTACGTGGATCTTCGCATTGATCGTCACGGATCCTGCCGGACCCGTGCGCACGACAACATCGCCAGAATGGGTGAGTACCTGAAGATCAACCGGGCCGGTTACTTTGAGGGTACGCTGGAAACCGCCGCGAACCGCGCCGAATGCGGCTGCAGGAACCGCGATGGCGGTGAGCAGCAATGTTGAGATTATTGCTAGTCGACGAAAAAGCATGTGAGTGGTCCTCCTGATATTCCGCTACTCATACCGCAACGAATCGACTGGGGTAAGATCAGCCGCTCGCCTTGCTGGGTACATGCCGGCACCAATCGTCACGACCCCGAGCGTAAGAATCGACGCCACTATGGATGTTGGCGAGACCACCGGATGCGGAAAGAACTCCGGCATGGGCAGTGAGTTCAGCAATGCGCATACCCCAGCTCCGACTGCGAAACCTATGAGTCCGCTGATTGTTGTCAAACTTGCAGATTCCGCTAGGAACTGCCGCATGATGTCGCGGTCGCGTGCGCCGAGCGCCTTCCGCACTCCGATTTCGCTTGTGCGTTCGGTCACGGCGACCAGCATGATATTCATGACCCCAATCCCTCCCAGGCAAAGCGTCGTGACCGCCACCGCGCCGAAAAAGATCGTCATCACGTCGAAAATTCGAAAGATCATCGTCGAAATCTCAACCGTGTCGAAGATGAACAGGGCATCTTTGTCGTCCGGTTCAAAGTGGTGAACACGGCTTAACACGCGCCGCACCTGCGCTATGGCCTCCACATGCTCCTGCGGATTGGCGACTTGCAGAACGATGTTGTCCAAGTATCCGCGGACCACGCCGGCTTTCTCCGGTGGCGGGAAATCGCGCGCCATAGCGGAATACGGGATGAAGATCTGTTCGTCATCACGACCGGAATAGTCGGAGTTCTGCTTCTTCTTTGGCATGACTCCGATCACGGTGTAAGGCATGCCACGAATGCTCAGTGTTGCTCCGACCGCGGGCTGGCCGGGAAAAAGTTGCTTTCGAGTGCTGTACCCGAGCACGGCGACTCGGTTCATGTAAACTTCGTCCTGTGCAGACAAAATGCGGCCCTCAGCGGCCTCGATGGAACGGAACGACTGGTACTCGGGCCAGATGCCTACGACGGAGCGGTTGGCTGAATTGAACTCGCTAACCTCAGGCAGTGATCGACGCAACTCAGGGCTGACGTGCTTGATCAGGTAGCATTCGGACTTGATCAGTCGGGCATCATCGATCGTCAGTCTAATCTCGCGACCGGCCGCCAGACCTCCTGCTTGCGCACTTGTTCGGCCGCCCCACACAACTACCAGATCAGTGCCGAGCGCTTTCCAGCGTTCTCGCTGGTCGCGATTGAAGCCAATACCCAGCCCGACAAGAATGATGACCGATGCAATACCCCACACGATCCCGAACATAGTCAGGAAACTGCGCATTTTGTGCGCCCTGAAAGTTGAGAGTGTCTGTCGTACTATGTCCAGGATGTTCACGGGCTTGTGCCTCAAGCGTTTGTACGTCCAGAGAAGCTCCTTCGTTCCCACAAATTCATCGGCTCGCGATTCGGAGATTATTGGGACTGCCCGTTTCGTCATCATCCCGGCTTTACGAAACTTCGCCCTGGCGCAACGAACATCGAAGGCGCCAAGGCGATTGTTCCATCTTGAGACTAGGACGAGGTTTCCACTCTCGATTTCCTCAAACCGATTGCCTCAATGTGCGTCTATGTAGGTAAGCACCTGTTGGCGCTATGCGAAATGCGCGCCCACCAGCCAGTTTTGCACGTTTGCCTTTTGTTTCTGTGACATAGGACGGGAGTTCGGTTGACTACTGCTGCTTCCTGGCACTAGAGTAAGTAATTACTTACATATGGCGACGTCTCACGTCAGATTCAGTGCGGAGGACCGGCGGAACCAGATCCTGGAAACCGCGACGGATCTGTTCGCCCGTCAGGGGTATGAGGGCACGACGACGCGGCAGATTGCCGAGAAGGCGCGCGTTAACGAAGCCATCATCTTTCGGCATTTTCCAAGTAAGGAAGAGCTTTACTGGGCCGTCATCGAGCACCAGTGCCGCCTCGGCAAGGGGCGCTCACATCTCGAAGCCCAGCTCAGGTCGAACGCGGACCAGCGCAGCGTCTTCTTGAACATAGCCGAAGATTTTCTTCGAAGACGCGAAGAGGATGATCGTTTAGGCCGGTTGTTGCTTTTTAGCGCCCTCGAGAACCATCGCCTTTCGCACCGCTTTTTTCAGACGCATATTGCGGAAGTGTACGAGAAGCTCAGCGAATACATTCGTGAGCGCATAGCCGATGGCACTTTCCGGAAAGTCGATCCGCTCATAGCGGCGCGTTCTTTTCTGGGTATGCTCGTTTATCACTACATGATCCAAGAGCTTTTCGGCGGGAAGAAGTACCTGAAGCTGGATAGGTCTGCTGTGGCGGAAAGCCTGGTGGACATCTGGCTCAATGGAATGTTGCCCAGAAAAGATTCCGAGGCGGCGAGCGTGAAGCACCAGGACCCTGCGTCCGCCAAATCGGAAAAGGAACACTAATGAAATTGCCCAGCATTTATAAATCGCGCGCTATCAAAGCCGTGGTCTTGGCCGGGACTCTCGCCGCCTTAAGCTTTCTGGGAGCCTGCGCCGCAAACGACAAGAAGCAACAGAAACCCGCCGCCAGCTCTGTTCCAGTAACAATCGCATTGGCTCAGAAGAAAGATGTGCCCCTTCAGATCACCGCAATCGGTGCCGTCGAGGCTTACAACACAGTAGGCATCAAGAGCCAGGTAACCGGCGAGATTACGTCCGTCAACTTCCGTGAAGGGCAGGACGTAAAGAAGGGCCAATTGCTCTTCACTATCGACCGCCGGCCCATGGACGCAGATCTTCGCCGCGCCGAAGCGACGCTGGCGAAAGACTCCGCTACGGCGGCTAATGATCGTGCAGAGGCGGAGCGTTACGAGGCTTTGTTCAAGCAAGGCGTGGTGGCCCGGCAGCAACTTGACCGAATGGTGGCTCAGGCGAATGCCTCTGAAGCCTTGGTCAAAGCAGATCAGGCTGCGGTCCAGAACGCGCGTGTGCAGTTGCAGTACACCAGCATTCACGCGCCAATCAGCGGCCGCACCGGTAATCTCATGGTGCAGCTTGGCAACATCGCTAAGGCTAACCCCGACAGCCCGATCGTGACTATCAATCAGGTCGAGCCCGTTTACGTCACCTTCACCATACCGGAGCAGTTCCTTTCGGAAGTGAAACGCTATATGGGACGGGGCACACTGCGGGTAGCTGCAACTGTTCCTAACGATCCCACCCCGGCAATCGGCAATCTTACTTTCGTCGACAATGCGGTTGACAGACAAACCGGCACGATCAAATTGAAGGCAACCTTCCCGAACAAAGATCGTCGCCTCTGGCCGGGGCAGTTCGCTAACGCGACTCTGACGCTCGCTGTGGAACCGAACGTCACAACCGTGCCCAGCCAGGCTGTTCAAACAAGCCAGCAAGGACAGTTCGTCTTCGTGATTCGCGAAGACAACACGGCGGAAGTTCGCCCGGTCACTGTGAGCCGTACGGTTGGAAACGAGTCCGTCATAACGGGCGGTATTCAGACCGGCGATAGGGTCGTCACCGACGGGCAACTCCGGTTGGTTGCCGGGGCTAAGGTGGAGATTCGCAACAATACTCCGGGCGGCCAGAATGCGACTGCGCCACAACAGACAGGCAAGAACGAACAGGCACTCAAGCAGGACTAGCGCGTCATGAGCATTTCGGAACTTTTCATAAAACGTCCCATCATGACCACGCTGGTCATGTTAGCGATTCTGATCTTCGGAATCGCGGCATACAGAATGCTGCCGGTTAGTGATCTGCCCAACGTTGACTTTCCAACGATTTCCGTCAACGCTGGTCTACCCGGCGCTAGCCCCGAGACCATGGCTTCAGCGGTGGCAATGCCGCTGGAAAAGCAGTTTTCGACTATTCCAGGTCTCGACCAGATGACGTCGAGCAGTTCGCTTGGCGGCACTAGCATCACGCTCACGTTCTCGCTGGATCGCAACATCGACGCGGCAGCTCAGGACGTGCAGTCCATGATCTCAAAGGCCGGCCGCGATCTGCCCCAGAACATGCCGGCTCCACCTTCTTTTCAGAAGGTGAATCCGGCCGATTCTCCTATTCTCTTCCTGGCACTGAGTTCGCCCACCATGCGCCTTTCGGACGTAAACGAATACGCCGAAACGATGATGGCGCAGCGCATTTCAATGGTCAGCGGCGTGGCCCAGGTCAGCGTTTATGGCTCGCAAAAGTACGCAGTTCGGGTACAACTGGACCCGAAAAAGCTTGCCTCAAGTCAGATTGGAATAGACGAGGTAACCAGGGCAATCCAGAGCGGTAATGCGAACCTGCCGACTGGAACACTCGACGGACCTCATCAGGCATACACAGTTCAAGCGAATGGCCAACTGCACACCGCCAACGAGTACCGTCCGCTTATCGTTGCCTACCGCAACGGTTCGCCGATCCGCCTCGAGCAGATCGGCCGGGTATTCGACAGCGTAGAAAATGACAAGCAGGCTAGCTGGTTCATCAACGATAAACACGAGGTCAATCGGGCCATCGTTCTTGCCATCCAGCGTCAGCCTGGGACCAACACTGTTCAGGTGGTGGACAATATCAAGCAATTGCTGCCGCAGTTCAGGGCGCAAATGCCGGCGGCAGTCGACCTGAACATTCTGTACGACCGATCGCAGTCCATTCGCGAATCCGTAGATGACGTGAAGTTCACTCTGCTTCTTTCGCTGGGACTGGTGATCATGGTCATCTTCCTGTTCCTGCGAAACCTGTCAGCGACCGTCATCCCCAGCCTGGCCCTGCCGTTCTCCATCATCGCCACTTTTGCGGTGATGTATCTGCTCGGCTACTCGCTTGACAACTTGTCATTAATGGCGCTGACACTGTCGGTGGGCTTCGTGGTCGACGATGCCATCGTTATGTTGGAGAACATCGTCCGGCACATGGAAATGGGCGAAACGCCGATGCAGGCTGCTTTGCGCGGCTCACGCGAGATCGGCTTCACCATCGTCTCCATGACGCTTTCGCTCGCGGCCGTGTTTATCCCGGTGCTGTTCATGGGCGGCATTCTCGGTCGGCTGTTACAGGAATTCGCCGTTACCATCGCGGTCGCCATCCTAGTGTCGGGCTTCGTCTCGCTCAGCTTGACGCCGATGATGTGCAGCCGCTTCTTGAAACCGGCGCGCGAGACCAGCCACAACAAGCTGTACCAGGCTTCGGAACGTTTCTTCGACGGCATGCTGCGAGTCTACGACTGGAGCCTTATCAAGGTCATGCACCACCGTGTCACGACAATGGTGGTTCTGGCAATGGTGTTGGTCGGCACGGTGTATCTCTTCATCAAGATCCCAAAAGGATTCCTGCCGAACGAAGACCAGGGTCAGATCATGACGACCACTGAGGCGCAGCAGGGCATTTCCTTCGAGAGCATGAAGGAGCACCAGCTTGAAGTTGTGCGTACGGTTTTGAACTCGCCAGACGGCAAGTACCTGCAGAATTTCATGTCGTCCGTCGGTGGCGGCAACACGGGGCGCATGTTCATTCGCATGGTTCCGAGGGAAGAACGTCCGCCAGTACAGCAGATCGTCCAAAACCTCCGTCCGCACGTATCAAGAGTACCTGGCATTAACGCTTACATGCAGGTTCCGCCGCCGATCCGTATCGGCGGTCAGATGACGAAGTCGCAGTATCAGTTCACGCTGCAAAGTCCGGATCAGCAGGAACTTTACGATTACGCACCGAAGCTCGAATCCGCGATGCGCGATCTCCCCGGATTTCAGGACGTCACTACCGATCTTCAGATCAAGAATCCGCAGATCAACATCGATATCGATCGCGACAAGGCTTCCACGCTTGGTCTAACAGCTAACCAGATCGAAGACGCGCTCTACACGGCCTACGGTCAGCGCCAGGTCTCGACCATTTACGCACCAACCAACGCATATCGGGTTGTGCTTGAGGTCGAAGACCAGTACCAACTCGACCCGGCTGCGCTGTCGATGTTGTATGTGCGCTCTTCCACTGGGCAGCTTGTACCTCTAAGCACCGTCGCCAAAATTACCAAGAGCGTGGGACCGCTCACGGTCAATCACCTTGGACAGCTACCGGCTGTGACGGTGTCTTTCAATCTTCGCCCCGACGTTGCACTCGGCGATGCCGTCAACAACGTAAGCAACGTCTCCCGGCAGATTCTTCCTCAGAGCATCACGACCAGCTTCCAGGGTACTGCGCAGGCCTTTGAGTCCTCATTCCGAGGGATGGGACTCCTGCTCATCATGGCCATTCTCGTTATTTACATTCTGCTCGGCATCCTGTACGAGAGCTTTATTCACCCGCTGACAATTCTCTCGGGTCTGCCTGCTGCAGGCTTCGGCGCGCTGCTTACGCTGGAGTTGTTCCGACAGCCGTTCTGGCCGCTCGAGTGGAGAGTCACTGACTTGAACGTCTACGGATTCGTGGGACTCATCATGTTGGTCGGTATCGTGAAAAAGAACGCCATCAT
>DASPIK010000058.1:0-19583 GCA_035629075.1 Terriglobales bacterium | reverse complement strand
AACGGTACGTCACAACCTCCTGCGCTCGCCTCTACTCTCTTTTCGGGAACATCCTCCTGCAATTCCTCCACCCCCTTTCGCCAACTTGCATCCCGCTCGTTTATACTTTCCCGTTTGCCCGCCGGAGTGGGGTCCAGGTCGGGTCTTACGAACCAGGGGAGTAGGGGTGCTTCCCGACATAGCCTCATGACAATTCAGCCGCGGGAACGAGGTGGCCGTTGAAGATCCTTGTCTGCATGAAGCAGGTGCCGCAGAAAGACGCTCCGTTGAAAGTCAACGAGAAGGGTACCTGGATCCGTGAAGACGTCTCCTACGAAGTCAACGAACCTGACGCGTACGCGCTTGAAGAGGCGTTGCGCCAGAAAGAGAAGCACGGCGGTGAAGTCGTCGTGATCACCGCCGGCCCGGCCCGCGCCCAGCAGGTACTCCGCGAAGGGCTTGCCAAGGGAGCCGATCGCGCCATTCATCTCGAAGGCGACGAGTTTGTCGGCCTCGACGCGTTCAGCACTGCGAACGCCTTTGCCGCCGCCATCAAGGAGGAACAGTTCGACCTCATTTTCACCGGCCTGCAATCCGACGACTACGGCTACGCTCAAACCGGCGTGATTCTGGCCGAACTTCTCGGTTGGCCGCACGCCACCATCATCATGCAAATTGAGAAGGCCGACGGCGGCATCAAGGTGAAGCGCGAGCTTGAAGCCGGATTCTTCCAGTTCGTCGACATGCCGCTCCCGGCGGTTCTCACGATTCAGTCCGGTATCAACAAGCTGCGTTACGCCACGCTGATCGGCATCAAGCAGGCCAAAACAAAGCCGCTTCGCAAAGTCACGTTTGGCGAGCTTAACGGGACTGTGGGCTCAAACCTCCAGCAGATACGGCGACTCTATATACCTCAGAAGACAAAGAAAACAGAGGTGCTGGACGGATCTCCGGCGGAAGTCGCTAAAAAACTGGTGGACAAGTTGCGCAACGATGTTCGGGTAATCTAGCCCGACGTTGCCTCGATTGATGTTCTCGGCGACTTCGAAGGACCGTACACACCTCTCCCCAAGGGAGACCCAATGCCGAACCATGATCGAGAACAGGAACAAGTAGACGCAGTCATTGCGGAGATGAGAAGGGCATCTGCGCTTCAGCTATTCGGCTGGACGCTTTTGATTTTCGATGGGCTCATCATCGCAATGTGGCTGTTTGTGGGCTACCGGTCCGGCTCGAATTTCTGGTTGTACTGGTTTGTGGTCGAGGGAGTGATCGGTTCGGCGCTTGTGTTGATCGGCAGCCACTTAAAAACGAGAGCGGGCCGCCACATTTCGCGACTGGATGGAGATGATGTAGGCCGCCGAGTGGCGTGATCGTCGTGCCCGAGCGCAGCGTCAGTCTGGCGGCTGATCCCCGAGGAGGTGAGTCATGGCCAAAACGGGCTCTGAAAGGGCACTTTCGAAAAACACCGAAGAACAGCAAGAGCGCAGTTCCGCGCTAAAGGTGATCGGGTTGGGCCTGATTGTTGCCGCGATGCTCGTGTTCTTCTTTCTTCCGGCAGGGCAGAAATTGGGCCAGGAACGCGGTTTCTTCATCATCGTTGGTGTGCTGGTTGCAGCCGGTCTGGGCTTGATCATCGCCGGGAGTGTACGACGGGCCAGGGGTTGAGCCACAAATTCACAGGAAAGCAGAAAGCGAATGGCTGAGACGATTTTGGTTTTTGTCGAGCAACGTGAAGGCAAATTGAATCGCGCATCATGGGAAACGCTCGCCGGGGCACAAGCGCTTGCCGCCGAAACCGGGTGGACCGTTGAAGCAGCCGTTCTCGGCTCGGGAGTGAAAGCAATTGCCGAGGAAGTCGCTGCAAAGAATGTTTCCAAAGTCTATGACATAGAGTCGCCGAAGGTACTGATCTACACGCCCGACGCGTACGTGCGGGTTTTGAAGCAGTTCATCACCGACCGGCAGCCGAAACTCGTGCTGATGCCGCACACGTACCAGGTGCGCGATTTCGTGCCCAAACTTGCCACTTCACTTCAGCGCGCTGCGATCAGCGATTGCGTGGGGTACAACAAAGACGGCGACACTCTGCTCTTCACCCGTCAGATGTTCCAGGGCAAGTTCGCTGCGGATGTCGCTTTCAACTGCGAAGCGCCATGGATCGTGACTCTTCAGGCGGGCGCGTTCCGCGGTGACCAGGTTCAGACCGGTGCGTCGCCTGCCCCCGTCGAGACGGTGAACGCTGATATTCCCGACGACGCAGTCCGCACGAAACCTGCTGAACCCTTCAAGGAGGCAAAGCAGGCGGTGGACCTCACTCAGGCCGAAATCATCGTAGCTGTCGGGCGCGGAATCAAAGAGCAGAAGAATATCGATATTGCCAGGCAGCTTGCAGACGCTCTGGGCGGCGAAATCGCGGCCTCTCGTCCTATCTGTGACTCGGGTTGGCTGCCGATGGAACGTCAGGTCGGCTCGTCAGGCCAGACCGTAGCGCCTAAACTTTACTTGGCCCTCGGCATCAGCGGCGCAATCCAGCATATCGTCGGCATGAAAGGTGCTCGCACCATCATCGCAGTTAACAAAGACTCCGAAGCCCCTATCTTCGAGATCGCGGACTATGCCGTTGTCGGGAACCTGTTCGAAGTTGTACCTCCGTTGATTGAGGAATTGAAGAAGGCAAGAGCGGCGTAGGACCGTCGCGCTGGCTGTCGAACGGACGATCCTCCCTCACTGGTGTTACGTCTTTTGCAATTGGGCTCCTCGGTGTTGTCATCCTGAGCGTAGCGAAGGATCTCTGCATTCGGCTGAGCGAGCCCAATTTCTGCATCTAATCAGGGTTGCTCCCGGGAACAAGTTCGACAGAGGTTTGCAGCGATGATCACTTTCAGAACGCCACTCGCGAACATTGACCGCCCCCAGATGGAAGCCGACGTCGTGATCGTTGGCGGCGGTCCCGCAGGTATGGCGTGTGCGTTACGCCTATCGCAGCTTATCGACAGGCACAACGAAACTCATCCTGACGATCCCATCAGCAAAGAAAACATCTACGTCCTCGAGAAGGCTCGCGAAATTGGTCAGCACTGTTTGAGCGGCGCACTCCTTGACCCCCGGTCCATGCGCGAATTGTTGCCCGGCTTCGAAAAAGAAGCGCCTATTGAAGCCCCGGTCTCAAAAGAAGCAGTCCACTACTTGACCAAGAGTGGCGGGTTCAAGCTGCCGATCACGCCTCCTCCTCTGCGCGACCACGGCAACTACGTCATTTCCATCAATCGTTTCGTAAAGTGGCTCGGGCAGAAGGTTGAGGAAGCGGGTGTAACCATTTTCACTGGTTTCGCCGGTTCAGAAATCCTGGTCGAAGATAATCGGGTCACCGGCGTTCGCACCGATGACAAAGGCGTGGACAAGGCAAACCAGCCCAAGTCAAATTTTGAACCCGGTTACGACCTTAAGGCCAAGGTGGTGGTTCTTGCCGAGGGCCCTCGCGGCTCGCTAACGAAGCAGCTTGTCGGCCGCTTCCAACTTGATCGTGAGCGCAACCCGCAAACCTACGGCGTTGGAGCGAAAGAACTCTGGGAAGTCCCGGCAGGACGCGTTCAACCCGGCGAAGTGATCTACACGATGGGATGGCCGCTGACCTCGAAAGAATACGGCGGCTCCTGGATTTACGGCGGCAAGGACAACGTCGTCTCGCTCGGCTTCGTCACCGGCCTCGACTATCCCGACCCGCGCCTCGACCCTCAGCGCGTATTACAGGTTTTCAAAACCCACCCAATGATCCGGAAGCTGCTCGAGGGCGGCAAGATGATCCGCTACGGAGCCAAGTCGCTGCCGTATGGCGGATGGTGGTCAATCCCGCCGGTGGCAGGCGACGGCTGGATGATCCTCGGCGACTCCGCCGGATTCCTCAACTCGCAGCGCCTCAAGGGCATTCATCTCGCGATTAAGAGCGGCATGTTAGCCGCTGAGACCATTTTCGATGCCATGGTGAAGAACGACTTCTCTGTCGCGCAGCTCGGCACGTTTCAGCAGCGCGTGGAGAACAGTTGGATCAAGAAGGAACTGTGGCCAGTGCGGAACTTCCATCAGGGCTTTGAGCACGGGTTCTGGCAGGGGATGTTCCACGCCGGACTCCAGCAGTTCACCGGCGGTCGCGGGTTACACGCTCGCTATGCCGCCACCGCGGGCCATCGCCGCCTCAAGAAGATCAACGAGGTGCCCGCTAGCGGCAACGGCCACGCCCACCTCATCAACGACTACAAGGGCGACGGCAAGCTGACCTTCGACAAGTTAACCAACGTCTATCACTCCGGCACCAAACACGAAGAAGATCAACCGTCGCATCTCGTCATTCACGACACAAATATCTGCAACGAGCGTTGCGTGCGTGAATACGGCAATCCCTGCATGCACTTCTGCCCCGCCAGCGTATATGAGATGGAGGAGGCCGCTGACACGCCCAGCGGCAAGCAGATCAAGCTGAACCCTTCGAACTGCGTCCACTGCAAGACCTGCGACATCATGGACCCCTACGAGATCATCACGTGGGTTCCACCCGAAGGCGGTGGCGGACCGAACTACGACGGCATGTGAGAGAAGTTTCGAGTTCCTTTTTCAGGGCTGTCATCCGAGCGAAGCCGCGTGGCGGCAAAGTCGAGGGATCTTGTGTTCATCGCTGCGGCGAACACCGCCCTCGATACATGAAAGTTCGCAGACGCCATGCAATCGTTCCCAACTGGACTCGAAACTTGGAAGTCGAAACACGTACAATGTACCTGTTCTATGCGCTTTTCGACTGCACTCTTCCTTCTGCTCTTCTCGGCGACCCTGGCCTTTGCTCGCAAGGCAGATGATTCATGTCGCAACGGAGTCGGGCGCATCGAGCGCAGTTTCGGCGCCTACAAACTTGTCGTGGAGCCGACCAAAAGCGAAGAAGATGAACCGATATGCCGCGCAGCCGTAAACGGAAGCAGCGGCAACGAGACCTTCAGCATTTCCGAATTCGCAATCTCAGTACTTCCCATCTCCGGTTCCAGCGTCACGAACGACGGCAACAAGAGCATTGTCCTGGAAGGATTTTCAGGCGGAGCGCACTGCTGCTGGACTTATTGGATCGTCGCTTTAGGTCCCCATCCCGGCCGCGTGCGCGAGATCCACAACGATAGCCCCCTCGCTTTCGACCGCGTAAGTTCTCGCGTGGTGATCACGACACGAGACGGCGCGTTCAATTACTTCGACGATCTGCCGCATGCTTTTTCGCCGATGCCCACGATTTTCCTGCAGCTCGACGGAAAGATATTGAGGGACGTCAGTGCTCAGTTCGTATCGGAATACGACAAACAGATTAGCGGCGTGCGTCAGGAGTTAACGGCCGAAAGCGTCGAAGCCTTTCGTTCAGGGCCTACACCGGACTTGAAAGCCGGCGGTCCTGACACAGCAGAGTGGATGCAGACCAAAGCCGCGATACTCTCTTTAGTCCTCAGCTATCTCTACAGTGGGCGCGACCAGCAGGCGTGGAATACTTTGGACGAAATGTGGCCCGCCTCTGACCGCGAACGCATCTCGAAGCTCATTGTCGAAACCCGTGCCCGCGGCATCCTCGCCCAAACCTTGAAGTAGTAACCCTAAAAACAAACGCGCAGCGGAGGCCAGAATCCGCTACGCATATCAAAGCTCTGTTCAGTGCGCGTTACTGCTGGTTCGGAGGGGTCGTGCCACTCCCCATACCGCTGCTGCTGATTTTCTGCTGAATGTTCGAGGGGCAGGTCGCAGCAATATGTTCCACGCGGTCGACGATTAACTCCTTGTCGGAAAGATTGGCTGCGCGGCCACTTTCGCCGGTCATGCCACCCGTGGTGGTCCCAGTAGCGCCCGTCTGGCTACCCGCAGTGGATCCAGTAGCGCCGGTCTGGCTGCCCGCAGCGGATCCAGTCGTGCCCGTCTGGCTCCCTGCCATGCTACCGGTCGTGCCTGTCGTGCTCTGTCCGGTTTGTCCCATAGACTCAGAGGTTGTGGCGCCAGTGGTCCCGCCCGTAGTGCCGGTCCCGGACGCCGAAGCCATACCGTTGCCACGCTGTTCCGTTCCATGCAGCCTCACGTGATGACCAACGTGCGCCGTGAAGTCCTGACCGGAAACGCGCATCGGCTTGCCCCTAGTCGTGAAAACGATGTACTCGGACTGCTGCTGCACGAGGCAGCCTTCAACCGACTTAGCCTTACCCTGCTTGCCCTGATCAGACATACCGCTCGTTTGCGAACTCATGTCAGACGTGCCCGTCTGAGACTGAGCTCCCGTGCCAGATTGTGAGCCCGCCGATGTTCCAGACTGCTCCGCCTGACTCCCAGAACTCGTGCCCGCCTGGCTGCCCGAGGACTGAGACCCAGTTCCGTACGTACCGGACTGCGAGATTGAGGTGGAACCCGGCTGGTCTGTCTGGGCGCTCGAACTCGAACCCGACTGTCCGGCCTGGCTGCCCGAACTCGACCCGCTGGAGGTGCTGCCGGTCTGCGCAACCATTGACAACGCGAACAGCAGGACGACTGCCAACACTAACACTGAGTGCTTTCGCATTTCAGATCTCCTCTCGTGAAGATATGGCGCGCCCCCTTGGGATGCCCGCGCAAATTCAGGGTTTGCCCCTCGGCGTGACCTCACCCGAGTTCCTGTGAACCTTCCGTTGTAGTTGCGTTATCAAGTCGGGTTCAATAATCGTGCCGCGTGCCGTTGTTTGTTAGCGTGTAGACTACACAACGCAAGAACCAAGGAGGCTAAGTGACATCCAGACGCGCGCTCCTCGTCATCGACGTTCAGAACGAGTACTTCACCGGCAAACTGCCGGTCACCTATCCTCCCGCAAGTCTCGCTAACGTGCTTCGCGCAATGGACGCGGCAGAGCAGAGTGGTGTGCCCATCATTGTGATTCAGCACGCGGCACCGCAGCCAGACAGCACAGTTTTCGCGAAGGGCACCGAAGGTTGGCAGTTGCATCCCGAGGTCGCCAAACGGCGCCGCGATGCCCTCGTTGATAAGACTCTCCCCGGCAGTTTTACCGGCACTGACTTGGAGCATTGGCTGCGCGATCACAACATCGACACCGTCGTGATCAGCGGCTACATGACTCAAATGTGCTGCGACACCACCTCGCGCCAGGCTGTGCATCTCGGGTTCAATGTCGAGTTCCTCTCTGACGCTACTGGCACTCTGGATTTCAGCAACGCTGCCGGAGCGGCTACCGCGGAAGAGTTGCACCGGGCCATCCTGGTTGTTCAGCAGTCGAGGTTTTCGCAGGTTATGACGACAGACGAGTGGATCGCGAAACTCGCGACAGCAGCTTCCGCCGACTAATCTAAGTTTCAGGAGAACAGCCTTGCTCCGCAGACGGGCAACTTCTCACCGCGATAGCCCCTATAATGATCTGGTTGTTCCCGACCGCAGAGACCCCAAGGGATACCCGGTTGCTGCGGCGGTATCTCTCCGAGTCTTTCAACGACTCGGCAGAGATCGAGGGTGCCGGTGGGAACGCCAGCGCCTCCCGTGCTTGGAAAGGAAACAGAAGATCGGGTGCTTGACTCATCGGATGATCGGGCCATTCTCAATGGCGCGATGATCCGATCGCGCGATGGGCCCGATTTCACGGGTGAGCCGCGTCCCTCCTTTACGAATGAAGAGCTCGCCCGATGAGGCTTATCGACAAATTCGGCCGCAACATCACTGACCTGCGTCTGTCCATTACGGACCGCTGCAACTATCGTTGCGTTTACTGTCGGACGGGCAATGTCGGTGCGCAGTTTCCGGACATGCCAATGCCGGACTATCTGCGCATGGTTAGCATCTTTGCCGGACTTGGAATCCAGAAGGTGCGCCTTACCGGGGGCGAGCCTCTCCTGCGCCGCGCCATCGTTGACTTCGTGCGTGATTTGTCGCGCCTCCGCAACATCGACCGGCATCCCCTCGAAATCGCCGTCACCACCAATGGCCATCTGCTTTCGCAACTGGCGCAGCCACTCAAAGACGCCGGGTTGAGCCGCGTCACTGTCAGCATGGATGCCGTTGATGAGCATCGCTTCGCCCGCATCACCCGCATCCAGGGAGGCTTCGAGAAGGTTCTGGCCGGGGTCCGTGCCGCAAAGAAAGCGGGCCTTGATCCGGTAAAGGTCAACTGCGTTTTGTTGCGTGGCTTCAACGACGATCAGATCGCCGCGTTCGGCAAATTCGCACGCGACGAGGGCGTGGTGGTCCGATTTATCGAATTCATGCCGCTCGAGGAGGACCGCGTCTGGTCGCCCGATGTCGTCGTCACCCTCGACGAAATCCTGGTGCGCATGGCCGAATTCCGTCCACTCGTCGAAGTTCCCCGAAACGCTGAAAGCGAAACAGCACGACGCTTCGTTTTTGAAGATGGTGTCGGCGAGATCGGCATCATTGCTCCCGTTTCTCATCCCTTCTGCGGTCATTGCAGCCGAATCCGCGTCACCTCAGACGGAAAGATCCGTACCTGCCTCTTTTCCGTGTTCGATCACGACCTCGCCGGACTAATGCGTCGAGGCGCCAGCGACGAACAACTCGTGGACTTCATCACCGGCGTCGTTTCCCACAAAGAAGAACGCCACCATATTGGCGAACCCGATTTTGTCCCTGCCTCCCGAACCATGGTCCACATCGGGGGCTGAGCGCCTGAACCGGAGCTGCGATCTCCCTTTTTCTTCTCAGTATCCGCATAACCTAAGCCTTCTCCGGTAGAGAAAACTCGCTCAGTTTCATCCCCGAAATGGTCTGTCATTCAAATGCGTTTGAAATCTATTCAACCCTGCGCGCCTTCGCGGCGCTACTTTTTAGAGGAGACTGAAAATATGGTCAACGTAAATCGCAAGCGAGTGGCAGTTCTGAAGCGAGCGACCATTGCAGCTTTCACCTTGGCTTTGGCTCTCACGCTAACGTCTTCGGCGTTCGCCGGGGATTCGGGTGGAAAGAAGAATATCGTTGATACGGCCGTGTCCGCTGGCCAGTTCAACACTCTAGCAAAAGCTATACAGGCGGCTGGGTTGGCCGAGACGCTGAAGGGACCGGGGCCGTTTACGGTGTTTGCGCCCACCGATGAAGCATTCTCCAAATTGCCTGAAGGCACGGTCGAAGACCTACTCAAGCCGGAAAACAAGGAAAAGCTAACAGCGATTCTCACCTACCACGTCGTTCCTGGCGACGTAACCTCGTCGCAGGTGGCTGGCATGAATTCAGCTAAAACCGTCAACGGCGAGTCGCTTTCCATTATGAGTCAAGGCGGAAAAGTCAGGGTCGGCGACGCCCAAGTAGTGAAGACGGACATTCAGGCGTCCAACGGGGTTATCCACGTCATCGACACCGTGCTGATGCCACAGTAATGCCCTAAAGTTGGGTTTCCAAACTGTTTCGTCCCCACATCTGCCCAACGGATGTGGGGACATTTTTGCTCACAGGGTTTTGATATAGGCGCCAACCGACTAGTGTATGGAGATGGTGTTTTCCCTTGCAGCCCGATTGTCCTCAGGCGCAAAATACCGTGTTGCTCCTGTCACAAATCCAAGTGTGCTGGTGCGCTACTTGGTTTGGTGTGGGAGCATCAAATATTTGGAAAGGTTCTGACGAAACAACTGTCGGCTCCAACATCCCCGTAGGTTGGGCGTTACGACGCAGCGAATCTACTGAAGCCGCAGATGCTTTCAACATCCCCGTTCCGAAGAGGAACTGAAAGCGAGTACAGAATTGGCTACTGCTACAACTACGTCTTGCAGTCTCGACAATTACCTGTTGCTCCCGGACCGCTCGATGGACGATCGAATCGCGGCCGCAAAAGAAGCTCTAGGTAAGCAAGTTATCGTCTTAGGTCACCACTATCAACGAGACGAAGTTATTCGCTTCGCTGACGCGCGTGGTGACTCTTATCGCCTATCGAAGGCCGCGGCGGAAGCCGATAGTCGCTACATCGTCTTCTGTGGCGTTCATTTCATGGCCGAGAGCGCCGACGTCTTGGGACGTCCCGGTCAGCAGGTGGTCCTGCCCGATTTGAATGCCGGATGTTCCATGGCCGATATGGCCGAAATCACTCAGGTCGAAGATGCGTGGGAGCAGTTCGTTTCCCTAGGCCTGACCAATGAAGCGGGCCTCGGAATCACTCCGCTGACTTACATGAATTCGAGTGCCGCTATCAAGGCGTTTTGCGGCGAGCGCGGCGGAGCTGTTTGCACGTCATCCAACGCTAGCGGTGCGTTCAAGTGGGCTTTCGCCCGAAACGAAAAGATTTTCTTCCTCCCCGACCAGCACCTCGGTCGCAACACCGGATACGCCATGGGCATCCCGCTCGAACAGATGATCGTGTGGGACCCGTTCATGCCCATGGGAGGGCAGACGCCGGACCGTCTGCGCAGCGCGAAAGTCATCCTTTGGAAAGGGCACTGTTCCGTTCATCAACGGTTCCTGCCTGAACACGTAGACAAGGTTCGCGCAAAGCACCCCGGCATCCGTGTCATCGTCCATCCCGAGTGCCGCTGGGAAGTTTGTCAGAAGGCTGATGGGATTGGCTCAACGGACCGGTTGATTAAGCTCATCAAGGACGCCCCTGAAGGATCGTCATTCGCGGTCGGCACCGAGATTCACCTCGTCAACCGGATGGGGAAGGAGTTCGCTGCAGACGGCAAAAAGGTCATGACGTTGGACGACTCCGGTTGCCTCTGCACTACTATGTTTCGTATCTCCCCGCAGCACTTGTGCTGGGCGCTCGAGAATCTGGTCGATGGCAATGTTGTCAATCGCATTAGCGTTCCTGGTGACGTAAAAAACTGGGCTCGCGTGGCGCTCGACCGCATGCTGGAGATTCAGTAGCACATTTGCAGCACAATTCGATTTAACGGTACCGTTCACGATGGATCGTAATTTCACACTCGACGAAGCGCAAAGCTTGCTCCCGGTCCTGGAATCGCTTCTGAAGCGCGCTATTGAAGGCAAACAGCAGTTGCAGGACTATGAGGCAGAATTCGACGCGCTGAAGAGCCGGATTTTCATTGCTGGTGGAACGCTCGTCGATGTTGCCGCCGTTGCAAGCCGCAAGCGCGAAAGGGAGATGGTGTTGCAGCGCATCAAGGATGCGATCGCCGAGATCGATGCCATCGGTGTTCAGGTGAAAGATCTCGACATCGGACTTCTTGATTTTCCTTGTGACGTTGAAGGAGAAACCATTCTGCTTTGCTGGAAGCTGGGTGAGGAGGCGATCACCCACTGGCATGGTCTGGAAGAAGGATTCAAGGGGCGTAAGCCGATAGACGAACGCATTCGCCAGCAGAAAAGAAAGCCAAGCTGAGGACACGTATCGCGCGCCTGGAGCGTCAATGTCATCCATCCCTGGACAAGAGGAACGCACGTCCCTCCGTAAGTCTCTCGACTTACTGCACACCTCCGCAAACCTTGGCCTGGTCATAGCGGAAGGGAATCGAATTCTGGACGCGAACGATGCTTTCCTTAGGATGATCCGCTGTACCAGGGAAGAACTGCCGAATTTCGATTGGCAGGCCGCGACCCCTCCCGAATACCTTGAACTCGATTTTCGAGCTATGGAACAACTTCGCAGCCTGGGCGCATGCATGCCTTTCGAAAAAGAGTATGTGCTCGCTGATGGCTCGAAGGTCCACTTCATGGTGGGGGCGGTTCGCCTTCAATTGGATCCTCTCCAATGGGCGTGCTACACCGTCGATCTCAGTGAGCACAAGCGCGCCGCGCAAGTGGAGCAGCGCAGCCGTGCTCTACGTGCCAAGTACGACCTAATCAACCAGCTTGCACATGAGTTAAATAATCCGCTTGCGGCACTAACCTTTCAGTTGCACCTGCTCGAGAGCCATCCCGGAGTAGTAGGTGACGCTAGGAAACTCGTTGCCGAGGCGAATGAACAGTTGGCTCGAATCTCCGCCATTGTTCAGGTCGTGCTGGCTGCCGGAACTGGCAATAACAAGTAAGCTCGATTGCGACTCCGTGCCTGCAACTCCAGTATGCCGCCGTAACCATTCCAGAGTGTTAGAATTCTTTCGTGCAAGCGGTGGGGCCGCGATACCTATCAACATCCGCCGCTGCCTGAGGCATTATGCGTCTGAGGCGATCGCTTCTCGCGGTTTCTGCATTCGCTTTTCTGCTGGCCTTGACTGGCTGTCGAGGCTTCTTTCAGCCCGAGGATGATTCCGACAATGGTGGTGGCGGCACAGGGACTCCGCCGAGGTTCGCCTTTGTTGCCAACGCAGCGAATGCTACTACGCAGGGTAGCCTTACCGGGTTCACAGTCAACCCGAGCACAGGCGCACTTACCGCTACTGCGGATACGCCCCTGTTGGTGACGGGCAGTCCCAACTCTGTTGCCTCCGATGATGAGGGGAGCCTCCTCTATGTTGCAGCGCAGGCAGGAGGCATCTCCGGTTACCAGATCAATGCCACAAGTGGCGCCCTGACGCTTGTCCCGGGCGCACCGTTTGTTGCGGGCGCAAACCCTGTTTCGGTTGCGGTCGATCCCAATGCTCGCTTCCTATTCGTCGCGAATAATGGATCGGGGACCGTGTCGATCTTCAACATCGGAAGCAGCGGTGAGCTTACTCAGCTCTCCAATTCCCCCGTTTCGGTTGGCCCCAATCCGTTGCGAGTCACCCTGGACAGGACCGGACGGCTTCTGTACGTAGCCAATGGAGGCAGCGGTACTTACGTATTCAGAGTTGGCCCGACAGACGGCACGCTCACCCTGACCCGGAACGTCCCAGTCAATAACGGTACTTCTTCGCGTGCGGTGGCCATTGATCCCATTGGGCAGTTCGCTTATGTCGCGAACGGCGCTACCACCGGCGGCGTCGATGCGTACGCAATGAACGCCTTCAACGGCGATCTGACGCTCATACCAGGCTCGCCGTTTCCAACCGGCGGCAGTACGCCCTCCTCGTTGGCCATTCATCCAACTGGAAAGTTCCTATACGTCGCCAACCAGAATTCTGGCACCGTGGCGGCATTCACTATCAACAACGACGGCACCCTGACAGCAATCAGCGGTTCGCCGTTTACTTCCGGCAATGGCCCCGTCGACGTCGCACCCGACCCATCCGGCCGGTTCCTGTATGTAGCGAACTCGAACAATGGCAACGTCAGCGTGTTTTCCATCGGATCTGCCGGTGGCCTGACACGCACCGCGACCGTCGCGCAGCCGAGCAACGCCGCATCCGTCGTCGTTACGAAGTGAGGTGAACACCGTCAAAACTGCCGGCACTCAGTCACGTGCTGAGTGCCTAAGTCTGCGCAGAGTATTACGCCTTTCGACTGATACTATCCGAGTTACATCCTGCTATATTGAAGCTGAATCCGGTGAAAGGCAGTCCCCCAGTGACGTCTCGCTCCGTGCGTGTGATCGTTCGCGCAACAGCTCTGTCCCTACTCGTTTTCGTTCTTCTCTTAAGTGTCGCCTGTCGGCGCGGCGGCAAGATAATTGGCAAAGAGTACGCCTACGTGTCGGCCACGCAGGTAAATCTTCGCGATCGTCTATCCGCGGTCTACAACAAAGTGGGTGTGGTCCCGAACGGCACACGAGTCGAGGTGCTGGAAAAAAATAGACGTTTTTGCCGCGTCAAAGCCGAAGGCTTCGGCGAGGGCTGGGTTGAGATGCGTTACCTCGCAGACCAAGAGACCTTCGACGGCTTCGAAAAGCTCGCAACCGACAACGCTAGCGCCATCGTCGTCTCTCGCGGAGTAACACGCGCCGAACTGAACATGCACCTCACGGCGGCTCGTGACGGGGCACGGCTTTACCAACTGAAGGAAGGAGATAAGGTCGAGGTCCTCCAGCGAACGGTCACTGACAAGAATCTCAAGCTCTTGGAAGCATACAAAAAGCAGGTCCAAAGAATTCAACAAAGGGCCGCAGAGGCCCAGGCTACGGACGCCAACGGGCAATCAAAGCCGACCACTGGGGCCGCCGCGCCCTTGCCCGTAGCAACAGCAAAGCCCTCCACCGCAAGGCCGGTCTCTGCCGCCTCCAAGCCAAGTGCACTCAAGCTGCCCGATCCACCGCCCTCGATCTTGGAAGATTGGTGGCTCGTGCGCGACGCTCAGAAGCGTGTCGGTTGGGTGCTCGCTCGCATGGTTGATGTCGATATCCCCCTCGAGATCGCCCAATACGCCGAAGGCCAGCGCATCGTCTCCAGCTTCATCCTGAACACCGTCAACGACGTAAACCCCGACACTGGCCAGACCCGCGCGATGCCGCAATACCTGGTCTTGACCACCGAACCCAAAGATGGCCAGCCGTTCGACTACAACCACATCCGGGTCTTCTCCTGGAACCGTGCGCGCCATCGCTACGAGACCGCCTACCGGGAGCGCAACCTCTTCGGCGTATTTCCCGCGAGTGTCGGACACGCCGTCTTCGACAAGGAAGGCGACCTGCCTACTTTCACCATTCACGTCAAAGACGACACAGGGCAGACGATCAAGAAGACCTACAAGATGAACGGCCCCATTGTGCGCCGCGTGCTTTCGCCCGAAGAGGAAGCCGCGCAGAAACAAGCGCTCGCTCAGAAACTGGCAGAGCGTAAAGCTGCACGTGATGCGGCCCTTGCCCGCTATCGCGCCTCGCATCCTGCCAAAGCCAAGCCGCGCTCACGGCGCACTACTCGTTAGCCCACACTCGCACGGCCGCAGCGCCCGCTGCGGCTGTTTAGTTTCATCCCTTTTCCGACACGTCGGAGTCTGCACCACTCCTGGTGCAAATCCTGAGAAGGCATCAGGCCGTTCACCGTTTGAATCAAAGACGCTTTATGGAGTTCGAGATGGCAGAGAAGGTAAAGAACCTCAAACTCGAGCGCGATTATAAGAAGTATCTGTACTACATAGACGGTAGCGGCAACGTTTGCCAGAAACCGAAGTCCGGCGAAGGCGAGTCTCAGGTTTTAGTGGAGAAAGCCGTCGAGCGCGACAACAACTACTTGTATTTCATCGACAAAGAGGGCGACGTGTCACGTTCGCCGCGAGGCTCAAAGAACAAACAAGCTGCCTGATGAAATCCGAATCCGCCTGGAACATGTTCGTTTTCCGGGACGGTCGTCGCACTGTACCCGGAGCTACTCTGGCGCGAGATCTTGCCGAGGCAATCCGCGTTGCCGCGCAAGGTCCGCCTTTTGCCGCCGAGGACCAGATCCTCGACGCCCTCCTCCTTGCCGGCGAATTCGAATGTGCTCTAACCGATGCTGGGCATCCGGCATTTCTTCACGTCGCCTCGATTACCGACAGTCTGGCCGCCGCCCTGGTTAACCCCGACGCCATAAGCGGGCGCGAAAACCTCGCTGCGCTGCTAAATGAAATTCCTCCCGATCCACCGTCCGACTTGAAGATTTCTCCCCCTGAGGGCTTTGCGTACTACGCCCTGCACCCGCTCGAATTCGTGGACCTTGTCAGCCGTGTTCCGCAATCAGCGGCTACCGTCGGCGTGATCGGCGTTCGTAGCATCGGTGCAACGCTCAGCGCCCTTGTGCAGGCCGCCGTTCGAAGAACG
Organism: Terriglobales bacterium; assembly: GCA_035629075.1. Lineage (GTDB taxonomy): Bacteria > Acidobacteriota > Terriglobia > Terriglobales > Acidobacteriaceae > JAEZPW01. Next base: position 4,068 of record DASPIK010000058.1, on the reverse strand, counting down.
GGTCGCAAAGCTAAGCGCTTCACAGTACGTCCGACAGGCCACCCCTACGACCGTCAAACGGCATTCACTCCAGTTCAGGAGCGTTCGGTTCGCAACCTGCTCGCAAGCGGCGCCGAATTCTTGGTTGTTGACGAAGGGCCAGGAATGAGCGGCTCATCGTTCCTTTCGGTCGGGGACGCGCTCGTGCAATGTGGCGTCGCGCGCGAGAAGGTGACGTTTCTCGGAAGCCGGTGCCCTGACCCTGACGCCCTGCGCGCGCCGAATGGGGCGTCCCGCTGGCGTAGCTACCGCTCTTACCACACTCAGGACAACTCCCGCGTTCCACGCGAGGCCGCAATCTATGTTGGTGGGGGCGATTGGCGTAAGTACATGAATGTCGATCCCCAGCAGTGGCCAGCGTCATGGATCCAGATGGAGCGGCTGAAATTCTTGTCGGACGATCGGCGTGTCCTCTACAAGTTCGAGGGCTTAGGCCGGTTCGGGAAGGCCGTTTACGAGCGCTCCCATCAGGTGGCCACGGCGGGTTTTGCTCCGCGCCCACTCGGCATCAAAGACGGCTTTGCTGCTTATCCGGTACTCGCGGGCACGCCTCTGTCTGCTGCGGCACTCACCCCAGAACTGCTTGATCGCATGGCCGTGTACTGCGCGTTTCGGTTCTCAGATTTCCGCTGCCGCACGGGACAGGATTCTGCAGCCATCGAAACCATGGTCCGCTTCAACCTCGCCGAGGAGTTCGGACAGGAGCTACCGCTCGATTCCGGCACACTGCACAGCGAGCATCCCGTCCTCGTAGATGGCCGCATGCTGCCGCATGAATGGATTCGGACAGACTCTCACGAGTATTTCAAGGTCGACGCCGCTAGTCACGGTGACGACCACTTCTTTCCGGGCCCGTCCGACATCGCATGGGACCTCGCCGGCGCGATTGTAGAGTGGGGCATGGATAAGGACGCAACACAATCCTTCCTGACCCGCTACAACCATGCCAGCGGCGACGATCCGCTGCCCCGCATCGGCGCATTCTTGTTGGCCTACACAGTCTTCCGTTTCGGCTACTGCAAGATGGCCGCGGGCGCCGTTCAGGGTTCCGGAGAGGAACACAGGCTCCTCGCTGCTCACCAGCGGTATCGTTCGCTGGCGATCCAGTATTGCAACGAACTCCTGGAGGCAGAGCCGGTTGGGGCTACTGGAATTACCAGCTTACACGCCGGTTGACGTAGTCGAACGCTCAGGTCACCACGCAGGCCGCTAATACAGACCAAGATCTACAATATTTGGTAGTCTCCCACCAGCAACATACGCATTCCCATATAGCCGTCCAAATCTCCGTATCTAAGATGCTGAAAAATCGTGAGTTCCTGCTCCAGCTACTTTGGAAAGATAGTTGCATTTGATAGAACGTCTTTCCTTTCAAATTTGCAGGAGGAAAAATGGAGAGCCATTTCCGTCCGAAGTTTGGGACGATGTTGGGTGCACTGCTGCTGGTGCTGGTTTTCAGCATCGCCGCTCTGGCGCAGGGTACTGGCGAACTGACGGGCGTTGTGAACGACCCGACAGGCGCTGTCGTTCCGAACGTCGAAGTGAAACTTACGAATAATTCCACCGGAATCGTCCGTACCACCGTGACGTCCGCTGCTGGCGTGTACCGCTTCCCGGCTCTGCCGGTCGTCGGTACGTACACGCTGAACATCGACGCTAAGGGCTTCAAGGGCGTCGCTGTAAGAGAAATCGTCGTCAGCGTCGGCACCACCGTCAGCAAGGACGTTCGCCTCGAAGTCGGCACGACCAGCGAAGTCGTGAACGTTGAAGGCGGCGTGCAGATGGTCCAGACCACCGAATCCCAGGTCTCGGCCCTCGTTGATCAGCGCGTGTGGCAGCAGATGCCGCTCGAAACCCGCAACCAGAACGAATTCATCAACCTTATCGCTGGCGTCACGCCCGATATGTTCGGTGGCAGCACCCGCGGTTCGTCCGTGAACGGCACGCGCGGTGGCTCCGGCAACTTCCTCGTTGAAGGCGCCGACAATAACGACCAGGGCCAGGGCGGCCGTGGCCAGATCTCCGACTCCCAGGGCGGCGCCATCACCGGCATCTCGCCCGAAGCCATTCAGGAATATCGCGTAATCACCAACAGCTTCGCCGCTGAATACGGCAAGGCTGGCGGCTTCGTTACCGATACCGTGCTGAAGTCCGGCACCAACCAGTTCCACGGCTCGCTGTTTGAGTACAACCGCAACCAGGCTCTGGCTGCGAACAGCTTCTTCTCCAATCGCGAAACGGATCCTCAGACCGGAGAGACTCTGAAGGACTTCGTCGTTCGCAACCAGTTCGGCGGCTCCTTTGGCGGCCCCATCGTAAAAGATAAGACCTTCTTCTATAGCTCGCTCGAATTCCACCGTCGTCGTGACCGCTATCCGACGAGAACGACCAGCATCGCGCCCCAGTTCCTGGATTGGGTTCAGAGCGGCGGATTCCAGAATTGGCTCGAAAACGATTTCTGCGTCGCGTACTTGGACGAAACTTGCCCGGGCGCGTTCCCGAACTCTGGTCAGCTTGGTGCGGTGTTCCAGAGGCTGAGAGCGAAGGGGCCGTTCCCGTTGGCCACTTCGAATTTCAGCAATGATGCGCAGGGTTGGATGACCTACGGACTGACCTATCCCGTACCTGTTTACGGTGATGCTGTCGTTCGTGATGGATACCAGCTCAACCAGTACAAGTGGAGCTTCAAGTTCGACCACAAAATTTCGGACACCGATCAGTTCAGCGCTTCGTACCTGCTGGACGACGGCGAGCAGACCTGGTTGTACGGTGGTGCCGATTACACCATTGGACCGCCTTCTGTTAGCCCCGGTCGCTCCCAGAACCTGGCTCTGAGCTGGAACCACACTTTCAGCCCGACCATTCTGAACACCTTCAAAGCCAGCTATCTGCGTCACGTCGCGAATTATCCAAGCTATCCCGGCTACGAAAGCATGCCGCAGGTTTACACGGCTGCTGATCCGCTCGGCGTTGGCTTCGGCATGAGCTCCGCGATGCCGCAGTTCTTTACCGACAACCAGTTCCAGTTCCAGGATCACCTGTCCTTCGTAAAGGGCAAGCACAGCTTCAAAACCGGTGTTGAGTACCGTCGCACCCGCAACGGCTCCTCGTTCGAGGCGAACAAGAGCGGTGAGTTCCTGCCTTGGGACGTTGAGAACATGGTTACCGACATGGCGTTCGGCGAAGAAGCCGATGCTGCCATTTACGGCGAGCCAGCCTACGGCGGATGGTATTGGGCGAAAGCCTCGATCAATCCGCAGACGGGCACGCGTCCGGAATACTACCGTGGATTCCGTGCTAACGAATTTGCGGCCTATTTCCAGGATGACGTTCGCGTCAGCAATCGTCTGACGGTGAACTACGGCGTTCGGTGGGAATACTTCGGCCCCCCGCACAACTACAAGCCGGGTATCGACTCCAACTTCTACTTCGGCGTGCCGATCATGCCGGCATCCGCTGTCTCAACGAACATCTTCTTCCCCAAGAACAGCGCGTTCTACGCCAGCGTAGCGACGGGCGGCTTCCAGCAGCGCGATCACGAAATCTGGAACAAGGACACCAACAACTTCAGTCCGCGTTTCGGTTTCGCCTATGACGTGTTCGGCAACCAGAAGTTCGTGCTGCGTGGCGGCGCGGGCATCATGTACGACCGCATCTGGAACAACCTGTTCGAGAACATCCGGTTCAACGCTCCGTTCTACTCCGACGCGACCATCGGTTGGGGCGGCAACGGCCTGCCGACCAGTCCGCTGTCTGCTCCTGGCCTGTACACGGATAACTTCACCGCGACGAACACTGCAGGCTTCAACAACCCGACGTACCTGGCGAAGCCGGCTCCTCGTCACATGGACCAGAACCTGGTCTCGCCGTACTACCAGCAGTACCACTTCGGATTCCAGTATGAGTTCATGAAGGGCTACGTTCTGGAAACCGAGTACGTCGGCACGATGGGCCACAAGCTCACCGCCATGATCGACATCAACACGTTCAACGGACGCACCGCCGCTGGCCAGAGCACTCGGCGCATCA
>DASPIK010000057.1:0-4060 GCA_035629075.1 Terriglobales bacterium | reverse complement strand
TTTCACGACGATTGATCAGGACAATCCAGTGGGACTGATTTCGCGAAAGCCGCAAATCCGCCGTCCTCCGGCGTATTACACCACTGACTGGAATTCGGCGCATAAGTCCGTGCGCAGGCTGGCCTCGCTTGATCCGCAAATCATCGGAGCGGGGCATGGTGAGCCGATGTCAGGTCCAGAGGCGGCGTGGCAATTGCGGCAACTGGCGGAGAACTGGGAGATGTATGCGCCGGACTATGGTCGTTACGTACGTGAACCGGCGCGCTCGGACGAGCAGGGGCTTACGCACGTGCCGCCACCCGTTGCCGATCACGTGCCTATCATCGCAGGCGCGGCTGCACTAGGAGCACTAGCGACCATCATGGGGGCGATGGCGAGAAGGAAGAAAGCGGCGTAATAACTGGCTATCTGCTGTGAGTTTTAGCCCAGGGCTGAGAGGCCGTGGGCTTTTTTGCACCTACTGCTGGATAGGCGTGAGTTGGTGGGCGGCAATTTGCCAGCGGCCGTTGCGATCCACCCACAAAGCGCTGTACCGGTACTCGCCCGAGCTTTCCTTTCCGCTGTACTTCGCTTTCAGCCTCAGGCGCCCTGTGACCAACACAGTGTTGCCGAAAGTCCGGACCTTCGCTTCGGTTTGTTCGATCTCCGGTACTTCGGTGGCGCCGCTCTTAACGTTCTGCATACGCTCGGCCTTGGTGAGCAGCATGCCCCGATTATTGATGAAGGTGTAGTCGTCAGCCCAGAATCTGTCCAGAGCGGCGATATCTTTCTCCTTCAAGGCGCGTTCGTAGTCTGATGTGAGTTTCCGGATTTCTGCATCTGTAGCCTGCGCGTAGGCGGGTTGCTGCGCGACAAGCGAGAGCAGAAGGAGCAAAAGGAGGAGAAATCGTAAGCGCATAGATACCTCCTTGCGCTTTTGGGCAGAGGAAACGTGGCATTGCCAAGCCCTGCTACTGCATGGCGGCTGCACGCTTTTGCATCTCGTCCGGTGAGACGTCCTCGACGTGCGTGGCCACCGTCCAGACATGGCCGAACGGGTCTTGAAGCGTGCCCGAGCGGTCGCCGTAGAACTGATCCTTCACGGGACGCATGAGTTTCGCGCCGGCGGCCACGGCCTTTTCGACAACCGAGTCCACGTTCTCAACATAGAGCAGAATGCTGACGGGCGGTGTTCCTGCACCCGGCTGCGGGCCGGTGAACCCCATCTCCGGAAACTCGTCGGCGAGCATGATGTGCGAGTCGCCTATCTTGAGTTCGGCGTGTCCCACGCGACCGTCTGGTTGTGGCATGCGAAAGATTTCAGTGGCCCCGAAAACCTGCTTGTAGAAGTCAATGGCGCGTGCGGCGTCTTTCATCACGAGGTACGGCGTAATGCTGTGGTAGCCCTCTGGAATGGGTTTCACTGTGCTTGGCATATGCGGTCCACCTCGGTTGGCTTTAGATGAGACAAGGGCGAGCGCGGTTCCTTGAACTACCCGAGGCGAATTCTCGTCTGAGGAAACTGGAAACTCCCAATAAAAGCGTTAGGCCCGCCGAATGGCTGACTTGCTCCCCGGAAATTAGACCAGCGTAAATGAGAGTTCTCCGGCTACACTGGCCCGCTCGGGCCAAGCCAGGAGAACAAGACCTTGCGAAAGAGCCGATTCAGCGAAGAACAGATTGTAGGCATTCTGAAGGAGTCCGAGGCCGGCCTCGGCACGGCGGAACTGTGCCGCAAGCACGGCATTTGCGAGAACACCTTTTACCGCTGGAAAGCGAAGTACGCCGGCATGGAAGTCGCCGAAGCGCAGCGCCTCAAGCAGCTCGAGGATGAGAACCGGAAGCTGAAGCAGATGGTCGCCGACCTGATGCTGGACAAGCAGGCGTTGCAGGCGGTGCTGTCAAAAAAGTGGTAGGCCCGCGGGCTCGGAAAGAAGCAGTCGAAGTAGCGCGCGCAGCGGTGGAGATCAGCGAGCGGCGCGCTTGCGGGCTGCTGTTAGTGGTACGAGGAACGGTTCGCTACGAAGTGGCCCAAGGGAGTGCGGACGATCGCCTGCGCGATCGCTTGCGCGAACTGGCGATGGAGCGGCGGCGCTTCGGCTATCGCCGTCTGCATGTGCTGCTGCGGCGCGAAGGTTGGATCGTAAACCACAAGCGCGTCTATCGGCTGTACGTGGAGCAGTGCTTGTCGGTGCGCAAGCGCTGCCGTCGCCGGCGTACCTCGCCGGTGCGTGCTCCGCTGCGTGCGGCCACGGCGGCGAATCAGGCATGGTCGATGGACTTCGTCTCCGACGCGCTGGCGTCCGGACGCAGGTTCCGCACGCTGAACATCGTCGACGATTACACGCGCGAGGCGCTGACAATCGAGGTCGATACCAGCCTCAGCGGCGTGCGCGTCACGCGAGTGCTGGACCGGCTGATGATCGAGCGCGGCGAATTGCCGGTGCAGATCCGCAGTGACAACGGTCCGGAGTTCATCAGTAAGGCGGTTGAGCAGTGGGCTTGCGAACACGGCGTGAGCTGGGATTTTATTGAGCCCGGCAAGCCGACCCAGAACGCATACGTCGAGAGCTTCAACGGCAAGTTCCGCGACGAGTGCCTGAACGAGAACTGGTTTACAACCCTGGCCGACGCCAGGCAGAAGATCGAACACTGGAGGCAGGATTACAATCACCAGCGTCCGCATAGCGCACTCGGCTATCGGACGCCCAGCGAGTTCCACGCGGAAGCGCGCGCGCCGATGTCGCCTCCCCCCGCGACCTCGGCGCCAGTTTCCTTCATGCAGTCCAACCCGCCGGAACTCTCGTTATGACTGGTACAAAAAGAGGGGGCAGGTCAGCACGTATGCGACACGAGACTCGTCTTACATCGTGTACGACTCAACGACAAATCTGCTGAAGTACAAAAACGGAGTCCGTGTCCTTTACGAACCCTTTTCGTCAACCAAGCCCAAACTTCTTCGGGTCTCCTGTATGTGGTCTCATTGGAGCTGGCAATTCATCGTGGACCCGAGCAGCGTGTACCTCGTCTCAGACGGATCGTGGAATGATCATGGCTTCTCTATATTCGACTATTTTGCGGACCATGCGAACGCGGTTCGAGAAGCAAGGCAGAGCATGAGCCCTGACGAGCGCCGTATTTACCAGCTGTCGAATATGATCAACGAACACTTTTCAAAGTACTTGACACCTTGTGATGGTTTATCCCTGATGTCCACTCAGGCGACCGTGCTCATGTTGCCGGGATCCGCGGCAATCCTGAGGGGTACAGGGGCATTTGTAGTTGGGTCCGCGGGAGCTGTCGTGCAATTTGGGGACACACTCGGTGTCCTTTGCGGTGAATAAAAATGAAAAGGAACTCCAATCGAATCTGCTTCGATGATGATGACGCCCAGAAGCTACTCGGGAGAAATCACTTTCGCTCGCTGGCATTCGTAGTCATTACGTTGGAAGGTTTACTGACACTCGGCATAGAGGCGTTCGTTTTCCTGCGGTATTGGGACAAAGTGACCGGAGTGATGTTCTCAACGACACTACTTCTCACCTCTGCTTTCGTAGTGGTTCCGTATCTCCGGCTCATTCGGACGTATGACGAACTCAACGTAAATTCCGTTGTTTGCAAAGATTGGGACGAAGAGCACAGGTCTGTGTTGGCCAACTCCATGATGATTGCGAAGAGCGCCGCAGAGTTTGGCATAAGCAGCACGTACGCAATGTTTTGTCTAGCTTTGATATACAAGGGGTATCTGCTGCACCTGAAGCCTTAACATAGCGGCGCGGTGCCCGAGATTCGCGCCGTCGAGAGATTTTCCCGTCCGGGTGCCCCACGTTCGCGAAGCTAACGTGGGGTTCTCTGAATCTGTCGTTCGGCATACCGGGTGACCAGACCACTGACCTGTTCACCCGATACCTCATCAATTTCTCAGTTAGGCTGCCTCCCGGGCGGCCGCCTGCTGTTTACCTTGCTCCATCATGCTGCGGTGACCTGCCCCCTCTTTTTGTACCAGTCATAACGAGAGTTCCGGCGGGTTGGACTGCATGAAGGAAACTGGCGCCGAGGTCGCGGGGGGAGGCGACATCGG
>DASPIK010000056.1:0-35055 GCA_035629075.1 Terriglobales bacterium | reverse complement strand
TTGTGTTGAGCAAGCCTGTGCAGTCATGGCAGCACGCCTGGACTACCGCACTCAAACAGGCCCGGAAGGAATTGAAGCTGGAGACCCTGCACTATCGCTGGCACGATCTACGCCACCATTTCATTAGCCGACTAGCGGAGAATCCGAGCGTATCCGAGCAGACCATCCGAGCGCTCGCCGGTCACGTCAGCAAGCAGATGCTTGAGCGGTACAGCCATATCAGGACGCGAGCGAAGCAGGACGCTATTGCTGCACTGCAAGTGCAGCGAGTTCCAGTCAGAGGCGACAATGGCGAAGAAGACAAGAGACTTCAGTGATGCAGACTTTTCCGCTTACTCCAGTACGCACCTTCTGTACGAGATGCACATGCTAGTTGGATGTGCCAGTCTGTTCGGGTGCGACATCCTTGCTAGTGATTCGCTGACTGTTTGGGCGTTCAGCAACAGCCGCGTGGAATCGTTCGCAATCCATGTGCGTAATCTGATTGACTTCTTGTATCCACGCGGCCGCCCATGTGACACCGACGTTACTGCGGCAGACTTCATGCCGGCCGGAACCGAATTGGAGCCGATTTCACCCACGCTACAGGCGGCTCGTCGCAGAGCGGATAAGGAGATTGCCCACCTCACGACATCACGCCTCGAAGATGGCGATCCGGGGAAATTGTGGCACGTCAGCTTGGTTCACGAACTGTTCAGTGTGCTTCGAGAATTCGTAGACGCAGCGATGCCTACGAGGTTGGGGACGGACGTTCGGGAGTTCATTCAAGGAGGGGGGGCACAAAAATGGGCACAATCAGCAGAACGGGAAAAAGAGGGGAACAGCGTAACCCATTGAAAAGAATTTGGCTGCCCCCCAGGGATTCGAACCCCGATATGCTGATCCAGAGTCAGCTGTCCTGCCGTTGAACGAGGGGGCAGCACTTGTGCTGCGGTCAAGTTTGTGGAGCGCCGCTGAACGCTTTACGTTCACCGACGCAAATGATTGTATTTGTTGTGCTCGGATACAGTCAACCGAGAATGCGAATCCGCGGCAGATGTGATGTGCAAAAATGCGGAGGCCTGACCTAGCAGATAGCGTCCAGCGTTGGTGCCGCACGTTGCTAAAATGTGGTCAGACCTAAACGAGCGAGGAGAAATGATGGTCACGACCGGCACGATTCACACGCTTCCTATTACAGGCGACAATGTCGCTCGTCAGCCGCTGCAAGCGGACAAGTGCGCGCTCGTCGTAATCGATATTCAGGAAAAGCTGCTGCCTCCGATTTTCAACAAGGATGAGTTGGTAAAGAACTCACAGTTGCTGATCCGTTTGGCAGGTATCCTTGGGATCCCGACGCTGGTGACGACGCAATACGCGAGGGGTCTTGGGCAGATCGTGCCGGAGATCACTTCGCTGCTGCCTGCGGGCGAGCACATGGACAAGGTGGAGTTCAGTTGTTTCGGCAGCGAACGCTTCTGCTCGGCCGTGAAATCGCTCCCCGGTAACCGCAGCACGATGCTGGTGTGCGGCATGGAAGCGCATATCTGTGTGATGCAGACTGTGCTCGCTGGCCTTGATAGCGGCTATCTGGTCCACGTGCCCGCCGACGCCGTCGGTTCACGAACCAAGATGAACTGGAAGCTGGGCCTCGGACGCATGCACGACGCGGGCGCGGTGATCTCGTCTACTGAAATGGCGATGTATGAACTGCTCCGCGCTTCAGGAACACCAGCTTTCAAGCAGATGCTGCCGTATATCAAGGGCTAGCGGAGGCTTGCTGCCTGACGTGGCGGGGTCCCCCCCGCCCCTCCCCTACATATCGGGTCTTTCAAAACAAAGGATTTTCGAAATCATCCCGGTAATTCCGAAGCTGTAAACAACTTGAGCGGAAAATTTTGAAAATACAGGGATAGAAACCAGCCCCTCAGCTCTCAGCCATCAGGCTTCAGCGATTAAGTCTCACCCTCTCAAGCGGTCGGCATCGTCGGTTTGCTGTGCTGTTCACCTCTATTATGACAAATCGAGGCGGAGGAAACCGACATAGCGACAAAGTTCATTTCTCGTTTCGCGTCAAAGGCTTGGCAAAGAATTCTGCTGATTTCGGGGTTGCGGAAAGCCGTAGGCACAGTGCGCGTTGTCGCGGGACGGGGTGGAAAGCCGGGGATGAGGACTGTTCTACGCCGCTAGAATGTGTACCCCAACTCCCCTGCTCCGACCGCGAATTTGGCTGCGCGCAGCAGGTTTTCGGTGAGGGCGGCCACCGTGACCGGACCGACTCCGCCGGGCACGGGGGTGATACACGAAGTGACTTCCTTTACCTGCTCAAAATCCACATCGCCGGTCAGTGTGCCGTCAGGCAGGACCCGGGTCGCCACGTCGAAGATGGCGGCACCGGGTTTCACCATGTCACGCGTGATCTGATAATGCGGGCTGCCAACTGCAGTAACTAAAATGTCGGCCTCGCGAATCAGGCGAGCCTGGTCTTCAGGTGCGACATAGCGATGGCACCAGATTGCGGCGGCGTTACACATACGTCCGCCAAGCATGTGAAGAATCGGTTTGGAGGTGATGTCGTTGCGACCAACAACAACGGCCTGCTTCCCTTCCGTATGTACACCGTAATAGGCGATCATGCGGCGCACGGCCAGTGCGGTACCGGCAAGAAAAGTCATGCGGTCCTGCTGGGCACGATAGAGACCGGCGATTGCGTCACGACCGACGCCATCAACGTCCTTTTCCGCTGAGATTGCGTCGAAGATCTCGAACTTGCTGGTGCCCTCTCCTTCGGGTTCTTCGATGTGCCGCGGCAACGGGAGCTGCACTAGAATCCCGTGATTCTCAGGAGATGCGTTTAACTTGTGAACTTCTTCTTTAAGTTTGTCGGCGGAGATTTCGTCGTCAAACGCGTGCAAAGTCGCCCGCATTCCGAGACGCTCGCAGGCGCGAATCTTGTTGCGAATGTAGCGCTCTGAAGCCGGGTTCTTGCCGACTTGTACGATGGCCAGCAAGGGCACGACTTTGTGTCGTGCGATAAAGTCCGGGACAGCGGTTTTCAGTTGTTCCTGAATGGCAGCGGCGACGGGCTTGCCATACATGATCGTGCACGTGCTGCTGCTCGTTACCTGATCCTGTGGTCCAACCATGTAAACTGTGTCACTCGGCTTGGGCGGCGCCTTCATGCTGGCCCGGCGATTCTTCCTTCCGTGCTGAAGCTTTGTCCGCAACCCTTTGTTTTACTCGCACCACGATGATTTTCGAGAAGCCTTCATCGAAGGTTGGCGGCCGCAGCTTGGCACCCATGCGCTGCATGACATCTTCAGGCACGACTCGCTGACGCCGGCGGTTCCGGTCAATGCAGACTTCGAGAGGCACGTCGAAGTACACCGCCTGCGCCTCGTAGCCGAAGTCCTTGGCCATCTTGATCCAGTGACGGCGCTCCTTTGGCGAGAGATTGGTGGCATCGACGTAGTTCATAGGCATGCGAGCGATAAGTCGAGCGCGCAGCAACGAACGCAGTGTGCCGAAGACCAAGTCCTGATGACGCTGTTCTGTGGGGTTGTCGAACAGTAGTTCGCGAATCTTGTCGCTGGACAGCGGCGACACGCCATGGCGATTGAACCACGTGCTCTTGCCGGAGCCAGGCAGGCCAACGGCCAGTACCACGGCACCTTTCGAGGCGCGCTGTGGCTTCTTCGCGGCTGGCGCCACCGGCTGCGGAGCAGCGGGAGCGGGCTGTGCTTCCGGTTCCTCAACTACTGGCGGCATCGGAGGCGCAACCTCTTCGACTTTGACCGGCGTGGCAGCTTCCTCGACAGGAGGCTCGGAAGGAGCTTCGTCTGTTTCCGAACCGCGAGGCGTCAACGGAGCGATCACACTGCCCGTTTGCGCTTCTTCCACGGGCTGTGAGCCTTCTTCGGCGGCTGCATCAATCGCAGGCTGCTCGTCGGCGGGCTTGCGCTTCTTGCGACGTCGTGTCGTTTTCTTAGCCGCTTTCTTCGGTGCGGTGCTGCGAGTATCCGCTTCAGTCACCGGAGCGTCTGTGGAGCCGGCAACGCCAAGGTCGTTATCTTCGCTGGCGTCTGTTCCGGGTTGACTGCTCTCGGGATAGGCGGGCTGAAGGGGTATGTTCTGTTCGTTTGCGGGAGTCCCATCGGCCCCCGTTTTCTTTTTCCGCCGCCGCATGCGGTCACGTATCCATTTTTGCATTTTTAGTTTTCGCAAACCGCGCCGGACAGCGCTGCGATAATCCCGCGCTGCTTCGGCCATGTGACAAAACTCACACCGGCGCGCGTCCCGTTTCGGGACCTTAGCCCAATTCTAAAAACATATCAGGTTAGGGCGTTCACCGCAATTTGCCGCTTCAGGAAGCGCGATGGTACGATTTTTTGATTCTTTCAAGTAGGGATAATCACTAGCTGTACCGCAGTTCTGGATAGAGCTCGTTCAAAAGTCAGGAGAAAGTAATGGCAATAAAGGTTGGTATCAACGGGTTCGGCCGCATTGGCCGCAACGTCCTTCGCGCAGCCCTCGAAGACAAGAACATCGAATTCGTTGCAGTTAACGACTTGACCAGCCCGCAGACGCTGGCGCACCTGCTGAAGTATGACTCCGTAATCGGCAACCTGAAGGGTCACACCGTCGAAGCCGGTGACGACTTCATCGCGATTGATGGCAAGAAGATCAAGGTATTCGCCGAGAAGGACCCGGGGCAGCTTCCGTGGGAGTCGGTCGGCGCTCAGGTAGTGGTGGAATCGACTGGTAAGTTCACCGATGCCGAGAAGGCGAAAGCGCACCTCCGCGGCTCCGTGAAGAAGGTCATCATCTCAGCGCCTGCGAAGAACGAAGACATCACGATCGTGATGGGCGTGAACGAAGACAAGTACGACGCCGCGAAGCACAACATCATCTCCAATGCGTCGTGCACCACGAACTGCCTTGCCCCGATCGCGAAGGTCGTCAACGACAACTTCAAGATCCAGAGCGGCACTATGACCACGATCCACAGCTACACGAACGATCAGGTCATTCTTGACTTCCCGCACAAGGACCTGCGCCGCGCTCGTGCTGCCGCCCTTTCGATGATTCCAACCTCGACCGGTGCAGCGAAGGCTATCTACCTGGCGATTCCGGAACTGAAGGGCAAACTGGACGGCTTCGCAATGCGCGTGCCGACCCCGAACGTCTCGGTCGTTGACCTTGTCGTATTCGTCGAAAAGGCGACCAGCGTTGAGGAAGTGAACGCCGCGCTGAAGAAGGCTTCGAAGGAAGGTTCGCTGGCGAACTACCTCGGCTACGAAGAAGATCAGCTCGTGTCGATCGACTTCCGCGGCGACGACCGCTCGTCCATCGTTGATGCTCCAATGACGCGCGTCGTCAATGGCAACTGCGTGAAGGTCATCTCGTGGTACGACAACGAGTGGGGTTACTCCTGCCGCGTACGCGACCTGATCAACTACATCGCAGGCAAGGGTCTGTAATTACAACGCGCCCTCAGTTGGGTGCACAGCTCATAAGAGAACGTGCAGCGCCGGATTCACCAATCCGGCGCCGCACACCTCCAGTTGTTCTCCCGTGACTACCGGCGAACCGGACGGTCACGAGATCTGCTTTATACGGCCCATAGCAGTCCTGAATTGCGCCGGAGGTCTTCCTAATGTCCAAACTTTCCATTCGTGATCTTCCTCTAAACGGCAATCGCATTTTCATGCGCGTGGACTTCAACGTCCCTCTGGATGGCGCTCGCGTTGCCGACGATACCCGTATCCGTGAGACTCTGCCGACGATCGAATATGCACTGCGGCATGGAGCGCGGCTGATTTTGGCATCCCACCTTGGCCGCCCAAAGGGGCAGGTCAATCCCAAGTATTCACTGAAGCCCGTTGCCGAGCGCCTTCGCATTCTGCTGGACGAAGCCTTGGGCCGCGGCTGTAACGTTGGCTTCGCAACCGACTGCGTTGGCGTACAGGCCGAAGAAATGGCCGGTAAGTTGGAGAAGGGTCAGGCCCTTCTGCTGGAGAACGTTCGTTTCCACGCCGAAGAAGAGAAGAACGAAGAGAACTTCTCTAAACAACTTGCCAAGCTGGCTGATTACTACGTCAACGATGCTTTCGGATCGGCGCACCGTGCACATGCCTCGACGGTAGGCATCACCAAGTACGTCGAGCGATCCGCCGCCGGGTTCCTGATGGAGAAGGAACTAGAGTACCTCGGAAAGGCACTCGAGAATCCGCAGCGGCCGTTCGTAGCCATCCTTGGCGGCGCAAAGGTCAGCGACAAGATCGGGGTCATACAGAACCTGATTGGCAAGGTTGACGCCCTGATCATCGGCGGCGGCATGGCGTACACCTTCCTGAAAGCGCAGGGTCACGAAGTCGGCAAGTCGCTGGTGGAAGAAGACAAGCTCGAACTGGCCAAGCAGCTTCTGGAACAGGCAAATAGCCGAGGAATCAAGTTCCTGCTGCCTTTGGACCACGTGGTCGCAGAGAAGTTCGAGGCGACAGCCCCTCATAAGACCGTCGACGAAATTCCTGCGGACCAGATGGCACTCGACATTGGTCCCAAGACGATTGAACTCTTCTCCGCTACGGTGAAAAGCGCCAAGACGATCGTCTGGAATGGTCCGATGGGCGTGTTCGAAATGGAGGCGTTCGCAAAAGGCACGAATGCGATCGCAGCCGCTGTTGCGGAAAACGCAGAAGCCACGTCGATTGTAGGTGGCGGCGACAGCGTCTCGGCAGTGAAGAAGGCCGGAGTGGCGGACAAGATCACGCACATTTCGACTGGTGGTGGTGCTTCGCTCGAGTTCCTGGAAGGCAAGGAACTGCCCGGTGTCGCAGCGCTGACCGACAACAAGTAGTCAGGAAGCAAAGACGAGAGGGGCGGCTTCGGCCGCTCCTTCGCGTCATCGCCAGAGCTGTTGCGACCACAGAGATGACAGTTACATATCGCATTGACCTTCCCGATAACAGGGTTCTCGAATTCGTGGAAGGTGACATAACGCATCAGGACACAGACGCCATCGTCAATGCCGCGAACTCAAGTTTGCTGGGCGGGGCGGGCGTTGACGGCGCCATTCATCGAGCGGCGGGGCCGAGTCTGCTGGAAGAATGTAAGAAGGTGCGCGATCGTCAGGGGCCGCTGCCAACGGGAAAAGCTGTCTCTACAGGTGCAGGCAATCTGAAAGCGCGATATGTGATTCATACAGTCGGCCCGATATATCAGGACGGCGAGTCGGGCGAGCCGCAACTCCTGGCCGACTGCTATCGCAACACCCTTTGCCTTGCTGACATGATCAAGGTCGCCAGCGTGGCATTCCCTTCAATATCAACTGGAGCATACGGGTATCCCATCGAAGACGCCGCGCCGATCGTTGTCAAAACCGTTCTTGAATCGCTCCGAACGACGGAATACGTACACCTGGTGCGTTTTGTCCTGTGGGGCGCGGACGCTTACAACATTTACCTTCAAGCGGCACGCGAGATCTCTGCCGCTGACAATTGGAGTCAAGAGAGTAAGAGATGCCGAGAAAGAAACTGATCGCAGCCAACTGGAAGCTGTACAAGAATCCTGAACAGACCCGCGAGTTCTTCCAATCGTTCCTGCCGCTGGTGAAAGATCACACTCGCGACGAGATCGTCATCTGTCCCCCGTTCGTTGACCTGAACGCTGCCGTAGAAGCCACGAAGGGCTCCAACGTAGCCGTCGGCGGTCAGGACGTTTTCTGGGAAACAGAGGGCGCGTACACGGGAGAGATTTCGTGCGAAATGCTGCTCGCGGTTGGCTGCACGCACGTGATCATCGGCCACTCGGAACGCCGCCAGTACTTCGGCGAAACCGACGACACCGTTAACCGCAAGCTGGAAAAGGCGCTTGAAGCAGGGCTTACACCGATCGTGTGCGTAGGTGAAGTACTCGAAGAGCGCGAAGCCGGACTGACCGACGATATTCTGCGCCGTCAGTGCACTGGTGCTTTCCGCGGAATTTCCGGTAAGAAAGCTGCCAAGTTAGTGATCGCTTATGAGCCCGTGTGGGCGATTGGAACAGGCAGAACTGCCACACCGGAGATGGCGGCAGAAGCGCACGAAACGATTCGCGGAGAGGTTCGCAAAGCGTTTGGAGAGGAATTCGCCAACAACCTGCGCATCCTCTATGGCGGAAGCGTAAAGCCCGAGAATGCAAATGCGCTCATGTCGCAGGAGCAAATAGATGGCGCGCTCGTAGGTGGAGCGAGTCTGAAACCCGACAGCTTTGCGGCAATCGTGAAGTGGTAATGAGTTTCATGATTTGATGCTGAAGGATGGGATGATAACCCGGCGGCCTTCGGGCACGCCGCCGGGTCATCCAATCCTTTGATCATCAACAATCATCGAAGTTGTTTCTCCGTGGGCTCTCCAGGGTTCTCGCACATTCTTTCAACTTCGGCGCTAGAGACTGTTCATACCGCCACCTTTTTCGTTATAATCGGAGTGCCTCAAGAATCCTTTTGGGTCAGTGCGGAAGTGGTGGAATTGGCAGACACACCATCTTGAGGGGGTGGCGCCGAGAGGCATGCGGGTTCAAGTCCCGCCTTCCGCACCATATTCTTCCCTCCCCGTCATCATTGTGAATGAGCGGAGCGACAGGGTTGAAGAATGTGCTGTTTGCACTGCCCGAAAGTGAATATTAGGAAGGGTTTGGCGCAAGGGCGCCAGAGCGGTCAAAACCGGTAATGATCACGCTTGTCACGATAATCCACATCATCGTTTCTCTGTTCATCATCATCGTGGTCCTGTTGCAGAGCGGCAAAGGACAGGACATCGCCGCGGCGTTCGGCGGCATGGGCAGCCAGACTGCATTCGGTCCTCGTGGCGCTGCCACCTTCCTGGGTAAGGCGACTACCTGGTCGGCTGTGATCTTTATGGTCACCTCGATCACGCTGTCGATCGTTGCTGCACGCCGCACTTCCGGTGGTTCCGTTCTGAGCGGCTCGAAGCCCGCTGCCACGCAGCAGCAATCTGAACCGACCCAGAAACCGGCTGCTCCGCCCGCTACGCCGACTCAGCAGGTTCCCAGCGCTCCGGCAACGACACCGCAGCAGTAATATTTAATTCGCAGCTTCAAGCCTCCCGCACGGGAGGCTTTTTATATTGTCCGAGCATTGTCGATTAAGATAGAAGGCATGATTCACGAGATATTGCCCGTCGGTCCGCTTCAATGTAATTGCTCCATTATCGGTGACGAGGGTTCGCGTGAAGCCATGGTCATTGATCCAGGCGACGATATTGGGGACGTCTTGTCCGTGCTTCACAAGCACGGGTTGAAACTCAAGCAGATCGTGGTTACGCACGCCCACATCGACCATGTTGGCGGTGCTATGAAACTGAAGGCGAAGACCGGGGCGCCGATACTTCTGAATCAGAACGATCAGGCCTTGCTGAAGATGCTGGATGTGCAGGCCTCCTGGCTGGGCATGCGTCCGCCCGAGCCAGTCGTGATCGATCACTCGCTCAGCGATGGCGACAAGATGAGTGTCGGCACGATTGCGGCTGACGTCTTGCACACTCCGGGACACACCGAAGGTAGCGTCTGCATCTACTTCCCTGCCCAACAAAAGCTTATTGCTGGCGATACTTTGTTTGCGGGCAGCATAGGGCGCACGGACCTTCCCGGCGGTTCCTTCGAGAAGATTATCGCCTCGCTGAAGGACCGTGTGATGGCGCTGCCGGATGACACGATCGTTGTGCCGGGACACGGTCCCTTGACGAGCATTGGACAGGAACGCGAAACGAACCCGTTCATCAATGAGTGATCGGCGTAGTCAGCCAAGAAATCGAAGAAGCTTACCCAGCCCTTCACTGAAGATCTGCTCAGGCGTGATGAGGCTTACAACGATGAAGCCCTCTGATCGGAAGTCATAAAAATACCCAGGCTGTACGAGCACGCCTTCGCGTTCGAGCAGCGCGACTACGAACTCTTCGTCGGAGCGTAGCCGCGGGATTCTGAGAATGGCATACCAGCCTCCCTCAACCGCCAATCGGCTGACCATCGTACCTTTGGTCTGGCGATCCAGTTCCTCAAGGTTAGTGCGAACGCGTGACGAGAGCTGTCCCTGAACCGATTGTCGCTGTTGGAGCAAGACCGGGGCAGCATACTGGATCGGCGCACTCATCGAGAGGTACGTATCGGCGATTACCTCAATGCGACTCAGGGCACCTGCCGCAATCTCTTCGGGCCCGCTAACGACTGCCCAAGCTAACTTCATTTGCGGCAGCCCCGAGATCTTGGATACCCCGCTCAGCGTGAACGTCAATGCCTCAGTGTTGAATGCAAAACTTGGCTTGGGTTCGTTCAGCGTGTAATCAAGGAACACCTCATCGACGATCAGGGCCATGTCCCTCTCGCGGCAGATCGCGTTCAACTGCATAGCTTCCGTAGTGCTTACGTAAGACCCGGTGGGATTATTCGGATTAACCAGAATTACTGCGCGAGTATGGGGAGTGATGGCCTGCGTGAGGGAATAGAAATCAATCTGCCAGCCATGATCGTAGAACAGGTCATAAGGCACGAGCCGCACGTCCTGCAAGCCCGCTAGATACTCGAACAGCGGATAGCTGGGTGTGGGAATTAGGACCTCGTCCCCCGGATCGCATAGCAGGCGAAATGCATACGTGTAGGCTTCACTGGTGCTGGTAGTCAGAACAATCTGATCAAGCGAGACTGGCCCGGCACAAGACGCGACGCCTGCCGTGTCTGCAACCCTTGACGAAACTTCTGCGTAGTACTCTGCGACAGCACATCGCGCGGAGAGCAGACCTTTCGGTGCGGGGTGATACTCCAACACCCCAGGGTTGTTGAATGCTGACAGTATGGCTTCGCTGTCGTACCGCAAACCCGCTTCGGGCGGATTTGAAGCGGTCAGGTCCAGAAGGCGTTTGCCGGAGGCGAAGTGTGCGTCAAGCGCTTGCGAAAAACGATTCGGGCGCAGTTCCCAGTTAGTTCGGCGAGCAAATCTCATGAAATTGCAGATTGTAGATTGCCTTCCGCCGATTGGAAACCGAATCTGACAATCCGCTGAAACAATGCACAATTTTACGAGCGGAGAAGCTATATCCGACGGCAACCTTCCCGATCAACGATAGTTCTGACGGGTGATAGGCGTTGGTGGAGCCGGCACTGCGCCTGATCCGGTTTCGGGGTGTCCCATGTTCGAGGGTGGTTTCCTGAAAGGTTGGCCAGTTCTGAAACAGATCCGCACTGGTGATTGGCGGGGCACGGGTGAAGTCGCCATGAGTCCAGCCACAAGAGATTTGGGCCCCAAGATTCAGGATTGTCAGGTTTCGCGTTCGATTTGTCCCTATTGCGGAGTCGGTTGTGGCCAGTTGGTCTACCACAAGGACAACAAAATCGTGCAGATTGAGGGTGACCCAGAGTCGCCGGTGTCAAGAGGCCACCTCTGCCCGAAGGGTGCTGACACCATGCAACTGCATACGCACCCGGGCAGAATCACGAAAGTGATGTACCGCCGCCCGTATTCGGATCATTGGGAGTACCTTGACCTCGAAACGGCGATGGACATGATTGCTGACCGGGTCTGGAAGACGCGCCAGGACACGTTCGTGGAGAAAGACGAGAACGGCGAAGTTGTGATGCATACGCTGGCAATGGCGCATTTAGGCGGGGCCACTCTCGATAATGAAGAAAACTACCTGATCAAGAAGCTGTTCGCCGCCGGCCTGGGAATGAATTGCATAAGTAACCAGGCACGTATATGACACAGCTCAACGGTGCCCGGTCTGGGTACCTCATTCGGTCGCGGCGGCGCTACTACCGCTCAGCAGGACCTTGCCCGCGCAGACGCAATCCTCATCATGGGATCGTCTATGGCCGAGAACCATCCGGTGGGATTTCAGTGGGTCATTGAAGCCCGTGAGAAGAACGGCGCGAAAATCATTCACGTCGATCCGCGTTACAACCGCACTTCGGCAATGTCCGACATTTGGGCGCCACTCCGTTGTGGGTCCGACATCATTTTTCTCGGGGGCATGATCAACTACGTCCTAACCAATGACAAGTGGTTCCGCGAGTACGTTGTTCATTACACGAACGCGCCGATGATTCTGAAGGAAGAGTTCCGCGACGCGGAAGATCTCGGTGGCATGTTTTCGGGCTGGGATCCGGAGACCCGCAAGTACGATCCGACGTCATGGCTGTACGAAGAAGAACCCGTACGACGTCTCGATGGTGAAAACAGAGATGCACCCGGCCAAGTGCCTGCGGCAGGCGGTCACGGCCAACGCGGAGGTGAGGCGGGCTTCTCGAACATCTTCACCAGCGACCCGACTCTGCAGCACCCACGCTGCGTCTTCCAGGTGCTGAAGAGGCATTTCGCGCGCTACACGCCGGAGATGGTTGAAGAGCAGTGCGGTGTTCCGAAAGATGTGTTCCTGAAAGCCGCTGAGGCTTTCACGAGCGCTTCCGGGCCAGAGCGCACAGGCGCAATCTGCTACGCGGTCGGGTGGACACAGCATTCGAAGGGGCCGCAGATCATCCGCTCGGCCGCAATTCTGCAAATGCTGCTTGGCAACATCGGCCGGCCCGGTGGAGGCATTCTGGCCCTTCGTGGACATGCCTCCATTCAGGGCTCAACCGACATTCCGACGCTATACGACATTCTGCCCGGCTATCTGCCAATGCCGTTCTTTGAGAACCAAACGAACACGTGGGAAAAGTACCTGAAGAAACACACGACCCAGACTGGCGTGTGGGCAAGCTTCAAAAACTATATCGTCAGCTTGTTGCGAGCGTATTACGGCGATGCCGTTGGCGAACACAACAACTGGGGCTTCGACTGGATCCCGCGCGTAACCGGAGACCACTCCGAGTTTGGATACTGGCTGGAGATGGCGGACGGCAACATGGAAGGTTTGTTCGTCTTGGGGCAGAACCCGGCAGTCGGAGCACCAAACGGACGCCTGCAACGAAAGGCGCTCTCAAATCTAAAGTGGCTTGTGGTACGCGATCTGGTCGAAACCGAAACTTCAGCATTCTGGAAGGACTCGCCCGAGGTCGAGCGCGGCGAGGTGCACCCGAGCACAATCAAAACGGAAGTATTCCTGATGCCAGCGGCCGGATCTGCGGAGAAGGACGGCACCTTTACCAATACGCAGCGTCTGCTCCAATACCACAACCAGGCAGTCGAACCGCCCGGAGATGCCACGAGCGAGATCTCGTTTATCTACCACTTGGGTCGCCGTCTAAAGGACAAGGCTGCTCGGGAACCGATACCACGAAATGCGCCGCTGAACGCACTTACATGGGACTACTCGACACACGGTCCTAAGGGTGAACCGAACGCCGAAGAAGTGCTGATGGAGATCAACGGGTACACGTGGCCGGATAAAAAGCAGGTCAAGGCATATCGCGAATTAAACGACGACGGGTCGACGGCCTGCGGTTGTTGGATTTACAGCGGTGTGTTTCCGGAGGGTAGCGTAAACAGGGCAAACCAGCGCGAACCGAAGGATTATCTCGGACACGGCTGGGGATTCTCGTGGCCAAACGATAGTCGCATCATTTACAACCGCGCGTCCGCGCGACCCGACGGCCGACCTTGGAGTGAAAGGAAGAAGCTCGTCTGGTGGGACGAGGCCAAAGGCGAATGGACCGGAATGGATCGTGCCGACTTCGACCTGCAAAAACGGCCAGACGATCCAGGCGACTTGCGGAACGGGAGGGGCATGACTGCGATACCGGGAGACAAGCCCTTCATTCTGCATTCGGACGGCACAGCATGGTTGTTCGTCAACAGCGGCCTGAAGGATGGGCCTCTGCCGACGCACTATGAGCCACTGGAATCGCCGTTCCGAAACGCGCTGTACCCGAATGTGCAGTCAAATCCTGCGGCAGAGACGATGGAGCGTCCTGATAACCCATATGTCCCGCCAGGAGACACGCGTTTCCCGTTCATCCTGACTACTTACCGGCTGACAGAGCACCACACCGCCGGCGCAATGAGCCGCACGTTGAGCCATCTTGCCGAATTGCAACCGGAGCTGTTCTGCGAGGTGTCGCCCGAGTTGGCGGCCGAAGCAGGCCTCGTGCATGGAAGCTTTGCCACAATTCTGAGTCCACGAGGAATCGTGGAGGCGCGAGTGCTTGTCACACCGCGCATGGCGACATTGCGGGTCAACGGGAAGTCTGTCCATCAGGTGGGCCTGCCCTACCACTGGGGCTGGAAAGGTCTTAGCAAAGGCGATTCGCCAAACGACCTGCTAGCGATTTCAGAGGAGCCCAATGCCCGGATCATGGAGGCCAAGGCGCTTGTGTGCAACATCATCCCCGGCCGTCGCCCGAGGGGTGCGGCCGCTCTTGACATGTTGAATCAGAAGATGAGGGAGGCCGCATGAGTACCCGACCGGCTGACCCAAGTGTAGACGGCCATCGAACGACGGCGTTTCTGACGGACTCCACTCTCTGCATCGGCTGCAAGGCTTGCGAGGTGGCCTGCAAGGAATGGAACGGCGTTGCCGCTGACGGATTCACCTGGTCCGGATTTTCCTACGACAACACCGGAGCACTCGGCCATTCAACGTGGCGCCACGTAAAGTTTGTCGAGCACGCACCTGCACCGGGCTTGGGTGGAAATGCCGGGGAGCTTGCGTCCTGGGCGTTCTCTTCCGACGTCTGCAAGCACTGTGAAGAAGCCGGGTGCCTCGAAGCCTGCCCGACCGGTTCTATCGTGCGAACGGAGTTCGGCGGTGTCTACGTGCAGCCGGACATCTGCAACGGCTGTGCTTACTGCGTGGTTGCATGCCCGTTTGGCGTGGTGCAGAAGAACAAGGATGACGGTCGCGCCTTCAAATGCACATTCTGCTATGACCGGCAGAAGGCTGGTATGGAACCGGCGTGCGCCAAAGCATGTCCGACCGAGTCGATCAAGTTCGGTGAAAAAAGCCATCTGCGGACCGTCGCACAAGAGCGCGTGCGAGAACTGCAAAGCCGGGGCATGGAGGACGCGAAGATTTATGACCCGGTCGATACGAGTGTAAAAGGCATACACGCTTTCTTCATCGTGCGTGGGGATGAGAGACAGTACAACCTGCCACCTACCCCCGAAGTCCCAACGGTGTATCTGAAGGAGGGCTGGAAGCAGTCGGCCGTCGGCTCTGCTGCGCTTGTGATCGGGAGCTTAGTGGCGTTTGCGATTGCAGGCCGAAGGACCACGAGCGGACGCGGGGCTGCTACTGCGGCCAAGAGTAGCGCCAGAGCTTTGCGCAAGGGGGTGCGCCGATGAGCACCGACCGAATCATCCAGAATGAGCAAGGCCGCGTTCCGGACGCCGCGAGCGAAGCGCGACTGATTGAGATTCGAAGAGAGGCAGAAAAGCGTGGTTCCGTCGAGGCGGTGGGCGTTCGCCCACCGGGAGCACCTTTCCCCATCGCTTCCCCAGAAACCGGGTACTATGGTATCCACCTGCTGAAAGAGCCGCAGTGGACGCCGGAAATCCCTTTGTACTTCTTTGTCGGAGGCGCGGCAGGATCGTCCGCGGCTACCAGCGCAATTGCGGAATGGACGGGTCTAGACCACAAGATCGCGCGCGATGCGCGATGGGTGGCTGCCCTTGGAGCGGTGATCTCAAGCGGACTCCTGATCAGCGATCTCGGACGACCATCACGTTTTCTGAACATGCTCCGGGTGTTCAAGCCTCAGAGTCCAATGTCAATGGGAGCATGGATACTCGCCGGCTTTGGTACGTTCTCCGGGGCAAGTCTATTCGCGCAGCTCATGCAGGACTATTTCGGACCCGGAATCGTCGTCTCCGTGTTGAAGCACAGCAGCCAGGCACTCTCGGCGCTATTCGGCCTTCCATTCCACAACTACACGGGCGTGCTGATTGGTGCGACGGCGATTCCCGTGTGGAACCACAACATCCGAAGTTTGCCGATTCACTTTGGCACCTCGGGCCTGCTTGCGGGTACCTCGGTACTGGAACTCATGGGCAACGAGGACAGCACCGCGCTGAACCTGATCGGCATCGGTGCAGCTACGCTGGAAACCTACGAGGGCTATCACCTGGAGATGAAGCGTGACCCAGTCATCAATGAACCGCTGAAACATGGAGTCAGCGGATGGGTGACGCGAGCAGGAGGCGTACTGTCCGGGCCTGTGCCGTTGGCGTTGCGACTCGCAGCGCTCATCGCAGGGCGCCGCGCAAAGAATCTGCGCCGCCTTGCCGCGATCTCAGGGATTGCAGGGTCTATCTTGACTCGATACGGATGGGTGCACGCCGGCCACGCCTCCGCGCGAGATTGGCGACTTCCGCTCAAGGTCGCAGGCAAGCCGCATCCGCTTGAGGAGCGGATGCAATCGAAGCCCGAAATTCCGCAGGTGAAAGTGGCATAACATTGTCGAAACATAACGAAATAGCCTCGGCAGCATTGCCGAGGATATTCTCGTGCATTCATTACTACTGAGGGCAGCAGCCAGGGCTATCCCCGCTTTGCGCTTTCGAGTTCCGGCTCCGGTGCAGGCTGGTTTTCTTCGCTGCTCCGGATGACAAAATAACTAAGGATTGCCACCATCACGGTACCGATCAGCGGAACGATGGTGCCCATGTGCAGAGTCGTTTTGGTGCCGACGTAGCCAACCGCTGAAGGCGCAATAAATCCCCCAACGAGTGCAATGGCGAAGATGGCGCCAAAAACTGTTCCCGCAAAGCGCTGGAACCGGTCGCCGGCAATTGCCAGGACCGTCGGATAAATCGCCGCGAACGACAACCCCGTTATGACCACGCCCGTCGCCATTCCTGCGACAGACTGTGAGAAGAACAAAATACCCGTTCCGATGACTGAACCGATGGCGCTACCCATCACCATCTTCTGTTTGGAAACGTAATTGAGTAGTTGGGCAGCGATGATGCGGCCGACAGCCATTCCGAGTTGATATCCGATCAGCACGCCGGTGGCAACTTTCGCCGTGGCACCCGCGCCGAGCGGTCCGAGCCAGGTCGACGTAAAGGTATTCATCACCTGCTCATTGCCCGACTCGAAAAACAGCAGGAACGAGAACAGGAGCACTCCGGGGTAAGTGACGACTTTAACCGCCTCGCGCAAAGAAAAGCTGTGTCCCTCGGTAGCTGCGGGGAATGGCAGCACGAGATAGACAAGGCCGATAAATCCAGCGAAGCAAGCTGCAAACAGAATGGCCGCGTTTGGCGACATCCTGGCTGCGAGCAGAGGCACCATCACAGCGCCACCACCGAAGAAGATGCCGAGGATGTTCAGCATGGCTCCGCGCTTGTCGTCGTAGAGTTCCGAAACAACCACGTTGGTTGAGGTATTTAAGCCGCCGCCGCCGAAGCCCAACAACAGGGACGCCGCAAGCGCAAGACCAAAGGAATTCGCCGAAGCGAATCCGAGGAACGCGGCTGACACGAGAAATGACGAAACGGCCAGAACGACTTTGTTACCGAACTTGTCGATGAGCGGGCCGACCACTACGGTTGAAAGCCAGATGCCAGCAATCAGAACGGACGACATCTCGCCCTGCTTCATGACATCCACGTGCAGGCGCTCTCGCATTTCCGGGAAGCCAAAGAGCGTACCTAACAACGCCAGAGAAAACCCGAACGCCGCCATCCCAGCGCACGCGGACACGAACAAACGTCCCCGATGGACTGTTTTTGACATTAAGACCTCGTCAGTAGTTCTTTCGAACAGTGCTCACGGAATCGTCATGCGGAAACAGAGATGTGTCAATCGCTGAAAACAACTGCGTCGGCGTGACGTTCGCTTTTCTGAATCGCGAGGCTATGCTCCCGCCGCGCGAGCTTTTACCTGCTTCTTGCTCCTGGCGCGAGCCGCTGGCTTCGTCTGCTGCGCAGCTTCCCAGGCCATTTTGGCAGCGCCAAGCAGGTTGGCGTCATTTCCTAGCTTGCTGAGCACAACCTTCACTTTCTTGGCAGAGATGGGTTGGCAGCGCTCAAGCGCCGTCTGCTTCAGTTCACTCCAGAAGCAATCGGCGGCACCTGAGAGCCCTCCACCGAAAACAACCACCTCGGGATCAAAGAGGCTGATCAGGTTAGCAACGGCTAGCCCGAGTAGTGTTCCGGTGCGGCGATAGACTTCTATTGCCGCTTTGTCCCCTTTGCGGGCAAGTTCGGCGATGTCATGGGAGCTAAGCTTGTCCGCCCCGATATTTGCCATACCGCCGCCACAACCGGACTTAATCTCCGCCTTGCCGGTGCGAGCGATTCCGGGACCTGCGGTGTAGGCCTCAAGACACCCAAGCTGCCTAACCTCCGGTGAGTCGTCGAGCGTCACAGCCATCCACCCTGCGCAACCCGATAGTTCGTGCGCTCCGCGCAGCAGGCGGTTCTCGGTCAAGATGCCTGCACCTATCCCCGTACCGACAATCAGCGCGACCACATCCGACTTGCCGCGTGCGGCGCCCTTGGGCGCGAACACTTCGCCGAGTACAGCAGCGGCACGATCACTCTCGACAACAACCGGAACCCGTAGTTCCTTCTCCAGCAAGCGAGCAAGCGGGATCTTGTCCCAACCCGGAATATTCGGAGCCCAAACCGTGCCATCGCGGCGCACGAGGCCGGGAATGGCAACACCGACAGCACAATATCTGTTGGCTTTCCCAACGTATGAGGCAAGTTCATCTGCCAGCGCAAGCATCTGCTTCACTGGAGCCAGCTTTGCCCTCTTGTCCACAGGGGCAGTTTTACGGGCCAAAAGTTTGCCTGAGGCATCCACAATCGCCGCACAAATCTTCGTTCCACCAAGGTCAATTGCTAAAACTGTGCTGGTTGCCATGTTCTCCACCGGGTCATACGGAGTCCCGCAGCCTAGGCCATCTCGCGCACGGGCTATTCGTTTCGGGAAAAGCGTTCAATTTTCAGCTGGATTTTAGCAGAGCTGCTCTTGCAGCCTTGTGACTCGAAGCACAGGAGAGGCGGACACCTTTTTGCGGCCTAACTGCAAGAGCTGACGCCTTGCTGCGGGAAACGAAAACCAAGCCTGATCGCGCCAAGGGGATGTGAACACGCGCCCAAATGTGACTAGCGCGATGGGCGCGAAGGACTCGCTGGCGGTCCAGTTGTGGTTATTGCTACTACGGTCCCCAACGCGCCCGCAACGATGACTCCCGCTGCAGCGTTGCCCGTCCCGGCACCACGGACGATAAGTGCACCGCCTTTTTTCCTCTTTTTTCTGGGCTGATCCGCTACCGTCTGAGGGCTTCCCTCGCTGACCAGCATACTCGTCTCACCGTCGGAGAGCATCACGGAGCCATGTTCTGCCGAAACCGTAACAGTGCCGTTCGACTTGGAGATCAGGTAAGTTGCGCTCCCGTTCGCAGCGGGCACTACCGAAAAGTAATCGACAGCCGCCGACATGTTCCGAGTCGTACTGATCTGCACTGCCCCGGAGGCGATCTGAATTGCTTTCCCCCGAAAAACGATGGAGGAGTTGGCTGGGATCACCACGGTAGTTCCAGTAGCTGTGAGACTAGCGGTGGCCTTGTCGGCGGTGCGAATCTTGTCCCCAACGAATACGGCGGAGGGCCGGGTCGCTCGAGCGCCATTCACCGTAACGGCACCACTGGTGTATAGCATCGCGGCATTCGAATCGCCCTGGATCATGGGACCAGTACAGGCCGTCATGAGAAGCAGCAAAATCAACTTGTGCGCGGAAGATTTGTCCAAGAAGCGTTCCTGCCGAGTACCTGAATGAAACGCAATATTATCGACTGCTCCCCGAAGGGTCAACGACTTAGAGCCGTGCTCCTCTTATGAGGCAGGAGACCTGGACACTGAAGAAGAAAAGGGCCTGATCATGACTGGATCAGGCCCACGATAGTCGACTAGGTTACAGGGAACTCATATTCGCCAAGAACTGGCCGTTGCTGCCTGTCTTATTCAGCTTGTCGATCAGCAACTCCATTGCCTCGACCGGTGAGAGTGGGTTCAGTACCTTGCGGAGCACCCAAATTCTCGCCAGATCTTCCTTTGGAATGAGCAACTCTTCCTTACGGGTTCCAGAGCGCTGAATATCGATGGCCGGGAACACGCGCTTGTCTACCAGCTTGCGGTCCAGGATGATTTCGCAGTTGCCGGTGCCCTTGAACTCTTCAAAGATCACGTCGTCCATGCGGGACCCGGTGTCTACGAGAGCAGTGGCGATAATGGTCAGAGAGCCGCCTTCCTCGATGTTGCGGGCCGCACCGAAAAATCGTTTCGGACGCTGAAGCGCGTTCGAGTCAACGCCGCCAGACAGCACCTTGCCCGACGGAGGAACGATGGTGTTGTAGGCACGGGCGAGTCGGGTGATCGAGTCGAGGAGAATGACGACGTCGCGCTTGTGCTCGACGAGGCGCTTCGCCTTTTCGATGACCATCTCGGCCACCTGCACGTGACGCGCTGCCGGTTCGTCAAAGGTAGAGGAAATGACCTCGCCTTTGACCGAGCGCTGCATGTCCGTGACTTCTTCCGGGCGCTCGTCGATGAGCAGAACAATGAGCACGACTTCCGGATGGTTAGTCGTGATGCTGTTCGCCACGTTCTGCAACAGCATGGTCTTACCGGTACGCGGTGGAGAAACAATCAATCCACGCTGGCCCTTGCCGAGTGGAGTCAGCAGGTCCATCACGCGGGCGCTCGTGTTCTCTTTGACCGTCTCCAACTTGACCCGCTCCTGCGGGTACAGCGGAGTGAGGTTGTCGAACAGGATCTTGTTGCGAGCTTCTTCCGGAGACTCGAAGTTGACGGCCTCGATCTTGACGAGAGCGAAATACTTTTCACCCTCGTGCGGCGGCCGCACCTGGCCACTGATCGTATCGCCTGTCTTAAGGTCGAACTTGCGAATCTGGGACGGGGATACATAAATGTCGTCAGGACCTGGGAGGTAGTTGTAGTCAGGGGAGCGAAGGAAGCCATACCCGTCGGGCAGGATTTCCAGCACACCTTCGGCGAAGATGTGTCCTTCTTTTTCGCTCTGTGCTTGAAGAATTTTGAAGATGAGGTCCTGCTTCCGCAGGCCGCTGGCGCCGGGGAGGTCCAGCGAACGAGCTATGCGGGTCAGCTCTTGTATGTTCTTTTCTTTCAGTTCTGCAATCGTCATGTTCACCTACGGGATTATCAAAAGGAGGGTCGGAAGACGGCTCGGTGCCACGCAGGAATCAGGCCCAGCCTCGACCTAGGCGCCGCCGGGCGCGGCGCCATTGCGGGTCTTAGGCAGCCCGCCGCTGCGCCTCGATAAAACTCTCCGGTTCCGCGTAAACCTGCTTCCGATCGGAGCCTGCAATCCGGTCCAACACGTCATTCATAGTTTCCTGAATGCGCGTATTCGGCTTATGAAACCGACGAGTTGCCTTGGATGCAAGCTGGCAGAGCATATAACGGTTCTGCAATGTATGTAAAGCCTCGAATACTAAGTCAGATCGCATTCGTAAATATCTCCTGGGGGAAATGGTCGCCGAACTACCCTAAATTGCCGTGTTTATGCCCGGCACCGCTGCTTCCAACCGCCCTCGGTTTGTCTAGAGATCTTTGGAATCGGTTTCAGAATCCGTCGAACCTGTTGTGGTGTTCGTGGATACCGGCCGTAGCGCCGCCTTATCGGCAGCGAGCCTTTGGATGGCGCTCTGGTACGTAATGATAGATGCCGCGAAAATAGTCAAAGTTGCACATTTTCGTCGCCGTCATTGAAGACATCTCGCTTCCGTAGCCGCTATGGGGCGGGCTTCAACACCGGATCAACGATCCGGTGGGCTATTCCCGTTCCAAAAAGCTAACGGATGAGATGTCGGTTCCCATGCCCTTCGCAATCTTCTGGGCGGCTTCCACCGTTTCGGCGTAGCGATTTTCCTTCTTGGCCCTGTTCATGGCCGCACTATCGTCGTAAGCCGGTCCGAAGATCGGGCCTTTCGAAACGTCCTTAGTCTTGAACTCCCACGCTTTTCGGCCCGCAGCAATATACTTCTTAGCCTGATCGTTGGAAACAGTTTCCATAAACATAATGCGAAAAACCTCCGATGCCTCGGGATCAGCACCTGATTTGTTTGGGAAAGAAATACGTTAAATAGAATGTTGTTGCCGGTCAATGGTAATCAGCTTGCGCCGCGGCCCCATGCCTGCTACCATCCTCATTTCCCACAACTTAGGACGAACCCGTTACACTATGCGCAAAGTTCCTTTGGCAGATTCGCTCCGCATCATCGCACGAGGCTCGGCTAATTGGCCGGCCGGACGCCCGATCGTGGTCTCGTTTGAAGTGACAGACGCTTGCACCTGTTATTGCAAGCATTGCGACCACGGCGGCCCAAGGGACGAGTCGCGCAACCTGAAACCGGCTGACTACAAGCGCTACATGGACGTACTAAAGCCCTGCGTCGTGCAGGTCTCGGGTGGCGAACCCCTGATGCGTAGTGACGTCGTCGAGATCGTGCGCAACATCAAGGCCGGCAAAGGTATTCCATACCTGATCTTCGTGTCCAACTGGACCCACATGACCGAAGAAAAGTACCTGCAGTTGATTGAAGCAGGTGTGGACCAGTTCTCCGTCAGCCTGGACTTCCCTGACGAACGGCACGATCAGTTCCGCGGGTACCCGGGACTCTACGCTCACCTTAGCGACATCGTGCCCCGGCTCGCCAAGCTCGGACACGACAATATCGTCCTGAATTCCTGTATCACGAGTTCGAACGTTGCAGAAATCAACCGGTTGGCAGACAAGGCACGAGAGTGGGACGTCAACATCTGCTACAGCTCTTACTCTGCGCGGCGGACCGGATGCCGTGATTACTCACTGACCACGCCCGAACAACTCGCGCTGTTGAACCGCGAACTGGACCAGATCGAGAGCCGGCGTGACAAAACCAACTGGATTGTGAACGCCACCACAACCCTGGATGAGACGCGGAAGTTCTTCGAACAAGGGCGCATGCCGGGCTGCAAGGCTGGGCATCGTTTCCTGGTCGTCACCAGCGATGGCTGGCTCCAGCCATGCTCCATGGTGTTCAAGAAGTTCCCGTTGAAAGAACATGCCAGGATGGTTGAGGAGTTCACCAAGACCAACACCTGCGACGAGTGCTACGTGTCGATTCGGTCCTATCTGGATAAGACTTTCCCGCAGTTGCTGCGTGAGAACGTGAGCCGATTCCTGTCCGTATAGTTCCCCGTTCAGTTTTGCATTGCAAGGGCCTCGACCTGAGGCCCTTTTGCTCTTCCGACTACGCCCAATACGTTCGGTCCAGCGTGCGGTACTGGATTGCCTCCGCGATGTGCTTGGGTTCGATCATCGGCACCGACTCCAAATCAGCGATCGTCCTCGCGACCTTCAGGATGCGGTCGTGGGCGCGCGCGCTGAGTCCCTGCTGAGTCATGGCGCGCTCCAGCAAGCGCTCGCAGTCGGTAGAAAGTTCGCAATAAGTGCGTATCTGGCGCGAACCCATCTGTGCGTTGCAGTAGATCCTCTCACCTGCGGCTGCGAACCGGTTCAGTTGTGCTTCCCTTGCTTTCATCACACGGTCGCGAATTCGTTCGGAGCTTTCCGGCTGAGGCCCTGCGCCACGCAGTTCCTTGTAGTTCACGGCTGGAACATCGATGTGAATATCGATGCGATCGAGTAGCGGCCCGGAGATTTTCGATACGTATCGCTGGATCATCGGTGGTGTGCAATGACACTCGCGTGAGCGGTCGTTGAAGTATCCGCAAGGACATGGATTCATGGCAGCCACCAGCATGAATCGCGCCGGGAAGGTCAACGACATGGCTGCGCGTGAGATCGTTACGTGGCCGTCCTCAAGAGGCTGGCGCATCACTTCCAGAACAGTACGTGGAAATTCGGGCAGTTCGTCCAGGAACAGCACGCCGTGATGGGCGAGCGAGACTTCGCCCGGCCGGGGCACTGCGCCTCCGCCGATTAGGCCTGCGTCCGAGATCGTGTGGTGTGGCGACCGGAACGGGCGCACGCCAACGAGTCCTGTCCCGCCGTCAAGCACGCCTGCCACAGAGTGAATTTTCGTCGTCTCGAGCGCCTCTTCGAATGTGAGCGGAGGAAGAATCGTAGGCATGCGCTTCGCCAGCATCGTCTTGCCCGAGCCTGGAGGTCCGATCATCAGGATGTTGTGTCCACCGGCGCAGGCCACTTCCAGCGCTCGCTTGGCCGTGTGCTGGCCTCGTACATCCTTGTAGTCCACCGTGAACTGCTGCGATTCGTTGAGGACTGCCTGGGGATCGACCGTAACTGGCGCTATGCTGGTTCCAGTATTCAGCAGCTTGACCACTTCCATCAGCGAGCGAACGGGATACACCTTGATGCCGGTTACGACGGCGGCTTCTCGCGCATTGGCTTCCGGGACGATAACGTTCTGGATCTTCTTCCCACGCGCCTCAACGGCTATGGGCAGTGCGCCACGAACCGCACGTACGCCGCCGTCCAGCGAGAGTTCCCCGATCAACAGATAATCCGTGACGTCCTGCTTCGAGAGACCTCCATAAGCACCAAGAATCCCCATGGCCATGGGCAAGTCAAAGCCGGAGCCTTCCTTCTTGATGTCGGCAGGCGCGAGGTTCACCGTGATGTGCGTCGGCGGTATGTCGTAGCCGCAGTTTCGCAGAGCGGACCGAATTCGCTGTCGGCTCTCGCGGACAGCAGCATCCGGCAGGCCGACCATCATGAAATGGTCTTCGTTCTGCTTGATCCCGGAGACATCTACCTCTACATCGACAAGGTTTGCATCGATGCCGTAAACCGCCGCACTTATGGTCTTGTATAACATCGTTCGCTCGCGCAGGCAGAGTGCACCTGCGCACCCGGCCAGCGCTTCCGCTCCTGCATTGAGGTTGAATGCGGAGTTTAGGTCAGGACCCGGCTCTAGTGGGCAGCTTTTCTGTTTTGTTCTGATTTCGTAAATTTTGCGAAAGCGTCTCTCGATTGGTCGAAATCTCAGATCTCGAAGTTCAGCCCGCTGCTCGGATCATCATGTTCGCCGGACGGTTTCGTATCCACAGGTATGCAGGGTACGTCTTTGGTGGGATTCACGAGTTCACAACGGCTGCAAATTGTCAGGCCGTCGATCTCGCGCAGCATAGGTTGGTGATGCAGCAGTTCCACTGTTCGCCTCGAATATAGTCCACCCATACGAGTGCACGGACTGTGTCCGAGGATGCCGCGCATTGCCGGAATGACACGTAGAGATAAACAGGCGATCTCTGGCTCGCGGCTTGGCATTGTCCTGCGGATCAGGGTAAGTTATCTGGTCAGTCGCATGAGCGTGGGGCTCAGCGACCTATACCCGGCCATCTCCATCTAAGAAGAGAAAACCTGCACGGAGGACGCGATGCCCTCTCTAGAAGACGTTTACATCATCTCCGGAGTACGCACGCCCATCGGAAAGTTCCAGGGCTCGCTCTCCGATTTCACTGCAACCCAGCTCGGCGCGATGGTGGTGCGCGAGGCCGTGAAGCGCGCCGGAATTGAACCCGCCCAGGTGAACGAGGTCATCATGGGCAACGTGGTTTCTGCCGGACTGGGCCAGAACCCTGCACGGCAAGCGGCGATCTATGGCGGCGTTCCGGCCAACGTTGGCGCGATGACCATCAACAAGGTATGCGGATCAGGACTGAAGGCCGTTGGACTGGCAGCGCAAGCGATTCAGACGGGAAACTCCGATGTGGTAGTCGCCGGAGGTATGGAGTCGATGACCAACGCGCCTTACTTGCTGCCGAACGCGCGCAAGGGCTATCGCCTGGGCAACGGACAACTCATCGACTCGATGGTGCACGATGGCCTGTGGGACGTCTACAACGACTACCACATGGGCAACACAGGCGAAAACGTGGCCGAGAAATACGGCATCACGCGAGAGGAGCAGGACGAATACGCAGCGAACTCTCACCGCAAAGCCATCTCCGCGATCAACGAGTGCCGATTCAAGGACCAGATCGTCCCGGTCGAACTCTCAGCCAAGAAGAAAGGTGCGGCGCCAGTCATCTTCGACAAAGACGAAAGCCCGCGTGAGGACACGAGTATCGAGAGCTTGCGAGCACTCAAGCCGGTGTTCAAAAAGGATGGCACCGTGACCGCCGGAAATGCGCCTGGAGTGAACGACGGAGCTGCGGCGGTCGTGGTCACCAGCGCGTCGAAGTTGAAAGAGTTCGGAGCGAAGCCGTTGGCGCGCATCGTGGCGCAGGCTACGAGCGGAGTCGATCCGAAGTGGGTGATGATGGCTCCCGTTGATGCCGTGCGACAGATATGGGAAAAGACAGGCTGGAAGAACGAAGACGTAGACCTCTACGAACTGAACGAGGCGTTCTCAGTTCAGGCCATCGCCGTGTGCCGGGAGCTCGGGCTCGACTTGAACCGAGTCAACGTGAACGGCGGTGCGGTCGCTCTCGGTCATCCTATCGGGGCAAGCGGGGCGCGTGTCCTGGTGACGCTGCTCTACGAGATGATCCGACGTGATGTGCGTCGAGGGGTCGCAGCGCTCTGCCTGGGCGGCGGCAATGCTGTAGCGATGGCGGTCGAGCGTTAGCCACCCCTCGAACTTAGTTTTCGAACAGCCTCTCATGCGAGAGGCTGTTCCTTTTTGTCCTCTGTGGCGTCACTTCGAGAGTCGAGACAACGTTTGATGTCGTACCTGCGACGGTTGTTCGCACAGAAACGCGGTTGTTGATCGCGAGCATCGCACGACAGAACTGCTGTGCGAGAAACATCGACCTTCGTCATTCGTTTTTTTCTTGACTTCGATTTTGAATAACTCTATACATTCAACCAATTGCAACAGAGTACGGTTGCAAATCGATGAAACATCGAAGGGAGAATAGATCCATGGCAACGAAGAAGGCTGCGAAGAAACCCGCGAAGAAGGCCGCGAAGAAAGCAAAGAAGTAAATTCGCTGGTTCTTTGGTCCTGGGGGACGCTTCGGCGTCCCCTAAGTTATTTTTGGACTTGCTTCGATTCAGCCAGTATTCATGCGGTCTTCAACAGCAACTCGCATTAACCGATCGATCACAGTACTGCCGAGCATCTCACCAGCCCCAGCAGGCACCTTATGAAGTTCGCCCACCACTGTTGCTCTCCATTCTGCGCACGGCCTCCTTGGTCTGGAGAACGCGACAGCGCGATCATCTTTCCGACATCACGATTGCGAGTGCTGCTATCGCGGCCGTCTCTGCGCGCAGGATAGTGTCACCGAGTGTTGTACTCTTCCATCCATTACGGGAGAAGAGCTTCAGTTCGTCTTCTGTCCACCCACCTTCAGGTCCAATTGCGAGCGCGACAGGAATGTCCGGGGCTTGAGTCCTGTACTCGCTTAGTGCCTGCTTCAGCGACACCTGCTCTTCTGATTCCGCCAGCACGATGTTCGCGCCGCTGAAGCTCGCGAGAAGCTCAGCATTCAGTTTCGCCGGAACATTGATTTCGGGTGGGGTAACACGGCGAGATTGCTCGGACGCCTGCACGGCGATCCGCATCCACCTCTCGACGCGTTTCTCTGCTGCCTTCGCGAGGTGGGCATCTGTGCGACGTGCGATCGTCGGAATTATGCGGGCTGCGCCGAGTTCGGTGCACTTCTCGATAGCCCACTCCATACGGTCGAACTTGAAAACCGAAAGGAGGAGCGACACGTACGCCGAAGAAGACACCGCCACCTCACCTCCCAGCGCGAAATCAACTCGCACATCGGTCACGGAGACGACAGTTCCCCGCCGGACATGTTGGCCGGCCGCAATGTCAAACTTCTGCCCGACACGGGCACGCAAAACTCGTGCAAGGTGTGCAGCATGTGCGCCAAGCAGGGCGGCGCGGTCCCCTTCTACCTCGTCGGCTATCCATCTGCGGCGTGTCATCGACTCGATTGTCGAGCGTGAGTTGGGGGATTTGCAAATGAAAGCTGCGGATGAATATGCGAGCAAGAAGAAACGCGGGCGAACCGCCCGCGCCGGACTAGCGACCCTTCAGACCGCGTTGGCTATCCGAAGATATCTTTCACTTTGCTCAGCAGTGTAGTTTTTTCCAGCTTGTTTTCGATGGAGGTGACGCTCAGGAGTTCCTGGAACAGCTCACGCTGACGCTTCGTAAGCTTGGTCGGAGTCTCGACTTTCACATGGACCCACAAGTCCCCTTTGTTCCGTGAATGCAGCACGGGCACGCCCTTACCTTTCACTCGGAAGGTGGTTCCCGTCTGCGTTCCTTCAGGGACCTTGATGGCGTGCTCGCCATCGAGCGTCGGGATCGTGATTTCGCTGCCGAGCGCCGCCTGTGCGAACGAGATTGGCACGATGCAGTGAAGATCGTTGCCCTCGCGCTCGAAGAACTTGTGCGGCTTGACGTGCAGTACGACGTAAAGATCGCCCGCTTGCCCGCCATGCGTTCCGGCTTCACCCTGGCCGGCGTAACGGATTCGAGTCTCATCCTCCACGCCAGCGGGAATTTTCACCTCAATCTCGCGTTCACGCAGCAGACGTCCTTCGCCGTGGCACTTCGGACAAGGATCAGTTACGACCATGCCAGCGCCCTGGCACGTTGAGCAGGTGCGCGCGATCGTGAAGAATCCCTGCTGATAGCGCACCTGACCGCGTCCACCGCACGCTCGGCACGTGACCGGACCTTTGCCGGGCGCAGCACCCGACCCATCGCAGGTTTCGCAAGTCTCGCGCCGACGCACCTTGATAGTTTCGGTGTGACCGAACACGGCCTGCTCGAATTCGATGGTCAGATCTTCGCGAAGGTCCGCTCCGCGCGTAGCACGAGTACGTCGACGTTGACCGCCGCCCGCACCGAAGATGTCGCCAAAACCGAACAGGTCGCTGATGTTGCCGAAGATGTCGCCAAAGTCCTGGAATACAGTGGGGTCGAATCCCATGCCGCCAGCACCGGCCGCACCCACTCCTGCATGTCCGTAACGATCGTAAGCCGCGCGCTTGCTGGAATCGGCGAGTACCGCGTAAGCCTCACTGCATTCCTTGAACCGCTCTTCGGCAGTGGGATCGCCGGGGTTGCGGTCCGGATGGTACTGCATGGCCATCTTGCGGTATGCGCTCTTGATCTCCTGGTCGGATGCCGTGCGGCCCACGCCAAGAACTTCGTAATAATCGCGTTTCGAATTCGTAGGCAGTTTCTTTTACCCGTTCTCGTGATTTCGTTGGAGGTTATTGGCCGGAGTTGCGGGCCACGCGTACCATTGCTGGTCGCAGCAGTCGATCCTTCAGCTTGTACCCACGCTGAAGCTCCTGCAGAACGTGGTTGTCTGGTACCTCTGTCGAGTCGACCATCTCAATCGCTTCGTGCACTGTGGGGTCAAAAGGCTGTCCCTGCGCGGGGACTTCCGCTACTCCGATTTTTGCCAGAGCGTCGTGGAATTGGCGGCCGATCAGTTCCATGCCTGCCCGGAAATTGTCTCCAGAGGCATCGGACGCCAGCGCACGGTCGAAGCTGTCGAGCACCGGCAGAAGTGACCTGATCAGGTCCGTGAGTGCGTAATCCCTGAACTCCTGCTGCTCGCGAGCCGCACGCCGACGGGCGTTCTCAAAGTCAGCCTGCATGCGCGCCATGCGGTTGCGCAGTTCGGCATTCTCTGTCTTGACCTTTTCGATTTCGCCGCGCAGAGCCTCAAGTTCTGGTGAGACTGGCGCCGCTGCCTCCGCCTCCTGCTCGGCAGGCGGAAGTTCGTGTTCCAGATCCAGTTCCGGATCTCTCTCTTGTTCGTTCAACTTTGTCATGATTACTGCTTGTCCGATTCGTTCAGAATTTTGTCGAATAGCCGCGCAATGTAGGATACCGCGGTGATCGTATGTTCGTAATCGATGCGAGTCGGTCCCAGCACGGCTAAGGAACCGATAACTTCATCGCCGACGTGGGCGGGTGCACCGATCAGCACGAACTTTTGCAGGTCAGGCGGAGCCTGGTCCAAACCTATCACTACCCGAACCGCCTCTTGCCGAACGTCGACATAGGCCGTAAGCAGTTCTGCGATACGTTCCTTTTCCTCCAACGCACGAAGTAGCTGGCGCAGGCGATCACGGTCTTCTTCGTTGCCCACCAGGTTCGACGCACCTTCGAGATACACCACCCGCTCACCCTGGTCAGAAGCCAGCGCACCTCTGCGATACAG
This sequence comes from Terriglobales bacterium, assembly GCA_035629075.1. GTDB lineage: Bacteria > Acidobacteriota > Terriglobia > Terriglobales > Acidobacteriaceae > JAEZPW01. The sequence continues at coordinate 4,973 of DASPIK010000056.1, read as the reverse complement.
TTGCTCGACCGAGGCCATCAATCGATCGTACTCGCTGCGCTGCTGCTCGATCTGGCGCTGGAGTTCCGTCCGTAGGGTGTCCATCGTCCAGCCACGGAAATTGTCGTTGATGTACCGGGCAGCGATATCGAGATCCGCCTGAGAGAGGTCCTGGTCAAGACGAAGCACCCGATCACGTACCACACCGTTCTTGGTCACGACTACGGCGAGCACCTTGTGCTCAGCGAGTCGGGAGAAGTAGATGTGATCGAGCGCATTTCTCGAACCGGTGGTCGCGACCGCTATCCCAACTCCATGTGAAACCAGTGATAGGACGTGAGACGTCCGTTCCAGGAAGTCCTGTACGTCCTCGACACCGCGAAACCAGTTCTGAATCATGGACTCGTTGGTTGGCGACAATTGCGCCCGACCTGTGAGTTGGTTCACGTAGAACCGGTATGCCTCCGCGGTCGGAACGCGCCCGGCGGACGTGTGTGGCTGCTCGAGAAATCCCGCATCTGCCAGATCCGCCATCACGTTGCGGATAGTGGCTGCACTCAGGTTTTCGCGGCTGCTGTGCGCCAGGGTACGCGAACCGACGGGCTCACCCGTAGCAATGTAGGTCTCCACGATGGCCGTGAGGATCTCCCGTTCACGCTGCCCGATTTGTGCTGACTGGCCCATTGACGACTAACCTGAAAGCTCTAACTACATTAGATGCAGAAGCTTAGACTTAGATTGCGCAGGCTATATGTCTCGATTCTAGGAACGGTCGGGAGCGTGTGTCAAGGACGCTCAAGTGCTGGCACACCAAAGTCTTGCAGCCAATAGACTTGGCTTTAGAGTGGGCTTGATGCGGGCATGCGGCATCCCACGCGAGTCCCCTTGCGGGCCGACAGCACCGCCGCAAGGGGTCCAAGCTCGAGATGACGAATAAAGGTTTACTGGATCTGAATAACGTCCTCAGTGCCGGACTGGATCTCGCTGGTTCTTTCGATCACTCGGCGTGCGAAATCGAAAAACGGCTTCGCATGCGCAGAGTCTTCGCCAGTTAACGTGACCGGCTGGCCGGAGTCGCCGCCCTTGCGAACGTCGGGATCAAGGTCGAGCGCACCCAGGAACGGAATTCCGAATTCCTGAGCTGTCCGCGCTCCGCCGCCTTTGGAGAAGATATCGATCTCGTGGTGGCAATGCGGGCATGTAAACGCGCTCATATTTTCGACCATGCCCACGATGTCCACTTTGACCTGACGGAACATCTCAATCGCCTTACGACCATCTTGCAACGAGACGTCCGAGGGGGTAGTGACCACCACCGCTCCAGTTAGTGGAACGGTCTGAATCAGCGATATGGCAACGTCTCCAGTACCCGGGGGTAGATCAACGACAAGATAGTCGAGTTCGCCCCACGCGACCTGCTCCAGAAACTGGCGGATGAGCTGATGAAGCATCGGGCCGCGCCAAATCAAGGGCTTGTCCCCTGGATTCAGGAAACCGACGGAGATGACCTTCACGCCATATTTCTCCAACGGCTCAATCCGGTTCTCCCCGACCACGCGTGGTGTGGCACTCGTGCCGAGCATCAGCGGGACGTTTGGACCATAAACATCAGCGTCGAGCAGTCCTACCTTGTGGCCGAGTTTCGCGAGCGCGATGGCGAGGTTCACCGAAATGGTCGTTTTGCCTACTCCGCCCTTCCCTGACCCAACTGCGATGATGGCATTTACCCCGGGAATCGGTTGGGGACCCGGCGGACGAGTTCCAGGTTGATGCATGTGCGAACCCACGGAAGCTCCTTGTAGTGCTTACTTTCTTTGAATCCAAAAGCAAGATTATACGCCGCGACGTGAGGCGTTTTGAGCACGCATCGCTCGTGCGAGGTCAGAGCACCACGCTTGTAATCGAGATCTAAACTTTGCCTGCGGTGTAGCCGCCGTCGATCGGAATGGCTGCACCAGTCACCCACGACGATTCCTCTGAAGCAAGGAAAACTGCGGCGCTCGCGATGTCGTTCACGGATCCGAAGCGACCTAGAGGGTGCACTTCCAGACGCTGCTTGCGCGCAGCGTCCGGGTCGGGTGCTTTGTTGATGAAGTCAGCTACCAGATCCGTTTCGACAATACCGGGACAGATAGCATTGACGCGAATCTTGTCCGGTCCAAGATCCATGGCCATGCACTTCGTCAGCGTAATGACAGCGCCCTTAGACGCCCCATAGGCAATCCGGTTTCGTGCTCCGATAAGTCCGACCACGGAACCGATGTTGATGATGGAACCGCCACCGGCGCTGCGCATGTGCGGGATTACTGCTTTAGACAGCAGCCAGAGGCCCCGCACGTTCGTGTTGAACGTTTCGTCCCATGCCTCTTCGGTTTGCGAGTCGGCGGTGCCAGCAATGAGAGCGGCCGCACTATTCACGAGGACGTGAACGGTTCCAAAGCGTTCGCCCGTTTGTCGCACGACGCGCTTGATATCAGATTTGTTGGCCACGTCCGCCGGAATAGCAAGGGCGTTGTCCTGACCAAGTTCGCTTGCAGCGGCGAGTAGCCGTTCCTCTTGGCGCGCAACCAGTGCAACCTTCGCCCCCTCGCGGACGAAAGCACCGGCGCAGGCGCGTCCGATACCGCTCCCAGCGCCGGTGACAATGGCAACCTTTCCTTGCAGTCTCATTGTTCCTCGATTGATTCGGATTACGCTGCTCCGACCCCGTCGCGAATCTTCAAAGCCGCGCGAAGCCCCGGGAAACAGCAAACAAGAATACACAAGCGTAGACAAACATTACGCAGAGAACCAGCAGGATTCCGAATGCCATCGCCGACAACAGATCAAGATCGCGAATTCTGATGCAGCGAACCAGCTTGCGAGTGCCGACCACAAGCACGATCGCAAACGTGGCATACAGTACATCAGCAACAAGCAACGCGTGGCGAAAAGGCGGCGCTTGGACGAGAATGAGCCACACTGGGATCGCAAAAACGGCGGGAGCCATAGCCAGCGGCGCGCCGATCAGGAATTCCCTCTCCCGCTGCTCCGGACTGAGACGAGCGCGGCTGGAGAAAGTGTGCCATTTGGAGCCGGCTGGAAAGGCATGCTTAGACCGCATAGCGTGTCATTCTACTGCGACGACGTGCCCTGAAGCGCTCACCTGCGTTTGAAGCCGCCCTGACCAAAGCGAACTTCTACTTCCCTGCCTGGTAAACCGTTTTCCCTCCGACGACGGTTCGCAGGACCTGCGTGTCAAGAATCTCTTTCGGCGGCACCTTCGTGATGTCGCGGTCGAGCACTACGAAGTCGGCCAGCATGCCCGGTTCGAGCGCGCCCTTCTCGGCCTCAGCGAACTCTGCGTAGGCCGCCCACGAAGTGTAGGCAGCGATTGCCTGGTGGATGTTGATCTTCTGCTCAGGATAGAACGTCTTGTCCCCCGCCTCGTTTGTGCGCGTCACAGCAGCATAGAGACCGCGAAACGGCGTGATTGGCTCGACCGGGTAATCCGTTCCGAAAGCCAATAGCACGCCGTTGTCGAGAAATCCTTTCCAGGCGTAGGCATACTTGGCGCGCTCAGGCCCAATCCGCTCTTCGGCCCAGTTCATGTCCGTAAGCAGGTGATTGGGCTGCATGGAGGCGATGACTTTCAACTCGCGGAAGCGCGCAAATTGTCCTGGTTCCACCACCTGAGCGTGTTCAACACGGAAACGGAAGTCACGGTCCTCGGGATTTGCTCCGAGCCCCGCGATATCACGCTGGCGCGCGTAGCGCTGAGCCGATTCGAAGGCAGTCAGGGCCATCCGCACCCCATCGTCGCCGATCGCGTGCAGACCAACCTGAAATCGCGAAGCGACCCGCTGATCGGCCAACTGATTGAGCTCGGGTTGCTTGAACTGCGGTAGACCCGTATTCTGCGGATCATCGGAATACGGCTTGAGCATCGCAGCCGTGCGGGAACCCAGCGAGCCATCCATGAAGCCCTTGAGCAGCCCAGTATGCAGCAAGGGATCACGCTGTTCGTGACGAGCGCGGTGCTGTTCGAGTACGGCCACTGGGGCTTGGAACGGCAGCCATTCCGTGATGCGCAGGGTTAGCCTGCCTTCTCGCTCCAGGTCCTCGTATGTAAGAAAATCTTCCCACTCGGAGTTGTCCTGCACGGAGGTTATGCCGTGACTGGCAGCATCCTGGAGAGCCAATTCGATAGCCCGGCGGCGTTGTGTAGGCGTCGGCTGCGGAAGCTTCGCCAAATACGTTTCGCTCGCGGACTCACGCAAGATTCCCGTCGGCTCTCCGCTCGCATCACGGACTATCTTGCCCCCCTCTGGGTCAGGCGTTTTCTTCGTTATGCCCCAAACGTTCAGCGCTGCGGAATTTGCTACGGCGATGTGGCCGTCAACACGCACGAAAATAGCAGGATGGCCGTTCGTCACTGCATCAAGATCCTGGCGGGATGGCAATTTCCTGCCCGGCCAGACAGTGTGGTCCCATCCGCGTCCCTGAAGCCATTCGCCGTCAGGCGTAGTTTTAGCACGCTCGCTGACGCGGACTTTCATCTCGTCGAGCGACTTCGTGCCGGTCAGATTGACGTTCAGCTTTTCAAAGCCACCTCCGGCAAGATGCAAGTGCGCATCGTTGAAGCCGGGCATAACGAAGCGCCCTGCCAGATCGATGACCTGAGTGTGTTTTCCCTTTAGTTTTTCAATCTCGGCACTCGAACCGGAGGCGAGAATACGACCATCCCGTACAGCGATAGCTTGCACACGGCGAGGAGCAGGAAACTGGCTCTGAGCGTCTGGCGTCCACTCCCAGCGCGCAAGCTTTACGCCTGTGTAGATATCGCCGTTAACAAAGATGGCATCGGCTTTGGTTGACTGCGCTTCTGCGAAATTCATGAGAGAGAAAACAGAATACAAGAGTAGAAGAGCTGCGACTTTCATTGAGCTACTCCGGCCAGGGCCAAGACTGATAGAAGAATGCGCCTGAGTCCCAGGTCGCGATCTGTGGGGTCG
>DASPIK010000055.1:0-30949 GCA_035629075.1 Terriglobales bacterium | reverse complement strand
GTGGTGCGAAGTGCTACATACACCGCGTCAGTCTGGGTGCTATGCACAAAAGTCGGCTGAGTTCCGGCTGGCAGTGAAATGGTGCCGACTGGCCCACCGGTATCGAGAGAAAAGGCAGATCGCGGCGCAAAAACTGAAACGCTTCCGGCTTCACGGTTGGCGACGTATGCTGCGCCTGTGCTCGCGAAGATGTGCCAGGGTCCCGCGGCCACGAACTTGTTGTTCATGTTCACGTCGCCCGGAACGTCGATCTGTGAGACCGATCCCTGGCAGGGAGGGGTCGGACACGAGGACGGCGCAACTACTCCCTGATTAAGGACGTAGGCGTTCGTTGAAGTCTGGGGGTCCCCACCCGGTGTCTGGAACGGGTCGACGACCGGGCGATAGACATCGCCACAACCGGTCAATAGCAGGCTTACGAACAGGCTGGTTACTACGCCAGCCAATTGAATCCTTTTCATCGGCACTCCGCCGGTTCTATTAGTTGGTTAGACCGGAGAAACTATGATTCTAAATGGAATCCAGCAGGACGCGCTAGGAGCATTGCAGGCTGAAACAAGATTGCTCGCAGATGTGTGGTTCCCAACCTCGCCCCGACAACCGGTACGGTTGCCAACTCAAGCCGGGTTTGCTTGAGCGGGGGCTTTTCTGAGAGCAGGTGCTTAGGCAGCTTTCTTCTTTCCGCTCTTTTTCGCGGCACCGGCCCGTTTCTTCGTGCCTTCTTCACTTACTTCTACCCGAGACACCTCTTCCGCCGACTCCACTCGCTGCGGCGGCTTCTTCTGCATGACGGCCAGGCTGTCTTTCAACGCCGCCATGAGGTCGACAACCGGAGCCACTTTCTTAGGCTTCTCGACTTCCGTTATCTCCTTCCCTTCCAGGCGAGCTTGAATGAGCTTCTTCAGGTTGTCTTCAAAGGTGTCGTGGTATTTCTCCGGTTCAAACGGTGCGGCCAGAGCCTCGATCAATTGATGGGCTACTTTGACCTCTGATTCCTTCAGTTCGGCATCGATGGCACCGAAGTGCTCGACTTCCCGCACTTCGTCCTTGTAGTACATGGTGTGCAGCATCATGCCGCCTTTGTGCGGACGCAGAAACACCATGTACTCACGATTGTGCATCGTTAGCTTGGCTATCGCGACGTATCCGGTCTCCTCAAGTGCCTTCGAGAGTAGCGCGTACGGACGCTTACCAGCTTCCTCGGGCATCAGGTAGTACGAGGACTCGAAGTAAATCGGATCAACATCACTGGACCGCACGAACTCAAGGATCTCCATCGCCTTGGCAGTCTTGGGTTCGATCTTCTTGATCTCCTCGGGTTCGATGACGACATACTCGCCTTTTCGATACTCGTAGCCCTTCACGATTTCGTCGCGCTCGACCACCTTTTCTTCGGCGGGGCAAATCAGTTGCTGCTTCACTCGGACGTGGTCGTCTCGATGCAGCATGTGAAATGAGACACGCGATCCGCGTGCGCCTGAAAAAAGCCTAACCGGCATGGAAATAAGTCCGAAAGTGAGATAGCCGGTCCAAACCGATGCTGGCATAGCTGAGCTCCTTAGAGACTCCATAGCGATGCCAGAGTCTCTGGTGGGGTTTTCTCTTGAAATTGATGAACGAGCCATTCGCTAAGATGCGCTCGGGAAAACGCCTCGCTGCTCTCGGAGCATTCGATGGCCGACCGTCCCAAGGTACTATTCACGCCGCCTCTCCTCCGCTACTCTGAAGTCGTGCTGACGGGCGTCATTTTCGTCCCTGAACGGCTGGCCGTGACCGTCGCGGCAAGCTACGGCGAACTTCTGCAACTGCCGCAGGTGGCAACAGGGCGTCAGTTCTGGCTTCGACTCGCTGCCGCCGTGGTAATCCCGGCTGCCTTTGCGGTGCTTGCTTTGCGGCTGCGTGCGGTCACCAAAGGTGGCGCACTCGCCGGAATGGTAGCCGCGTGCTGCATCTTCGTCTTTGCAGGGCCACCAGGCTTTCTGGTGCTTGCGACTGTATTCGCCCTGACGACTTTGGCGACGCGAGTCGGGTATTCGCGAAAGCAACACCTCGGCACAGCCGAGGGTCGTCGCGGTCGCCGCGCGAGCCAGGTCCTTGCAAACCTCTCGATTGCCGCTTTGGCGAGTATCGGCGGTATTTCGGAACACTACTCCTGGCTGCTGGCCTGCATGGTAGCGGCGCTAGCGGAGGCGGCGGCCGACACTGTTTCCAGCGAATGCGGACAGGCTTGGAGCGACCGCGTATATCTCATTACGAGCTTCCGACGAGTTCCGGTCGGAACAGACGGCGGAATCAGCCTGGTCGGAACCGTGTGTGGCGTTATCGCCGGCATCGTCGTCGCATGGGTCTCTCACGCTCTTCAGATCGTTCCATACGACTCGGCCGTTATGGCCGGATGTGCAGGTATTCTGGGCAGTTTCGTCGACAGCCTTCTTGGTGCAACTTTCGAGCGGCGCCGCTGGCTCGGCAACGATGCCGTCAATTTCCTAAGCACTGCTATCGCAGCAGCTCTTGCTGCTCTGTTCCTTCTCTAACGTAACCTGCCTGTTCAGAATTCCCGTTGCCAAACGATTCATCGTGCACGAGAATCAGCTACTCGCCATGAGACACCATAAATTTTGTTTCGCCGCAGGGGTGCTGGTATTCGCCGCGCTTATGCTGTCAGCGCCGCGCGTCTTGGCTCAGCGTGGCGCGTTGGTTGCGCCGAGCGATGTAGCGCAACTCGCCGCGCAAGCGCGAACCATCCTGCGTGGACGCGTCATAAGCGCGCACGTGGAACCGCACCCGGAGCTGTCCAACCTCAGCACTGTCGTTGTGACCATTAAGGTCGACGAGACCTTGAAGGGCACACCCGGAGCCACCTACACCTTCCGGCAATACATATGGGACATCCGCGACCGTATGGACGGTGCGGGATACCGAAAGGGACAGGAATATCTGCTGCTGATGAACGCACCGACCAAGCGCGGACTCACCAGTCCCGCAGGCCTGGAGCAGGGTCGATTCCGCATTCTGCGCGACGGCGAAGGGCGTGAGACGGCCGTCAATGGCTACGACAACTTCGGCTTGTTCCGGAATCTGGAAACGACAGCGCAGAAGCGCGGCGTGCAGCTTTCCACCAACGTTCGTTCGCTGGCAAAGACCCACAAAAGCGGTGCGGTGTTGCTTGATGATCTGCGAACAGTGATCAAGCAGTTTGCGGGGGCGAAATGAAACAACACACTACCATCGCTCTCTTCGTCCTGCTGGCAGCCTCGATGGCTTACGCTGGCGGCCCTTTGATTGTCGGCAGCCCCGTTTTGCCGAATGATGGCGAGCCTTTGGTGTGGAACGTCGCAACTATGCCGATTACCTACACCGTTGATCCTGGACCGCTGGCCAAAACCCCAAACGGGACAGTGGTGCTAGATAATGCCGCTGGCCGAGCACGGGTTCAGAGTCTTTTCGCAGTTTGGCAAGCGGCACCCGATGCCGCGCTGACATTCAGTGACCACGGCCTAATCCAGGTAGCTGACGGTGATGTGAATACTATCGAGGAATACAACGCGATATCCTGCACCACTAACCCCATTATCTTCGACGCGAATGGTTCGTTATTCGACGAATTGGTCGGCGACCCCCTCGTAATCGGGTTCGCAGGCCCATGTGCAATCGATACTCACGGACACATCGCCGGCGCGCACGCAGCATTGAATGGGAGGTTTCAGGACGGCCTCGATATAACCGGAAACTCAGAACTAACATCCGACGAATTCGACACAGCTTTTATCCACGAGTTCGGCCATTTCCTCGGCCTTGACCACTCACAGATTAACGGCAGGTGCCTCACCAGTGGCGTGCTGTGTTCAGACGCAGAACTGGGCGGTATGCCGACCATGTTCCCAATCCTCATCGGCGACTTCATGAAGTCGCTGGCGACCGACGATCTGGCATGGATTTCGAAGCTGTATCCGAAAGCTTCGTTCAGCACGAACTACGGCACGATCAGCGGAACGATCTTCTTCTCGGACGGCATCACGCCCGCCCAGGGAGTGAATGTCATCGCCAGACGCGTGGACGACCCGACCACTCCAACCGAGGACGAGTCACGGACTTACGCTGTTTCGGTTGTGTCCGGTTATCGATTCACGGGCAATCCCGGGCAGAGCCTCACTGCGCACTATCTCCGATGCTCCCCGTCGTCTGAGGTCTGCAGCGGCTACGCAAGTAATAACGTGGGCGGCAGTTCCACGGGTTCGCGCTCGCCTTCGCTCTACGGGTACTTCGAAATGGCAGTTCCACCCGGAAACTACACAATCGAGGTCGAATCCGTGCGATCAGCCTTCACGGAGGGTTCCAGTGTCGGTCCGCTCGATCCCCCTGTGCCGATGCCGGGAGGCACCAAGGAATTCTGGAACGACGGTGAATCGGCAACGGACAGTCCCTCTGCGTCAACTCCGATCTCGGTGCCTGCCGGAGGCCGAGTCGACAACATCAACGTCATCCTGAACAACACAGCGGCGCGCAACGATAGCTTCGAGACTGGATGGCTTCTGCTCCCTGCCATTGGATTCGCGCAAAACGAATGCGAGGTGCGGGGATGAGAACTTTACGATACAGCTCGCTTTCAATTCTGCTCATAATCGTGCTTCTTGGACTTGCAGCGTGCGGTGGTGGTGGCGGCGCAGGCAGAGCTCAAGAGCCACCGGTGACCACAATCACGATCAGTACGTCGACCCTGCCCGACGGAACGATAAACACCGCCTACTCTGCAACGGTTGCGTCCACATGCACGGGCACGTGCACCTGGAGCGTTTCGGCGGGTGCTTTACCTGATGGCCTCACGCTGGCCGCCGTTGCTGGGAACTCGGCGTCCGCAACCGTGGCAGGCACTCCATCCAAAACTGGGACGTTCACGTTTACTGTTAGGGTTGCGAACGGAACATCGTCGGCCACCAAGAGCCTGACGATCCTCATCAAGGAGCAGACGCCGCCGACCATCGCCATCAGCACAAACACGGTACCGAATGGCACGATGGGGACTGCGTACTCGACCAACATCGCGTCCGATTGCACCGGCACTTGTACGTGGAGCGTGTCCGAAGGTGCGTTGCCGGGTGGGCTGACCCTTGCCGCCGTGTCTGGGAACACGGCTTCGGCAACGATCAGCGGTACGCCTACCGCAGCTGGCGCGTTCACGTTCACGCTGCGGGTAACGAACGGGACATCGACGGCAACTAAGAGCTTCACGATAACCATCGCCGACTCGACCCCTACGATAACCATCACCGGGAGCCTCCCGAATGGCACAATGGGGACTGCCTACTCCGCCACGATCGCGTCCGACTGCGCCGGCACCTGTTCCTGGAGCGTATCGCAGGGTGCGTTGCCGGGTGGGCTGACTCTTGCCGCCGTATCCGGCAACACGGCTTCCGCAACGATCAGTGGCACGCCTTCCGCGGCTGGGGCGTTCACGTTCACCGTTCAGGTGACGAACGGAACCTCAACAGGCAGTAAGAGCTACACGATAACCATCCAGAACACGCAGACTCGCAATGACAGCATTGCGACCGCCACGCCGCTCACGAATGGGACGTTCAATCCTTCCATTAGCCCGTACGCGGACCTAAGTGGTCAGGCAAACGCGGACACGGATTATTACGTCCTGACCGCCGCGGCCGGCGCTACAGTGCAGATCGACGTGGACGCCATCGGCAGCACCAACCCGATGGATCCGGTGATCGAGATCGTCAATTCCTCAGGGCAGCGGTTGATGACTTGTCAGGACCCCGGAGACGACAATCCGCCGTCCGACTATGTCGCGGACACTACGCCGACGGCCTGGGATGACGAATGCATCAACGATGACCGGTCCATTGGAGCAAACACAAACTCCACGCTGCTCTTCCGCCCGTCCGGCACGGGAACCATTCAGTTCTTTGTCCATGTGATCGACTGGCGCGGAGATGCTCGGCCCGACATGCTTTACACGATCAAGGTGGCGGGAGCTAACTAGAGGAGCTAACTGAAGTAGCTACAGGTCAGAATGACTCCCAGACCACCAACAGGTAAAGTCTGAGAGTTCAGGGTCGCAGGCTTCAAAGTTCATGTTTTCAAGGTTCAAGGTGATTCGGAAGACGGCGAGTTTTCCGAACAACCTTGAAACCTTTGAATCTTGAACTTTGAAGCCTTACTTCTTCTCTTCCGCTTTCACGAACTCCCAATTGCCGCGCCCGCACTTGTTCTTGCAGGCCGGAAGCGTCTGCCCGACCTCGAATCTCGCCGGCAGTTTACATACGCTGCACCAATAAATCCCTGTTTCTGGAGCCTCTGTTCCCGGTTTGTGTGCCATGTCATCCTCCGCGAGGGGGCGAACTCCTCGCGTATGTTTTGGTTTTGGAATGAAAGATCAATGTTAACTTCTGAGGCGATAAGAGGAAACTGATAAGTGCAGGCAAATTCGCCGACGGGCGGCGACGATTAGGTCAGGTGCAACCGCCAGAACATGTAGCTCACGGCCTCACGCAACGTGCCGAACACTCTTCGGGATCGCGTTCGCGGCAAAGAACTGGGTCTCGGGGAGCCGTAAACGGTCACGTGCTGCGCCTTCATCATCTGTTTGATACGGAATACGTGATAAGCATCGCTCACCGCCACTGCATCGGCAATGTGGTTCTTTCGAAGGATTGCCGCGGTGCGTTTCGCCGATTGCGCCGTGTTTACGCTTTGAGTCTCCGCGATCAGGTTCCGGTCTGGAATGCCGCGCGCAATCAGGTAATCCCGTCCGACGCTGCCCTCGCTATACGTCGAATTCAGGCCCGATCCACCTGTTGTAATCACGACGGGAGCAATCCCCTGCTGAAATAAGTCGTATGCGTGGTCAAGCCGGGCGCGATAGACGGGTGAAGGGCGCCCGACGTACTCGGCGGCTCCGAATACAATGATCGCGCCAGCCGGGCGCGCTTCGTTTCGCTCAGCCTGACGTGCAATTCGAATGGAAGTAATCAGCAGGAATGATGCGGCTACGGTAGCGGCAACCGCTACCGCCTTCACCATCAAAAGCGCTCTCGACTTCTTTTTCTTGATCGAAGGAATCGAAACGGTAGAGCTCATTTGCTGCCGAGTGTTTCGGCGATCTCGTGCGCCGGAATGGCTCCTTCCCGTTGTATACGCCAGCATGGCTGGCCAATCTCGTCCACCGTCAAATCCACGATCGTAGAGGCGACTGTTCGCGGCGACGGACCGCCATCGACGATCAGGCTGACACGTTCGGCAAGCTGTTCCCGCACCGCCTGCGCCGTGGTACATTCCGTCGCGCCGCTCAGATTGGCAGACGTAGCGGTAATAGGCAGCCCCGCCTTGCGAATGACAGCCAGCGGAATTTCTGCTGCCGGTACGCGAATCGCGATGTTGCCGGTATTGGCCGTCACTTTCAGCGGAAGCCGCGGCGACGCCTGCACGATAACCGTTAGAGGCCCCGGCCAGAAACGTCTTGCGAGCGCATAGAACTCTGGCGGCAGCGGCTTGGCAAGATCTTCCGCCTGGTCGACACTGGCTATCAGCAGCGAGAGCGGCTTGAAGTGCGAGCGCGACTTGATCTCGTAAACACGATCGACGGCGCGCAGGTTATACGGATCCGCAGCCAAGCCATAGAACGTGTCCGTCGGCATTCCGAGAACCTGGCCATTGCGGATGTGCTCGGCTACGTAGGAAATCAGCGAGCATTCGGGTTGCGTGCTGTTGATTTTGACAATCTCGGACGGCAACGGTGTTCCTCTCGGGATCAGGCTCGCGCACGATGCGCTTGGCCAAACTAAGGTCGCCACGGCGTCTTGGGGACTTTGATTCCTTGCGCCGAACCGCGAAACTTAGCATAGCATCCCGCAGCGCTGCAAATCACGCGGCGTGCTCCCGGCGTTCAAAAGGCCTGATCTCCCCCAACGGCTGCGGGGTATGATGTTTGCTGATGAAGATCCTAATCAGCGACCGCCTTCGCCGTATTACCAGCCGCCACAACGCGCTGGTCAAGGAGCTGCGGAGGGCCTTTTCGCAAGGCGAGCCCACGCCAGACGGCTATTGCGCCATCGAAAGCGTTCGGGTGGTGGAAGAAGCCATCCGCAGCGGACTGCGCTTTCGCGCGGTCTTCTTTAGCGAATCCGCCGAGCAGCGAGCCGAACGCCTGTTGCCCCAGATTGGCGCGAACGTCGAAACACTTCTGCTGCCGGACGAGGTTTTCCGAAGCGCGGTAGCCACAGAGACCCCGCAAGGGGTAGCCGCGCTGGTGAAGCTGAAACACTCGGACTTCGGTGCACTTCTCGGTCCTTCTTCCCCGCTCATTATGGGCGTCGCCGGAATCCAGGATCCGGGTAATCTGGGTACCATTGTCCGCTCCGCCGAAGCTTTCGGGGCCACTGCGGTACTGCTTGGTGAAAAGACGGTAAGCCCCTTCAATCCGAAGGTCGTGCGAGCATCCGCCGGTTCCCTCTTTCGCTTGAATGTAGTAAGCGCCACGCTGGCCGACGTTCTCCCCAAGATGCGGGAACGCGGCGTCAGGCTTGTAGGCACGTCGTCGCACAAGGGCAGGCCCTTAACTCAGGTGGATCTCACCGGACCGCTGGCGCTTTTCATCGGCAGCGAGGGCGCGGGACTTCCTCGGGGAGTCCTGAGCGAGATGGACGAAAACGTAGTTATTCCCCACTCTGACCGTGTCGAATCCCTAAACGCCGGGGTAGCGGCCAGCATCCTCTTGTACGAAGCCGCCCGGCAGCGGGGAACGTTAAATCTGGAGACACCCGAAGGAGAACCGGAAGAGGATTAGCGGTGCCGAAAGCACGTTATGAACTTGTTCCAGCAAATCCCGCCTGACGCGGACAGAACCGAAGAACGCGGCCGCGCTCCCCTCGCGGCACGCATGCGACCCCGAACCCTGGACGAGTTCGTAGGGCAAGAACATTTGATCGGCCCTGGAAAGCCTCTGCGACTGCAGATCGAGCGCGACGACCCCGGATCGATCATATTTTGGGGCCCTCCCGGTGTGGGCAAGACGACGCTGGCGCAGGTTATCGCCAACATCACCCGGGCCGAGTTCATCGAGTTCTCGGCGGTTCTGTCGGGGATCAAGGAAATCAAGCAGGTGATGGCCGATGCCGAAAAGGCCCGGCAATTCGGCACGCGCACCATCGTCTTCATCGACGAAATTCACCGCTTCAACAAGGCACAGCAGGACGCCTTTCTTCCGTACGTTGAATCCGGCGCCATTCGCCTGATCGGAGCGACAACGGAAAATCCGTCCTTCGAAGTCATCTCGGCGCTGCTCTCCCGTTGCCGGGTTTACGTACTTCAGCCGCTCACGGAAGAGCAAATCGTGCTGCTGCTGAGGCGTGCGGTCGAGGACAAAGAGCGCGGCTTGGGCGAGCTGAACGTCGGCGTTTCCGACGACGTTCTAAAGAAAATTGCGGCATATTCCAGCGGCGATGCCCGCTCAGCGTACAACGTGCTCGAGGTCGCGGCCGGCGTCGCGAAGCAACTTGCCGAGCCCGGCAAGCAGCCGGACGTTTCAGAGCAAATGATCGCCGACGCGCTCCAGAAGCGCGTCCTGATGTACGACAAGACTGGCGAAGAGCACTACAACATTATCTCTGCCCTTCACAAATCCGTACGCAACAGCGATCCTGACGCCGCACTCTACTGGCTGGCGCGCATGATTGAAGCTGGCGAAGACCCGCTATATATCGCACGCCGTGTGATACGCATGGCTGTTGAAGATATCGGCCTAGCCGATCCGAACGCGATGTCCATTTGCCTAGCGGCGAAGGAAACCGTCCACTTCCTCGGACAGCCCGAGGGGAACCTCGCCCTGGCACAAGCCGTCGTGTACCTATCCATTGCCCCTAAGTCCAATTCCGTATACATGGCATACGGCAGCGTTCGTCGAGATGTAGAACAGACTGCACAGGAACCAGTGCCGCTGCACATTCGGAACGCGCCGACTCGGCTCATGAAAGATCTCGGATACGGTTCAGGCTATCAATATGCGCACGATCTCGACACCAAGGTCGCCGATATGGATTGTCTGCCCGACAAACTTCGTGGGCGCGTTTACTACCGCCCGACGGAGGAAGGGATCGAAAAGCGCATAAAAGACCGCCTCCAGGAGATTAAGCGGCGACGCGCCGAAGCGGCGCGGGCAGCCCAGCGAAGCCCCAAAAACAATCCGGAGTCTCACGGCGAATAAGCAGCATCTGGAATTTGCAAGCTTAGGTCTGGCTTCCAGGCCAGGAGTTCAGCCATGTCCGCCCCAGCGACTCCGCGTAGTGTCCCGGCATCCGTCCTGCCGCCCCACACTGCAGAGGAACGAGTTCGCTCACTCTTGCTGCTGAATGAGGCAGCGCGCACCCTCAACTCCATCCTCGAACTCGAACCCTTACTGGACAAGATCGTCAACGAAGTCACTGACGCTTTTGGCTGTTCGCTGTCGGGTATAGCTCTGAAAGATCCCGACACGGGCGACATGATCACCGCTGCCGTGCAAGGCGGAGTGGAACCGAAAGGCGTGCGCTACCGGACGGGTCTCGATGGGATTATCGGTCAGGTTGCTGCCACCGGAACTCTGTACTACGCACCTGACGTTCGCGTCGATCCACATTACAAGATGTGCGCCCTAGAAACGCGTTCCGAGGTAGATATTCCGCTGAAGGTTGGCAGTGAACTCATCGGCGTTTTCAGCGCACAGCACGCGGAAGTGGATGCGTTCTGCCCCGAACAAATTCAAGTTTTGCAGGTTCTGGCGGAGCATATCGCAATTGCTGTGCAGAACGCGCGACGTTTTCAGCGCGAGCGCGAAGAAAGGCAGCAACTCTACTGGCAGCAACAGGAGGCTGCCGCGATCCAGCAGGCTCTGTTTCCCAAAGCGTCGCCCCTCATTCCCGGACTACAGGTTGAGGGTATGTGCATTACCGCCCATGCGGTGGGTGGCGACTGGTTCGATTACATCGCCTTGACCGATGGTCGCTGGGCATTCGTCCTGGCAGATGTTGCAGGAAAGGGCATGCCTGCGGCGCTTTTGATGACTTCGAGCCGAGGGATCCTCCGCTCGCTTGTGGAGACCACACCTTCTCCGGCTCCCTTGTTGAACCGGCTGAATCGGATCCTGTATCGCGATTTCCCACCCGAGAAGTTTGTCACGATGGTATATGCGGTTTTCGACCCGGCTGATCGCACTCTCACGTTCGCGAGCGCCGGTCATCCCGCTCCCATCATGACCAACGAGCGCGATACACAGTTGTTGGAGAAAGCGAGCGGCCTGCCCCTCGGCATTGCCGACTGGGAGTACGAAGAGTGCACGGTAACACTCGAACAGGACGCCAGAGTTCTCCTGTATAGCGATGGGATCACGGAAGCGGAAAACGATGCGGGAGAGCAATTCGGAACGGAACGCCTCGTCGAACAGGCAAACCAATATTCCATGTGCGTGGAGACCGTACTCGAGTCCGTGTCGCGGTTCACGCGATTCCGTCCTTTGGCGGACGATGCGACTCTCATCCTGCTGAGGAGCAAGGCTTAGTTACAAGTCTCGCGCGCGGTGCTCTTTCAGTATGCAACGGTTCATCACGACGAAGATGCCGTTCTCTCTTGCCTTATCGGCCGCTTCCTCGTGGATCACGGTCTCCTGCATCCAGACGACCGGAACTTTCATCTGGATCGCTTCTTCAACGACAGGAGGCACGTGTTCAGAGCGGCGAAATATATCAACTATGTCGATTTTCTCCGGCACCTCAGTGAGTGAGGGGTAAGCTTTCTCACCCAATACAGATTGAACCTCGGGGTTGACTGGGATGATTCGGTATCCCCGACTCTGGAGGTAGGCGGCCACTCCGTAACTCGGTCGCATGGCGTCGTCGGAAAGACCTACGACCGCGATATTCTTGGCATTCTTGAGAATGTCGGTAATGCGCTCGTTATCGTTGCCGCGCACGCTAGCTTCCATGCACAGTCCTCCGGCATTGATGTTAACAACTGCAATCTTGGACGTTCCTACAGCGCGAGCAGTTTACTTCCGACTGTAAGACGTCTTGCTTGGCTTCTGACGACTAACATAAAACCCCGGCAGCATTATCTTGCCGCCGGGGCCATTTGTATCAGTTAAACATTGAGTGTCTGGCTACGGCAAAGTGCCTCCCAGGAAGATGGTACCGGAGTTTTGTCCACGACCTTGTCTGACCAGGAACGCAACGTCCTGACCGGACTTGAGCTGGGCTTGTGCCTTCCGGAAATCATCCAGGTTATTGATCGGCTGCTTGTTGATCTCCAGAATCACGTCGCCACGGTTCATCCCGATATCATCAGCAAAAGAGCCAGGCCTCACGTCCTGCACGATGACTCCCCGATTCGCCGGCACGTTCAAGCGGTCAGCCATCTCCGCTGTAAGAGAGCCAACGGTGATGCCCAGCTTGGTTTCGGTCGGCTGGGTGTCAGCACCGCCCTCCTCCTCATCTCCTGTGAGACGCGCTGCGAACAGTTTGGAACGGTCAGCAATTGTGACGGCGGTGTTCTGCTCTTTGTTATTTCGAATGAACCCGATCTTTGCCGACGTTCCGGGCTTCCTCGACGCTATGTTGTTGACCAGATCGTCACCATCTTTCACGGGCTTGCCGTCGATGCTGACGATCGTGTCGCCTACCTGCAGGCCAGCCTTCGCAGCGGGGCCATCAGGAACCACATTGGCGACGATGACGCCGTTCTTAACACCATAGACACGGGCGATTGCCGGATTAGGCGCCGCATTGAATTCAACACCAATCGAGCCGCGCGTAACCCTGTGTTCGGGGCCGATCAACTGGTTGTAGACCTGCACCACAGTGTTGGAAGGCATGGCAAAGCCGACACCCTGGTACCCCTGTGTTTCAGTCAGAATCGCGGTGTTAATGCCGACGATTTCACCCGCCATGTTCACCAGCGGCCCGCCCGAGTTGCCGGGATTGATAGCCGCATCAGTCTGGATGAAAGACTGAAATTGGCGGCCGGGCACGATGTCACGACCTTTAGCTGACACGATGCCGGCAGTAACGGTTTCCTGTAGACCGAAGGGGCTTCCAACAGCCAAAACCCAGTCACCGACCTGAAGCCCGTCGGAATTGCCGATCTTGGCAGCCGGCAACGGCTTGTCGGTGTTGACCTTAATTACCGCGATATCCGTTTCGGCATCGGTCCCGATGACGGTCGCTTCGCGGCCAGGGAAACCCTGTGGGTCGTCCATGAACTTCACACGAATGCGATCAGCCTTATCCACAACGTGGCGGTTCGTGATGATGTAGCCCTTTGAATCCACAATCACGCCAGACCCGAGCGAACGCGAACGCATGGTGCCTGGTCCGGTCCCGTCCGGTTCCTGGCCGAAGAATCGATCAAAGAAATCCTGGAACGGGCTCTCGTCGCCGCCGGGTCCCTGCTGGCCTGGTGGGCGGCGGAAACGACGGTGCGGATTCTGGATCGTGGATTCGGTGTTGATGTTTACGACTGCGGGTTCAAGTTCCTTCGCAATCTTGGTGAACTGATTGGAAAGCTGCTGCGGAGCTGGAACGCTCAAGGGAGTGGCGTCAGCAGAAACATTCTTCGCCTTCTCCTGACCCTTCACGCCATAGGAGATGACAGTCCCAATCAGAATTCCCAACGCCAATGTCAGAAGAATGGCGAGCGTCGAGGCGAAACGGTGAGCTCTCAGACGCGCCCAGAAAGCGCTTGCGCGCGGATTCATACTCTGTCTTTCCCTCCGGCTCGTTTCAGAGCCTTACGATTATAACGGGAGCCTTGGCTGGAAGTTGCGGTGGACTTTTGGGTACGAGACTCCACACGAATTAGACGCGCTTCCCCCGTGAATCGTTACCCGAAATGCGCAACCGCTTCTCCAGCACCAGGTTAGGTCCAAGCTTGCGCCTACCTGTCGAACTCGCTTAGGGCGACTGCTTCGCGTTTGTCACCTGGACGGCCGTTCTCAGCATCACCAGTCTCTTCGGAGGTCGCTGATGGCGTACTCCCTTTCAGTTCTGAAAGCAACACGCCTGCGAGGATCAAAATTCCGCCGAATCCAGAGCGCCAGCCGATTCGTTCGCCCAGGACGATCACTGCGGTGATCCAGGCAAAAACCGGCTCAAGCGAGAAGATCAGCGCCGTGTGCGTCGGGGGCGTGAATTGCTGTGCCCAAGCCTGAACAGTGAAAGCTGCCGCAGTTCCCACAAGCCCAGTAACCAGGATGGCCAAAATCACGGTCGCATTCCAAACGACGTACGGCTGTTCGACAATCGGCACCGTGATTGCCATGAGCAACGCGCACACAATTGCTTCAACCGCGGCTATCTGCTGAAACGAGTACTTCTGCGTCGAGCGCCCCATGAAGATGATCTGGAATGCGAACGACACAGCGCAACCAATCGTCAGGATGTCGCCACGATTGATGCTAGAGAAATCGCCAGTGCCGTTCGCACCGCCTGGCACAGTCAGAAGGAAAAGACCGACGAACGCCGTAAAGGCGCCCATACTGGTCCAGCGGTTGATGTGACGGCGAAAGAAGACCGCTAAAAAGACTGGAACGAGTACGACGGACAAGCCTGTGAGAAATGCTGACTTCGACGGCGTCGTCAGCTCTAGCCCGGTGGTCTGAAATTCATATCCCAGCCAGAGGAAAAAGCCAACAACAGACCCGGCGAGAAGAGACCCTCGCGTCAACCGTCGCAGATCTTTGTGAAAGACGATGCAAAGTGCAAGCGCCGCCAGAGCCATGCGTACAGCGTTAAACATCAATGGCGATGAGTACGATAGTGCTGCTTTGATCTGGACGAACGTAGCGCCCCAGACCATCGTTATGAGCAGCAGTAAAATGTGGGCTTTCGCCGAACGTGACACGCTGTGTTAACTCCAATGACGTGAAGGCGGTCCTTACGAACTTAGAAGCTAGATTACCAGACGAAACGAGAGCTCTTTTTTTCAGCTTCTCTGGTAACATTGAGTGTTTCCCCACGACTGATTGCGCTTGAACGACGCGCCTCGTGCGCCCCGAAAGTTCGCGCACGAGGAGAACTGTATCCGCTACATCCCTGAACTCGACGGCCTGCGCGCGTTCGCCATCGGGCTGGTACTGCTGGTCCATGCGAATTTCGGCTTTAGCAGCCCGCTCCTCGAAACGTGGCGCACTTGGGGGTGGCTCGGCGTTGACCTCTTCTTCGTCATCTCCGGATACCTGATCACCTCCATCTTGGTCGCCTCCAAGGAACAGCCGAACTATTACCGCAATTTTTATGCTCGGCGCGGCTTACGAATCTGGCCGCTGTACTATCTGCTGCTCTTTTACGTATTCGTTCTCAGCCCGCACATGGGTCCCTGGTTCGACCAGCACATTGATTTCGCCACGTACAAGTGGCAGTACTACGTTTTCTACGTGCAGAACCTGATCCTGAATCACTTGGGGTCGTTCTGCCTTGTAATCACCTGGTCTCTCTGCGTCGAAGAGCAGTTCTACATGGTTTGGCCCTTCTTCGTGCGGCTGTTCTCGCGTCGCGTCTTGATTGGGATCCTCGTCGCCGTGGTACTCGCGGGAACGCCTTTCCGAATGCTGCTACACCATCTCGGCACCAGCATGGGATTCTTCTTCACCTTTGCCCGACTCGATCCCATAGCTGTCGGAGCATTGGTGGCCCTGCGGCCCAAGTGGTTCAAGTACACATGGGTGGCTGCGCCTTGGGCGTACTGGCTACTGCACAACCGCGAGTTCGAATTCGTGTATCTCGCCTTGGCGCTCACCTTCGGATCAATCGTGAGCTATGCAGTCACACACCAGAACGGGTTCCTGGCTTCGTCGCCATTGAGATACATCGGTCGTATCAGCTACGGCATTTACATTTGGCACCCGCTCGTTTTCTCTCTGTATTGGGCGACGCCGCTGTACCGCATCCCCGCGCACTTCGGCTACACAAAAGGGATCTACCACTTGGTTATGCAGTGCGCGCTGACGATTCCCGTAGCCGCACTCTCGTGGAAGTACATCGAGCAACCCATCCTCAAGCTGAAGCGGTACTTCGAAAACCGAGTGTCCCCCGATCTCACAGTTCGTCACCCGGCCCCTGTACCCCAGCCAGCCGCAGCCCTGGGCGACTAAGCGGTTCGAGCCCCCTAGCGGGGCGCTACATCGCCCAGCGAAGCGTTCGACGACAGCCTCGACTCGAGCCCCGTAGGGGCGGCATTCGGTCAGCCCGGCACTTCAGTGCCGGGACAAGCAGAAACGATGCGGGAGCCCCGTAGGGGCGGCACAAACGACCGCCGCGTTCTCGACGCCAAAAGAATCGGGGAGGCGTTCAGCCTCCCCTTCAATGGCCCAATGACCCGATCACCCGATCTAGTACCCGTGCCCATCCCCTTCCTCCAACCGAACCTTCCCACGGAACATTCGGTAGACAAATACGAAGTACCCGACCGCCAGCGTGATCCCTATCACCCACCATATGAGCCCGATCGTCAATCCGTAATGCGGAGCCGCCGTGTTCGTGATCGTCAGGCTATACAACGGATCGGTGCTCGCCGGCAGCACATTCGGATACAGCGCCACCGCCGCCCCCACCAGCATGAAAGCGATGTACACGCTTGAGCACACGAATGCCGCCTTCTCCCTCCCCTTCCCATGAAAATGGAAGATCAGAGCGAGGCTGCCGAAAACAATGACGGGAATAGCCAGCGTAACCGGGTACTGCTTGTAATTCGTCAGCAATCCATCGCGAACGTTGATCGTGAGCATAAGGCTGACAAACGTCATCACCAGAACGAATACCCAGGCGAAGGTCGCCGTGGTGCGTGCTCGCCGGTTGATCTCGCCTTCGGTCTTGGTTGCAACGTAGAGCGCGCCGTGCATGGTCAAAACGACTAGCGCGACCACGCCCGTTACGACCGTGTACCAGTCGAGAATGCCGGGGTTCGGCCCGACCCGCCAGTTCGTCCAGAGCGGCTCGAAAAAGTAACCGTCGGCGCCAAGCGGCACGCCGCGAATCACGTTCCCTAATGCGGCCCCGTAGAAGATCGCCAGCAGAATGCTGGAAATCGAGAACACAGCGTCGAAGAAGCTGCGCCAGACCACCCCGTCAAGATGGTTGCGCAGCTCAATGCTCAAGCCTCGCCCCATCAGCAGCCACAGCACCATCATGAGGGGCAGATAGAAACCGCTGAAGCTCGACGCATACAAGAGAGGAAACGCGAAGTACAGCGTGCCTCCGGCAGCGAGCAGCCACACTTCGTTGCCATCCCACACAGGGCCGATGGCGCGCAGGTTCATCTTGCGCTCGTTTTCCGTACGCGCCACGAAGAGGTGAATGATCCCCGCACCAATGTCGAACCCATCGAGGATCACATAGGCGGTCAGCATGAGAGCGACGATCCAGAACCAGAGTGTCGGCATGGCTACTTGGTCACCTCCTCGGCAGCAGCCGCGTGCATGTAAAGCGGTTCGCCGATTCGCACCGGCTCAGGTCCGTGCTCGACCTCGCGGCGCATCAGGAAGAGGAACAGGATCGACGTCACCGTGTACATCCCCATAAATCCGAGCAACGTAAACCAGCCGTTCCCGGCGCTCACCGTTTTCGAATAGCCCTCGCTCGTCCGTAGCAGGCCGTAGACCAGCCACGGCTGGCGTCCGAGTTCCGCGGTCATCCAGCCCGCAGTGTTCGCGATATAGGGGAATGGCAGCATCAACATGAGTATCCATAGCATGGGCTTGGCCCGATATAACTTACCCCGCCATAGCAGAAACGCCGCCGCAACCATCACCGCGATGAAGATCGTCCCGAGGCCGACCATGATGCGATAGCTGTAGTAGAGGAGCGGAATGTTCTGTGGCCAGTCTTCCTTGGGATAGGCATCGAGTCCCTTTACTTCCGCGTTGAAGTTCATGAACGCCAGGAAGCTCAGGATCTTCGGCAAGGAAACAGGATTGTCCATCTTCTCCTTTTCGACATCGGGCTGGCCGATGATGTGAAGAGGAGCACCGTTTTGAGTGCGGTACAGCGCCTCCATGGCAGCGAGCGTCACTGGCTGATGCTTCGCGAGCATCTTGCCCTGACCGTCGCCGGTCGGAAACGCCTGAAGAACACAGAAGATCAGCCCGGCAACCACGCCGAATTTCAGGTACATTCGGCCGTGCTCGGTATGCTTCTTACTCAGTAGATAGAAGGCCCCAATGGCCGACATGACAAAAGCACCGGTGACCACCGCTCCGCTCATGTTGTGCGCGTATTGCCAGATCGCCCACGGGTTCAGCAGCAGTTTCCAGAAACTGGTTAGCTCTACCCCGCCGTCGGCCGTGCGAGCATAACCGGTCGGGTGCTGCATCCAGGCGTTCGTCGCGATGATGAAGTAGCCCGAGAGCCACGACCCAGCAAATACCATGAATGCCGCGAACCAGTGACCCCACTTGCTCAGGCGCTTCTCGCCGTACAGGAAAAGGCCGAGAAATGCGGATTCAAGAAAGAACGCGAACGTGCCTTCCATCGCCAAGGTCTGGCCGATCACGCCGCCCGCATACTTCGAGAAGTGTGAAAAGTTCGTGCCAAACTGGAATTCCATCGGAATGCCAGTTATCACGCCGAAGATGAAGTTAATCCCGAAGATTTTCGCCCAGAAGCGGGCGGCTTTGTTGTAGCTATCATCCCCCTTCCAGATGGCCATCGTCTTGAGCAGCACGATGAGCGGGGCAAGCCCCATGGTCAACTGCGGGAAGATGTAGTGATAAGTGACGGTGAACGCGAAATGCAGCCGGTGAACTAAAAGTGCGCTGTCCATACGTTACCCTGCGAAATAGAGGTTGGCGATGCCCCATCATTGGCGATTCGCATGTGATCGTAAGCTGGCAAACCACCAGCACAACATGACTGCAAGAACCTGCGAGCCTGACTTCTCGGAACATGAAAACCACAACAGTCAAGAGCAGCTAACTATTAACAGCTAACAGCTAGGAGCTAACAGCGAAAACCCTCCCCGCCGCCGAACCGAACCAATTGTCGTTACCTGCTTCGGAGATGGGCGGCGTTCACATGCAATGGTCACTCCGGCCGCATTAGCTGACTTATGGCCGCCGTCGCACCATTCGCAACCGGCATCGGAGACATTACCTCGCGCCTGCCCGCCAGGCACTGTGCCGCTTGCGTTTGCTGCGCCAGCTTCTGAATCGTGGCTTTCTTGAGAACGGAGACCATCGCGGCCTGCGCCTCTGCCCAGACAAAATGCGCAGCGCAGGTCCTCTGACGTTCACAACCCTCACCCGACCCCAGGCAGAAGTTGAGCTGAACCGGTCCCTCGATTGCCTCAACCACGTCGAGCAACGACACCTGATCCGACGACACCATCAGCTCGAACCCGCCGTCCAGCCCACGGCGTGACGAGATCAGCCGCGCACGAACCAGGGCCTGCAGCACCTTCGACATGAAGCTTTCAGGTACCCCCGTGGACTCAGCGAGTTGGTTTCGTTGCACACGTGTGCCGGGTGGGAGTGATGCCAGTTGGATCATCACTCGAACGGCATAATCGGCGGCGCGGGTCAATTGCATGGATACTCTTGGCCTAACTGGACTATCTTTGTCCCGAATATCCACATTGTGAATTTCGGCTGGAAAACCCGCTGTGACTCACATCACCTTCTGGAGTGACTTTGTCCCATTTGAGGACTAATACGGGTGTCAAGCCCTCCCCATTCACCCGCAAACCGTATGCGATTCAAATACCAGCACATACAAGTGGCGCAATCCTGGCGGTTTCGTCCCGCTTCGCCGTCATAATTAGAGTAGGGCTTTAGGAGATGAGAGCGGTAACACGCGGATCTCCCTTTGGCGATCTGATCTGCGGATCTAAGCCCTTTGAATACTGAGATTTACCTCTGTTCGCAGGGAGGGGTAAGGTGCGGCCGCGCTTCCCCGCCGTGCGACCGAGCACAAGAACTACTATTTAGCGGCTTGTCGCGCGCTTTCCTTCTTACGCTGCTTGTTCGCGTGCCGGATTTCGCGGCGGCGACCCGCGTCTTCATAGCGTCGCTTTTCGTCCTCCGTCTCCGGTAAAACGGGCGGTACGGGAATATGGCGTCCGTGACGGTCCACCGCGACGTACGTTACATACGCAGAACTGACGTGGTGTCGGCTTCCGGTGATGTAGTTTTCGACCCAGACTTTCACGCCGATCTCCATCGAGGTATGGAACACACGATTCACCGAAGACTTCAGAACAACCAGGTCCCCGACGTGCACAGGCGTGACGAAATCGAGATGGTCGATGGAGGCGGTGACGACGTAATTACGCGAGTGACGATGTGCCGCCAGCGCTCCAGCCAAATCGATCCAGTGCATCAGGCGTCCACCAAGAAGAGCACCAAGTGGGTTGGCGTCGTTCGGCAGGACGATTTCATCCATTTCAGAAAGCGAATCGCGAACAGGGCGAGGTGTGAGGTTGTAGGTCTGCTCCATAAGTATGAACCTCAGATAGATTCAGGGCCCTGCGAGAACGGCTCACAATCTCGTAAACTCGCTCGTGCGGTGACGATACGCCCGCACGTAGCAGTCTGCCATCATCTGAATCCGTGCATCCGAGTGAGCCGCTATCCATGTGCCCGTCTCGGCGCTGAATTCCAGCCTGCCACTTTCACCGGGACGATGATCGCGTTCGAGAACGTAACTAAGGACTATCCGGCTTTCGG
This sequence comes from Terriglobales bacterium, assembly GCA_035629075.1. Lineage (GTDB taxonomy): Bacteria > Acidobacteriota > Terriglobia > Terriglobales > Acidobacteriaceae > JAEZPW01. The sequence continues at coordinate 10,257 of DASPIK010000055.1, read as the reverse complement.
ACGCAGCCGCAATTGCAAATCGCACGGCATCCGCTTGCCTGTCGGCGGGCAGGCGCGAACAGCGAGCGTACCCCAGGTTGCAATAATCGCGCAGCTCGTCATTCTCAGGTATTACCGGAGTCTCGGCAGCCGTACAGACGCCGAGCCATCCGGAGCCAAGCGGAAGGCGCGTTGGATGCGGCCATTCGCCTCCGTCGATTTTCTCCGTCGGCATGAAGTAAGGACAGGCCAAGACAGTTCCTCGGGACACGGCAGTGTGGCTCATTGTACAGGAGACGCGGCATTTGCGACGCACGCAACTACACGTGCACAATTAGGCCGACCGCGGCGATCGCTGCGGCTTATCAGATAGGAGTGTCGAGACGTTCTATGGATCGAATTGCAATGCTGAAAGACATTCTGGGAAATGACCCGGCGAATGTTTTAGCTCGCTACGGACTGGCTATGGAGTACTCGAAAGCAGGCGATACCGAAGCCGCGCTCGCAGAATTTACTACGCTGCGGCAGTCGAGTCCTGACTACATCGCAGCGTACCAGCAAGCGGCACAGACACTCATCAATGCCGAGCGCTTCGACGAAGCGAAAGAAATGCTGACGCAAGGAATCGAAGTCGCACAGCGCTCAGGCAACGCTCACGCCCGTAGCGAGATGGAAGGAATGCTGGACGACATCGACAGGTGACTGCGGCGACCTTCACACGCTGCAACCTTCGACCGCTGTCATTTCTTACCAACTGAATCAGGCGTTGCGGCGATCGGTTCCTCGCTGGGTGTGCGGAATCGCAACATGCCGTACTCCACCAGGCCTGGCCAGAGCTGATAGAGCTTCATGAACAGTTGGTAATACCAGGGAACGACCACTTCGCGCTTATTGCGGAGATACCCGCGAAGAACAGCACGCGCCACGCGATCAGGGCCAGGGCCTCGTACTGGCGACCGTGCATGCTTGAACCGGTCGTTTCGCACCACGTTTGCGTGAAACTCGGTCTCAATGAAACCCGGACAAACGGTCAGGACGTTGATGCCGTACTTCCTCAACTCGAGCCTGGACGCTTTCCCCATTGCGTTCATCGCGAACTTCGTCGCGCCATAAGCGGCTCCGAGCGGAACCGGGATGTGCCCCGCAACACTTGAAATGTTGATAATGGTCCCACCGCGCTGCAGTTTCATCTGCGCAGCGGCGACTTGCAGTCCATCGATAGCGCCGAACAAGTTGGTATTAAACATGGCGCGGCAGGCGTCCATATTTATGTCCGCTATCGTGTCGATCATGCCGTATCCGGCGTTGTTGATCCAGATATCGACACGCCCAAAGTTGTGAAGGGTTAAAGCCATCAGGCGCTCGATTTCTTCTCGATTTCGTACGTCGCACGCAACAGCCATCGTCCGCTCAGGACGGCCTATCCGCGCACGAGCGGCTTCCGCCCGCCCGAGATCACGTGATGAGAGCACAACGGTAGCGCCTTCCCGGGCAAACAGGTTCGCAATCGCTTCCCCGATCCCCATGGAAGCGCCGGTGATAACGGCCACTTTTCCGTTCAGCAGCATGAGCTAACAATGGCACAAAGCGAGGCCACTTGCCACCGGAGTTTTCTCCCGGCCAGCAGCACGCGTTCTCCTCCCTAAGGGTAGAATGCTGCCGTGGCTGGCATGTTACCGATATTCCCGCTCGACCTGGTGCTCTTTCCCGGCGAAACGCTACCGCTGCACATCTTTGAACCTCGATACCGAGAGATGGTCGCCGAGTGCATCATGGAGAAACTGCCGTTCGGGATCGTGCGGGGCAAAGATGAGACCATCGCCGACGTTGGATGTACGGCCGAGATCATCCGCCTCGCGAAGAAGTACGACGACGGCCGCATGGACATCGAGGTCGCAGGCCGAAGACGCTTTGAGATCCTGCGTACCGATGAGGAACGTTCGTTTCTCAGGGCCGAAATCCTGTTTCAGGATGACGAACCGGGGAGCGCCCCGCGTGAGGACGTAAAGCGCGCCCTCGCATTGCACGTCGAGATCGTACAGTTGATCGGGCCGAATCAGAGCTACGAGCCACCCGATACCAATGTTCCACAACTTTCATACGCACTCGCCGGTTCTCTTCCGATCGATCCTGATTTCAAGCAGACGCTACTTGCAATGCGCTCTGAGCAGGATCGAATTGCAGCTCTTCTGGACTTTTATCAGCAGGTGCTTCCGAAGCTTAAGCGAGCGGCGAGAGTACGCGAAAAAGCCGGAGGAAATGGGCACGTAATGTAAAACCGCGCATCGTCCGCTCAATTGAGCCGAATGGTACGGATGGTTCACACATTTAATCGGCGCATCAAAACAACACTCCACCCTCAGATTGCCGTCCAACAAAAGGTGAAAACCTGCGCGCTATAGCGGGAATGTTGTCCCAAGTGCAACGGTTTCGCCAGACGTATAATCGGGGCAATGTCGTTCCCCAGGAGAGGTTCCTCACCGGTCATGAATCTTCCCAGGACCTTAGGTGAACTCAAGCGCAGTCACTTTTCCCAACTAACACTCCAGCAGCGTCGAATCAAGGATGAGCTTCGCGAGAATCTTATCTGCCGGCTGAAAACTGGAGAAGCTATATTTCCGGGCATCGTTGGTTACGACGACAGTGTCGTGCCGCAGATCATCAACGCAATTCTCTCCCGACACAACTTCATCCTTCTCGGCTTGCGCGGGCAGGCGAAAAGCCGGATTTTACGTGCACTAACCAGCTTGCTCGATCCGGAGATGCCGTATGTGGCGGGCTGTGAGATTCACGACAACCCTTATGATCCGATCTGCCGCAGGTGCCGCGATGAACGAAATCGGCTTGGCGATGATTTGCCCATTGACTATCTCAGTCCGGAAAAGCGTTACGTTGAGAAACTTGCAACGCCGGATGTAACAATTGCTGACCTCATCGGAGACATCGACCCGATCAAAGCGGCTCGCGGGGGCCACGAATTGTCCAGTGAACTCACGGTTCACTACGGTCTCCTGCCGCGCGCCAACCGTGGGATATTTGCGATAAACGAGTTGCCGGACCTCGCAGGCAAGATTCAGGTTGGCCTCTTCAACATTATGCAGGAAGGTGACGTTCAGATTAAGGGCTACCCGATACGCCTGCCGCTGGATGTCGCGCTCGTGTTCAGCGCGAACCCTGAGGATTACACCGCGAGGGGCAAAATCATTACCCCGTTGAAAGACCGTATCGGATCTGAGATCCGGACGCACTATCCGGCTACGATCGACGAGGGGATCGCGATCACAGCTCAGGAAGCATGGGACCAGCGAAACGGAGACAATCTGCAGGTTCCGAAGTACGTGCGTGAGGTCGTCGAACAGATTGCGTTCGTCGCTCGCGAAGACAAGCGAATTGACAAGCGCTCAGGCGTGAGCCAGCGGTTGTCAATCAGCTGCATGGAAAATGTTATTTCGAATGCGGAGCGCCGCGCCATTCGGGGTCAGGAGGAATGCGTGGTGCCACGCATTGGCGACGTTTATGCAGCCTTGCCTGCGATCACGGGCAAACTTGAACTCGAGTATGAAGGTGAAATGCGAGGCGCCGATAATGTTGCGCGCGAAATCATTCGGACCGCGATTGCAAAGACATTCGACCGCTACTATGAAGGCGTCAACATGAACCAAGTCGTCCAGTGGTTCGACCTGGGTGGGGAAATCAAGTTGCCGGACAGTGCTGGAGCGGGCGCAGTAATTGAATTGTTGCGTGGAATTCAAGGTTTGCACGAGAAACTCGGGGCTCTCGGCGTGAAGAACAGCGATCCCGCCGAACTTCAGGTATCCGCGGCAGAATTCGTCCTGGAGGGCCTGCACGCGCACAAGCGTATTGGGCGAAACGAGGAACGGGTATTCTCGGCTGGCGAGAAACCGCCCCGGCGTGCTGAACCGAGCTTCGCTCGAGAAGAAGAGCGGGAGCGTCCGACTCGCAGAAGGCCGTTCAACTAGTCTGTACAAATCAGAACGCGGCAGCATACACCCGGTTTGATATTTAAGTACTGTCCGTTATGAAGTTCATCCGATATTCAAAATACGTTCCTGATCCGGCATCCGAGTTGAGCACCCAGGACTTGCTCAGTGCGTTGTCGGATTTTCTGCTGAATAGCGGGTTCCAAAATCCGTACCAAAGTTTTTATGAGTTGCCGAATGACGAGCAGACTGTTGAGGAGTTGCGACGGGCCGTCGAGAATGCGCTGCTTAGCGAGGACATGCTTGACGAGTCCATGCGAGAACGACTTCAGCAGATGAAAGAAGACGGCTCACTCGACGATCTCATTGAGCAACTCATCGAACGACTGGAGCAGGAAGACTATATATCCGTCGAGAACCCGCCGGATCCGTCTCAGCGCCCCGGTGTGGGGGGGCAGGTTGGACGTTCGCAGTCCCAAGTGAAGTTCGAAATCACGGATAAGAGCCTTGATTTTCTCGGATTCCGAACGCTGCGAGATCTGCTTGGATCGTTGGGGAAATCAAGCTTCGGTCGCCACGATACACGGGACATGGCAACCGGAATCGAGGCAAACGGAGCCTCGAAGCGATACGAGTTCGGGGACACCCTGAACCTCGACATCACGGAAACACTCTCGAATGCGATACAACGAGAAGGCTGCAATCTTCCGCTGAAGCTTGAGTACTCAGACCTGCAGGTACACCAATGTGAATATCAGTCGTCGTGCGCGACAGTGCTGATGCTGGATTGTTCCCACTCGATGATTCTGTACGGTGAGGACCGGTTCACCCCGGCCAAGAAAGTCGCCATGGCGCTGTCGCACTTGATAAAAACACAGTATCCAGGCGACTCCCTCAGCCTGATCTTGTTTCATGATTCCGCCGAAGAAGTGCCTCTTTCGCAACTGGCACGCGTAAAAGTTGGGCCCTATTACACCAATACGCGTGAAGGTTTGCGACTGGCTCAACGCCTTTTGCAGCGACAGCGGAAAGACATGAAGCAGATTGTCATGATCACTGATGGCAAGCCTTCAGCTCTGACGCTGGAGGACGGCCGCATCTACAAAAATGCGTTCGGGCTGGATCCGCTGGTTGTGAGCCAGACACTCGAAGAGGTTTCCAAGTGCAAGCGAGCCGGCATCATGATTAACACCTTCATGCTCGCTTCGGACTACGGCCTCGTGCAGTTCGTTCAAAAAGTGACTGAGATGTGCCGCGGCAAGGCTTACTTCACGACACCCTACACACTCGGACAGTACCTGTTGATGGACTACATGTCGAGAAAAACGCGCACCATTCACTGAAACTGCGTACACCAGAACTGTTGCCCACCGCCCCGCGTTTATGGAGACTCGGTCCACCAACGCGGGGCATCTTTACTGGCCGGAGAAGCGGAACGGCAATCCTACACCTTCAACCTGGAAGCATCGGGGTCGGCTTGCCCAGACTGCTCTTCTTTCTTCACGGCAGCCTCCGCCGCCTGGAATCCAATCTTCGAATGCGTGCCGTCGCAGAACGGTTTGTTCACTGATGCGCCGCAACGACAGAGAGAAAAAGCAGTCTTTCCGGCAAGATCTACCGCATTCCCGTCGGCATCAACAAGTTGAATGGAACCCTCTGGGGCCTCTACGCGATAGGGACCATTCTTCTTGATCGTAATCTTGACTTCAGCCATTCACACCTCCCTAAGAAAGGTCTGATGCAGTACTCCAGCAGACCGGTTTAGAAGCTTGGATAATGAACTCTCGCCCACCTCTGTTTCCATCGTTAACGCCCCAAACACACGATCTGAGAACGTTTGGGAATTTCTCGAAGTTACGTAACCTTCCCCGGCGATTACTGACGACAGTGCAAGTTTGTGCAGCAATTGTGCGACGAGTTGCCGTACAATCGGCATCCAATCTGAGTACCTGGTCAGAGAACGCGCAAGATCGTTACAGCGCTTCTAGCCGGAAAGAAAGCAGTCCAGTCCAGCAGGCCATGAGAACTTGCGGACGATCGTATCTCCTCCCCAATTGAATACTCGACACCCAGGAGAGCTGCATGAAGAAAGCCACAAAGCTGTCTCTAGCAGGCATACTCGCGTTTGCGATTGGCCTGACTGGATGTGGGGGCGGAGGCACCAAGAACACGACAACGCCCTCCCAGCCACCTCAACAAACACCGACGTTGCTTTCCCTGTCCGTATCGCCTACCGACCACTCGGTTCCGCTAGGCAGAACACAGCAGATGAAGGCAACGGGCACATACAGCGACAACAGTTCGAAGGAACTGACCTCGACGGTCACATGGAAGTCTTCGGACGAAACGATCGCATCGATCAGCAACGCCGGTCTGCTAACCACGCTTAAGAAAGGCTCGGTCACGGTTACAGCTACCTCTGGCACTGTGACGAAGTCCACCGCCGTCAACGTCACGGACCCTGTCTTGGCTTCTATCGTCGTACTCCCCGCCGAGATCTCGCTCGCGTCCGGTCAGACCCAGCAGTTATCGGCATACGGCATTTACAGCGATAACAGCCAGCGCGATATCTCCTCGTTGGTGACCTGGAGTTCGGGTGACGCCACGCTCGTGGATGTGAGTGTCACGGGGCTAGCCGTTGCCAAGAAGCAGGGAGCCACAAAAATTACGGCAAGCTTAAGCGGTATCAGCGGCAACGTCGATCTCACGATTAGTGCAGCCGTTCTGACCCAGGTGGACGTGACACCAGAGCTGGTCTCCATTCCGACCGGTGCAGATCAGCAATTGGTCGCGACAGGCACCTTCTCCGATGGCAGCACACAAGACCTCGTGAACGTGCAATGGAGTTCGGGAGACACCGCGATTGCGACTGTTACTTCGAGTGGAATCGTAAAGGGTGTCGGCGCGGGTACTGTCACGATCACTGCAAAAGTAGGAGATCTGACTGACTCGATGGACCTGACTGTCACTCCGGCGACTCTTGTATCGCTGGCTATCACTCCTTCGGCTCCATCGCTTGCTAAGGGGACATCCCAGCAGTTCACGGCTATCGGCACCTTCACGGATGGGTCGACTCAGGACATCACTTCAAGCGTTACGTGGACTTCCGAAACTCCCGCAGTGGCGACGGTGGACACACTTGGATTCGTCAAAACTCTTGCGGAAGGAAGCACGGTCATCTCTGCGAGTTCCGGCGATACGAGCGGCTCCGCGACTCTGGTGGTCACGTCAGCCGTTATCGCCTCAATCAACGTCACCCCAGCTGATTCGTCCATCGGCATCGGTGGGACGGTGCAATTCGCGGCGACGGGCGTATTTACTGATGCTACGACGCAGGATTTGACAACTCAGGTTACGTGGATATCGTCAGACGCGAGCATCGCGACCATCAACAGCACCGGTTTAGCGAACACAGTTGGAAAAGGAACCGCGAACATCAGTGCTGTGTATGGAAGCGTGACTGGTTCGACGCTGCTCACCGTAACTGACGCGACGCTAACAACTATAACCATCGCGCCTGACAACCCCCTTGTCGCAGTCCACACGAAGTTACGCTTCACCGCGACAGGTCAGTTCAGCGACGGCTCCACGCGCGTTCTTAGCGGCGTAGCCTGGAATTCGTCCAAGCCGAAATTCGCTTCCATCAACGGATCGGGACTTTTGCGCAGTAAGCGTGTAGGCAGCGCCGTAATAAAAGCTACGCTGAACGGGAAAACCGGCACAACAACCGTCACGATTACGAATAGTCCTATCACATCGGTAGTGGTGAGTCCGGCTACGGCGAGCATCAGCGCAGGCGAGAAACAGCAATTCACAGCAACAGGCTACTTCGCCGACAGCGGTTTGCCAGCACAGGACCTGAGCGCGTCCGTATACTGGCGGACCTCCGACTACAACACCGCAACCATCAGCAGTTCGGGCCTGGCTACCGGCGTACGCGCTGGCACCGTGAACATCACCGCAACATACGGTGACCTGGTAAGCGTACCGGCGGTACTGACAGTTAATTAGCCGTCGCTCGCCGCATTACGGCCCTCCCTCCAGGGAGGGCCTTTTTGTGGGATGGACTATGCTGAGCAGCGTTCACGCTGCCGCGCGAGTTCCAGTAGCACGAGTTGAGCGGACGTGCTGATCCCTCAGTTCGTCTTCTTTGTCGAGGTTGAGCACTTCTTCGTAGCACTGGGCGTATCTGGCCACCATCGTGGCGAGTGAAAACTCAGCGGCAACGTACTCTCGCACTGCGGAGGGCCGAAACGTAGTGGCAGCTTCCTGTGCACGGGTTGCCATCTCCGCGGTAGACCGGCAGACCCAACCGGAAACCCCGTCTTTCACGACCTCCTGCACGGCGCCTCCGGGCATGGCAAGCACAGGCGTGCCGCACGCCATGGCTTCGATCATCACCAAGCCGAATGGCTCGTCCCACTGGATTGGGAACAGCATGGCGATGGAGTTTCCAAGGAGCTCATTTTTGGAGGGAAGATCAGCTTCGCCAACGTATTCGATAAACTTCCCATCAAGGTGCGGTCTAATTTCAGAATCGAAATAGTCCCGGTAGATCGGTTGTACTTCACCCGCTATTTTCAACGGTATGCCAGATTTTTTCGCGACCTCGATAGCCAGATGGGTTCCCTTCGGGGGTGCGATTCTGCCAAGAAAACTCAAATAGCCGCCTTTCTTTTCCTGCGAACGATAAAGCGACAGATCAATTCCATGGTGGATCGTGCGCGTGCGTGGCATGGTCTCGCGCAGGCGTTGAAAGTCGCTGATCGTGACGTACTCAACCTCGGGATAAAATTGATAGAACGCGCTAAGGCCCGGCTCGGACGGATGGTGCATCGTGTAAACAAATCGATTACTCACAAAGCGGGAGGTTGCGAGCCCCGGGAGATTGTTCAGGTGAATGATGTCACAATCGCTGGAGGCGTCTCGGATGGCCCACGCCGTATGATTGATGTCCTTAAGATTCGCGTACACTTCCCCTTGGATTGGCCACTGTGATTCTGCATAAATCCAGCGTTTTTCCACGCTTACAGTTGACTCGCCGTTGCAGTAGACGACAACATCTATGCCGAGTTTGCTGAGCCCCTCAGCTAGATGCGCAATGAACAATTCCGTTCCACCGTAGACCTTTGGCGGGACAGGGATGAAAGGCGGGGCTACCAATGCGACTCTCATGTTCTCCTTCGATTGCAGCAAAAGGTTACTTGCACGACGTGCTACGTGCTACCGGGAGGATCAGAAGGTCTTCGCTTTGGATGCAGGTTCGCAGGCGAGACGTTTTCCGGCCTTTTAACGCCGAACGGCTCTGGGCCGGCTATTGCGAAACGGTCGCGGGGGGCATCGCAATTGCACTACTCACATCGCGCACAGCCTGTTCGAATTCTTCGGCTCGCCGCTCACTCGTGTGCTCGGCAAGAACGCGTTGCTGGGCTCGGCGCCCGATGCGCTTTAGCTCCGCGTCATCGATGTCGGTTATATAGCGACATACATCATCCGACGAAACCGGCAGCAGTATCTCCCTGCCAGGCTCGAAAAAGCTATTCAATCCTGGCCAATTGTCAGAGACGATGGTGGCCCCGCTAGCGGCAGCCTCGAACAGACGGACAGAGGGCGAATATCCAGCCAAGACCATGTCGCGCCTTGTGACGTTCAAAGTTAGTCTCGATGACGAATAGAACCGGGCATGCCACCGCGGATTCAGGTGAATGATTCGCCGAACGTTTGAAGGCCAAATCACGGAGTCGGGATACTGAGGCCCCGCGACGATGAACTTGCGATTGGGCAGGCATGCTGCCGATCTGCACAGAAATTCGTCAATTTTGGGTTGCCGATCCGGTGCGTAAGTTCCCATGTAACTCAGATCGCACGCGAAGCGCTTTTGCACGGGAAAGGAGTGGTACTGATCGGGGTCGAACGAACAATACAGGGGCACTGCACGGCGAGCACCGAGATCAGCTTCGATTTCGCGAAGCATTGGTCCGCCGGTGAAACTGAAATACAGGTCGAACCCCGGGATCTGGTCGAGCCTTATGTACTCTGTGTCACCTCGCTCCCGCAGTTGCGCAACGGTTATCGGGGTATCGATATCGTAAAACGCTTTGACGGCGGCGGGTTGGTCAAGAACTTCCTGGATCGCCGCGGCTCCATCAGGAAAATAGGAGCCTACGATGGCAACATCACAGTCTCGCATCTCCCGTCGTGCGAGTGGCAGAACGTCTCTCCACTTTTCGAAAATGTGAACCTGGCAGAATTCTGGATTGGGGAGATCGCGGTTGCTCTCGTACCACTCCAGATTGTGCTCGAAAAAAACGATTCTGTGACCACGTGCGTGCAATGC
>DASPIK010000054.1:0-17505 GCA_035629075.1 Terriglobales bacterium | reverse complement strand
GGTGGCCCAGGAGGGGCCGTTCTTGAAGTATGCCCTCGGCACGGGACTGCGATACTTCACTCGAATTGAGTAGCGGCCCGGTTTTCTGAACAAGTTCCGTGTCTTGTCGTGCCTCACCACACCCCATTCGTAATCGGGCGGCAATTCAAGAAAAGAACTCGCGTTTGTCAGTGTCGTTGGAACAACACCGTCGTCGTCCAGTTGCTCGGGTTCGACTTTCCTTCCAGAAGCATCTGTGATTTCGAGCACCAAGCCGCCTCGTAAACCCCAGAGCAGTTCTTTATAAATCCAAACCGACTCCGAGCCCACATTTCGTAATCGAACAGCTAGCCTCATAGGATCGCCGAGAACATACGCTTGGTGGTCAGCGGCGACCTCAACAGTGAGCGGACCTTGGCGTTGTTGCGCATTGATTGACATGGCGGTCGCGAGCATGAGGATTATAAATATGTGTTTCATATCACTTTACCGGGGAATTGAAGTAGTCGGAGTGCTTCTCGATGTTGTCGCGGAAATCTTTCAAGTAATTGACTTCACCGGGTGTCAGGCCGATGCGCTTGCCGAAATCAATCTGGAATTCAGTGGCCCTTCTTTCCCCGTCGTTTCCTCGGCTTGCCCCGATCCCTCCGATTTTGAAAAGCTGGATATGAAATCCATCGTGGCCTATGGCCGAGCCGAGATATGCCTTCGAGGACTTCTGGACATCACCCACCGACAGAGTGAACGCACCTTTGCTCTCAATAACGAATGACCTCTTCGCAGTTCCATCAACATCGATGCTCTTGATATTTCCGAGCACAGACTTCTGCTGACTCGTCAGCTTTTCAGCGTTTTGGTTGATATTGCTTATAGCGGCATCGAGCTTTCCTTTGAGGGCTTGCTGCTGTTTGTCGGAGAGATGGTCGTCAATGTGGATTCGAATCTTCTTGTCCAAAAGCGCTGCCTGATATTCGAGCAAACCCAGGGGGTCGGTGAACCTGAGTGGGTTGTTCAACACGTACGCATATTTGTTCCAATGTTGGGGGTCAGCGATAAACCTCTCAAACTGCTCGGGCTTCAAGCCAAAGATGTTGAGGGGGTCTGGGGATAGCATCCTCCCCATGTTGCTGCCGTAGTATCTGGCTCCGAAGTAGTCGAGGCCAGTCTCGGAGTCGCGTTCTTTGCCGGTGAACTTATAGGCATTCGGATCGTCGGCCTTGACCACGCGCTCGCGACCAAATGGATGGTAGTGCGATTCCGACAGCACCGCACCCACTTCAGAGGTCACCAGGCTTGTCGATCCAAGGTGATCCGAAATGTAGTATCGGGGAGGCGTACTAAGGTCCAGACGGGCGATACGTCGCCCGTTGAAGAAGACGTAGTCCGACATGATATTCCCGGCAGAATCGGTTTCCGTGACGGCTCCGGGTAGAGCCGCGGCAGACCAGTAAGCCTTTCCTGGAGCCTTCATCACTCGCTGCCCGTCCCCATCGTACGTGTACGACGTGCTGCCGGACGAAGACAGTCGGTTCTCGGGGTCGTAAGCGTACAAGCCGTTCTCTGTCAGGTTGCCAGCCGCGTCGTGCCGATTCAGTCCGGTAAGCTGATTCCGACTGTTCACGGGCTGATTCAAAGGGAACGAAGAGCACTTAATCACACTGATGCCAGTGAGATTGCCCCATATGTCGATTTGATAGGAATCGCCCCAGTCGCGCGTGACATTGCTCGGCTGCAGCAGCGTGCAGTCATTGCCGGGCGTTATAGCTGTCGAAATCCGGTTCAAGGCGTCATAGGTGTACCGCATCGAGCCATTAGGACGATTAGGTATCCCCTTCGCGTCCAGCCCATCTGTCACTCCGTAAACGTTGCCGTTGTCCTTAATCCCGAGCTGAAAGTCGTAGGCACGGCTGAAGATGATTCCGTCCGGTGTATCAACCGGCACGATTTGTCTGGCCTCCGATAACAACGGCTGGAGGCGACTGTTGTAGGAGTTCGTGAGCCTGATGTTGCTTCCATATCGGTAATCGAGCGCTGCCCCATGCGGCGAGAAATTCGAGACCGTTGCGTAGCTGGTGCCATCGGAATTGCTGACGGCGTATGTTCGAGCCGCACTATCCATGTTGTACGTAACTGTTCGCCGTCTCTCATTCGCGTTACTCAAGTTCACTGGATATGACAACGTCTTAAGAGAACCATCGAGGTAGTAAGTGAACGCACTATCCTTGGTGTTGCCGCCGATTGTGCGCCGTTCCGCCACGATGTTTCCCATCTCGTCATAGCTCCAGGCTGTTGTGCCCGACGCATCCCGCATCCCGGTTCTTCGCCCAATGGTGTTTGCAGTCCCCAAGGCATTGCCAATGTCGAAAATGTACTCGACATTGAACAAGTCAGATTGCTCGCAAGTAAGCGTGCTCGGCCCATAAATCTTGCCGCACATCCGATGCAGTGAATCGTAAGCGTATGTGATCGTCTGCCGCTGAGCGCTGTCGTACTGATTCGGCTTCGGCGAGCTCCGCGATACCAAGTTGTTGTCGGGATCATAATCGTAGATGATTTTGCCCGACTCTGGATTGATCGCCTCTCTCAATCTCGACAGTGAGTCATAGGTGAAGGTGCGCGTACGCCACTCGGAACTGGGTGCACTCGCGCCTTTTTGGATCACCGCGACGAGGTTGCTCAGCGGGTCGTAGGTGTACTCAGTGACCGCCGGATTGGCCAGGGAAATCGGTCCGGGCTCGTCTACTCTGATCAGCCTGCCGAGTGCATCGTTGTAGGTAGCCCGTTGCGCGTTGGCCTGGTCCGTCGTGGTCACCTTGTTCCCAACGTAGCTGATGGACATGTAATTCGAGGTTGCGGCTGCGTCGGTCGGCTTGACCTTTGTCTTCCGTCTCAGCCCGTCGTACTCGGAGCAGGTTTCGTACACGGTCTCGCCAGACCGGTATGGGTTGCTCGAGCACATTACGTTGCCCACGGGATAATAGCGTGTGTTCTGAAACACGGTGCCCTGGGGATCGCTCAGCAGTTGGGTCTGTGTAAGACGGCCAAGACCATCCACGACGGCGCGGAATTGCAGCGGCTCAGGACTTCCATTGTCACTCAAATCTCTCGTTATCAGGACACCTGGGCAGGCTGCGGGGGACTGTGCTGAACATTCCGGCGAGAATTCGGCGTAGTCGAAAGCGGTTGTACCCTGATTGGCCGCGTAGATGTGTCGGGTCCGCCTGAACACATCGTAGTCGTACTGGGTCGGCTGATTGTTTTCATCCCGACTTGTGAGTACAAGGCCTGTATTGAAATCGTAGGTCTTGGTGGAAACATGGTTAATCTGCTGTCCCTTAACCGCGGTAGGGGGCAACGTCGTCTGGGTGACGTAGGCACCTTGGTACTCCGCTCCGTATGCGTAGCTGGTACTATGTCCGCCCGGATCGGTTGTTCGCGTTAACATGCCAGCATCATTGAATACATGGAAGGTTCTGGCGTATTCCGCTCCATTCCGCCACTGTCTAACCGACGTCCGGTTTCCGCGCTTCCCTACGTGGTTAAGGTTCAGGCTCGATGAAACGATGTAGGATGGATCGAGCGTAGATTCGTCATACCCATAGGTCGTGTATGAACAACGTGAACTAGCGGCGTCCATCGTGCAGCTGTTTGGAAGGGCAGTTGTCGATCCCGCCACGAGTACCGATGACACAAGATCAAGCAAGTTCGCTGAGCGATAACTCGGATCATCAAGTGCCTTGTACGTCTTCTTTGTGAACCTGAGGACCGTGCTGTTCCCGAAATCCCACTCCGTTTCGGTCATCACATTGCCAAAGATGTATGCGCCATTGTTGAATCCTGGGTCATATGTTCTTTCGATCTTGCTTTGTTGACCGTTGTCCAGAGTCGTCGTTATACGGGTCGGAACCGCGCTGGCAGAATTGGCGTCATAGGGATTGTTGAAGACCCGGTAATCCGTCTGAACGGTTTTCAGCAGCTTCCCAGACCGGTCGTAGCTCTGCCTAAGAGTCTCGTACAACGAGCAGGTCCCGCCCATGTTAGTGAACGTATGAATCGTGTAATGACCGCTAGGGTCAGTGACCGTATTCACCGTATTCGTGTTCCAGTTGTACCTCCAAATCATCGGAACAGTGCCATCGTTCGCATCTACTGTTCTCTCGATGACCGCCGGGCGAGAATCGTTACAAGTCTGGATTTCAGACCACTTGTAGGAGATCGAGCCTCCAACGGGTACTGGAGACACTCTTGCCGTTATTGCCTGAACAGCGTCCAGCTATTACAGCGGCTGAAATCCTAGAACGATATCGCCACACGACCGAGAGACAAGTTCTTGGAACCTTGACAACCGAGATATACTTAGACCCTACGTATGACCAAGAAAACAACATTACCGAAAGCAGCGCTGGAATTCTTTCAGCAACAGGGACGCAAAGGCGGCGAAACGAGGGCTTCCCGCCTCTCGCCGAAGGAGCGAAGCGAAGCGGCCAGGAAAGCCGTACAAGCGCGGTGGGCTAAGAAGCAGGATTCCAAGAAAGACGAACCGCAGAATACGAGGAGAGCAAAATGAACGCCGTCCTATATGCGCGAGTTTCCAGCCGTGAGCAGGAGCAGGAAGGCTATTTGATTCCAGCGCAGCTGAAAATGCTCCGCGAATACGCTTCTAAGAACGGTTTTAAGATCATCAAAGAATTCGTCGACGTTGAAACCGCGAAAACGCCAGGCCGAAAAGCTTTCGGCAAAATGGTCGAGTTCCTAGAAAATCCCAAAAACTCGCGCATTGTTTTGGTCGAAAAAACCGACCGTCTTTATAGAAACTTCCGCGACGCCGTCACGCTGGAGGACTTGCAGGCAGAGATACATCTCGTAAAAGAAGGCCAGATCATTTCGAAAAACTCCCGTTCGCAGGAAAAGCTCACCCACGGACTGCACCTGCTCATTGCTAGAAATTACGTAGAAAATCTTCGTGAGGAAGTTAAGAAGGGGATGCGCGAGAAGGCGGAACAGGGAATTTACCCAGGACGAGCCCCGTTCGGTTACAGGAACAATCGCGCTGACCGCACTATCGAACTTCATCCCGAAAATTCCCTGATCGTGAAACGCACTTTCGAGCTTTACGCCACCGGGCAATTTTCCCTGATTACGTTACGGAAACGTATCCGGGATGAATTCGGAAAAGCGGTGAACCGTTCCTACCTGCACACGATTCTCACGAATCCCGTTTACATCGGAATTTTCGAATGGGGCGGCCAAACGTATCGAGGCAAGCACGAAACGTTTATCAGCCCCCAGCTTTTCGAAAACGTGCAGGCCGTCATTCGGGGCCACCACAAGGGCAAATATCGAAAACATGACATCGCTTTTCGAGGAATGCTCACTTGTGCGCACGACGGGTCGACCGTCACCGCCGAGCTTAAGAAGGGCAAATACGTTTATTACCGATGTAGCGGTTATCACGGCAAATGTGATTTGCCACGTTTCCGTGAGGAGCAGATTTCCGAAAAGCTTTCGAAAATCTTTGAAGACATACGTATCCCTGATGAGGTTGTGAAACGTATTTCGGAGACGTTAAGAAACGATCAGAAACGTTTCCAGAACGAGACCGCAGCGCATCGTGAACGTTTGGAGCAGCGACTTGTTAACGTTCACCGCCGCATGGACCAGGCCTACGCGGACAAGTTGGACGGGAAAATCCCGGAGGACTTCTGGCAACGGAAAATGGCCGAGTGGCGCGAGGAAGAACAGCAGATCCAGAACACGATAGCCGGGCTTAAGGACAACAACAGCGAACGCGTGCCGACCGTTGAAAGGTGTTTAGAACTCGCAAACAAGGCTTATTTTCTGTATCTTACGCGCAAACCAGCCGAACAAGCCCAACTGCTCAAAATGGTACTTTTGAACTGCTCAACAGATGGCGTAAGTCTAACGCCCACATACAGAAAGCCGTTCGATTTGATCTTTCAGAGGGCAAAAACAAAAGAATGGTCGGGACGGGCAGATTTGAACTGCCGACCCCTCGCACCCCAAGCGAGTGCTCTACCAGGCTGAGCCACGTCCCGACGGTCGGAAGAGGCATGCGCTTTTCGTTCGCCGCGCATGCCGGGGTAAAAGCTATTTTAGCATTGGTTCATCGAATCATTGAACCATTGAATCGAGCCGAAGCTACTTCTCGGGCGTGTACTGCTCGGGAAGTTTGCCGCCTTCGCCGAAGAAGTAGACTTCCATCTGCTGCGCGATGAATTCCTGGTGTTCCTTGCGCCACGGCTGCAGACGATATTCGTTGAGGAGCATCTTCATATAGTTGCTCCACTGGTTCCAGGCTTCCTTGGAGACGTTGTTGTAGATGCGTTGGCCGAGCTCGGTGTCGAACGGCGGCTCTTCAAGGCCCTCAGCTTCGTGGCCAAGCTTTACGCATTTCACCATGTGGGGCATATCGAAACGATCGCTCCTGACTGAATTCTCACTGTTATCAATCGTACCAGATAGGAAGAGGTCGAATACGGATCATTGACTCATTGGCTCATCAATTCGAACTTGATGAACCAATGAGCCAATGAATTGACTGATTCAGTCTGCAGCGGTACGGCGCATTGCGACGACTTCGAGCAGCACTCGCATCTCCGGATCGCCAAGCACACCGGCATGTTTCATTTCCAGGCGAAGTTCCTCGGATTTCAGAAACTTATCCGCGTGCTCCGCGGTGTCCCACTCAAACAGTAACGTGAGCGCTGAGGGGTCAGTGGCGTCGCGATACAGACGAAAACTATTCTCGCCGCTCGCTTTGCGAAGGCTGAACGCGGCGTCGAAGGAGGCTTTCCAGGTGTTGAAATCGGCAACCTTATGGCGAATTAGGACTGTGACCATGGCTAACTCCCAATGGGATTCGGGGCCGATATTGCGCCGGAAAGCATACTCCGGACGGAGGTGAGAGGGAAAGGGGCAGAAACACAGCGGACGGGAGTGCCTCCGAGGCGGGGGAGGATCCACAACTTCAGGTGACCTAGAGCTTCAAGTTCAAGGTTGAGCACACTCGGCCTGAAACTTGAAGCTCGAAGCCGGATACTTACGGCAGGCCTGCCTTCAGGAACTCTACTTGCCACTGCGGGCGGACCGTGAATTCGCTAATGCCTGCCGGGATCACGATAGCTTCGCCGCGCTGAAACAGGACTGGTTGTGCGCCGGGCGTTTCGACAGCCGCACAGCCGTCCACGGCGACCAGGTTCTGGGCTGAACGACCCGGCTGGGTGCGGAACGTGCGCGGCTCGGACAACGAAGACTTTTCGACGACGAAACACTCGCTCGAGACCAGTCGCTCGTGACCGGGGCCAATGGGAGTTGCGGGAACAACTCCGGCCGCGGTCGACTCCTTCATGGCCGCAATGCCATCCTTGACGTGCAGCTCGCGAGGGCGTCCGTAATCGTAAAGCCGGTAGGTTATGTCGGAGTTCTGCTGTGTTTCCAGGATGATTGCGCCAGCGCCGAGCGTGTGAACCGTTCCCGCATCGACAAAAATCATTTCGCCGGCTTTGGGTTTCATCCAGTTCAGCAGCTCTTCGGCTCGATTTTCGGCAATTGACCTTTCGAATTCTTCGCGGCTCGTGCCGGTCTTCAGTCCGAGAGCGATCTCCGCGCGGTCCTCGGCCTGAACCACATACCAGCATTCAGTCTTGCCGCAAGGTTGGCCCTGCTTCTGAGCGGTAGCGTCGTCCGGATGAACCTGAACAGAGAGCTTGTCCTGAGGAAAGAGGAACTTGATCAGCAGCGGATACCGGTCAGTCTCTCGGGCCGCAGTTCCCACCAGGTCGCGTCGGAAGCGCTTGCACAGGTCGCCCAACTTGGTTCCGGCCAAAGGCCCGTTCGCAACTTCGCAATTGTCCCAAGTCAACCATACTTCGCCTATGGATTCCTCGCCCGGATGTACATGGAAATCGTAGATCGGCGCCAGATCACGCGCGCCCCAGGGCCGCGGATCAAAATATGGCTTCATCAGCAGTGGATAAAGATCAGACATGTTGAAGACAGTTTCAAGTTTCGAGTGCCGAGTTTCAAGCCGTAATCGCCCGCGCAGAAAGGCAAACGTGTTTCGCCCAGGGTGACTAGGCGCTCTCTTGAACCCGATCGGTACTCGAAACTTGAAACTCGACTATAGATTAGCGAAGAACTTCCTCATCCGCGCCAGTCCGTTCTCGACGGCGTCCATCGATGTCGCGTACGAGAGACGAATGTGCTCTTCGGTGCCGAATGCTTCGCCGGGAACGGTAACCACGCCGGCCTCGCGCAGCAGACGCCCCGCGATTTCGGCTGCCGAAGCACAGCCATCCTTAAAGAAGGCCGAGACATTCGGATAGACGTAAAAAGCTCCACCGGGTTTCTGACACTGCACGCCGGGAATTTCGTTCAGTCCTTGAACCATGCGGTCGCGCAGGCGAACGTAATCCATCGACATCTCTTTGATGCAGTCCTGTGGACCGGTCAACGCCGCGATGGCCGCTTTTTGCGTGATGGAATTCGGGTTCGAAGTGGACTGGCTCTGCAGCTTCGAGATACCCCCGATCACCGCCTTCGGCCCGAGTGCGTATCCCAGGCGCCAGCCGGTCATGGCGTAGGTCTTCGACAGCGAGCCTATGATGACGAGGCGTTCCTTATCTTGCACGAGCGATCCGAGCGAGAAATTCTTTCCCGTGAAATCGAGGTACACGTAGCACTCGTCGGAAATGACCCAGATATTGCGCTGTAGTGCGAGTCGCACAACGGCTGTCAGGTCTTCCGGATTAATTACTGCGCCCGATGGATTCGAAGGTGAGTTCAGCAGGATAACCTTGGTGCGGGGCGTGATGGCACGCTCGACCATGTCTGCCGTAAGTGCGAACCCCTTCTGCTCGTCGGTTTTGATGAACACCGGCACGCCGCCTGCGTAACGCACGATGTCCTTGAACGAGACCCAGTACGGTACGGGGATGATGACCTCGTCGCCGTGATCGACGAGAACCTGGAAGGCATTGAACAGTGCCTGTTTGCCGCCGGTTGCCGCGACAACTTCTTCTCGCTTGTAGTCGGAGCCGAAGTCGGCACGGTGACGGTTGACGATGGCATCACGCAGCTCGGCGGTGCCGCCGACAGCCGTGTACTTCGTGAAGTTGTTTTGTATGGCCGCGATTGCGGCGTCCTTGATGTGCTGCGGGGTGGCGAAATGGGGCTCACCGGCACCGAAGTCAACCAGGTCGGCGCCCGCAGCGCGCAGACGTTCGGCCTCGTTGACAACCGCCATGGTGGCGGAGATCTCGATGCGATTGATGCGGTTGGTGAGCGAAACGGCTTGCGTCGTTGCTGCCATCAACTCCTCGTCTTTGTCGGTTTCCCAGTGGTTTTGTTCTGCTTCTTGCGAGTGCCTTTGTTGTTGCCGGACTGCTGAACAGCCAGCCGGTTCCTGCGCGCGTGCCCATTCAGTTTACGATGCAGACGCTCTTCTACGATTGCGGGCACGAATCCGTGCACAGGTCCCCCGAGTCGCGCGATACCCTTCACCAGCCTCGAGCTGACGTAAGAGTACGCCTCGGCTGAGGGCATGAAGACGGTGTCAATATGGGGGTCGAGCTTGTGATTCATCAACGCCATTTGAAGCTCATACTCGTAATCGCTGATCGCCCGGATGCCACGCACAATTACGTTAGCATGCACGCTCTTCGCGAAGTCCACTAGCAGCCCGTCGAATTTCTCAACCCGCACATTATCGTAATGCGCTGTCATCGCTTCGAGCATCTCTCGACGTTCAACGGGGCTGAACAGCGGATCCTTATCGGGATTGTCCAGGATAGCGACGATAAGTTCGTCAAACAGCTTCGCGCCGCGGTGAATCAGGTCGAGGTGACCGTTGGTCAGCGGGTCGAATGAGCCGGGATAGATCGCAATGACGTGTTTCTTCATGAGTAGTGGCCGCCCAAAATGCAGAGAAGGCACTGAGATCCCCTAAAGCGAGTCGAGACAGCACAGATTGTATCCGTGCTAATCGGCGTGGCGCAAAGGAAAGTGGCAGAACCGTCACAGCCCAAATCGAGTTCAGCTGATCAGCTCCCTTGTTCAGCTTCCTACTCGAGAGGTGTCCAGAGCGTTATGGACTGCAGTACGGATAACCTTCGAATCTAAGCGCGATGAGCGTGTGCAACTTCTTGCAAGGTCACCTTCGTAACTCCGGGACAGCCTGAATCGCCGAACCACCCACTCTCGAGTGCCGATTGTCATCGTATGATCCTGACAACGGGGCGAGCCATGGCATGCGGTTACTCATCGGATGGCAAGTGGGGCTACCTACCCTTTTCCGCTGCGACTCTAATCTGCGTTCTCCTGGCCAGTCAATTGGGTTCAGCACAGCACCTTTCCGCGACGGGAAGTGTCACCATCAAGGCAGTCGTGCGCGGCTCGGTGACGGTCAACGTCAAATCGATCCCGCTATCTTTTGACTTCGATCCGGCGGATCCGGCGCGCAACTACGCGGCAGTTCCTGTTGTTGTTAGCTGGAATCTGAACCCGGCTGAGGTCCAGGGCTTTCAGATCATTGGGTACTTCGGCAACTCATCTACGGCGCTGCTGAACTCCGAACATGGTGCCACAGTTCCTTCTTCGCACGTGCTCGGGCGCATGGACGCTGGCCCGTTCCGCCCTTTCAGCGACACCAGCGAAGTCGGACCGCCCGGCGGGAGCCTCAGTCTCATGCGACAGTCGATCGTTCACGGCGACTCTCGCGGTACCCGGGCCAGTTTGCTCGAGATGCGGATTGACCAGGACAATTTGCCGAACCTGCCAAAAGGGAACTACGAAGGAATGCTCTACATCGAGGTACGGCATTACTGAATTCGGGAGTGCTCTGGTGCGGTGCCGCGGGGAAGCGTGAGGGATGACCGAGGCTCCAAGCCGCCGCCGGAAGGCGGGGCAGCGTCCTCCGGTGACTCGGGCGCAAGTCCACCGCCACTAACGATCGGGTCTTCCGGCGTACCAAGCTCAGAGCGGCGGCGCGGCGAAGGGTTCTTTGCCCTGCGTACGACGATGACGATCGGCTGTGCGAGGTCTTCCGGTTCTGCCAGTGCGGAGACCGGTGCCTCTGCTACCTCGTAGTACTGCGTATTCAGCGAGCGTTCCGGCACGATGGATACTGGGTAGCGCTCGCCGCGGCGGAACCTCAGGAAGAAGCGACCAGTGCTGTCGGAGAAGGCATTCTGACCATCGACTTGCACGCTGATGCCCCACACTGGCTTGCCTTCCGTGTCCTGCACCATTCCTCTGACGACGAACTTGGAGAATGAGGGGACGGGCTGCGTAGGCCCACCGGATATCTGGTCCTGACCCCTCGAAAAACCGATGCCATCCAGCCAGGCGGTGTAACGGACGCGACCGGTCGGGTCCACCATCGTGTCGGCGTGAATGCGTACCCCGCGGAACAGGCGTGCGTTCAGGTTCACCGACCACATGTGCATGTAGGGATTTCGCCCAAACCCGCCCGCCAGCGTGGAATAGATCATGTCGTGCTGGATTCCGAGGGTAATCCGGTTTGAGATGAACCGTCCGCCGAACGTGAATGCATTGTTGTTCCCCTGCTTGCTGATTCCCTGGTTAAGCGAGAGCCGCGGAGAGATTTTCTCGCGCACCGAACCTACCAGCACGGTCGAGGTGCCACCTGTCAGAGCCATCCGCATGACCATTCCGGAGGCGGAGATGGACCTGGTTATCCCACGCGATGCACCAAACGTCTGTGTTCGTGAATGGAGCGCTCCGGAAGAGCTCTTTGACGCAGAGGCGTTCAGGTTGAATCCAGCAAGCGAGCCGAACACGCCGGCTGAGTTCATGGATACCTTCAGGGCATCTTCTCCCTTCAGAGTGACGGGGGAGAGCAGATTCTCATGTGCCACGCTGAACCCGAACTGGCGGATAGGCTGAAAGCGCACGCGCAAGTTGGCTCCGACGTGCTCCGGTGCATTCGTCAGCACGCCGCCTATTCGTCTGAAGCCCTGCCCGGCATCCGTGTAGGCTGCCGCAACTCGGAGCGTCTGCGTTTCATATTCGCCGCCCGCAGATGCATAGCGGCTGTTATAGCCGACGCCACCGGCCACACTCGCCTTTAGGTTAGGCAAAGGAGAGAACTGAAGCGAATGAATAGATGTCGCTTTATCCTGCGCAATCGTGAAAGAGTTATAGCTCACCCTGCTGAACTTCCGCGAGTAGAACAAAGCGAGGGTTGATTCCTGAATGTCGAATGCGCGGAAGAAGTTATACGACCGTTCGTCTGCCGTGGCCCCCGCGAAAGCGGTTACGGTCTCGCGTTCGCCGCGACGGGTGACTGTGATGCCCCGTCCGGCGAAGTAACGACCGCCATCGAAAAAATCCGAGGAGAGCGTCAGTGGCTGGTAGCGGTCTCCGAAACCCACATCAAAACGCCGGACCTTGGTTTCGACATAGCCTCCGACCATCGTTCCATCGGAGAACCCAAATCCGAGCCATCCCTGCACAGGCGCCCAGCGGTAATCCAGTTGAAAACCCGACGCGCTCATCATAGTCGACGTCCCGCCTTGTGCCCATACAGCCTGCGCACGGGCGTGCTGCGATACAAGTGTGACCAGCGACAGCACGATCACCAGTGCTGCCCATGGCGCACGCCTCCCAATTGACCGGGTTGTGGATTCCGCACGCATCGACTCTCAACGGGGTGCTACCGCTATTCACTGCTGTACGGCAACGTCTGCGGAAAAGCCGTCTTCGAATGACACCTTCACGTTGGCGTCGCTCGAAGGACTGCCGGCCTGAAATCTCACGATCCGCTTGGCGTTTGGAAAGACGGGGAATCCTCCACTCTCGCCATTTTTCTCGAACCCGCGCCAATTGAGGTTCCCAACGCGCGCGAGTTTGTCAGACCTGTTTTGGAGCTCCACCTGGAACTCGCCGGGCTTGCTGCCGGGCGAAACCGATACGGCCACATCTTCTTTTTTCAACTTCTGCTTTTGGTAAAGGTAAACAACGTGGGGGAGGACGAAGTTGATCCGCATCTGCTGCCGGTTCGTGGCCGCCTTCGTCAGCGTGCTCAGGATGGTGAACCACGCCTGCGGCTTCTTGCTCACTGCCTTATAGAAGACCATGTGCGTCTGGTGGGGCGGAATGATAAAGCTGTTGCTCCCCATCACGACGTTCAGGTCCTTGTCTGCCGGCTTGTACTTCAGGCTGCCGTCTTGATCAACTTCAAAGCCCTGCACTTCCACAATGGCGGCCAATGGTGCGTCGCCGTCATTGCGAAGCTCGAACATGCCGTCTGCCTTTCCACGATATTCCGCGATGGGTGGGGTAATGGTCTGCCCCACCCCCGGAATCGCGGCGAATAAGCAGCACAGGCATACAGCCTTTAACAAATTGGCCCGGTGCTTGAACACAAGTGGTCTCCTTACCAACTTACTGAACGTAGGCGTAGACCGTGACCGTGCCGGTGTACTCGTCGGCCTGCAGGTTTGCGGGGAGTCCGGCGAGCTTCAACTGGACGGTGTCGACCTTGGTCTGGCTCTTTCGATCAGTTTGCGCCGTCAGATTGTAGGTGTTTACAACCGTGACGTTCGAGGTATTGCAGCCCGCGCCCGCGTTCAGAGTCGCCCATGAGCTTCCGCTATCCTTGCTGATCTGAACTGCGGATGCGGAGATGGTGTCCGGGTTCGTGAGTGCGCTGGCGGGTACTAGGTTGCTGGCACCTGCGCACACGTCCACTTTCGACCGCGACGGTGTCAGGTTCCAAATCGTCGTGATCGCCAGGTTCTCCGCCTGGGTCGATTCAGCCCCTCCAGCGTTGATGGCGAAATCCGGTACGACTGCTGCCGAGATTGAGAGGCTTTCAGCTTTCACGGCCCTGATCGTCGTCGTGTTCACCGCCGGGTTCTGCGCCATCGCAACCTGCGCGACTCCCAAAACCACAACGGCTAATAGAACTGATGCTGCTTTCTTCATTAACTTACCTCCTGGATAGTTGCTCTAAATCAGACTGCAACGGCGCAGGTTGGCGCCGAAACTTGGCCTTACTAATAAGCGATTGCCACCAGGTTGATTGACCCCGTGTATGTATCCACCTCAAGCGTCGTTGGGTAGCCGGCCAGTCGAACGCTGGGCGTGTCCGTCCTGCTCCCCACTCCGTTGACAACAGTGTTCGATATCAACTGGGCTCCGTGCACGCCGCACTGCGGCTTACCGTTACCGACTCCCAGAGCGATGCCGTTAACCTGGACGCTGGTGGCGGAAATAACAGTCGGATTCCCCGGACTGCCAACCATGGGCTCGGTCATGTACAGGCACACTCTCAGTTGGTCCGAGGACGCTTGCTGCCATGTCGTGGTGATCGTCAATGTCTGTGGTGGAGTCGGATCCTGATTGAGCAGGAACATCAATTGGTTTGCCGAAATCGTCAACGATTGCGCACACGCCGGCTTCGGCAATGCACACATCAGCACTCCGAGGCACACGGCTGCGATCGCGTGGCGCACGTCGGTGTCTCCCTAAGCGGTTGTTTTGGGAAAAGTACGGCAAGATGAGTTTCGGCGCAGGCGTCGCGTTTGTACAAGCACAATGCGCATCAACACTGGCTTTCTCGTAATCTGAAGTAACGCTTTTCTTTCCGAAAGTAATGCGCTTTTCTGCCGAAAGTACAACGCATTTAGAACCGCAGAAAGAAGAAAAGAACCGGGCCGTTACCGACCCGGCTCTTGGTTTTTGAATCGTGCTCGATAGCGGGTATTACTTGCGCACGGGACCGCGTGGCTGCTCCGGAGTTTTGGCTGCCGCGCTCGCCGCTGCTGCTTTTTCGGCCGGGCCGGCGGGCCCCGGAGCTGGCACTTCGGGCTTTGCCAAGCCGATCGCCTTCTTCACGTCGACTTCAATGCGGCCGTAGATATCCTTGTTGTCCTTCAGGAACTGCTTGGCATTTTCGCGTCCCTGGCCGATCCGGTCGCTCTTGTAGCTGAACCATGAACCGGATTTTTCGACGATGTTGTTGTTCACGGCCAGGTCGAGCAGATCGCCTTCCTTTGAAATGCCTTCGCCGTACATGATGTCGAACTCGGCTTCGCGGAACGGCGCAGCCACCTTGTTCTTAACGACCTTGACCTTGGTGCGCGAGCCGACGACGGCGTCACCATCTTTGATTGCCGCGATGCGGCGAATGTCGATGCGTACAGACGAGTAGAACTTCAGCGCACGGCCACCGGTCGTGGTTTCCGGGTTGCCGAACATGACGCCGATTTTTTCGCGGATCTGGTTGATGAAGATAAGACAGGTGCGCGATTTCGAAACCGTGCCGGTCAGCTTTCGCAAAGCCTGCGACATGAGACGGGCCTGCAATCCGACGTGGCTGTCGCCCATTTCGCCGTCGAGTTCGGCCTTGGGGACGAGCGCCGCGACCGAATCAACCACCAGCACGTCGATCGCGCCGGAGCGCACCAGCGCTTCCGTGATCTCGAGCGCCTGTTCGCCGTAGTCGGGCTGCGAAACCAGCAGGTTGTCAACGTCAACACCCAGCTTGCGCGCGTAGATGGGATCAAGCGCGTGTTCCGCATCGACGAATGCCGCCATACCGCCGGTCTTCTGCGCTTCGGCAATGACCTGGAGCGCGATGGTCGTCTTGCCTGACGATTCAGGGCCGAATATCTCAACTACGCGACCTCGCGGGAAGCCGCCCACGCCCAGAGCCGAGTCGAAAGAAATGGAGCCGGTCGGGATGGTCGAAATGGGCACAATCGCCTCTTTGGAGCCGAGGCGCATGATGGAGCCCTTGCCGAATTGTTTTTCGATCTGCGACAGCGCCAAATCGATTGCGCGCGCCCGTTCGGTGCGTTCGTCCGCCATGAAATCTCCTCTGTTGTTCAGAACCGCTGCTACAGGAATTTTCCTATGGAGCAGGTCGCGCTGCTACAGCCTTCGCCGAAAATTCCGGATTTCGTAACTACATTGTAGCCGAGGCCAGATTATAGAACGGAATCGAAGCTGCGGCGAAGAAAAAGCGAATAAGACTCATCGGGTCATTGACTCAATGAATCAAACGATTCAACTTCCTTATCGTTTAAGCAGATCCACCGGCTCCCTCACATCACACACACGAAAGTACTCGGCCAGCGCCGGGTGCCTTCGCGCAACGGCCTCATACATTTGGTAGGCAATGTTCCGATAAGAAAAGTGACCGGCCGGCGTCGTGCGCAGCTCCGAAATGTAGACCACCTCGGCAAAGTCCATCTTGAACAGCGTCCGCTTCCGATACGCCAACGGCAGCAGATATTGCGCCTCGGGACATTCTGAGCCCGTTGGTGCCCCATATCTGCCCGTTCTTGGCAGATGTGGGTCTGTCACATTTGTGTTCAGCACCGACGACATCTGCCCCGCCGCCTCACGCGCCCGTTGCATTGCTTCTGCATAACGCGCCTGATTGCCCGAATCGGCGATCTCGCGCGGCATATCGAAGCCGTGAGCGAACGTGAACCCCTGGTGAATCTGCACGCAGCGGCGATGCCGGTGCAGATCGCGGAAAGCACCCACATCCATCAGAATGTCGAACCGGAACTTCTGCCCCGCACAGTAAGCGCGCAGCAGCTCGTCGTGCTTGCCGCGGTGCTTCGCCCCGAGAGCGATGATTTCGTTCCGCCGATTCTCCCCGAGCGCTTCGACGGCCCCGTGCAACTGCCGGTAAGGATAGCGGCAGTGCTCATAAAGAAGCGTGGTTGCGATCTCGATTTCGGCGGGTTCGTCGTCGAGCAGATCGACTTCCGGCGCATGCTCTACCTGAGCGCCGTTCATCAGTTCGCGCGCGGCCTGTTGCAGCTCCTCTCGCGTTTCCGTGAAATAAGCGTTCGGGTCGGCATACTTCACCAGCGTCGGCGCCGTGCAGACGTCTTTCAGCAGTACGGCTTGCAGCCTTCGCGCCAGATCTGGCTGCTTGTCCGCCACCTCGGCAACAATGCGGCTCACCTCTGGAGCATGAACGTTGTACGCGGGATTCTTCGCCGCGTCTTTCAGCTTTTCGCCCAGCGCGCGCACCTCGGCGTGCGTGTGCGACAGCAGCCGCGAAACCTGGTTCTCCAGCGTGCGCGCATTCACGATCTGGCCCAGCGACGTATTCGTCGCCAGCGGCAACAGGTAGCGTGCGATGTCGAAAGCCCGCGCGCGCAGTGTGCGCTCGTAGGCGTCAGGCTTCATGTCGGCCGGGCGCGGCGTCCGCTCAACGAGGTACTGGAACATCTGCTCGCTGAAGAAACGGTACTCGGTGAACAGAAAGTCGATGCTGTCGCGGTAGAGGTCGCTCATCGCCGGATGCGGGCACCCGCAGAACTCGCATGGTTCGCCGACGTGCCCCACATGGCTCGTGCAGGCCCGCAGCGAGTCGGGCGTGTAGTGATCCGGGTGAGAGAAATCCTGGTAGCGCGTCGAGCGCTCCTGCCCGTCCCAGCGCTGCTCGTCTTCGAGCACGATCGCCGCCAGCAGCGAAAGTCGCTCAATCGCCATAGCAATGTGCGCCAGGTCGGCAAT
>DASPIK010000053.1:0-29647 GCA_035629075.1 Terriglobales bacterium | reverse complement strand
GAAGCCATTCTGGGCGAGCGAAGTGCAGAAGGATTACTTGATTCCGGCGGGGAAGAAAGCGGGTATCACGAATCTCGGATGGCACACGTTCCGTCATACCTACCGTTCATTCCTCGATGCAACGGGAGCGCCCATCGGAGTGCAGCAGAAATTGATGCGGCACGCTCAAGTGAGCACGACCATGAACGTGTACGGCAACGCGCAAATGGATTCAAAGCGGAAAGCCCACGGCAATGTTGTTCGGATGGTGTTGAAGGAGGTCGTGTGAATTCGAACCGACTCGCGACGACTCGTTTCCACGTCCCATTGTCGTGGGATTTTGTGGACTCGTTTCAACAAAGTTAAAGGGGAACCGATTGCCCCGGTTCCCCTTTATAATCAATATGATGGCTTTGGTTGCGGGGGTAGGATTTGAACCTACGACCTTTGGGTTATGAGCCCAACGAGCTACCAGACTGCTCCACCCCGCAGATGGATAATAACAACTCGTTGGGAACAGCGTCAACAAAACACTCGATGTTTCACTCACCTCTTCAGCTTGCGTGCCTGGCAGGCGGCAACCGTTTTACTGGGATCGATGGCCTCAGCATCCGTCTGCATGTGGACGATCCGTCCGGTGGTGTCGATCAGGTAAGTGACTCGTCTGGCCGCCTTGAATTGCGGATTGTAGATTCCGTATTTCCTCGTCACTTCTCCGCCCCAATCACTCAGGAGCGGGAACGTCACGCCGATCTGATCCGCCCATGCCTTATTTGCGAAAGGACTATCCGTGCTCACACCCAGAACCTGGGTGTCTGCAGCCTCCAGCTTCGGCAAGTTCTGCTGGTAGGCCTTCATCTCCTGCGCTCAACCACCCGTAAACGCGAACACGTAAAAGGCGAGAGCGACGTTCTTCTTGCCTCGATAGTCGCGCAGCGATACTTCCTTGCCGTTCTGATCCTTGAGGGTGAAGTCCGGGGCGACATCTCCGACCTTAAACTTCGGCTCGGGGGGACTCTGTTTCTGACTCTTGTTCTGTCCCATCGAAGCACCAGGCAACAGAAAGCATGCCAGCAGTGCTCCGACATAGAATGGCGCAACTCGATTAGTCACGATCACCTCTGTTCAACTGTCCGCGATCCGTACTTCGCAGCTCGTGTGTAATTCACCTTTTTTTGGATGCGACATGCCCATTCGGGATTCGATCTTCTCACGAGGCGCTAACTCTTGCCCGAAACATCCTCGCCATTTACATTCCTTGTTGGTTCAGGAACTCTGACTTTGGCGTGGAAAACGCACGCGGCTAGCTTTGTTGGATCGTGTCCTTGAGCCCACCGATAGCCGTTCCGCAGCCGCATGAACACACAAACCATCAATGAAGTCTTCTATGAGGTAGTTGAGCGCAATCTGCCTCGAGCTACGGTTTTTAAGAGGACCGTCACATGGACGGCAGCATCGTCGCGTGAACTTTATCGGAACGTGGTCGGTGTCGCCAAGTCGCTTCGGTCATGGGGAATCGGACCCGGCGACAGAGTCGCGATTCTAAGCGAAAACAGGCCAGAATGGGCCGTCGCAGATTTCGCAACAATGCTGCTTGGCGCCGCCAGCGTGCCGATCTACCCCACGCTGACTTTAGAGCACACAGCTTATATGCTGGCCGATTCGGGCGCTCGTGTGTTGTTCGTGTCCACGCCTGGGCATCTCCGGAAGGTTCTCGCCATCAAGGATCAAACCCGCATCGAGAAGATCGTCCTCATGCAAGGCGAAGGTCCTGATGCCATACCAATGGCACAACTCATGAACCAGGGACCGATGGAGAGGGACCGCCAGTTCGATGAGCGCGCCCTGTCCGTTGGTCCGGACGAAATCGCCACGCTTATTTACACCTCGGGCACCACGGGAACGCCGAAGGGCGCTATGCTGACGCAGCATAATCTCGCGTCCAATCTGGTTCATTCCCTGAACTTCTACGGTCTCGGCCCGGGATACGTCAGCATTTCGTTCCTGCCGCTGTCTCATATCACGGCACGCCATCTGGATTATGCGATGTACTGGCACGGCGCCACCGTTGCGTACTGCCCTTATATCGACGAACTCATGCAGGCACTGCTGGAAGTTCGACCGACCGTCTTCGTAGCTGTGCCGCGCGTGTACGAAAAAATCTACAACCAAGTCCAGGGAAAAGTCGGCTTTGGTCTTAAGCGCAAGCTCTACAACTGGGCAATGGGAGTGGGCCGTCGCAATCGCGATCAGGTCTTTGCCGGCAAGCGTCCGCAGGATCCCCTGTGGAACCTCGCCGACATGGTTCTCTTCTCGAACATTCGCAAGGCCCTTGGTGGAAAGGTCGAAATCTACATTTCCGGGGGCGCACCGCTAAGCCCCGACCTGATCAATTGGTATGCGAGCATCGGGGTTAGGATCTTCGAGGGATACGGGCTGACAGAAACCTCCCCGGTGATCGCTCTCAATAACCCGATCGCCTACCGTCCCGGCAGCGTGGGGAAGCCGCTTTCGAACCTTCAGGTCAAGATCGCTGAAGACGGCGAGATCCTGGTCAAAGGGCCCTCGGTATTCAAGGGCTACTGGAACAAGCCGGAGGAAACGGCCGCAGCGTTCGAAGACGGATGGTTCCATACCGGCGACGTTGGCCGTGTTGACGATGACGGCTTCCTGTACGTAACCGATCGCAAGAAAGACCTCATCAAGACCTCCGGGGGAAAGTTCATCGCTCCGCAGCCTATCGAGATCGCGCTGAAACTCAACCCGCTCGTTGCGGAAGCCGCTGTCATCGGTGACCGGCGAAAGTTCCCGCTCGTCGTCATTGCCCCGCAGTTTCCGGCTCTGGAGACATGGGCGCGTCATAACGGGGTAAAGTTCACTTCTTGGGAGGAACTTTCGGCTAGTCCCCGCGTTACCGAGTTGTACAAGAGCGTCGTCGCCGAGGTAAACGCGAACCTGGCGCAGTTCGAGAAAATCAAGAAAGTGCTGATCGTTCCGGACGAGTTCACGGTAGCTAACGGTGCGCTCACGCCTACGCTGAAGCTCAAGCGCAGGGTGGTCGAGGAACGATACCGCGAGCGCATTGAGCAGGCATTTGCCACATCAGGCGATAGCATGACCGTCGTCTGATGAACAGCGATGCTCTCCTGCATACGCAAATGGCGCACCCGGATACCGCTCCGCGCTACAATGTCGTTCATGGACTCGTTCGTTATTGCAGGCAGGCAGTTCCGTTCCCGTCTGATCGTCGGTACGGGCAAGTACAAGTCAGGGAAAGAGACGGCCCGCGCCATCGAAGCGAGCGGCGCTGAGATGGTCACTGTCGCCGTCCGTCGAGTGAACCTCGATCGCAGCAAGGAATCGCTGCTCGACTTCATCGATCCCAAGAAGTACTTCCTGCTTCCGAATACCGCTGGATGCTACACCGCTGACGAAGCTGTGCGCACCGCCCGCTTGGCCCGCGAAGTCGGATTGTCCGATTGTGTCAAGATCGAGGTAATCGGCGATCAGAAGACGCTTTATCCTGACGTCCAGGCCACCATTGAAGCCACTCGCATCCTTGTGAAGGAAGGCTTCACGGTCCTGCCATACACATCCGACGACATCGTCGTTGCGCGACGCTTGATCGACGCCGGCGCAAGTGCCGTAATGCCTCTTGGCGCGCCGATCGGCAGCGGACTGGGTATTCAGAACCGGGCTAACCTGAGCATCATTCGCGAGTTGATTACGGAGGTTCCGCTGATCGTTGACGCAGGTGTCGGCACCGCGTCCGATGCCGCGATCGCAATGGAACTCGGCTACGACGGTGTGCTGATGAACACGGGTATCGCCGCTGCCCAAGACCCAGTCCTGATGGCGGAAGCTATGAAGTATGCCGTTCTTGCAGGACGAAGCGCTTACGTCGCTGGCCGAATGCCGAAGAAGCTTTACGCGACCGCAAGCTCTCCCGTCGAGGGCGTGTCGAAATAGAGCTTAAACGGGACTGAGCCTCAGAAGAAGCTCTGACAGAAAAAAGAAGGGCAGCCACCCCGGCTGCCCTCGTCATTTCTGTTCCCATTTCTGGACGATTGTGTTCGCCTATGGCTGTTTCTGCTGCGCCGTCGCGTTCGGCGGGACTACCTGCTTCTGCTCCGGCATCATGTAAATAACTTCACCAGGCTTCGCGTACCGCAGTTGTTCACGGGCTTCTTTTTCGATCGTCTCGGGATCAGACTTCAGCGCCTTCACTCGCTTCGTCAGATCTTCGTTTTCCTTCTTGAGTTGATCCAGTTCCTGCTGCAATGCCCGGTTCTCTGCGCGTTTCTGCGTATATACGCGTATACCGTTGCTGCCGGTGAACACGTGGTAGGCGAGCAGCACAGCGGCGGCGCAGATAGCGATGCTCGCGATTTTTCGCTGCCGCTTTCGCGCCCACTCCCGCCCGGATTCCATCCGCTCTATTACTGCTCGAAGATCCATTGCTTTGCCGCGGTGCTCAGTTGTTTCAGATCGTCTACGCTGCGCGCCTCAGTATAAACGCGAACGACTGGTTCAGTACCCGACAATCGATAGCACACCCAGGCGCCGTCCTCAAAGATCAGCTTCAGGCCATCCTTGCGGTTAGCTTCCACCACCTTACGCCCGTAAAACTCACTCGGATTCGCGCCCAGTTTGGTAGTGAACTTCTGTTTCACCTCTGGCGTCAAGCGGAAGTTCTCGCGCAAAGGATAGAAGGAACCAACTTTGGCAAAGAGATCGTTCAACTGTTCAACAATAGTTTTGCCGCGCCGCGCAACTGCCTCGCAGCAGAGCAGACCAGCCAAGATGCCGTCCTTCTCCGGAACATGGTGGCGTATGGACAGTCCGGCGCTCTCCTCTCCCCCGATTGCAATTTTGTCCTCTTTGATCAGTTCGCCTATGTACTTGAAGCCGACCGGCGTCTCATGCAACTGCACGCCATGATGCTCCGCGAGAGCGTTGATCATGTTGGTCGTCGCAACCGACTTGCACACGCCGTTCTTCCACCCACGCGTCTCAACCAGGTAGTCGAACAGCAGTGCTATTACATAGTTTGGCTGAATGAACGTGCCATCCCGGTCGATAATCCCGAAACGATCAGCATCGCCATCCGTTGCCATCCCGATCGGAGCACCGATCTCGCGCATCTTGCTCCGCAACTGCTCCAGCAAGTGATCATCCGGTTCCGGCGCATGGCCTCCAAAAAGCACGTCCCGATAGTCGTGGACAGTCGCCACCTCGATCCCGGCGTCGCGCAATAACGCATCGGAGTATCCTCGTGCAGCCCCCCAAAGTGGATCAAATGCGACGGTCATACCCGACTTTTTGATGACCGCCAGGTCAACGATCTCTCCCAGCCGTTTCAAGTAACTGGCTCGAATATCGGTCGTCTCGGGCTTGACCGCCTCCGACACTCGTTTCGTATTCAGACTCTCTGGATCAACCTTCGCAATCTCAGCTTCGATGCCCTTCGTGACTTCCGGCAATGCAGGCGCGCCATCCGCCCCCGAAAACTTAATGCCGTTGTACTGCGGCGGATTGTGCGATGCGGTGAAATTAATCGCACCGTCCGCACGAGTTCGAATCACCTCGTACGCGATCGCCGGGGTCGGTGCTGCCTCTTCAATCACGATCGGCGTTATGCCATGAGCAGCCAGAATGTCGGCCGCGAGCCCAACCAGCATTTCGCCTAGGAAGCGCGGGTCTCGTCCCACAATCACCCGTGCGCCCGATGGCCTCTGCGCAACAACGTAGCGCGTTATCCCCGTCACCGCCCGTTTCACGTTGGCGATGGTGAACTCATCCGCGATGACTGCCCTCCACCCCGACGTACCGAACTTGATTTCCGTGCTCATTGCCTATCAGTCCTCTTGCGGCCAGGTGCAGCCGTGAACGACCGACACGCGCCCTGGCTTGTCGCGACAAGCGACAATGCATATTGTTTAGGATTTGAGATGATGGCCCAAACTGCGAACCAATGTTGGATGCTGTAGCAGTGCTACAGTGTTCAACGGGTTCGACACCAACTCGGAATTTTACGCTATGACAGATAAGCGCATCGTGATGACCACCGCTGGTTCCAGGCAGGAGGCGCAACGCATAGCACGCACGCTCGTCGAGAGCCGTCTCGCTGCCTGCGTCAACGTTGCAGGTCCAATCGAATCCGTATATCGCTGGAAAGACAACGTCGAAAGCGCACAGGAGTGGCTACTGATCATCAAATCAACGGGATCGGCATTCGAACGCGTCCGTAGAACGATTCAGGAACTGCACTCGTACGAACTGCCCGAGTGCATCATGTTGTCGATAGATAACGGCAGCGAAGAATATCTGAACTGGATCGGCGATAGCGTTTTGTCCGACTCCGAGTTATGACCGATCAGCTCTTGGGTGCATCGATGTTCGGACTTATCCAGGCGGTAACGGCTGCCGTCACACAAGGCGAACGCAGTCGGTTCATTCAGGAACTGATCGCGCAAGTCGGGATCCGGCTAAGTGCACCGAAGCTACATCGCCGCGAGTGCTTCATCGAGATCGGCGATGATGTCTTCGACGTCCTCAATACCTACCGAAATCCGCACCATGCCGTCCGTAATCCCAATCGCCTTACGGCCTTCCTTGCCGATTGCCGCATGAGTCATTGTTGCCGGATGTGAGATGAGGGTCTCGACTCCGCCGAGGGACTCACCTAGCGAGCACACGCGCACGCGCTTGAGCAATTTCTTCGCGTTGCCCAACGACCCGGTCTCGAACGTAATCATCGATCCAAAGCCGGACATTTGACGTTGCGCCAGTTCATACTGCGGATGGTCCCGCAAGCCTGGATAAAAGACGGCTTTCACTTTGCGATGTTCATTCAGGAAGTTCGCAACTATGCGGCCATTACGGTCATGCTGCTCCATGCGGACCGCAAGTGTCTTGGTGCCCCGCATCACCAGCCAGCACTCGAAGGGTGACATGATCGCGCCCTGCGCCTTTTGAATGAAGCCCAGCTTCTCGACCTGCTCTTTCGTCGTACATACAACCACGCCACCCAAGCCATCGCTGTGCCCGTTCAGAAACTTCGTTGTTGAATGCACAACCATGTCCGCTCCCAGTTCGATTGGCTTCTGGAAGTGAGGCGACATGAAGGTGTTATCGACAATAAGCTGCAAACCTTTCTGGCGATGGCAAACGTCCGCAATCGCCTCGATATCACTCAGCGACATCAGGGGGTTGGTCGGCGTCTCGACGTACACGAACCGGGTGTTCTTGCGGATCGCACGCGCAACGGCCCTCGTGTCCGACGTATCGACGTACGTAAACTCCAGCCCGTAGTTGGCCAGAATCTGGTTGAATAGCCGTGGTACGCCGCCATAAACGTTATGCGAACAGATTACGTGGTCTCCGGCGACCAGCATCGTGCACAGCGCATTCACGGCAGCCATGCCGCTGGCGAACACGCGAGACCCCACGCCGCCTTCCAAAGCGGCGAGATTCTCTTCCAGTCGGTCCCGAGTGGGATTGGTTACTCGCGCATATTCGTAGCCCAAGCGCGGCTTTCCGAGTTCGTCCTGGACGTATGTTGAGGTCGCAAAGATTGGGAAACTCACCGCTCCCGTTAGCGGTTCCGGTTCCTGCCCGGAATGAATGGCTTTTGTCGAAAAACCCCAGTGCTTCTGCTTACCCATCTGAACCTTCCGTGTAAGCCCTTGTTCTCGGGCTGCGCTCACCCTTTGAAGTCGAAGATGCCCTTGGACAAATAACGCTCGGCCGAATCAGGGATGATAGTCACGACGCGCTTGCCGGGTCCTAATCGTTTCGCCACCTGTAACGCCGCCCACACGTTCGCCCCGCCGCTCGACCCCGAAAGCACACCTTCTTTGCTCGCAAGCTGCCGAACCATGTCGAACGCGTCCGGATCCATGACGGCAATTACTTCGTCGCAAACCTTCCCGTCGTAAGTCGCCGGGATGAAACTGGCGCCTATGCCCTCAACCTGATGTTCTCCAGGCTGGCCTCCTCCATAAACTGACCCCTGCGTTTCAACCGTAACGCAGTAGACTTCCGGCATGTGTTCTTTCATGTAGCGCGCCACTCCGGTGAAGGTACCGCCCGTACCTGCTCCGATCACGATAGCGTCCACACGGCCTTCCAACTGGTCGAATATTTCGCGTGCCGTACTCTCGTAGTGGTAGTCGGGGTTCGCGGCGTTTTCAAACTGTCCGGCAAGGAAGCAGGACGGATGACTGGCCAGATAATCTTTGGCGCGACGAATGGCGCCTTCCATCCCTTCTTCGCTCGGGGTGCGAATCACCTCGGCACCCAGAGCACGCGTCAGCGTCGCCTTCTCCTCGGAAAACTTCTCCGGCATGAAGATCACGACCTTATAGCCGCGATTCACCCCAATCAGAGCGAGCCCAATGCCGGTATTTCCGGCGGTCGCTTCTACAATCGTGCAGCCGGGCTTGAGTTTGCCCTCCTGCTCTGCCCTGCGAATGATGCCTATGGCAGCCCGGTCCTTGATGCTCCCGCCTGGGTTCAGGTATTCGAGCTTGGCATACACATCGGCGTATCCGGGCTGCGTTAATCGCTTCAAGCGCAACATCGGTGTTTCGCCAACTAGTTCGGTGATGTCCTGGACGACACGAAGACCCGGAATTTCCAGCGCTTTCATCCCACCCCCACGAGAAAACTTCTTAGCGTAACGGCTGCGAACCCCACGAGAAAACTTCTTAGCGTAACGGCTGCGAAGAACGGCGTCAAATCCGTGGCAATGGATCGACAATGGGGCCGCCCGTCCCCCTGCAAGATCACCGTACGGGCGGGTCTGCATACGGCGATTCGGTTGCTAGAGTTTAAAAAAAAGCGCCGGGGGGAGACCCGGCGCGGGAATGATCTGATCTTAGCTGCCTAGACGCCTTCGATGGCCATGGCTTCCGCCACCGTTTCTCCGTGCTCACAGTGCGCAACCCGTTCCTGACCGTAAGCGAAGCCCTTGTCGAAGGCTTTGAGGTTGAGCTCCTTAAAGGCAGGCGGAACGGAATCTTCGACCGCTTTGCGGACGCTATCGTAGTTCAGCAGATTGGTCACGGCAGTAAAGAACCCGACCATTACGATGTTGAGAACCATGCGCTTTCCGAGTTCCTCGGCTAGCCTGGTCGCCGGAACACTAAACAGCTTTTGCCCGGTATTAATGTGGTCGATGCGGACAAGGTCACGCTCAACGATGAGGATGCCGTCCTGCTTAAGATCAGGTTCAAACCTCGAATACGCCTCCTGCGACATCACGACCAGGATGTCAGGCTTGGTGACGTAGGGGTACAGCACAGGCTCATCGGAGAGGATTACCTGTGCAGAACATGCTCCACCACGGGCTTCCGGTCCAAAAGCCTGACACATCGTTGCGAAGCCACCCTCAAATACTGAAGCGGCCTTGCCAATGACACTGGCGGAAAGGATCACGCCCTGACCGCCGAAACCGGCAACGCGAATTTCCGTTAGCTGTGGCATTCGCACTCCTCTCCCTCGCGGTCCCAAGACTCCACGTATCGATCCCCGAGGCTCTCGTGCATTTGCGCGCGCATGAGCTCGAGGTAGTCGGGACGATCGCGATCAACAAACTTGCCGACGATGATCTCGCCTGCTTTAGTCAGCCCGACTTCGCTAGTCGGACAGCCGTTCTTTACCTTGCTGACTTCCTTGTAATACTTCATCGCAGCCAAGCCGTCGCCCATCTTGTTGCGGCGCTGGTACAGCGTCGGACAAGGAGAAATGATCTCGATAAACGAGAAGCCCTGCTTAGCGAATGCTTCCTGTATCGATTTCGCGAGCTGGCGAACGTGGAACGTCGTCCATCGTGCCACGTAGACCGCACCGGCGGCCTCAACAAGGTGCGGCAGGTTGAAGTTGGGATCGAACGTGCCATACGGCGAAGTCGAAGTGATGATGTGATCCGGCGTGGTTGGGGCGGTCTGCCCACCGGTCATGCCATAGATCAGGTTATTGACGCAGATCACTTTCAGGTTGATGTTGCGTCGTGCGGCATGAATCAGGTGGTTGCCGCCGATGGCTGAGAGATCGCCGTCACCGGAGTACACAATTACGTTGAGTTTAGGGTTCGCCAGTTTCAATCCGGTTGCAAATGGTATGGCGCGCCCATGTGTAGTGTGGAAAGAGTCGAGATTGACGTAACCGGCAACGCGTCCGGTGCAGCCAATGCCGGAAACCACGACGAGATTGTCGAGGTCCACCTTGGAATCAATCAAGGCTCGGGTGAAACAGTTGACCGTCGTACCGATGCCGCAACCTGGGCACCAGATATGCGGAATGCGATCCACACGCAGGAACTGCTCTACCGGATTACAGGCTTCACATTGAACCAAATCGTTTGCCTTTGTGCTCATCGGATCGCCTCCTCGATGGCCTTCAGGATGTCTTCCGGCTTGTGGACGCTTCCACCGGCGTGCGGCACGTGAACCGTCCTGGCCTTCCCTGCCGCGCAACGTTCAACCTCGTAGACCATCTGGCCGAGGTTGAGTTCCGGCACCACGAATGCCTTGACCTTGTCAGCAAGAGCGCGAATTTGTCTTTCAGGGAACGGCCACGCGGTGATGATGCGGAACTTGCCGACCTTCAGCCCTTTCGCGTGGGCCATATCGATGGCGCGCTGAGCAACTCGTGACGTAATGCCGTAGCAAACAACAACAACATCAGCGTCCGCTGTGTCCTGTTCATCGAAAAGGACGACGTCGTCGTACGCACGTGTGACCTTGTCTTTTAGGCGCCGGATGAGCGAATCCTGAACCTTCGGCGTCATGTTCGGATAACCGCGCTCATCGTGAGTCAATCCCGTAACGTGAAAGCGATAACCCTCGCCGGCATGAACCATGTCGGGGACCATGTCACCGTTGGTGCCATAGAGCTTGTACTCGCCGGGGGGCAACTTGGTGTGGCGACGGGGCTCGATTTCGATCTTGTCAGGCTCTGGAATGACGACCTTCTCGGTCATGTGTCCGACTACTTCATCGAGCATGACCATAACCGGCACGCGATATCTCTCTGCGAAATTGAAGGCCTTGATGGTGAGATCAAAGCACTCCTGCGGCGAGTTCGGACAGACAGCGATGATCATGTAATCGCCGTGCGAGCCCCACCGGGCCTGCATCATATCGGCCTGGGCCGGGAGAGTCGGGAGACCAGTAGAAGGACCGCCGCGCTGCACATCGAAGAAGACGCATGGCGTCTCAGTCATCGCGGCATAGCCGATGTGCTCCATCATGAGAGAGAAGCCGGGGCCGGAGGTAACGGTGAACCCTTTTGCTCCTGCCCAAACAGCGCCCTGCATGGTGATGGAAGCGGCAAGTTCATCTTCCATCTGAATGAATACGCCACCGACTGTAGGAATGCGAGACGCAAAGCGTTCGACAACTTCCGTCGACGGGGTGATTGGATATCCCGAGGCGAAACGGGCACCGGCCGCAAGACAACCCTCACAGCAGGCGTGGTCGCCGTCAATGAAATGTACACCGGTCAGAACGCCGGCCGGGTCAGCGTGCATCGGCTACCTCCTTGCCCGGTTGAGGTTGGGATTCAGTTTTCACGCGGCGCCCAAAGATAGCGAAGTCAGGGCAGTACATGCCGCACAAGTCGCAACCGCTGCATTTTTCAGCGTTTACGACGTGTGGAGGGTGATATCCCTTGGAGTTGAAAGCGGACGACAATGCCAATACGTTGGTAGGGCAGAACTCGACACAAAAGCCGCAGGCTTTACAGCGCTCCACCACAATCGTGACTACACCCTTGGCCATTCACGACCTCGTTTCTTAGCGCTGGCGTTGCGTAATCTTTTGGCAGCAAAACACATCCCGCTCAGTCCGGAGATCGCCAGCGAAGCTCCGGGATAATCCGAGTCCAATGAGATTGGCTGGACGTGTGTGCCCAGTGGGTAACATCGATTATGTTTGTGCCAGGGAAAAGAGCGGTGTGATGGCCATCACGTTCAACCGTGAGAGATGGGCATTATGCGAAAAAGTCCCGCATTTTCAAGCAGAAAAGGGCCTGTGGTTCGGACAGGCCCGGAAGCGATGGACCAAATTACCGGATGATGATCCCTGGATCTAACTTCGTTCCATCAGGAAAGTAGATGGTGTAGTGATAGACCGTATTAGGATCCGGATCGACGACTATTTTGTCGCTTGTCTGCCCATTGTTAAATTCGCTGCTTTCAAATGGCGAGCGTTCTCCCAGCTTGTCGAACTTCACCTTAAAGTCGGGAGTATCATTGTCGCCCTTCTCCCACTTCACCTTGTCGCCCGCGGCTTTTCTTAGGGTGATGATTTCTTCATCTTTCGGGACTTTCGGTTTTCCATTGGTGTGATCTTTAGTGACATGAACGTCCTTGCGTTGCGTGTCCTTAGCATCTGGTGGCGGGGTAGTTGCCATTGAGCCCATCTGTGCACCTCCAATCGAACGAATGCATGCAGAACTCGGCCTAATGACGCATAAGCGCCCGTAATCGAGCATTTGCGCCTAGATCGTCGAAAAGTGGATTGTCGCGGATACGATTGCGAGAAAATCCAGCAGACACGGATTGCTCAAGGTATGAGATCGCGCGATCCGTATCTCCGGATTGTTTGTAGACGATTGCAGCGCTGTAAAGGACGTCGACATCGTTTGACGCCGCGTGCTTGAAGGCTTTGGACAAAGTTGTGCGCGCGGCTTCCACCTGTCCGGTCATTGCGTAGTAGACGGCCAGATCACCCAGGACTTTTGCGTTGCGCGGATTCGTCCGGATCTCCTGGCGCACAATTTCGATCGCTTTGCGGTAAGTCCGGTCCGCCTCCGCGCGCCTGGCTGGGATCCAGTGATACGCTTCCGCCAGATTCGCCCACGGCAAGTACTGGGCAGGGTTGAGCTTCACCGAGTGCTCGTAAGTACGCGCCGCGTCCTCGAATCGGCGCTGATAAAAATAGGCGGTAGCGAGATTGGAGTAGGCGTCGGCATCTGGGCGGATCGCCACAGATTTTTCGAGCATCGGGATGGCCTTGTCATATTGATCCAGGGTGAGATAAATGCCTCCCAGATTGCTGTAGCCGCGGAAATTGTCGGGAGTGAGATCAACAACCTTCTGGAACATAGCCAGCGCTTCCGGATAACGCGCATGGTTGTAGTAGAAAACGCCCAGCTTGTCATAACCGCCCCAATAACTGGGCCGGACTTCAATTGCGCGGCGATACGTCCCTTCTGCCTCGGCGAGGCGATTAAGTTGCTGGTATGCGTGAGCGAGTCCCAGGTGAGCGGATTGGCTGCTGGGTTCGAGTTCCAGCGCCTTTCGAAACTCGTTGACGGCATCTTCATAATGCCCCGTGCCGTTGTGAACGACACCCAAGCACGTGTGAGGGCCGGCTACATTGTCATCCAAACTGACCGCGCGCTGGCACGCGTCACGCGCCGTGTTTAGCCACGCTGGGTCACGGGCGAGATCGTACTTAAACCAAGCGGTCTGCCCTATGCCGGCCCATGCAAGCGCGTATTTAGGATCTCGATCGAGCGCGCGACGGAACACGGTCATGGCGCTGTCCAGGTTCTCGGATTTGTGGAAGTCCTGAAGGTAGCCAACACCCTGCAAGTAGTAGTCGTAAGCCTGAGGCTCCTTTGTGCCACGAGCGGCGATCGCATGGCGATCGTCGGGTGCCAGGGCGATTTCCATTGAGCCCAGAATGCCGTCCACAATTCGGTCTTCAACCGCGAACGGATTAGACATCTCGGAAGTGATGGTATCGCCGCGAAGCTGGCGCCGTGTTTTCGCGTCCATCAACGCATAGGTAACTCGAATCATGTCGCCCGAACGGCGGAGCATTCCGGTCAGGACAAGATTCACACCAAGCGCCTTCTGAGCTTCTTCGACCGTCTCAACGCCCTGTGCACGAGCCTCGCTCGGAGGAATGACTTCGACCGGATAATCGTCTGACAGTTGGCTAAGCTTCGCCGTGAGCGTTTCGGCCAAGCCATCTGAAAAGGCACGGTTATTCGCGTCGGGAGTGGCGAAAGGCAGGACCGCAAGCTGCTTGCGGGCGGGGATTGCGCTTGCCGAGTTCCCCTTCCAGATGTCTGGTCGATATGCGATGAGAGCAGCGGCAGCGATCAGCACAAGGACGAGTGCTAACGCTGGAGCGAGTTTCCGCAGGAGATGTTCAAAGCGGAAGGATTGGGTGGGAATGGCGGTGCCCGATTGGAACCCGCGAAGGTCTGCAAGCAATTCAGTCGCTGATGCGTAGCGGTCCCTCGGCGTTTTCGCCAGCATCTTGTGAACGATGCGGCTCAGTTCAGGTCGAACTTGAGGATTGCTATCGCAAACCGGGCGCGGGTTCTCGTGCAATATACGATCAGCCGTGGCGATCACGCTATCGGCAACAAAAGGATTTCGACCTGACAGCAATTCGTAGAAGACCACACCCAGCGAGAAGATGTCGGAGCGGATGTCGGGCCGCTTCTGCAGCAGGACTTCGGGAGCCATGTAGGCCGGGGTTCCACTGAGATTGTGCAGAGTCGCTGTAAGCGTAGGCGCAGTTTGGGCCGTCGATATGTCTTGCTGGTGAGGGCACCGAGAAATGCCGAAATCCAGGACTTTGATCTCGCCGTCTTCCTTAACCATGATGTTTTCGGGCTTGATGTCGCAATGAAGGACGCCGCGCGAGTGGGCGGCCCTGAGAGCG
Organism: Terriglobales bacterium; assembly: GCA_035629075.1. Lineage (GTDB taxonomy): Bacteria > Acidobacteriota > Terriglobia > Terriglobales > Acidobacteriaceae > JAEZPW01. Next base: position 14,975 of record DASPIK010000053.1, on the reverse strand, counting down.
TCAGCGATCTGAAGAGCGACGTCCAGAAACTCAGAGGGAGATAGCGGCCCCTTTTCCAGACGGGAGCGAAGCGTCTGCCCTTCGACGTACTCCATAACGAGAAGGACGTCGTCGCCAGTCTGGAGTACGTCGTAAATTGAGGCGATGTGCTGGTTCGAGAGCTGCGACGCGCGCTCCGCTTCCGAGAAGAACTGCTGGTACGTAGCAGGTGTTGGGTGCAGGCGCGGAGGTACTCGCTTGATTGCTACCCGACGGCGCAGTGCAGTGTCCTCGGCAAGGTAAACCTCTCCCATGCCGCCCTGACCAAGCCGACCCTGAACGACGAAACGTCCAATCAGTTCGCCGGTTAGATCATCTGCGACCCGGCGGCTATCCGGATCGGGTATGGGGGAAACAGCCATGGGACTCCGGATGTTGTAGAGGACGAAAAGACCGCTAAGGGCTGCGCGACGGCGCTTCCCAGACCCACATCTGGCCGGCATGTTACCCCTAAGTACACACGGAATCAATGGCGGCACGATAGAAATCGGAAGTTCCGGAAGATTAGGAAGTCCACCAGTCAAGAAAAAGGACGGGGCCGAACCCCGTCCTCATGAAAATGGAATGAACAACTCAGAACTAGTTAGCGCTGGCGCCTTTCGCCATCGCGAGGACCTGTTTCTCGGCTTCTTCGCGCACTTTAACCAGTTCGAGAGCCTTGGTTGCGATGTGCTCGGCGCTGACCTCGAATTCCTTGATCAGCTCCCAAGGCGCGCCAGAGTCGCCAAAGCGATCTTTGACGCCGATAGCACCAGTGATGACGGGCAGCCCGTATATCTCAGGGTCTTCGGTGATGATGCCACTGACGCGCCACGCAAGAGCACCTATCTGATGCTCTTCAGCCGTGACGACTATTCCAGTTTCCTTGGCGGCGCGGAGCACAGCCTCTGCGTCGATTGGCTTCAGCGTATGCATGTTGATGACGCGGGTTTCGAGAGCGTGTTCCTTCTTGAGAATGTAGGCGGCGCGCATAGCTTCTGGAACCATTGGTCCGCAGGCAATAATGCTGAGGTCTTCCGCTTCGTCTTCGTATTCTGAGGCGAGTTTGTGCTCGAAGGCGTCGATGAAGTTCTCCGTCTCCTTACGCAAGCGGATGACGTTCGCCTTTCCGAATACGAATGGCGTGGTCTCGTTCGTAACGATGGGCGTTGCTTCACGTGCGAAACGGATGTACTTCGGGCCAATGTAATCGAACAATAGGTGCGTTGTCGCCTTCCTGGTCTCCACCGAGTCGCACGGAACACTAACAACCATGTTGGGTAAACTCGCCATGGCGAAGCAATCTTCTAGTGCCTGGTGCGTCGAGCCGTCAGGACCGACGGAAACACCGCCGTGGGCACCAGCGATCATGACGTTGAAGTTGCCGTAGCAAATCGAGACCCGTATCTGATCGAGGTTGCGGGCAGCGGCGAAGGTCGCATAGGTTCCGAACACAGGCAGCTTCCCCTCACGGGCGAGGCCGGCTGCGGCAGCCGTGGCTGACTGTTCGGCGATACCCATTGAAAGCCATCGGTTCTTGCGCTCGGGGTGCTTGGCATAGAACTCGCTGATCGTGATAGAGCCCGAGATGTCAAGGCCGAGGCAGACGACGCGCGGGTCATCGCCGTTTTCTGAAAGCGACTCACCGAAACCCATACGAGTGGGCTTCATGGCCGTCTTCATAGTGCCATCGGCGTTCCACCAATAATCTCGAGAGAACTTCGGCATCTTCGAGTCGAGCTTCTTCTCTACTTCCTTTTGGTATTCCTTCGCTTTCTGAAGCAGTGCGTCGTAGGGGATCGTGTCCTTCAAGCCGAGTTCGGTAAGGCTTTTGAGGAGTTCGTCGTAATTCGGGGCTTTGCCGTGCCAGCCTGCTACGTTTTCCATGAAGCTGACGCCCTTCCCTTTTACCGTCTCGGCGATGATGACGGTGGGCTTTCCATTCTTGTTGCTCTTGGCGGTCTCCAGTACGGCAACGAGTTGTGCCATATCGTGACCGTTGCAGCGAATCACATTCCAGCCGAACGACTTGTACTTCTCATCGATCGGATCGATGTTCATGACGTCTTCCACCTTGCCATCGATCTGGAGGTGGTTCTCGTCGACGATGCCGATCAGGTTATCGAGCTTGTAATGCGCCGCTTCCATAGCGGCTTCCCATATGGAACCTTCCTGCTGTTCGCCATCCCCCATGAGGCAGAAGGTATGGGATGTGCGGTGGTCGAGTTTTTCGGCGATGGCGATGCCTACTGCGACGCTGAGGCCCTGCCCAAGGGAGCCGCTGGACACTTCAACACCGGGAAGCTTGAGCCAGTGCGGATGGCCCTGAAAGGGCGAATACAGTTTGCGGAGGGTGACAACATCGTCTTTTTCACAGAACCCGGCAAAGGCGAGGCCTAGATACAGACTGGGGGCTTTGTGGCCAACCGACCAGATGATGCGGTCGCGGTTTTCCCAGTTTGGATTCTTGGGATCATGGTCGGCGACCTTCAGGTACAGCGCGGCCGTAATATCCATAATGGAAAGAGTGCCACCGGCATGGCCGGAGCCAGCCGCACACAAGGCGACGAGGTTGTACCCACGCATCAAATTCGCCGCTTGCTTCAGTTCCTCAATGGAGTAATCCTTCCTGACCTTCCCAACCGCGGAGTCAATAAGTGCCATGATTTTCCTCTTTGTTGAACGTGTGAAAGCCGCGTCTCAAATAGAGAAACGGCAGTTCGCCGACACCCCAATGCCGGTTCAGTTAGGCCCAGAGCCCGGACCATTGCCATCCTCTCCTGCGCCGCCCCGATCGCACACGACTTGCGCGAAAGAGAGGGGCTGCGAGGAAACGCGGTATTGTGTTACACACCTTCGGGTAGAACAGTGACGCAGGTCACACGTGTTTTTGGGGCGCGGCAAGTGAGACGTTGCCGGCGATCAGCAGAGAGAGCGCTGAATTGCGGAAGTACACCGACCCAAGCCGTGGAGTCCGAACCTGGGTCGGCGATGTGCTGACATCGATGAAAGGCCGTCGGTTATACCGAGGCCTTCATTGTCTGTGGCTCAATCTGTTCAACGTGCCTCATAGCGTACCCGGTATAGATCTGCCGAGGCCGCGATATCTTCTGCTCCGGATCCTGCAGTAGCTCCTGCCACTGTGCGAGCCAGCCCGCAACACGCGGAATAGCGAACAGCACGGTGAACATGTCAGGCTTGAAGCCCATGGCCTGGTAAATGATTCCGGAGTAGAAGTCGACGTTTGGATATAGCCTGCGAGTCACAAAGTAATTGTCTTCAAGCGCTATTCTCTCGAGTTCGAGAGCGATGTCGAGTTTCGGATTGCGCCCGGTTACTTCGAAGACCTGTTCGGCTGTTTGTTTGATTATGCGGGCACGCGGATCGTAATTCTTGTAGACCCTGTGTCCAAAGCCCATCAGCTTGTACTTCCCTGCTTTCACGCCCTTGATGTAGTCGGGGATGTTCTCCTTGTTTCCAATGACATCAAGCATCTTGAGAACGGCCTCATTCGCCCCGCCGTGCAATGGTCCTGCGAGGGCAGCGGCTGCGCCCGCCGTGCACAGGAACGGGTCCGTGTGGGCACTGCCGATGGCACGCATGACATTCGCGCTGGCATTCTGCTCGTGGTCAGCGTGGAGGATGAAGAGGACGTCGAGCGCGCGAGCCATGATCGGGTTTGCCAGGTACTTCGGCTCGACCATCTTCCACATCATGTTCATGAAATTCTCGGTGTAACTGAGGTCGTTGTCTGGGTAGACGTATGGGAATCCGAGGCTGTGACGGTAGGAGTAGGCCGCCATAGTTGGCATTTTTGCAATCAGCCGTACCATCTGCAGGTAACGCGTCTCGGTATCAAAGATGTTGTGGGCTTCGGGATAGACAGTCGACAACGCTGCTATTGTGCTAACGAGAATGCCCATCGGATGTGCGTCGTGACGGAATCGTCCCATGAACGCCTTGCTGGTTTCGTGCAGCATGGTGTGGTGTTTGATGAGATCGACCCAGTTGTAACGTTGGGTGGGGGTGGGCAGTTCTCCGTGAAGCAGCAGGAATGCGACATCGAGGAAGCTGCATTTCTCAGCAAGTTGCTCAATCGGATAACCACGATAGCGAAGGATCCCTTTGTCCCCGTCTATGAACGTAATCGCGCTTCTGCACGAAGCGGTGTTCATGAAAGCGGGATCATAGCCCATGATTCCAAAGTCATCAGGATCATGCTTGATCTGTCGCAGATCCATGGTTCGAATTGAACCGTTCTCGATCGGAATGCTGTAGCTGCGATCGGTCCGGTTGTCGATGACCGTAAGGGTGTTGATGTTCATTGCGGTCCTCCGTGCCGAATATCGGTGGCAAATCGCGCGGCGCACTGTGGAGCATGCTCCGCCGACCGTCAGGAGAAATCAGAGAAGAACGACGAGGAACTTCGACCGGAAAACTGCATCGCGAAGGCGAAAACGCTTTCCGGTTTCAAAGCCCCGGCCACCACTAGTGGCGAGAGCCGTGGGGCAGTCGTACAGACGTGAACACCTTGCCGGCAGTACAGGAGAGCCGGGGCGACAGCCCAATCCGGTGCCATTCTATTTCAGTTTCGGGCGCCCGAACGTCCATCGGATCGGGAATCACGTATGGAGTTGTCCCGTTTCGGCGCAGTGATCTTGTTGGCGCTGAGGCTAGAATCAAAACTATGAGAAACCTAAACGTCAGCACAGGACAAAAGCGCCAGGTCGTTGACATCACCGATATGGTCGAACGAGTGCTGCAAAACGGGTATGCAGACAAGTCTGGAATCTGTCATCTGTGCGTAATGCACACGACCGCCGCCTTGACCACGGCGGACCTCGATCCCGGGACCGATCTGGACATGCTTGACGCTTTTGAGCAGATCATTCCACGATTGGAGTACCGACATCCGCACAACCCGGAGCACGTGCCGGATCACATCCTGTCGGCCCTGATCGGAACCTCAGTGGCACTGCCGGTAGAGGCGGGCCGCCTGGTTCTTGGCACCTGGCAGCGCGTCGTGCTGATTGAACTGGACGGACCGAGGAACCGCGAAGTCACCCTGGTCGTAACCGCGGGAATCTAGTCGTGATGCGGCGGTGCTACAGACAGGCCGTGGCGAGCAAACAACCGTTGTGGGCTTTTGAGTAGCAGGGCTGGAGCCGAATGATGACCGGACCGAGCGACTAGAAAAGGCCCCCGCCCTGCTTGAATTCTAAGATTACGCGTAGTAAGCGGCGTTCTTTTCGACAGCGTCCTTCTTATCTTCGGGCAGTTCTTCTGCGGGGAAGATGGCGTTCGACTCGCAGGTGGAAATGCAAGCGCCGCAGTCAATGCATTCTTCCTGGTTGATGTACAACTGAGTGGCGGTTTCGTAAGCCGGCTCGTCGGTGGTTGGATGAATGCATCCGGTCGGGCAGGAATCCAGGCAAAGCCCATCCTTAATACAGGCATCAGTGATCACATGTGCCATGATCTTTCGTCTCCACGATTCTTAGGATTTCAGACTGCACCCGGAACGCAGGCGCAATGACCAGCGTGCATCGGCTTGTTAGGCATGAATGCGTGCTGTACGGCCTATAGATTAGGAATAGATAGAACGTCGCGGCGGTGACTTACGTCACTTTTCCGATGTGCAGTCTGAACAGACTTTTTTCCCAGAGTTCACGCTTAAGCGGTGCGGAGCAATCAGAGCTGACCACCCCGCACCATTCCAGGATTAGCATTCCTATCCGTTGGCACAGATGATCTGTATTGAATGATGCCCAACCTCTGGTCGTGAATGCCCCACAACAACTAAACGACTGCATGGACTGCCAAAGGTGTGAATTTTGCGTCCATGCTTACCGCTACTTTAAGAGCGCGGGTGATTGGGCAGCGCGCTTTTGCTAGTTCAGCGACGTGCTGGAAATGTTCGGGGTCCATATCTGGCGCCTGGACCGAGACATCGAGGTGAATCGCGGTGATCGTCCACTGCGATTCGACTTCTTCAACTTTGATCCGGGCACTTGTCTCGACAGTGTCAGGTCTGAATCCAGCCTTGGCCAATTCCTGCGCGAACACGACCGAAATACACGCAGCTTCCGCTGCCGCCAGCATTTCGCCCGGACTCGTACAAGGCTCGTTACCAAAACCCGATGAGAGCGAATAAAGAGCGTTCTTGATCACACCACTAGAGGTTGAGACTGAGCCTTCTCCAGCCCCCGGACCACCCCTCCAAACCGCACTTGCGTTGCGGATCATGAGACCTCCTTCGAGGAGTCGGAGCCCCTGCAAATCATGAAGATTTCAAAGAGCCTGATTCTCAGAGTACAGACTGGCGCGGATTATATCCCTGCAAGCGCCACCGAATTTCAAGTTTAGAGCGGGGTCGCTATTGAGGATTCCCATTCTGAAATTGCGAACGGGCGACGGCCGGTGTCAATGCTCAGCTTGAAGCTACGGGAGAAATGGTTGCAACTTTTGGGACGCTCGCGATTCTCATGATTAAGCAGCGATCATTGCGATTTGAGCTGCGGCCTATGCTTATCAGAAAACCACAAGACATACCGTCCTCCGAGATCACGGATCGCAAACTTTACTTGAACCGGCGAAAGTTCATGGTCGGCGCGGCGGCACTGGGCGCAGCGGCCGTTGTGGGCCGCGCCACATGGGACCTTGGTTCGCCCGAGATGCTGGTCAACGCCGCCGCGAAACTCCAAGCCTCAAAAAGAACTGATCATGCGGGTGGCGAGAAACAGACACCCTTACAGGACATCACCAATTACAACAACTTTTACGAATTCGGCACCGATAAGTACAGCCCGGCCGGGCTTGCCAAAGAATTCCGAACGCGACCGTGGACAGTCAGCGTTGAAGGCCTGGTCAAGCGCGCGAAGACGTACGACATCGACGCCGTATTGAAGATGGCTCCTCTCGAAGAGCGCGTCTATCGGCTTAGGTGCGTCGAGGGTTGGTCGATGGTCATCCCATGGCTGGGGTTCCCGCTTAGTGACTTCTTGCGGCAGGTTGAGCCAAGCCCTGGAGCCAAGTTCGTCGAGTTCACGACGCTTTACGATCCGAAGCAGATGCCGGGGCAGCGGTCAAGCGTGCTGGAGTGGCCTTACATCGAGGGATTGCGCCTGGACGAGGCAATGCACCCGCTGACACTGCTCACAGTCGGCCTCTATGGAGAAGTTCTACCGAACCAGAATGGCGCCCCTCTGCGGTTGGTGGTGCCTTGGAAGTATGGGTTCAAGAGCATCAAGTCGGTTGTGAAGATACGCTTGGTTGACCGTCAACCCGCGACTACCTGGAACAAGTCAGCGCCGACGGAGTACGGCTTCTACTCTAACGTGAACCCGAACGTGGATCATCCGCGATGGAGCCAGGCGAAGGAGCGACGTATCGGCGAGTTTTTCAAACGCAAGACACTCATGTTCAACGGCTACGCAGAGCAGGTCGGGAACCTTTACTCCGGGATGGATCTACGAAAGGATTTCTAATGCTAAGCAAGGCGGGGTGGCTGAAGGTTGCAGTGTTTCTCGCGTGTCTTATTCCCCTGGCCCAGCTTGCGTGGAAGGGATTTGACGGCAGATTGGGAGCGAATCCGATCGAGGTCGTCACTCATTCGACGGGCATTTGGACGCTCATTTTCCTGCTGATTACGCTATCCATCACGCCTTTACGAAAGATGTTCGGCCAGCCCTGGCTAATAAATTTTCGGCGCATGATCGGTTTGTTCGCTTTCTTCTACGGCTCGCTGCACCTGCTGACCTACGTATGGCTCGACAAGTTCTTCGATTGGACCGACATAACCAAGGACGTTTACAAAAGGCCGTTTATCACTGCTGGTTTCACTGCGTTCGTTTTGATGGTGCCGCTTGCGGCAACGTCCACCAAGAGGTGGATTCAGCGGTTGGGTGGCCGTCGCTGGAACCTGCTTCACAAACTTGTGTATGTGAGCGCCCTAGCGGGAGTAGTGCATTTCTATTGGCTGGTGAAGAAGGATATAACCGAACCTTTGATTTACGGCAGCGTACTGGCTGCCCTGCTCAGTTACCGAGTCGGAGTGTGGGCCTGGAAAAAGTCCGAGAGCGGCAAGCGCGTTCCGCGTTCCGCCGGCGAGGATACAGCGGCGAACGGCAGCAGTGTGCAAGTAACAGCAGACGCCGATTAAAACGGTGGGACTGTACGGGCGAAAAACACTTCTACATCGGTTCTAGTACACTGAGAGTTCGCCGCAATGGCGAACACATATGCGATCTGGATTCGTTTGCATCATCGGACGGCCCAATGCGGGCAAGTCTACGCTGCTCAACGCACTTGTCGGCGAAAAGCTGGCCATTGTCACCCACAAGCCTCAAACTACGCGAACCCGAATTCAGGGCATCATCAACTTGCCCAAGAAGAAGAGTCGGCCTGCCGCACAAGTTGTGCTGGTTGATACGCCGGGCGTGCACCGTTCCGAAACTTCACTCGACAAGAAGATGATGCAGGAGATTCGCGATGCCCTGCACGGGTGCGACCTGATCTTGCTGATGGTGGATGCGACAGAAAAGATCCGTGAAGACAAGTTCGTCTTCGACCTGATCAAGCATGCAGACACGCCTGTTTTTCTCGTCGTCAACAAGATTGACAAAGTTGAGAAAGGCGCGTTGCTTCCGTTGATCGAGCAATACAGCAAGATGTTTCAGTTCAAGGAGATCATTCCAATCTCCGCTTTGAAAAAGGATGGATTGGATGAACTGCTGTTGCTCACCATAAAGGCACTACCGGAAGGTCCGGCCTATTTTCCGAAGGACGAATTCACCGACCAACCGGCTAGATTCCTTGCAGCCGAGACGATTCGGGAACAGGTGCTTCTCGAGACTGAGCAGGAAGTACCGTATGCCGCAACGGTTGTCATCGAGCAGTTTGAGGAGACTCCTAAGCTGACTCGTATCGCTGCGGTGATCTACGTTGAGCGCGACGGTCAGAAAGCAATCGTGATCGGCAAAGGCGGCCAGATGCTGAAGAAGATCGGTTCAGCCGCCCGCGTGCAAATTGAAAGAATGCTGGGGACCAAAGTCTTCCTGGAACTCTTCGTAAAAGTACACGCGAACTGGCGCGAATCACGCGAGTTCATAGAGGAGATCGACTGGAGGCGACAAATGGAGCAGTTGATGAGCGGCGCGTCAGAACCGGGAGAGTCGTAAATTTCAAGCACACGACTTCATTTGGAGCTGCGTTTTGCTCGGAGTGTTCGAATGTAGCTGACCAGTTGCCACCGCTCAGTTTCGGACAGATTTTTGAACGATGGCATTCCCTTGTTCTGATTACCGCGACTGATCTTCCAGAATAGAGTGCCGTCGGACTCGCGCTGTACGGCGGCGTTGCGGAAGTTCGCGGCGTTGGCCATGCCACTCCCGTCCATGCCGTGGCACATTGAGCACTGAGCTTCGAACAATCCGCGTCCCTTCTTGGCCGCACTTGCGTTATTCGCGAGTGGGTTCTTTTTCGCAGCTTCGGCAACTGGAGCTTTCCAATTCGGATCGGGCCTGTACGTGCTGTTCTGAGCAAAAAGACTGCCCGAAACAAACAACAAGGCAACAATCGCCCCGCGAATCACCACTCGCATGCATCCTCCTCTTCTTCTTGCATCGCCAAAACCTTCGCTCCCCCGACTTCTAGTGCACATAGGGGGAAGGTCAATCGCGTGCGGTCACTCCTTAACAGCGATGCCCAGGGTCTTCATTTTGCGATAGAGGTGGCTCCGTTCAAGGCCGAGCACCTCGGCAGTACGGCTGATATTGCCGTGGTTCTCGTCGAGTTTTTTGAGAATGTAATCACGCTCATAGGCAGCCCGCGCCTGGTGGAGAGTGGAAAACTCTCCGACTGCCCGGCGGGCGCCGTCTCGATGAACAAGCGGTGGCAGGTGCTTTCGCTCAAACCTGGTCACCGTGGGATTCATAATGAATATGCGCTCAATCACATTGCGTAGTTCGCGCACATTTCCGGGCCAGGAATACCGCATCAGCCCATCGATAGCGTCGTCCGAGATTTCTTTTGACCGTCTGCTGTATGCGGCGGCGAACTCCTTCAGGAAATGACGTGCAAGGATCGGAATGTCTTCTTTGCGGTCCCGCAGTGGTGGAACATAGAACGGAACAACATTGAGACGATAGAAGAGATCTTCCCGAAAGTTGCCAATCGAGATTTCCTCTTCAAGATCTTTGTTTGTCGAAGCGATTACGCGCGCATCTACACTGATCGGTTCGTCGCTGCCCACAGGCGTAAAACGCTGCTCATCGAGGGTCCGCAAGACCTTGGACTGAGTCTTGAGACTCATGTCGCCGACCTCGTCAAGGAACAGTGTGCCGCCGTCTGCCTTCTGGAACTTTCCTTCCTTGTCGCCGCTGGCCCCTGCAAACGAACCCTTTAGATGCCCGAAGAGTTCGCTTTCAATCAAGTCCTCTGGAATGGCGGCGCAGTTCACCTCGACAAACATGTCGTCGTGGCGGGCGCTCTGCGCATGAATTGCCCTCGCGACCAATTCTTTTCCGGTGCCGGATTCGCCGAAAATCAACACGCGTCCGTTGGTCGGCGCCATCAGGGCGATCTGCTGCCTAAGCGCCTTCATCGGCACACTTTCTCCGACAATTTCACTGCGTGTAAAGAGCTGTTTTTTCAGTTCGCGATTTTCACCGCGCAAGCGCTTGGCATCGACTGCGTTTTTGACGAGGATGAGCGTGCGGTCAAGCGATAGAGGCTTTTCGAGAAAATCGTACGCTCCTAGCTTGGTGGCCCTAACGGCTGTTTCGATCGTGCCATGGCCGGAGATCATGATGACCTCTGGCGGATCGTCAGCTTCTTTGATTCTCTCAAGGGTTTCGAGTCCGTCGATGCCTGGCAGCCATATATCAAGCAGGACGACATCGAATTGCTTCTTCTGCAGTATCTCGAGCCCAGCCTCGCCGCTTTCCGCGGTGGAAGCCTGATAACCTTCGTCCTCGAGAATGCCTTTGAGCGACTGCCGGATACCGTTCTCGTCGTCAACAATAAGAATGTTATGCATTGGTCTTTGCCGAACCTGATTGGACGGATGCCTCGCGCATGTCGACAGCACCTGCGTTGTCAGGTGCGATCGGGAGTTCCACGATGAACCGAGCACCTACTGGCTGGTTCTCTTCGACACGAATTGTGCCCTGGTGGTCCTCAATGATCCTGGAAACGATGCTGAGGCCCAGTCCCGTTCCCCGCTTCTTGGTTGAGAAGTAAGGGAGAAACAACTTTTCCTTTACCTCGTGCGTGACCCCGTGGCCCGTGTCCGCGACAACGATTTCGACCAATTCGCGAGCCGGAAGCAATGCCGTTGTTATCCGCACCTCGCGCACCAGGGAATCGTGCATGGCCTCGGCTGCGTTGTCCACTAGATTCGCGATGGCACGCTTAATGGCTTCCGGATCAGCCATCACTCTTGGCAAGTCAGGCGCAAGCACGGTCACGATGCGCACACCCTCCAATCGGCCGTCGAAAAGCGCCAGGGCACTCTCAATGATAGCGTTGATGTCTGATGCCTGAGGTTGTGCAGCGGGAAACCGGGCAAGCATTGAGAACTCATTGACGAGTGTACGCACGGTCTCAACTGCACTTCCGATAGTATCCGCACAGGTATGAATGACTGCGAGTGAAACGTCGTCCGGCGCGGAACCGCGCTCAAGATGACGCTTGATGCGTTCGGCCGAGAGTGCAATCGGAGTCAGGGGGTTCTTGATTTCATGAGCTACGCGGCGCGCCACCTCACGCCAGGCAGCCTGTTTCTGGGCCATTAAGAGGTCACTGAGGTCTTCGAAAACAACCACGTACCCCAACCGCCGACGATCCACGTGAAGCGAGGATGCGGTTATAGCGACATCCAGTTTGCGCTGCTGGACTGTAATCTCCATCTGGTTGGAGACGGTTCCCATCCGGTCAGATTTCCGCAACATGCGCTCAATGTCTTCGACGATGTCGCTGGCAAAACACTCGGAAAAGAGGCAGCCGACCTGAACCTTGTTCGGCCCGGTCCCCTGCGAACGGAACATGCGACGCAACGCTGTATTGGTGTGCGTGATGCGCCAGTTAGCGTCCAGCGAGAGCACGCCAGTGGGAATGCTTTCGAGAATGGTCTCCATATGCTGGCGCCGCTGCTCCAGTGCGCTGTTCGCCTGTGCTAGAGACCGGCTTGACGCTTCAATCTGGCTGCGACTCGCCTCAAGCTCCGCCGCCATGCGATTGAAAGATTGCACAAGTTGTCCGAGTTCATCCGTGGCAGGCACCTGCACACGGTGATCGAGGCGGCCGCGAGAAATCTCTTGCGTAGCGTTGGCTAACGCCTCTACTGGACGAGTGACCAGCTTCGCCAGGAACAATGCAAACCATGTGGCGGCGAAAAGAACCAAAACCGTAAGGAGGAGCAGCAAGCCCATGTACGTGCGGCGTACCACCTTGCGCTGCTGGCTCAAATCAAAATATCGCTGTTCGCTCTTCTCAAGCTGCTGCAGCGTGCTGGTGAAAGTTGGCGGCAGGGGCAAGCCGACAACGACCCGGCCGCGGCTCCCCACCGGAGCAGAGCCGATCATGTACTCTCGACCTTTTATCGAAACTGGATGTGGGTGTTCGCCAGTACGGAGATTCGGCTCAATGAGCGGTTTGAGGACGTGCCATACGTCCGGAGCGCGGTAGCTGGCCTCCGCATGATCATTGTCAACGATGGCAAAGGCGAAGCCTCCCTGTAACGTGGCCTCATGCCGGCGAAACTCGTTCATAGCTCCAGAAAAATCGCCGGTTAGGAAAGCACGTTGCGTTTCAGGGGAAGCAGCCATTGCCGTTGCTTCTTCACGCGCGTCTCGTGCTGCGTAGTGGGTGAGCAGCGAAGCGACCGCCGCTGTATCCTGACGTACCAATTCGACGGGCCTGGAGAACCACTTATCGATGGAGCGGTTCATCAACCCGTAGGCAAAAAGGAACAAAAATATGACAGGGCCGAACGACAGCAGCAGCGCGCCCAGCACCATTCGTGTTCGAAATTTCGAACCCAATTTGCCGCTCTGGCGCTCTGCGTAGAGCTTCAGCAGTGTACGAACAAGTACGAACGTCAGCGTGAGCAGCAGCAGGAAGATAAGAGTGGATAACGCCGCAAATACAAACGCCTGCTGATTGGTGTTAGGCCGGAGGAACGTAAGGTTGAATGCGGCCTGGGAAAAGATAATCCCGAACAGCAGGGTTATACCGATGGCCAGGAGAACGATTGTCGTCTTAGTCTGGCGTTCTGGTTTCGCGGGTTTGGGCTTCTCAGAGGACACTCGGGAAGAGCCACATACGAATCGCGGCAACCGACATTATAGTCATGAGGTTGGTGCTTTGCGGCATTTCTCAATGTTGCCGGCCGGTAAGAACCGCGCCAGCGGGCATCCCTCACATTTGGCCGCCGCCTTTAGACAGTGCTTCTTGCCAACACCAACGATCAGCGCGTGCATCTCGTTGTAGGCCTGTGCTGTAGCCGAACGAATTGCCTTGCTCATCGACGAGGGTGCATGGCACGAACCACCCCCAACGACCTCATCCCCAAGCGAAGCGATCGGTTCAATCTCGCCTGCTAGCGAGCACTCGACTAAGTAGCGAATCTCATCGTAGCTGGAGTTTGCGGCGATGATGCCGTGACGTTCGAAGATGCGCCGGGTGTAAGCATCCACTACGAAGGACGGCTGGTTGCCAGCGTACAGCAGAATAGAGTCAGCAGTCTCCGGTCCAACACCTTTCAGGCTAAGCAATTCAGCTCGCAGCTTCTCTGTCAAGGCAGCAAACATGCGATCGAGCGAACCGGCGTACCGCGTATCAAGAAAGCTGATGAAATCTTTGAGCCGTTGCGCCTTCTGCCGAAAGTATCCGGAAGGACGAACGAGTTGCTCTAGCTGCTCGTTCGGAATGCGCCGAACTGCTTCGACACTCAATACCCCAGCGGCACGCATGTTCGAGATCGCGCGTTCGACATTGCTCCAGGCCGTATTCTGTGTCAGAAATGCGCCGACGATTACTTCGAAGGCCGACTCTGCCGGCCACCAATGCTGCGGTCCCCACGCCTGCAAAAGCGCTCTATAGAAGAGGCGCACTGCTTCGATCGAGGACTGGTTCGGAACGCGGGATTGCCCCTGACGTATGGACATTGAACGTTAGGAACAGTGTACATTCGCGCCGGTGGAAGAGACTACAGACAGTGCTGATCGAGTGCGCGGCAGCAACACGAGTAGAAATACGCGAGTGCTCTCGATAAGCCAGGAATGATTTCAGATAAGGGCTTGGCGTGAGAGCTCAATTTGTTATAATTCAGTCGTTCCACACGCAGTGATGATCGCGGCGTCCCGCGTTCCTGCCTAGAATTGCAGCGTGTCCTGAACGGCCTGCTTCCGTAGCGCAGGCGATACCAGTGGCCAGGTAGCTCAGCTGGTAGAGCGCAGCCCTGAAAAGGCTGGCGTCGGCGGTTCGATTCCGTCCCTGGCCACCATCTCCTCAATAACTTACAGACCCCACAGATCACAATTACGTTCCAAAACGTTCCATAAATTTCAAAACGCGGAGCGCCGGAGTTCGCCCCAAATCGCACCGCAGTACGCCCATGCCACTTGCAACTGTGGGGGTCTAGCTAGCTTGTGATGAGGTGCAGCATGAAACACGTGAGTACGCAAAAGCGATGTGTTTTTGTACGACCGGGAGGGCTTCAGTGCCGCGCCAATGCCCAACCCGGGGACGAGTACTGCTTCTTCCACTCTCCCGATACGGCAGAAAAGCGAAAGCTGGCACGTCGAGCCGGGGGCATCGCCAGGAGTACCCAAGCTGCTGTATTGGGACCAGACGCGCCGGAGCGGAAGCTTGAGGATTCAGGTCAGGTGAAATCGCTGTTGGGCGAGACCATAAATCAGGTCCGGCGCGGTGAACTCGATCCCAGAATCTCAAAT
>DASPIK010000052.1:0-2115 GCA_035629075.1 Terriglobales bacterium | reverse complement strand
TGAGAAGCGAGCGCTTCTCGAGCAACTGGCACCATTTCACCGCAGCCTGCCTTCCTGGATGTTTTTCTACAGTTGCCGGGACGGGGCGCTGGCCCGCAGTCTGGCCTCCCCTCAGGTGTGGGATCCAAGCCTATTCGACGGAGACGCTTGGAACCGGGTTTCGTAATCGGCAGAGAACACGTTTCAGCGAAGAGCTCACGGACAGCCGTTCACTATCGGGGTACAGTACATGCAATTCAGTATTTTCTTTTTCGGGGCCGGCGATGTTCCCATGCCGAGATCAAGGTACTCGCTTCTGCTTGACGCGGCTAAATTCGCGGATAAGAACGGATTTTCTGCAGTTTGGACCCCGGAGCGCCATTTCCACGAATTTGGAGCCAATTTCCCAAATCCCTCCATTCTGACGGCAGCCCTAGCCGTGATTACGGAGCGTGTTCAGTTACGGGCGGGAAGCTTAGTTGTTCCGCTTCATCATCCGGTTCGTGTGGCAGAAGAGTGGTCAGTCTGCGACAACCTGTCTAACGGTCGAGTGGCCATTTCGGCGGCACCCGGCTGGAATGCCAGCGACTTCGTTCTAAATCCGGATTGCTACGAAGATCGTCGGGAACTGATGTACCGTGATCTCGACATCATTCGCCGACTGTGGGAAGGCGAAGCGGTTGAAATGCCAGGTCCCAGAGGCGAAGGAGTGCGCGTTCGGATGTATCCACGTCCTGTTCAGCCTAAGTTACCCATCTGGGTAACCAGTGCTGGTACGTCCGATACCTGGGCCAAAGCCGGTGAGATTGGCGCGAACGTGCTTACGCATCTCGTGAGGCAGGGCGTGAATGGTCTCACCGAGAAGATACGGTTGTATCGAGAGTCTTTCGCAGCTAACCATGCGCCGCGCACCGGAACGGTATCGCTCATGCTGCACACGTTTGTCGGTGCCGATCTGGCGACGGTTCGTGAGAAGGTGCGCGCCCCAATGATCGAATATCTGAAGACTGCGTCCGACATCTTCGCCAGCGGCAGAGCGGGTGGAAAGCCGACCGTTGAAAGGTCGGTCGAGGAAGTGCAGGCGTTGCTCGGTCAGGCGTTCGACCGCTATTTCGAATCTGGAGCCTTGCTGGGAACTCCTGAGAGCTGTCTTCCGCTTTTGCGGCAGATTGCGGAAATCGGCGTAGACGAAGTTGCCTGCTTGATTGACTTTGGTTTGGACGAAGCGTCGATACTCGAAGCACTGCCGCATCTGGCACGGTTGCAAGCTCTGGCCCAGTCAGATTCCAAGGTGGTCGCAGCACGGTACGCTTGTGCAAGCGAAGCTACTGCGAAGTCGGCGTGAAGCAGAAGATGTGTTCTGTGCCCAGGCCTGAGACGAAACCGGAATCACCGTCCGAGGTCACGCCCACCAACCGCAAGGCGGTGCAGATCAGAAAGGTGCGGTTCTCGGACCATCCCGAGGTGGCGGCGCTCGTTAGTCGTGCTGGGCTTAGCGTTGATTCTCATGCTGAATGGGAGCACCTGTGGCGAGAAAACCCGAGTTGCAGGCTCTACCCGGAGTCAGCGATGGGGTGGGTGCTTGAAAAAGATGACGAGCTGGTCGGGTATCTCGGTAGTGTGCCGCTGATGTACGAACATCAAGGAAGACCAGTTCCAACCGCAGCGAGTCGGGCTTGGGCCGTGGCCGACGGTTTCGGTCCATACGCCGTTCTGTTGCTCGGGAAGTTCACGTCGCAGGAGCCCTTTGATCTTTTCCTAAACACGAGTGCGAACTCGAAGTCGTTCAGGGTGCTCGAGGCCTTCGGTATGACCCGAGTACCCGCCGGGCATTGGGACGAACGAACGGTGTGGATTACCCAGCCTGCGAAGATGCTGGCCCGGCGCCTGCGCGGGAAGGGCGTGCCGGCCTCAGGGGCGCTCGGCCGTTTGCTTGCTCCGCCACTCGTCTTGCGCAGCGGTCTCCGCAACTTGCGTCGGGCGAGGTTTCACGGATTAGAGATTGAACGCAGCGGCGCCTTCGACCACCGCTTTGATGACTTCTGGAATGAAGTGCGGACACGGAGCCCACGGCTGCTGGCCGTGCGCACCCGCGAGGTGCTGGAGTGGCAGTTCAAGGCCCCGCTGTTGTCGAGA
>DASPIK010000051.1:0-21059 GCA_035629075.1 Terriglobales bacterium | reverse complement strand
CCACACCAAGTCGTACTGTTAAGACGAGTCCCTGTGAAGCGCTACCGTCTCGGACACGTCCTCGCTACCGCTGTCCGTAGGACGCCCTGTCCTAAATACTAAACTTTTGTGCGGCAATTCGGCGTGACGGCGATCAAGCCTTCAGCCCCGGCCGCCTCAGGTGCCACTCTGTCGCGTCCTGAAATGCCTTGGCGACCGCGCACAGCTTGGCTTCACCAAAAAGGTCTCCCAGGAAGGTGATTGACGTCGGCGTGCCATCCGCACGAAAGCCGTGCGGCAGAATGATTGCCGGATGTCCGGTCAAGTTCGTGGCAAGGAGTTGCTGGCTGAATGTCGGTGCGACGATCACATCCACCTTCTTGAACAGCTCGGCCATTTGCTGCATCGCCATCCAGCGCGCACGGTTGCCGTTGATGTACTCGACGGCAGGGATCAGGTGCGAGGCACGGAACGAATTTGGCCAGTCGTCTTTCGTCTGACCCGTGAGCAGCTTGTCGCGCCCTGAGCGCAGGAAGTCGTCGAACGCGGCGGCAGCTTCGGCTTCGAGAATCGGGCTCATGCCGCGCCACGGGATTTTGGGCAACTCAACAGGGATGAGCTTCAGGCGCAGCTTGTTCGCTAACACATCGAGGGCAGCCTGATCGAAACGTGCCCAGTCTTCGCGGCGGGCCTTGTCCTCGGCTTTCTCAGGTTCCTGCGGCTTGCCTTGCTCGGGCTGCTTCGGAGGCTGCCCGTTGTGGTCGAAGTCGCTCTTGAGCACGCCTATTCGCAGCTTGCGAACATCGAGTGCGGCGTTCCAATTGAAAGCCGCGTTATGAACGGTCCGGTCGTGCCCGTCAGGACCGTTGATAGCCGCCAGCACCAAGGCGCAGTCTTCGACCGACCGACAGAGTGGCCCGATCTTGTCCATGCTCCAGGAAAGTGCCATTGCTCCTGTCCGCGGAACGCGCCCGAAGGTGGGGCGGAGTCCTGTCACGCCGCAGCGTGTGCTCGGGGAAGCGATGGAGCCAAGCGTCTCTGAGCCTATGGCGAAAGCGACACAGCCAGCCGCCGTGGCCGACGCTGACCCCGCCGACGATCCGCTGGAGCCCTCAGACGGCTTCCAGGGGTTGCGGGTCATCCCGCCGAACCACTCGTCTCCCATGGCCAGAGCGCCCAGGGTAAGTTTGGCGACGAGCACGGCACCGGCTTGATCGAGTCGATTGACCACGGTTGCATCTTCTTCGATAACTTGCTTCTCCATGCCGCCTGCTCCCCATGTAGTCGGGTAGCCCTTTACGGCCAGCAGGTCTTTGGCACCCCAAGGTAGTCCATGCAGTGGACCACGGTACTTTCCAGCAGCAATCTCACAGTCGGCTTCTTTCGCCTGTGCGCGGGCGCGGTCCTCAGTGAGCGTGATAACAAACTTGAGCTGAGGGTCGTACCGCTTCAGGCGTTCCAGATACATGTCAGTGAGTGCAACCGACGACACCCTTCGCGTGCGCACCAGTTCGCTCCACTGCCGGACGGTGTAGAACGCCGCGTCGTCGAGGTTCTTCGGCACCTTTGGCGCGCCAATGCGAGACATGCGCATGGGAAGCTTCGCGGTCGCAACCTTCGTTCCAGGCAGCACGGGATTAAACTCCATGGCCGGAGGCACGCTGTTAGGCAGGTGTAGATCGTGAATGGTGCGATACTGCTCGACGCGCGAACCTAGGTCGTCGAGCATCATCTCCTTCTCAGCGTCGGTGAAAGAGATGTCGGCGAGTGTAGCAGCCTCGGTGATCATCTCTTTCGTGACTGCAGGCTTGCTGGCAGCTATCGCCCAGAGGACGCCGGGGAACAAGGTGGTTGTCAGTCCAAAACGCGTGCAGGTTGCGAGGAAACTGCGCCGGTCGTGTCGCATAGGTTTGTGCCGCGAATTATACAGAGCTGCACATTCGGGCGAAACCCATCACGAAGGAACCCCTCCTTGATTACAAAGAAGCTGTCCCAACTTGCGGCTGTGACGTTTATGCCCGGCGCTTGTAGTAAACCGCGAACTCGAACCCCGGATTCGGAGGAAATATCTCCTGCACCTTTCGCAGACGTTCGGCTAAAGCAGCCGGGGCGAGCAATGGATACTCGCGTTCGCGCAGATCGTAGTAGTCCACATCGATGAACGTGGACAGCAGGTAGATGGCGATAGCGTCGGCGAAGGCCGCCTCAAGATACTCGTTCCGGGCTCTCTCGGCCTCAGGGCCGTTGGAGGTAGCGGCCTTGCGTAGTTCCCACGCGTCAAGCCCGGTTTCTCCGCGCACACGATCTTGAACCTGTTTCCAAGCTAGATCGGCGAATGCCTGCGACACTCCGGCGCGCTCCACAAAGGCATGTCCAACATTGATATAGAACTCGAAGGCGACGGAGAATCGGTCGTCCATAAGGCGGGTCGAGATGAACACGCATTGGGCGTCGCCAATGTTCAGGTTGCGATGACAGATGGCGTTTTCGCTGAGATTGACGTCATAACGTTCAGCGATAATCGTGTCATCACCCTGCGAGACGGTCAGCGGCACGAAGTAGTAGGCTTTGCGGTTCAGTGCCGCAGCGATCGGCGAGGGTACAGCCGCCACCATGCGTTCCAGGTCTGCTGAACTAACCAGGATCTGTCCAAGCGAAGCAAAACATATGCCGTTGGGCGCTTGCGAGACCGGAGCCATGCGGATAACTTCCGCGGGGGGATGGGTGATGGTGGCATCAGACATAACGGGACATTGTAGCAACTGTTCCGGCTGTGGCCGATCGAACGCTGCCGTAGCGCGGCGGCAGCTCCGCAACTAACCACGGTCCTCTGCGGACGCTAAGGTTTTGTGTAGCGCTCAGGCTTGATTCTGAATCCAACTAGACGTGGGAAAGTAGATGACTTCGATCGTTCCAATGCGCAAGCCAAACCTCCTTGCCTCGCTAGTTCGGATCGTGCTGTTCACCGTATTGATAACCCTGCTTTGCTTTGCGATCGCGTTGTTCGTCGGCATAGTTGGTGTCAGCGTCGCGAATTATCGGGGTGGTGGCGGAATGAGCCTGAGCGTGGCGTACCGTAACATCGCCCTGCCCGTCGCGCTCATAGCCTTTGTGGTGTCGTTCGTCGCGATGACGATCACCGAGGTGAGGCTCCTGAGAAGAAAGCGAGAGCAATACGACAGTTGGCGTCGCGCTGCGTGATTCTCTTCACCCTGCCTGCCAGATTTACTGTTCGTGAATCGAAGTTCGACCTCCGTCATCGAAAGTAGCCATGTACGTAGTCACCGGAGCAACCGGCAAGACAGGCAGTGTTGTGGCCCGCGCGCTACTCGCCAAAGACGAGAAGGTTCGCGTGGTCGGCCAGAACTTGGAACAGATGCGCTGCCTGGTGGAGGCCGGGGCTGAACCGGTAGTTTGCGACGTCACCGATGCGGACGGTCTGTGCCGCGCCTTCACGAACGCCCAGGCTGTGTTCGCGATGATCCCTCCCCACTTCACGAGCCCCGATTACCGCGCGTACCAGGAGTGTGTGGTCGGCTCATTCGCGAGAGCGCTGGCAAGTAGCGGGGTGAAGTACGCCGTGTCTCTCAGCAGCATTGGCGCAGATAAGTGTGAGAAGACCGGTCCGGTTGTCGGCCTGCACAAGTTCGAAGAGAGGCTGAACCAGATCAGCGC
The DNA here is from genome assembly GCA_035629075.1 of Terriglobales bacterium. Classification (GTDB taxonomy): domain Bacteria; phylum Acidobacteriota; class Terriglobia; order Terriglobales; family Acidobacteriaceae; genus JAEZPW01. The sequence goes on along the minus strand of DASPIK010000051.1, from coordinate 17,405 downwards.
TCTTAATGTCGTGCATCTGCGCGCCGGGTACTTCATGGAGAACACGCTGGCTCAGATTGCTGTGATCAAGATGGCCGGCGTGTGCGGTGGGCCGTTGCTCCCTGAGCTGAAACTGCCGATGATCGCAATGCGGGACATCGGCGAATACGCGGCGAAACGTCTGCTTCTTCTTGATTTCACCGACCGTCAGACGCAGGAACTTCTCGGCCATCGTGATCTCAGCATGACTGAAGCGAGTGCGGCTATTGGGCGAGCGATTGGGGAACCTGACCTGCCGTACGTGCAGATTCCAGACGCGCAGGTGCGCCCGGCGCTGATGCACGCTGGGATGTCGCAGAATGCTGCTGACCTCATCCTTGAACTATCCGACGCCCTGAACTCAGGCCACGTGCGTGCACTCGAAGAGCGGAATGCGGTCAATACAACGCCGACCTCTTACGAGGCATTCGTCACGGAGGAATTCCTGCCAGCCTTTCACGGACGGCGAACAGCGGCCTAGTCCAGAAGCCAGAGTTTCAGCTCGCCAACTCCCAGATATCTCTGAGCCACTCATATCGATCGCTTTATTCTGCAACGCACCTCGCATCTTGCCTCGTTTCGTTCGTGCGTCTGGCGGCGGTGCAGTAGCCGACCGGCAGGCGAATACGTTACGAGACTGTGCACACGCATCCTTCCCGTTTTGGGCGAAGCCGCTGCTGGATTCGAGTTGGCAGGTTGTTGGTAGGGAACTCGCGTGGTAAGTTGCTGCTCCAGTTTCCGTGGGGAGGAATGAATGAAGCTTCGGATCGTTGTGGTTCTCATGTTCCTCGCCGTTGCGAGCATGGCGAGCGCACAGATGATCGGCATCAACGTGGTGCTGAACAGACCAGTCAGCAATGAGATCGTCGCCGAGCTTAAGGCGTTTGGCGCCGTACGCGATGTTGTACCTGAGATACGCGCTATTACGGTACAAGCGAAAGCCAGCAATCTTCCCGTGATACAAAGTTTGCCCTACGTTGCTGCCGCAAACCCGGACCAGGAGAGGGATGCAATACCGACTGCTGCGGCGGCACCAACTGACTTCAGCAGCGGCCTGAGCACGTGGAACTTGGACGCGGTCAACGTTACGGAGCCAGGTTACGGATTACGAACGGTTCCGTTCGATGGCTCAGGAGTGTACGTTGCCGTGCTTGACAGCGGACTGCTGAGGACATGGCCGTATTACTTTCCGGCGGAGCGCATTGCGACGAAGTATGCACGGAGCTTCGGCGGCGGAGGCGGGTGGAACGGCTATGTCTCGAGTCAGCCGAATAAGTGGGAGGAGGATCAGAACTCTCACGGCATTCACGTCACCAGCACGATATTGGGATACAACTTCTCGGGCGTGCCCATCAACGGCGTTGCTCCCAAAGCGACGGTGATCCCGGTGAAGGTGCTGAACCAGACGGGCAGGGGTTGGTCGTCGGTAATCGCGCGCGGGATCGTCTATGTTGCCGACCTGAAAGTTGGACCCCTGGCAGGATCGCCGGTCGTCATTAACATGAGCCTGAGCGGTCCCGTCCTTGACTCGATGGAGGCGGCAGCCGTCGATTACGCAATCTCGAAGGGCGTCATCATTGTTGCCGCTGCCGGCAACAGAGGTACGCGCGGCATGGGGTATCCCGCCGCGTATGCGCCAGTCATCTCCGTTGCGGCATCGGGTTGGACCGGTGAATGGAAGACTGCGAGTTGGTGGTGGAAAGACAATGTCCCTGATTCGACCAATCCGGACGACTACTACATCGGAACCTTCTCGTCGCGCCAGTTGAAGGGGCAGGACCTCGACGTTGCGGCACCCGGAACATGGGTGCTCGGACCATACCAGGACAATGGCCAGATCAGTTGGTATTTTCTGGGTGGAACGTCGATGGCATCGCCGCATGTGGCTGGCATAGTCGCAATGATGGCGCAGAAAAAGCCTTCGCTGACGACGGCAGAGGCTGAGAGCATTCTCGAAAGCACCGCAATCAAACTTCCTGCGGGATGTCGTAACGTGATCGACCCCAACGTCGGAGCTTATGTCCAATACTGTTGGGGTGCGGATGCGACAGGCGCGGGGCTGGCGACTGCCGATGCTGCGCTGAACGCACTGCCGTAGGTGAGAGCCTCCGGTCTGGCCGAGTGTCTAGTTTTTCGAGTAGCGTCACTCTGAGCGTAGTGAAGGGTCTGCTCTCAACGTGCGGGAGCAGACCCTTCACTACGCTGAGGTGGGGCTCTTCCTTCTGCTCAAGCCAACGAGGAAACTAGAAGCCCACCTGCGTGCTCTCAAAAACTTCCCAGAGCGTGTCCATTCCAACGCGGTAGATCACGTAAGAACGACCGCGATCGTAGGTCTGGCGGAATAGCAGTTCGCCCACGCGGTTGCCATCGGCGTCCACGCAATCGACAAGCTGCAGCCGCGGGATGGCGTCAAGGTGGCTGTTGTCGGTAACCCATTCAAACAGTTTTCGGACTTCGCCGTTGACGTCCACGCGAGCCACGACAGTGACGTAGTACTCAAATCCCGCACCGGGCGGTGGAGGTGCGGGTTGCTGAACCGGTACTGCCTCCTGTGCGGCTTGGGCCGACAACTTCGTAGTTGCCGGCTGCTTGGCTGGCGCTGCTGCTTTTGCGGGCGGTGTGATAGTCGGCGTCTCGGGAGCGCGAGCACTCAGAACGAGCACAGGGTCGTTGCTTCCGTTGATATCGAAATCGCGAACCTGCATGTCGGCCAGCGTCACGGCAGGCGCCTGGCGGCCTCGAATTGGGTGGGTAACAGCGAACTTGCGAATGGCTTCGGAAGCCAACAGCATCATCTTGCGTGTGTGTTCCTCGCGCTCCTGTGGATTGAGCGAGATGGCGAACGAGCGTGGCTCAGACAGGTTTGCGTCAGAAATGGCTACTAAGGTTTCCGTGAAGATCGGCGTAGGTGTGCTAACGGCACCGGGCTTCGAGTCGCCGGACTTAGCCGAGCCAGTGAGGTCGAACTCGCCGCTCGCCTCCTGCTCCGGTTTGCCTCGGCGCAGAACAGGGCGGTTCGGATCTTCCGCGGCTTCGGGCGCGCGCACGGTCGCGGTCGTACTTTGATCACCAGCGGGTTTCTGCTCAGGCGTGGCTGAGCCCGACTGCGATGGTGCGGGCGTCGGGCTTGCAGAGGGCGAAGCATCAGGCTTGCTGGTCTCGTTCTTGGCGCTTCCGGGACGCCGCAGGACGGGCGGCGCGTCGTCGTCCTCGGGGTAAGCATTCTCGGGCTTCGAGGTCGCCGCCTGCTTGGGCGCGGCTTGCTCGTTTTTCTTCACCTCCCACGAGCCGACCCCGATCCAGTTGTTCCTGGCCTGCTGCACGCCTGTCACGGTGAACAGGCCTGCCGGAGTTCCCGCCTTCTCGCCTTCGTAAACTGTGCCGGGTTCCAGAGCCATCGGTCGAGGATTGGCCATGTAGATTCCAGCGTCGTACCATTTGCCGTCGATCAGGATGCCAACGGGCACAAGTCGCGCGCGGCCGGCCGCGTTGATTTCGATTACCCCGACTGCGCGCGGTCCCTTTTGTTTGCGGCGAGACTGGGCGAACAGGACTCCGCTTAGAATGGAAACACCAATCAAGATGGCGGCGGCTTGCTTCAGTAACTGACGTTTTTGCGCTAACATCTCTCTCCACCGGAGGCGAATTATGCTCGAGGTGAATGACAAAGCCCCCGAGTTTACCGTTCCCGATGAGAATGGAAACCCGGTATCACTGAAAGAGTATCGCGGGAAGGACGTTGTCCTCTACTTCTTCCCCAAGGCCGACACCCCAGGCTGAACCATCGAGGCTCGCGAGTTCCGCGAGGACTTCCCAAAGTTCGAGAGCATCAAGGCCGTGGTCTTGGGTGTCTCCGCCGACCCACCCGAGAAGCAACGCAAGTTCAAAGAGAAATACGATCTGCCATTCACCCTGCTTGCCGACACAGAAAAACAGGTGTGCGACTCATACGGAGTCATCCAGGAAAAGAACATGTACGGCAAGAAAGTGATGGGCATCGAACGCACAACCTTCCTCATCGATCCCCACGGCAAGATAAAACATATCTTCCAGAAAGTGAAACCTGAAGGACACGCGGAGGAAGTGTTGAAAGCGCTGAGAGGTTAGCGCGCTTGTCGCGCCATCGCCGTGTGCCCTCTACGACTATCATTCTAAGCCGCAGGCGAAGAATCTATGCATTTTGCTCATGCAGGAACAATGCATAGGTCCTTCGCTTCGCTCAGGATGACAAGCTGTATTGCCCATTCTTCGATTGCGCAGACTACACACGCGCAACGGTCCGATCACGAAATGACCCGATGTCTCAAGAGACCGATGACCCAATCTGTCGTGAGCATTTGAACTCGCGGCGTTCACCTTTTATACTCACTGTCCCCCTGAAGCAGCCATTGCTTGGGGGCAGGACTGACTATGAAAGTGATTGTCATCATACCGGCCGCAGGCCTCGGGACCCGCATGGCTGGCGCCGCCAAAGACGCGAGCAAGCCCGCCATTTCCAAGCAATTCGCCGAACTCGGCGGCATCCCGATCATCGTGCATACGCTGCGCAAGTTCGCCGATATACCAGAGGTCGACGCGATCTTCGTGGCGTTGCGCAAAACAGAGCAGGAGCATTTCCGGCCGAGACTCGAACAAGCCCAACTGGCGAAGCCGGTCACCCTGGTCGAAGGCGGCGAGCACCGTCAGGAGTCGGTTGCCAATGCGCTGCGCGCTGTAAATGCCGGCGACGACGACATTGTGCTCGTTCACGATGCGGTGCGCCCCTTTGTTACTGGCGAGATCATCCGCGAGGTCATCGAACAGGCAAGGAAAACGGGAGCCGCGATCGCCGGAGTACCCGCCGTGGACACGATCAAGCAGGTCGAACGCACGGCTGAAGGCGCTGTCATCAAGACCACCATCCCGCGCGAGCGCGCCGTGCTGGCACAAACTCCTCAGGGATTCCGTTTCAGCGTTCTGAAGAAAGCTTTTGATGAAGCTACGAACGACGGGTTCAGCGGAACCGACGAGGCCTCGTTGGTCGAACGCATGGGCGGCGAAGTCAGCGTGGTAATGGGATCGCCAAGAAACCTCAAGATCACGACGCCGGCGGATTTGGAATTAGCGGAGTTCTACGTGAGGCACGAGAAGCCATAAGCAGAAAACTGATCGAGATGTGGGTGCCCCACCCTTGTCCCGCCAGGAACAGGGTGGGCATCCGAAATTCGAACACCTACCGCGTCACCTCTTCCCACTCCTTGGCCCCGCGTTCCATCACCGCGGGTACATCTTCCTGCAACAGCCAGCGCTCTTTGACGAGTTGCTCCGCCGCCTGCTTGTAGCGGCCCAGGTAGTCTTCGCGGCTCTTGTACCGCTCTGCGAGCGAGAGGCGCGGGTCGCCTGTTTTCTGGCTTTCGGCAGCCGTCTTTGCGAATGGGATGTAAGAACCGAGGAAACTTACGCGCTGGTCGGGCGCGCCGATGTTGGGATGGCGCAGGTTCCAGCCCGTGTAGGTGGCGATCGGCACCATCATCTCAGGAATGCGCACGCCGCCACGGTCGTTGCCGTCAGCGTCGACCTGCGGGACGAGGACCGGAAACGCCTTGCCCACCTCCGGTGGCTGCTTGCTGATAATGCCGCGCTTCCACTCCGGCCCGAAGTCGAGCCGCCAGGCTTCGTTGAGGTTCGTGGGCGCCGTAATGCACGACGGGACTGTGCCCCGTCCCGGACGGGTCGAAGACCCGTCCCCACACAATCGCGGAAACGCCAGCTTCCGGAGCGGCACCAGCGTGCCATCGCTCACACGCGGATAGTTGTTGGGCGGCGGCTGCACGCCATCGCGTACCCAGGCGTTCATGTTCGAGATCATGGCGCGCCATAGCCAACGCACTGGGTTCGGGTTCTGGGGCTGCTGCCCGTGCAGATCGCCTTTGCCAAGCTCGGGCGGAAACGGGCCGGAGAAGTGCTGCAAACCCGCGAGCAGGTAAATGCGTACATTCTCGGGAATCTTGGCGTCCTGCACACAATCTAGGTCCGCAGGACGGGGCGAAGCTCCGTCACCACATGCGATGGTATGTATCAGCGAACCTGCCCTCCCCCAATACTCGTACGACGTATTCGAGTAAAAGATCTTCGGCGCCACTTTGGCTGCGAAAGCCTTATCCAGTAAGCCCGCGGTCTCGCCGGTCACCGCATCAGTTTGCGGCAGATCAGTGAACGGAAAAATGTCGGTCGGGTAGAAGATCGAGGACATCGGCTGCGCGTCGCGCGAGGGTTGAGCGAAGCGATGATTGAAGCTTCCGCGGCCCGCGCCTGCTACGTGCGACAACACGCCATCTAGCACCTGTCGCTTCTGCTCGTCGGCATTGAAACCTTCATACAAGAAGTGACGCAGGAAGCGACCAGTCTGAGAGATGCCAAGCGCATAGACCTGCGTAACGGACGCCACTGCCTGCTTGTCATACTTCACATAGGACACAAAATCGCGTACCGCCGCCAGGCCCAGCCCGACTACAACCGGATCGTCCACCGCATAAACCAGTTCGTAAATCTTGCCCGGATCGAAACCAAGTTTCAGGTGGATGTGCCAATTGCTCGGCTCCAGTTTGCCTTTGACCTCGTGGGCAAAGCTCCAGGCTGACTTAGGGATCACACGACGTGGCGCAGTCGGCGCGTCCCGCACCGTCAGCGTGTTCCGTGGATCATTGGCCCACGTAACCGGGTATTCACGCCCACCGATGCGACCCACTATCAGGTGCCCCAGCGGCATGTCGAATCTCTTCTCGGCCAGCGTGAAGTCGCTTCGCAGCAAGCCCGTCAGGTGCTTCGGCCACCATTCGTCGTAAGCGATGGGTGCGTACAGGCGCATGTTGCCGGGGTCATCCGTCACATCCCATTGCCAGCCCAGCCATCCGATCACATATCCCTGTCGCAACAGCCAGCCATCTCCGAAATCGCTCTCGCTTATCGGATCTGGTGAGCCCGTCCCGCCATTCACGAGACGCAGCAGGCTTTTGCCACCACGATTAGGAATTTCCAGCAGCAGAGCGCCATTCGCCTTCTTCATGTCCTTGGGTTTGAGAAGAAAAACGTCGGCCGAGAATTCGACCTCGCCTTTGTCATCCACGGCGGCGTTGTCCAGATCGACGATGACCTTGTTGTGCGCGTCTTCGGGTTTGACCTTGAAGTACACGCGCCCGGATATCTTCTCGTAAGGTCCCACTGCGCCGAACGGCTTGCCATTAAGCACATCGGCACGCGAGCTGATTTCAAAACGATCGACGCGAGCGAATGCGGTGGCAGAGAGCAAGACAAGAACGAACAAGGCGAACGCGGCGGCAATGCGGGTATGAATGTTCATGGCTTAGTGCAAAGTAGTGCGTGAGCAAAGAAGTATATGACACGCCGGGCACAACTCTGAGGAGTGTATCGGTCACCCACCCTTTTGCAATCACGATAGACAGATATGGCCGTCCAAAAAGACTGGGGCACATTCCCGTGCCCACGAGTTTCTTACAAACCAGAATTTCTTCACGATTCAATCGGCAAATCATAAAATCACTAAATTCGTTTGACCTGTCTAAAGCTTTAGGGTTGACCATCGGAGTGTGGCAATGCTGACCGTCTCAAAACTCGCTGAACGTTGCGGCCTCAGCCGCAGCACTCTGCTCTACTACGAGTCCATCGGGCTGATGAGACCTGCTCTCCGCAACAACGGGAATTACCGCTGCTATGGCGAAAAGGACATCGCGCGCCTTCAGCAGATCTGCGTCTATCGCGACGCCGGCTTGAAACTGGAGGACATACGCGCGCTGCTGGATGGCGCTCGCAGTGATGCGGGCTCGGTCCTTCAGCGGCGTCTTTCCGAGCTCAACGGTGAGATCGAGACTTTGCGTGGCCATCAGCGGGCCATTCTGCGCCTGCTGCAAAATAAAGCATTCCGGAGAACGAAAGTGATTACGAAAAATAAGTGGGTTGAAATCATGCGCGCCACGGGCTTCAGCGAAGATGACATGCATCGTTGGCACGCCCAGTTCGAAAACATGGCTCCCAGCGAACACCAGGAGTTCCTTGAGTTCCTGCACATCCAGCCCGAGGAGATTAAGTCGATCCGCGATTGGAGTCGCAAGGGCAAATAAGCCAAACCAACCAGTCATTGAATCATTGATCCATCGGATCGATGATTCAATGGCTACTCATCCAACGAGCCACACGCTAGTCCCTGTCCGGCTGTGCAGCAAACAGCCACTTTCGTTGTTCCCAAAGGTCGACGGCTCGCCTACAATTCGTGCACTCGTATGAAGCTGCCCCGAATGCAGTGGTGGCTACCCGTCGCCCTGACGTGCTTGGCTGGCTGCTCAGCCGCAGCGTTGCTTATGCAACCCGGTTACTGGCTGGCTGTTGTAGGCAATGTAGTGCAATCCGGACTTCTGCTGGCTTTCCTCATCCTGACCATTGCCAACGCGGTACGCGTAAGGGGAAATGCGCGCCTCTTCTGGGTATCCATGGGCTTAGGCGTCGGCCTCTGGCTGGCTGCCACCTTGATGTGGACGTGGTTTGAAGTTGTGGTGCAGAAGACCGTGCCGGTGCCTTTTGTTGGCGACGTGCTGTTTTTCGTTCACGTCGTTCCCATGATTGGTGCGCTGGCGCTTCGGCCTCACCGCCACTCGGCACGCCGGCTCGACTTGGCCGGACTTGATCTCAGTCTCCTCCTACTTTGGTGGATCTACCTGTACGGTTTTGTGGTCCTTCCAGCGCAGTACGTCGTGCAGGACGCTCCTCAATACGGGTTCAACTTCAATCTCCTCTACGTTGTCGAAAACGCCGTGCTCCTCGTGGTTCTGGCGATCCTGTGCGCGCGCGTTCAGGGACCGTGGCGACGAGTGTACGTGCCGTTTATGGCCGCAGCTTCGGTCTACGCGATCGGTTCGCAGGTCGTGAACGGAGCGATAACGCGCGGCCAGTACCACACTGGCTCGCTGTATGACTTGCCGCTTGTAGTGGCCATGCTGTTGTTCATCTGGATGGGCCTTCGGGGGCTGACATCTTCGCCGCGATGCGAACCCGGAGAAAGTTCGCGCTCTCAGGAAGTCTTCTTTTCGCGACTCGCTGTCGCTGCCGTGCTTTCGATTCCGGTGATCGGGGCGACGAACATTATCTTGCGTGCCGGCCCACGCGAAGTGATCCGTTTTCGCTCTCTGCTTACGATGGTCGCCATGATTGTGCTGCCGTCGATAACATTTCTCAAGCAGCGCGTGCTTGACCGCGAGTTGGTTAAGCTGCTGGGAATTTCAGAACAGAACTTTCATAACCTGAAGCGGTTGCAGGCACAACTTGTGCAAGCTGAGAAGCTTTCCGCAATCGGTCATTTCGTGGCGCGGGCGGCGCACGAGATCAATAACCCGCTGACCGCGATCATAGGTTATTCCGACCTGCTGCAACAGGAGTGCAACCCTGACGACCATCGTCATCACTGGGTCGTCAAGATTTCGCAGCAAGCTCGTCGCACTCAGGAACTCGTCAAACAGTTACTCACGTTCTCGCGCCAGGCACCCGCCCAGAAGTCATTGTTGAAACTTAATCCATTGCTCGAAAACGCGATTGAACTGCGGGAAATCGACGTCCACGCCGAAGAGCTTCGCATCATCCGGCGGCTTGATCCCGCACTGCCGGATATCTCGGGGGATGCCAACCAGTTGCTTCAGGTGTGTTTCCAGATTATCGGGAATGCCATCGACGCCATGAAGGGGAAAGGCGAACTGATCGTCAGCACACGACTGGAAGTCGGGCAGGCTGTGATTGAGTTCGCCGACAGCGGACCGGGAGTAGAAGACGCAAAACGCATCTTCGATCCGTTCTACACGACGAAGCCGCTCGGCCAGGGGCCCGGCCTTGGACTGAGTGCCTGTTATGGCATTATCTCAGCCCATGGCGGGACGATCGTTTGCGAAAACCGCGAAAAAGGTGGAGCGGTATTCACGGTCCGCCTGCCGATACACACGGCCGCAGCGGCGAAGGCGTAGGAAGCTCGGCTCCGAAACTTCCGCGAAAGCCTCCGAAAGTTTCTTCTCCTGCTACCATCTAGTTGATGTCCTTGATTCCTGCACCTTTGGCGCAAACCAGCGCACGCGCGCTGGAATACGATTCACTCCGCGACTTGCTGCGGGGGTATACCGGGTCAGACCTTGGCCGCGCCCGCGTGAACCACTTGGCCCCTTCGACGGACCGCGGCTGGATTGAACGTCAGCAGCAGCTTACGGCGGAAATCCGCCAGTACCTGCGCGTTGGCGGGCGTTTTGATTTCAGCGGCCTTCACGATCCGACGAAGCTCGTTGAGAAGTCCCGCATTCAGGGCGCGGCACTCGAACCAGGTGAGATCCGCGACGTCGTCGCGCTAGTGGATCGTGCAGCCGAGTGGTTGGAGATTGCTGTGCATCCGCCGTCTGCGATGCGGCCGGTTGACCGACTGCAATCGCACACGGAAGCATCCATCCCATTCCACGCCAATCCTCACCAACACGACTGGTCCGAGCGCGTTCAGGAGACGCAATCGGGCGGGACGCCTTGGCCCACTGTCGCTGCGCTATCGTTCGGTATTGTCGACTTCACGGAATTTCTGCGCGCGTTCCGCAACAAGATCAACCCCGACGGCACACTCGACGACCGCGCCTCATCTGAGCTGGCTCGCATTCGCCGAGACATCGACAAGCAAAAGCGCCAGATTCAGGAGTCGTTGCGAAGCTACGTAAGACGCCTTTCAGAAGCCGACGTCGCCCAGGAAGAGCTGGTTACGATACGCGGCGAGCGGTTTGTCATCCCCGTTAAAGCCGAGCAGAAGCGCCGTGTCGACGGCGTGGTTCACGGCGTCAGTTCCAGCGGCCAGACGGTGTTTGTTGAGCCTCTTGAGACTATCGAGCAGAACAACGAACTCGTCCGACTGATGGAAGAGGAGCAGGCGGAAATTCATCGTATCCTGCGCGAGATGACGGTCCAATTGGCCCGTCATGCCGACGCGATCTTTGTAGCAACCGAGGTCATGGGCGAACTCGACCTGCAGTTCGCTAAAGCGCGTTACGCTCAGGACTACAACTGCGCACCCGTGCTGCTGACGGAGGGCGCCCTCTACCTGCACGATGCCCGTCATCCGCTGCTTGAGCGCAACATGCGTGCGCGGGGCGGAAAAGTGGTCCCGATTTCGGTCGAACTGGGGACCGACGCACCCTCTCCTGCGGAGAAGGACGCGGCGCCCCATCCGAGTGCCATCGAAACCGGACGTCAACTCATCATTAGCGGTCCGAATACTGGCGGCAAAACGGTCACGCTGAAGACGATCGGCATTCTGGCGCTTATGGCGCAGTCGGGCATCCCGGTTCCGGCCGGACGTGCCGAACTGCCGGTGTTCGACGCAGTTCTGGCCGACATCGGCGACTACCAGTCCATCGAGCAGAACCTGTCAACGTTCTCAGCTCACGTCACGAATCTGGATCGTATTTCGCGAATCGCGACCTCGCGCTCGCTCGTGCTGCTGGACGAACTCGGTTCCGCCACTGATCCAGAGGAAGGTGCAGCACTGGCTGTGGCTATCGCCGACCATTTCCGCCGGGTCGGAGCGATGACCATCATCTCGACTCACCTGACGTCGTTGAAGGTGTACGCCGCAAATAATCCGGGCGTCGTGAACGCAGCGGTCGGCTTCAACGAGAGAACACTTCAGCCGACTTACGAGTTGCGCGTCGGCGTTCCTGGTGCTTCGGCGGGCATTGGAATCGCGCAGCGGCTCGGGCTCAACATGGACATTGTCGAAGCCGCGCGGGCACGTCTCGGATCTCAAACTCAGGACATAAGTCGCTTCCTCGATAAGCTTCACGACGAGCTACGTCAAATCGAGAGTGAGCGTGCACGGCTGGAGTCAGCACAACAGCAGCTCGCACTCGAGAAGTCTCGCCTCGAAGCCGAAGGGCTCCGCGAGCGGAGAATGAAAATTCGCGAGATGGAGAAGAAGCTCGAAAGCGTGCTGAGAGACTTCGAATTCCGCGCTCGTGAGACCGTCAACCTCGTCCAAGATCGTGCTGCGGCTCTCAAGTTATCGAAGGAGTCCGAACGACGAATCGCTAAACTCCGGCGCGAGTTCCGCGAGCAATTCGATCAGACCGTGGTCGCGCACCACACAGGCGCCGACCAGGGCGACCAGCAGGCACAGCCTCACGTCGTCAAGAACGTCACCGTGGGCGACACGGTAAAGCTAAAGTCACTGGGCCGCACCGGCATGGTCACGCGCCACAACGAAGACGATAGCTTCGAGGTGCAGGTCGGTATCATGAAGATGAAAGTCGGACGCGACGACATAGCCGAAGTGTTTGCGCGAGTGTCCTCGGGCACGCCCGTTCAGGCTGCGCGATCGAAAGGAATCTCTGTATCGCTCGCCCGTGAAGATGAAAGTGCGCCCACAGAAATTAACGTGATCGGCCATACTGTCGACGACGCAACGCGCGAAGTCGAGAAGTTCATTGATCGGGCATTCCTGGCCGGCATCTCGAACTTACGCATAGTGCACGGCAGCGGCATGGGAATCCTGCGGAAAGCGATACGGCAGTACCTGCGCAGTCACCCGCACGTGGCGAACATCACGGAACCGCCTCAGAACCTGGGCGGGGCAGGTGCAACGGAAGTCGAGCTGAAGAATTGAAAATCGATCGAGGGATCAGGGCCCGGGCTTGTGTGGGATCTAGTGGGCCCGAGCCCTACATGGCGTCCCGGCGAAAGTCTCTTTCCGTTTCACGTTTGCACGGGCTGAAAACGGCGTACACGACCGCCAAGGCTGCACCCGTGGTCGCGACGGTAATGCCCACGGAAGCGAGCCCCAGTACCTGAAGAAGATCCTGCATAGTTCAACCCCCACTGCTGCAGGTAGCGCGGCACCAAGGGTTCTTTCGCCCTGCGCCGTCCTGCATCGCCTTAACCCTTGGTTTAGGTATTGGGATGCTTGGGCAAGAACTCACTTCCGGGGTGTCTGTGCGAATCGAGAGCAGAGAAAGGCGGGCCGCGACACGGGCTAGATCAGGATGAGGAGAAGCCCTCCCGAACCTCTGCGTTACCCCGCGCCCGCGTATAGCCTTTAACCGCAGAGCCTTGAAACCTCCCTCCCTTCACGTAAAATCAACTCAGCTCTCATGGCCAACCCCGGAGATTTCGCGTACACGGTTAAGCAGCAGGCCGACATCGTCCGCATCGTGGGCGAGTACGTAAAGCTGCGCAAAGCCGGTGCGCAGAACTTCATGGGGCCGTGCCCGTTCCACAAAGAAAAGACCGGATCGTTCTCGGTTCACGCTGCGCGGCAGTTCTACCACTGCTTCGGCTGTGGCGAGTCGGGCGACGTCTTCAAGTTCATTCAAAGGATCGAGAACATCACATTCCCCGAGGCTGTGCGTTTCGTCGCGCAGAAGCTCGGCATCCCGCTGCCAAAGATCGAGTTCGCCAGTCCTCAGGAAGCACGTGAGTTCAAGATTCGCGGCGCACTGCTCGACGCGCATGAGGTCGCCTGCTCGTGGTTCCAGGAGCAGTTGCGGAAGCCCGACGCCTCGCTTGCTCGCGAATATCTCTCCAGCCGCGGTCTGAATGAGAAGGTGATTGCGGAGTTTCGCATCGGCTTTGCCCCTGAGAGCGGTTTCGCGCTGCGCGAATTCCTTAAGGGCAAGTTCAACGACGACGCGCTCGAAGCCAGCGGCCTCCTCAAGAGCAAGGACGAGCACTACCATCCGAGCACGGCGTATTCGCGTTTCCGCAACCGCATCATGTTCCCCATCTGCAACGAACAGGGGAAGGTGATCGCCTTTACGGGGCGCGTTTTGCCGGGCGGCGACGAGAAAATCGCCAAGTACCTCAATTCGCCGGAAACGCCGATCTACTCCAAGTCGCACGTTCTTTTCAATCTGGACAAAGCCAAGACCGCCATTCGCGACACGAAGTTCGCCATCCTAGTTGAGGGCCAGATGGACTGCATTTCGGTCTATGCGGCGGGAATCCACAACATCATTGCGACGTCAGGGACCGCCTTCACCGAGCCGCAGGTGCGAATGCTCGGTCGGCATACAAAGAACATCATCGTGAACTTCGATCCGGACGCGGCCGGGGCTGCTGCGGCGGAGCGCTCCCTCGCCATGCTGGTCGAGGAAGATTTCCAGATTCGCGTGCTGACACTCGAACCGGGCTTTGACCCTGACCTATTCGTGCGCGAGAAAGGCGTGGAGGCCTACGTAGCCGGGCTGCGCTCCGCCCCAAAGTACTTCGACTACCTGATCGACCGAGCGCGGCAGCAGTTCCCAGTGCGCACGGCTGAAGGTAAGGTAAAGGCTGTCAATTACTTACTACCTCACATTCAACGTGTGCCCAGTCGGATTGCCCGGGATGAGATGGCGAGTGAAATCGCTCACAGGCTGGATATTGATTCGCAGGTCCTTCGGCAGGAACTCCGGCACGTTGCCACCGGGCGCTCGGCGTCGCACGTAAAGGCGCCGCCCCGAAATCAGGTCACCCAGGCCGAACGGATCCTGATTCGGGCACTCGCCTCGGATGGCAGCAGCATGCAGCCTGCGGTTTCATCCCGCGAAGGCACGGACGAGGGCTTCGATCCGGCAAGGCAGGTCCGCTATGTCCTTGATTCCGAGCAACTTCACGAGGGAATGTCCACAGAGTCATTGATCGAGATCCTGCTGAAAGGGCAAGGCGACCCAATATCGCTGCCGCTAAGCGAAAGCGATCGCCGCCTCGTTGCGGAAACCCTGATGCACGAGGACGAGGAACTGACCCCCGAACTCGTGGAGAGCACCATCGCGGTTCTGCGTCGGCGACGGCTTGAGCGCCGTCAACGCGAGATCAAGGCCCGCATAGCGGAAGCCGAGCGCAAGCAGGATTCAGAAGCGCTCAGTCGCCTTTTAAGAGAAAAGGTGGAACTGGACCGTCAACTCACGGCAGCACCAGGAAGCTGAAACAATTGGATGATCCTATGAATGGATCAATGATCCAGTCTTCCTAACTTCTTCATTCCTCGGCAGATTGGCGCTGGTTTGCTGCCAAATTCTTTTGTCCGTTCAGAAACCATCGTGCCGATTCGGCCATCTAAACCTGAGGCGGTTCTCGTCTCCGAGTTCGACATGCGCTTATGTTTTATGTTTCGACTGGGACTTAGGGCAGAGTTGTGCTAACATCAGGCGGTTTCCGCTTTATTTCTAATCCCAAGCAGAATTCCCGCCGCTCATCATCATCGGCGCGCGACAGGCGTGGTCACCTACCATCGCCTTGAGAGGTATTGCCGCTTTGGCTCTTGACGACAAGTACGACGATATTAAAAAGCTGATCGATGCAGGCAAGGAGAAAGGTTACCTGACCTACAACGAGGTCAATGACCTGATCCCAAGCGATATAGCTTCGCCAGACGACCTTGACGACTTGCTGACAACGATCGGAACGCAGGGCATCGACGTTCTCGAAGGCCCTGCGAAGCTGCCTTCCGAGAAAGAAGATCTCGAAGAAGGCGAAGAGGTCGAACTCGATCTCACCCCGGGTGCGCTGGAAAAAACCAATGACCCGGTCCGCATGTACCTGCGAGAGATGGGTACGGTCCCACTGCTCACCCGTGAAGGCGAAGTGGAAATCGCCAAGCGCATTGAGCGCGGGCAGTTGCGTGTCCTGAAGGCCATCTCCCGGTCACCCATTGTTATTCGCGAAATCGTCGGTCTCGGCGAAGACCTGAAGAAAGGTTTGCGGTCCATCAAGGAAGTCGTGGTCTTCGACGAAGAAGAAATCACGGACGATGTTCTGCAGAACCGCACCAAGGACATCACCGGCAAGGTCGATGAACTGAATAAGCATTACAAGAAGGCCATTCAGCTTGCTGAAAAGCTTGAGGGCCTCAACCCTAAAGACAAGAAGAAAGCCAAGGACTACCGCAAGTGTCGCTGGGCCCTTGGTCGTGAGACCGTCGGCATTTCGAAAATCATTCGCAAGCTGGGTTTCACGAACAAGGAGCGCGAGCGTTTAATCGAGCGCGTCAATAAGACTGTTGACTCCATGCGTTCGCTGGAGCGGCAGGCCCAAAAGCTCGACGGTAAGGCCGAGCAGACGCGCAACGAAGAGCAGAAGAAGGACTACCGCAAGCAGGCCAAGCAGCTTCGTGCCGACATGGAGAGGCTTGAGCAGGATGCGGGTGTCAGTTTTCCGGAACTCAAGCGCACGCAGCGCGAAATCATACAGGGCGACATCGACGCCGAGCAGGCGAAGCGCGAACTAATCGAGGCCAACCTGCGACTGGTAGTTTCGATTGCCAAGAAGTACACGAACCGCGGACTTCAATTCCTCGACCTGATTCAGGAAGGCAACATCGGCCTGATGAAGGCCGTGGACAAGTTCGAGTATCGCCGCGGCTACAAGTTCTCGACTTACGCAACGTGGTGGATTCGCCAGGCGATCACGCGTGCCATTGCTGACCAGGCTCGCACCATTCGAATTCCGGTGCACATGATTGAGACCATCAACAAGCTGATCCGCACCTCGCGTCAGCTTGTTCAGGAACTCGGTCGCGAGCCAACGAGCGAAGAAATCGCCAAGCGGATGGACATCCCGGTCGCGAAAGTCCGCAAGGTCCTGAAGATCGCACAGGAGCCGATCTCGCTGGAGACGCCGATCGGCGAAGAAGAGGATTCGCACCTTGGCGACTTCATCGAAGACCGCGCGGTGGTTTCTCCGGCCGAAGCCGTCATTAACGTGAACCTGAAAGAGCAGACGGCCCAGGTGCTGCGCACACTGACGCCTCGCGAAGAGAAGGTCATCAAGATGCGTTTCGGACTGGAAGACGGCTCCGAGCACACGCTTGAGGAAGTCGGCCAGTCATTTGCCGTTACCCGTGAGCGCATCCGCCAGATCGAAGCTAAGGCGCTGCGCAAGCTGCGTCATCCATCCCGCAGCCGCAAG
The DNA here is from genome assembly GCA_035629075.1 of Terriglobales bacterium. Taxonomy (GTDB): domain Bacteria; phylum Acidobacteriota; class Terriglobia; order Terriglobales; family Acidobacteriaceae; genus JAEZPW01. Next base: position 443 of record DASPIK010000051.1, on the reverse strand, counting down.
CTGAGGGCCTTCATGGACGGCGTGCACGAGTAAATAGTTTGTGTAAACATCATCAGGAAGGGCGCGAGTGATCGCGCCCTTTCGGTTTTCAAACACCTCGCCATTTGTAACTTTTGAAAAAAAGCGCCGCCAGGCAGTTCAGTATTGAACCTCCGGAACATTCTTTGGTTGAACGCGAGTTGTTTTCGGGGTATATGCCTGAGCAATGAAGTTCGCTCCTAAGTGAAAATGGGCATCGTTGCACTCGCCCTTGCGTCACTTCGAAGCAGAACCTGCCTGTCCTCTTAAATGACCACGCGCTTCCTGAGGGGGACGTATGAACAGACCACCTTCCATCGCCAGCAGGATCGTTTGCGCTTTCTGCATTGTCCTTTGTGCGAGTGTCGCGTTTGCTCAAACAAGTCCAAACGCCGCCTGCTCTTTTCAGTTGCTGGACTTTCCAT
>DASPIK010000050.1:0-138613 GCA_035629075.1 Terriglobales bacterium | reverse complement strand
ATTGCGGCACTGGAAAGGAAAGCAACGAATGCCACTCCGTAAATCGCCTGCGTTTTCAGGAAGAACAACACATCGTCAGTCGCGACTGTATCCGCGCCAAGGCCGCTCACCGCACTGCTCAGCACGACCCACATCACCAGCACCAGCAAAGGCCAGCGCTGTTCTCGAAGGAAATTGGTCGCAATGAGCAATATCGGTTTCATGACTGAGTTGTTTGCGCCTGCTTACCTCGACCATCGTCCACCGGCGACGCGGCGGGCGCCGCCGTCCCCGAGGTAAGTTCAAGGAAAACGTCCTCAAGCGAACGTCGCAGGGGGTTGACTCTTACCACTTCACCGCCCATCGCCCAGATTCGCTCGATCATCGGGCGCAACGATGCGGTATCAACAACGAATCTCATACCGCCGTTGGTCAACTCGCCTCCCGCAATCACATCGACGTTGTAACCGGCCGCAATGACTTCCGACTGGCTCCGAGACTCCAGCAGTTCGCTTGTGCTGCCCAGCCGCACCAAGCGCCCTCGGTGTAGAATGCAAATCCTATCGCAGACAGCTTCAACTTCTGATAGCAGATGAGAACTGAGAAAGACGGTCTTCCCAGCGCCTTTCGCGGCTAGCAATAACTCACGTACAGCCACACGCCCAAGCGGATCCAGCGCTGAAGTCGGTTCATCCAGAATGAGGAGTTCAGGATCGTTCACCAGCGCTTGCGCGAGGCCGATCCTCTGCAACATTCCACGCGAGAACTTCCCGACGTTGCGGTCGCGCTCCGACTCGAGTTCAACCATCTCGAGCACCTCACGAGTGCGCGCGGCAAGGTGCGGATCGCGTAAGCCGTTAAGTTGTCCATAGAAGCGGATGAGCTTCGTCGCGGGACGATGATACAGAGCCACGTTCTCGGCGAGAAAGCCCACCCGGCGGCGGCTGCGGGCATGACCGAAGGGCTTCCCGAGGAGCGTACCGCGCCCGCTAGAGGCGCGCATGAAGCCCATCGCGAGATGGATGGCGGTAGTCTTACCGGCACCGTTCGGACCGAGGAAACCGAATATCTCGCCAGCTTCAACCCTCAGCGAGAAGTCTTGTAGCGCATGCACGGTGCGTCCCTTCCACCGCGCCGTGTACGTCTTGTCGATCCGCTCGAATTGCAGCACGGAATTCAAGGCAATTAGTTTCGCCGCTTACGGCTAAGGTTTCAACCCAGCTGGAACGCGCAGCTCATTTAGCGCAACAAAAAGCCCCCGGAGGACCCGGGGGCCGTAATCACAGCTACTTACTAGACGACCTTCACAAATACGATTACCAGCGTAAACAGCACCAGTGACTCGATGAAGGCCAGTCCGAGAATGAGTGCCAACTGAATACCCGGACGGGCGGCTGGGTTGCGGGCCAGGCCTTCGCAAGCCGAAGACGCCACGCGCGACTGTCCTAGTGCGGCCAGCGCGACGGCGATCGCCATGGCGAAGCCGGACGTGATCGCTACCCAGTTAGCGCCGCCAGCGGCGGCAGGAGCTTCCTGCGCGAATGCAGGGGTAGCCATCGTGGTCAGCGCAACGATAGCCAGGAGTACGAACATCACCTTACGCATTTGCTTCTCCTCGTATGAACCGCCGCCAGTGGGTGGTTGACGTCATCCTCGTGCAGACGCCCTCACGCTCGCAGCGTAATCCTTTTTGATTCCGTATGGGACCCGAACTCGATCAGTGCGCGTGTGCCGTCGCTTCGGACAAGTAAACCGTCGCAAGCAACACGAAAATGTAAGTCTGAATGAACGAGACACCTATATGCAGGCCCAAGAAGATAACCGGCAAGCCGATCGGCACGAGCGAGAAGAACACGAGAGTGACCATATCGCCGGCGAACATGTTTGCAAACAAACGTACCGTCAGCGACAACATTCGCGCGATGTGGCTGAATACCTCGATCGGGAACATCAGGATCGCAATTCCAACTCGCACCACGAGTGGAATGGACTTGTCGCCAACCGGGCCGAGAAAATGTGTTACATAGCCCAGGCCATTTGATCGGAATCCCTGGCTCTGATAGTAGACCCAGGTAACGATGGCGCATCCGAGCGGAACGGACGGAATCGCAGTCGGCGACTCGAAGCCGGGGATCAGGCCGATCATGTTGCAGCTCAGAATGTAGAATCCGAGCGTGCCCAGGAAAGCCAAATATCGCTCGTGACCATGCCCGATCATCTCGCGTCCAAGGCTGCCAACGAATCCATGCGCGGCCTCGACGATGTGCTGCAAAGGACCGGGGTTCTCTACTGAAAGGCGGGCGCGCACAAGCACGAAGAACACGATGAGCGCCGCAACAACGAGAATCTGCATGGCAACATAGTTGGTGATCGGCGCAGCCGGATCATGCGGATGGATGCGGAGCGCATGCAGAGCGGAGGTCACCGGGCCGCCGAAAGCCCTATTGAGAAGTTCGGTAAACCAGAGTTGTTCGACCATCAGCTACGAATTCTCACACTAAACACCACGTCGAATCGCGACGTAGGCTTCATAGAACGCTTCACACATTATTGCCGCGATGGGAACCAGCAATCCCGCCAGTACCCCGTACAGAGCTCCCGCAGACATTTTGAATATAGCATACGCAGCTAGCGCGAATAAAACGTACCGTAGCAAGAACTTGGCGACAATTCGACCGCCCGACTCGCGGGACTGGCGGTTCACGATTCGGTCGCCTAAGGCCTCAACGGCCGTGGTGAGTGAGCGGAAGTTTGCAAACGAGACGGCCACGCCGAAAGCCCATCCCGCACCCGCCGGAACAGACACAATGAGAATGGGAATGAGAAGCGTTGCGCCTAAAAGAAGGATTGAGCGTGTGATCCGGCCAAGAACTCCGTCGTAAAAATCGGCGCTATACTGAGCGGTTTCGCCGGGGGGTGCAGCCATCGGCTTACTTACCTTCGTCCCGCGTGGAACGTATAGCCATCAGAATCATCTGCACAAAACCAACGACCGCACCGAAGATCGTGCCCGCGATATACAACCATGTCGTATGCAGGTAGTGATCGAGAATTTTGCCGAGAATTAGTCCCGCCAGGACTGCCCCCGGAATGATAAAGCCGATTTCCGAGTAGCGTGCTATCTGCGCCAGAGGTGGCTTTTTCTCCGGTTCCCGTCCCGATTCTCCCATGTTCTAAAGGGTAGCAGAAAACTTGGCGTGCCCACACCATTACAAAATCGCCATAGGTGGAGCGGTCACCCGCTCGTTCGTGCTACTAGAGGCCTTCACCTCTAACCATGTCGAACATGCACGAGTACAAGAAAAAGGCCGGTCACGAGGACCGGCCCTTGAGTCACGATTCTCTACACCGACGGAAATTCGCGGTTTGAACCCTTCTTTGTTCCCAGCCGCGGCATATCGCTGTTGCTGAACTGCGCATTTGCTCCGATATGGGCGGGCGACGGAGAGAGCAACTGTTCTTTCCGGTAAACCAGATTGCTCGCATTGAAGGTCGCAATCTCGAAGCCGTGCCCGTGCGTGATAGCGTCGGTCGGGCAAGCTTCAACACAATAGCCGCAGAAAATGCAGCGGTTGTAGTCGATGTTGTAGACCTTTGCGTACCGCTCGGAACCGCTGACACGGTGCTCTTCCGTATTCTCAGCGGCCTCAATGTAAATGCAGTTCGACGGACATGCGGCCGCGCAAAGGAAGCACGCAACGCACTTCTCCAAGCCGTTCTCATCTCTTTGAAGTACGTGAACGCCGCGGAACCGTTCCTGGAATACCGCTCCCTTCAGCGGCCCAGGGCCATCCGGATAGGGTTCGACAAGGGTGGGCTGAAAGATCTCTCTCAGCGTCACCGACATGCCTTTGGCTACGGCAGCTAATCCTTGGAAGAATCCCATGGTTATCTCGAATTACAAGTATAAATGCTGGCCCTGACTTCAGTCATCACTGCGGCGTGCAGCCTTATTCGGAGCGAAGAATTTAACGCTACCGACAAGTAAGGGCAGGATTTTTCTGTCGGCTACGTACCCCGTCATCACTAAGCATCGAGATACCCGATCGCAGATCACCGCGACCGACTCCTCCTCTACTTCTTGCTCGCCTCCTACCCGTTTCCCTCGTATGCCGAAGACAGCCATGATGTCGCTGTTTCGATAGTACGCAGCGGGAGTGTCTGATGTATTCGAGGACCTCAAACGCCAACCCTGGCCTTTGGCGCTGAACCCGTTCTGCGCCGCCATTTGAGCGAAGGTTCCTTGCACAGGCCGATACTGAACATGCGTATCTTCCCAAGGCTCATAAATACGTAGACCACACTCCACGTCAGAGGGTTCCTGATAGCTAAAACCACCGGGATACGTTACCTGGAAGCCACATGCTGCATTTCTGTAAATACCCGGCGGCTCAGGCTTGTCTTCTTCGTCCTGCCCAAGCGAGAAACTCCATGCCGTAAGGATTGCTGCGACTAGTACAAGCGTTCTCAAGAAAGCCCCCTCTTTTCCTTGATCCTGTTACACAGCATCCTGCCCTCCGCATCAGTCGAACCCAAGTTCCCGCCACAGTCGATCCATGCGGGCCACTACTGCCTCGCTCATTTTCACTTCATCCGGCCAGGGCCTCGTAAATCCTTCGCTCGGCCATTTTCTAGTCCCGTCAATGCCCATCTTGGAGCCGAAATCCGGCAGCCTCGACGAGTGGTCGAGCGAGTCCACCGGACCCAGAGTGAACTGAATGTCCCGCTCGGGATCGATGTTATTCAAGACTTTCCATACGACCTCGCCCGTGTCCTGCACATTTGTATCTTCATCAACCACAATGATGCATTTGGTGGACATGGCCTGCCCCATGGCCCAGATCCCGTTCATCACCTTTCGCGCATGGCCCGGGTACGACTTTCTGATGGAGACAATCATCAGGTTGTGGAACACGCCCTCGACCGGCAAATTCACGTCCACGATTTCAGGCAGTGTGAGCTTCATTAGCGGCAGGAATATCCTCTCGACGGCCTTGCCCATCCAGGCATCTTCCATCGGCGGCTTGCCCACGATCGTGGTTGAATAGATCGGGTTCTTCCGATGCGTGACGCACGTTACATGAAAGACCGGGTACTCATCTTCCAGGGAGTAATAGCCGGTGTGATCGCCGAAAGGCCCTTCCGTCCGGAGTTCCTCCAGGTTCACGTATCCTTCCAGGACGATTTCGGCATTAGCTGGAACGTCCAGATCCACGGTCTCGCATTTCACTACTTCGACAGGCTTGTTGCGCAGGAATCCTGCGATCATGAACTCTTCGACATCCGGCGGTGCGGGGACAATTGCAGCAAACGTCAGCGCCGGGTCCGTACCGATCGCAACGGCAACGTCCATCCTGCCTTCCGGACGCGGCCCATCCGCCAGCCTCGCCGAACCCGAAGACCGCGCCATCACGTCAACTGCGGCGGAACGGTCGCCGACCGCTCCAACTGCATGCGCTCGCAAGCGTTCGCGGTAGTGTTCGGCTGCAACCTTTTGCCTCTGCCAGTGCATACCGGTCGTGCGCTCGTCATACACCTGCATGCGATACATGCCGACGTTGCGCTTGCCGGTTTTCGGATCCCTTGTAATCACGCAGGGCAGGGTGATGAACCGTCCGCCATCCTTCGGCCAGCATTGCAGAATAGGAAAGTCAAATAACGAGAAATTCTCGTGCTTGATCACGTCCTTGCAGGGGCCGGTCTGTACCCTTCTCGGAAAGAACTTCCCCATATCGGCCAGCATCGGCAGCATCTTGAGTTTTTCGAGGAAACCCTCCGGCGACTTGACGTCCAGGAAATGACGCAGACGGTCGGCGACCTCGTCCAGTGACTCAATCCCGAGAGCCATGTTCATGCGTCGCGTCGAGCCGAATTGGTTGATGAGCACTTGAGAGCCGGAATACCCTTTGACATTCTCGAACAGCAGGGCTGGTCCTCCTGCTCCCCACCGCGAATTCCGCAGCTTCGAAGCACGGTCGGCGATGTCCGTGATTTCGAGGATCGGGTCAACCTCGGCAGTCACACGCTTCAGTTCTCCGGCGCGGTCTAGCGCCGCAATCCATTCGCGCAAGTCGTAGTAGGCCAATGTCGCTCCTGAGCAGCAGTTTCGGACTGTCGATTATAGCCGCAGAGCTACTAACCGCTAGCCAGCGAATGTTGGCGTACTCCCGCCTGCTTGCTTCCAACTTCCCCTCGCGCCACTCTCATCAAAATAGTCGTTCGATGGATTCGGGGGAACCTTGGCTACCGCAATTGCCCGCGAAAAAGAACTGGTACAAGCGCTTTCCATTCTTACAATCACGCCCGAACGGGCAGACACGGCCGCGCACCTGATCGGATCTCTGGAGGATCGCGAGTGGAACGACTTCGTTTCGCTTGCTGACTCCCATCACGTCGTAGTGCGTGCGTTTCGAGCGCTCGCCCCAGCAGTTCAGTCCGACTCGCTGCTCCAGCAACGAATCGCCACCGCTCTGCAAGCTGAGCGCGGGCGCATCGACAATGCCCTTCAGTGTCTTGAGAATGTCTGTCGAGAGCTTGAAACCGCGGGCTGCCCCGTCGTGGTGATGAAGTCGCTCGACCACTGGCCGGATCTCGGTAACGATCTTGACTTATATACGACCGCACCGGAGCACGACGTTGTGCGCGTGTTCACCGAGAAATTAGGTGCGACAATCGAGCCACGCAGTTGGGGAGACCGCCTGGCTCACAAGTGGAACTTCGCAATCCCGGGCCTTCGCGAGTCCGTTGAAGTGCACTCGGAGCGGCTTGGCCAAACCGGCGAACACATTGCACTTGCGAGACGCTTTATCTCCCGCCGTATGGCGCAACAGATCGAAAACCACACCTTCCTCGTGCCCGCGCCCGAAGAGCGAATCGTCGTCGCCACACTTCAGCGCATGTACCGCCACTTCTACTTTCGTGTGTGCGACATCGTGAACAGCGGAGGCCTAGTCGAGTCCGGAGCTTTGAACTTCAGGGAGCTGCGAACTACTTCTGATCTGGGCGGAATTTGGCCGGGTGTTGCCACCTGTCTGAAAATCGTATCTGACTACCTTGCTCGTTACCGCGGAATCGGTCTCAATCTGCCAGCAGACGTGATGCGATCCGCGCGTTTCGGCGGTGAAAAGCTCTACGTGCAACGGCGCTTCCTTCGTGTGCCGATTATGCCCGACGGGGCTGGGCTCTATACAAAGCAGGTTGCGGCAACAGCCATGCGCGGCGACGTTCCAGCAACTTTTCGCTTAACGCTTCTCCCCCCGCTTGCCTCTGTCGCCGCTGTCGCGTTCAGGGTAACCGGAGACGACAAGGGCATCTGGTAACAATCAGGATCGGCCCTCACACGGCAACAAAAAGGGCAAGGCCGGTTAGCCTTGCCCTTTGCCTTAGTTCACCGGAACGTCGTTGGTTGTCGCGCTCCGAACTAAAAACTCTCTAGTACAGCCGGAAGTTGACCTCAACGTTAATCTGCACGGCGACGGGGCGTCCGTCCTTCAGCGCAGGCTCAAACTTCCACTGTTTAACGGCCTCGATGGCCTTTTGGTCCAGCCCCATTCCAAGGCTGCGTGCGATCTTCACGTCACGTGGCGACCCGTTCTGGTCCACGATGAGCCAAAGAATGACTGTTCCCTGGTACTTAGCTTTGCGTGCCTCTTCCGAATACTCCGGATCGGGCGTTGCTAGCGCTTTGGGAGCGGACACGCCGCCGCCAACTCGGAAAACGCCGCCGCCGTAGCCACCTCCCCTACCTGGCCCAACTCCAGGCCCCTCGCCCGCGCCCACGCCGCCGCCGACACCAGAGCCGATACCACCGCCGGCTCCTGTGCCGTTAGAGGGAGGTCCGGACGGAATACGCGAAAGCGGGTCGCCAAGATTCGGCAGACTGGCCGAAACCGGCAACTTCACCTCCGGAGGCATAGCTACCGAGGGTTCCACCGGCAACTTAGGGTTCTCATTTCGAATCACCATCGCTGGCGGTGCAATGGGCTGCATCTCGAACTTCGGTAGTTTTCCCTTCGGAGCTTCCAACTTGTCGCGATCGCCGCCACCGCCGCCGCCCGCAAGCGTGTCATTGGGCTTCTGGGTGATCGGCATATACAGATCGGTGTCCGGTGTCAGAAGCGTTACAGTCTGTTTCGGCTGTTCGTTCCTGACCGTCTTATAGCCGGCATAGGACAGCCACGCCACAGCCCCAATCATCACCACGTGGAAGATTAGGGATCCTGTCGCACCCTTTTTCTTGTAGTTGTAGTCGCCCCAAATGTTCTTGACTTTGACCGGCTTCGACGTAAGTACGAGCGGCGGGAGTTTTTTGGGGAAAAAGGTGTCTCTAAAGTTCTCCACCAGGGAGCCCCAAGTGGATTTCTCGGTCGTCTTCTGTACCGATAGGAGATCCAGTTCGGGCTCGGGGAACGAGTCGTCCTTTACATCGGGACGCGGTGTCAAAACCTTGTTTTCCATACTTTTTGCCGGTTCGGCCCCTTCTCAAGCTCCGACTGCGGAGTCACTACCGAGCAAAGATGAGCACATCAGGTGCCAAGTTGCATTCGAGTGCGTACAACGCGGAGCATCGGCGTAAATGCACGCGGAAAGTGAACCCCCGATGCGGTTGTTTTCACCACTCTTGGGCTCTTCCGTACACAGATTTGATGCGGAGATTCCCTTTCCAGCTCCGATTTCATGCGGCCCTCCCGCGCTTCCCTCACCCACTCCGAGATATCGCTTGCTCTCGGGACGAGGTGCGCGCCACTCTTTGCCAGTGCTGCGTGGAAAGCGCACTCACTTAAAGTCTTGCAGCACGGCTGGATAGACGGACGTTAACGGTCAAATTACAATGTAGATATTTCCTAGTCTGGAGAAATATTTAGGGTGCCGCTTACGCTGAAAGACACGCTCAACCTGCCCAAGACTGACTTCCCCATGAAGGCCAACCTGCCCCAGAACGAGCCGAAGACCCTGGCGCGCTGGGCGGAAATCCGGATTTATGACCAGATCCGCGAGGCCAGGCAGGGTGCGCCCAACTACGTGCTGCACGACGGCCCCCCCTACGCCAACGGTCCGATCCATCTCGGGCACGCTTTGAATAAGTGCCTAAAGGACTTCGTCGTTAAGTCAAAAACTATGGCTGGATTTGATGCTCCGTATGTCCCGGGCTGGGACTGCCATGGCCTGCCAATCGAAATCAAAGTTGACGACGCTTTGGGCCGCAAGAAGCTTGAAATGGCGCCTCTTCAGGTTCGCCAGGAATGCCGGAAATACGCCGAAAAGTATGTAGACCTGCAAAGCAAACAGTTCCAGCGCATCGGTGTTTTCGGCCGCTTTGAGGATCCGTACCTCACCATGACGCACCAGTACGAGTCTGTCGTGCTGGAGCAGTTTTATGGCTTTTTCGAGCAAGGCATGGTCTACAAGGGTCTGAAACCCGTTTACTGGTGCATCCACGACCGTACAGCACTCGCCGAAGCTGAGGTCGAGTACGAGATGCATACCAGTCCGAGTATCTGGGTCAAGTATCGCCTCACGAGTGAGCCGGAAAAACTTGATGCCGCCCTGGCTGGCAAGACGGTCTCCACGATCATCTGGACCACGACCCCATGGACGCTCCCCGCATCTATGGCCGTCGCGTTCCATCCTGATGAGCAATATATCGCGCTCGAAAATGCATCCGACGGTGAGTTTTATATCGTGGCGGAAAAGCTCGCCGCACAGACCGGCGAGAAAACCGGCATCACCGGACAGGTTGTCGCGCGTTTTCGGGGCAGCAAACTGGAGTACGCCACGTTTGCCCATCCGTTCCTCGATCGCCAGATTCTCGGTGTTCTGGCCGACTACGTGACCATGGATCAGGGCACAGGAGCCGTTCACACCGCGCCGGCGCATGGCGCAGACGACTTTTACACGGGCGTGCGCTACGGCATTTCGCAGGAATGTAAGGTTGACGCGGGTGGCCACCTTCGCCAGGGTCTGCCGGAGTACGACGGCCAGACAGTTTTCAAGGCCAATCCGAACATTGTCGAACTGCTGAAGACGCGGGGCGTTCTCCTTGGTTACGAAAAGATCGAACACTCCTACCCCCACTGCTGGCGTTGCCACAACCCGGTGATTTTCCGCGCAACCGAGCAGTGGTTCATCAGCATGGAAGGCAAACTCGCCGCCAACGCGACCGCACCGGAAGCCACGCTTCGTTCCCGTGCCCTTGACGAGATCAAAAAGGTCAAATGGGACCCGAGTTGGGGCGAGGAACGCATCGCCAACATGATCGCCACGCGTCCGGACTGGTGTATATCACGCCAGCGCATCTGGGGCGTTCCCATTGCTGTTTTCTTCTGCGAGCACTGCAATGAGGTGCTGAAATCGCCTGAGATCAACCGCAAGGTAGTCGAGATGTTCCGGCGCGAAGGCGCCGACTCCTGGTACGCACGCGAGGCTTCCGAGATCATCGGCGGTACGAAATGCCCGAAGTGCGGCAAGTCCGATTTCCGCAAGGAAATGGACATCATCGACGTGTGGTTCGAGTCCGGTTCAAGCCAGGCAGCAGTGCTGGGACAAGAGCCCAACCTGCCCTGGCCTGCTGACCTCTACCTCGAGGGCGGCGATCAGTACCGCGGCTGGTTCCACTCTTCCCTGCTATGCGCGGTAGGCGTGAAGGGATCATCCCCGTATCGCGGCGTCGCAACGAATGGCTGGACGTTGGATCCCAACGGTCGCGCCATGTCCAAGTCGCTTGGAAACGTCGTGGATCCCGTTGACATCGCCAACCGTTTAGGTGCAGAAATCGTGCGCCTCTGGGTGGCCTCCGTTGATTTTCGTGAGGATGTCCGAGCTTCAGAAGAACTCATGCAGCGCGTCGCCGAGAACTACCGGAAGATCCGCAACACTTTCCGTTACATTCTCGGGAACCTCCACGGTTTCGATCCAGCAGCCGATGCAGTGCCTTTCGAAGAGATGTCGCCGCTCGATCAGTACATGCTCGTCCAGACGGCAGAGATGGCAAAAGAGGTCCTGGGCTGGTATGAAACTATCGAATTCCACAAGATCTATCAGCGCATGATTCAGTTCTGCGTTGTCGACCTCAGCGCGATCTACTTCGACGTGCTGAAAGATCGCCTTTACACCTTTGCCCCGAATGACGCGGCGCGCAGGTCTGCTCAGACCGCCATCTGGAAAATCGGCGAAGCTCTTGTGCGACTGCTCGCACCAATGATGAGCTTTACGGCGGACGAGGTCTGGCGTTACCTGCCGCACGTTCAAAGCCGCGAGGTTAGTGTTCACCTTGCTCAATTCCCTGATCCTGCCAACCTCGCCGGCGACCTTGCAGCCGAGACGAAAGCCGACTGGCAAGCGCTGCTTACGGTTCGTCCAGACGTGCTGAAGGCTTTGGAGGAGGCTCGACAGGGCAAGGTCATCGGTTCTGGGCTCGAAGCTGCGATCAGCATCACTGCAAGTGAGCCGCTCTATTCCGTGCTCAAAAGAAACGAGAGCGAACTGCGAGCGTTGTTCATCGTATCGGGTGTGGAACTCGCGGCTGCCGCGGCCGAGAATTCTGGAAACGAAAGTACCGGAATTCGCGTACAAGTGAGCAGGGCTTCTGGCGAGAAGTGCGAACGCTGCTGGAATTACTCGAAACACGTCGGCGAGGACATTAACTATCCGACAGTGTGCGAACGATGCAGCCCCGCGCTTAAGCAAATCGAGGCCCTGCAAGGGAGCGCGGAAACAGCTTAATGTCTCAGAAACACGTAATGCGCAAGTATCACTTCTTGATCTCACTCGCTGTGTTCGTGCTCGACCAGTTCACGAAGTGGCTTGTCGCAAAGGATATCCCGCTTCACGACACCATCGCCGTGATCCCCGGTCTGTTTCGTCTTACCCACGTGCAGAACCGGGGAGCGGCATTCGGACTGTTCGACGACTCCCCTTCCGAGTGGAAGATCGCGGTACTCGTTGTAGTCTCAGTTGTCGCGCTAGTTGTTGTAACCGCCCTGCTCTGGAAGAACGGTCACGTCATCACCGCTACGGGCATAGGACTGGCCCTTGTCTTGGGTGGAGCAATTGGGAATTTGTGCGATCGCCTGATCGCGGGCTACGTAGTTGACTTTCTCGACTTCTACATCGGCTCGTATCACTGGCCTGCGTTCAATGTAGCCGACATGGCGATCGTGGTGGGAGCCTTCCTGCTGGTTGGCGAAATCCTATTTCAGAAGAACCCAAACCAGGAAACAGCTTAGTTCCTGACATAGCGCTCGCCTATTGCTTCTGACGACAATTCACCCTACCGTTTTGCGTTCTGTTCACGTGGTTCTCGCGTGAGCTGGCGCAAGCTGCCCTATTCGAGCACTCCGGCACAATGGCCGACATCTCGGCGGTGTTCCGCACCATCGAATCCAGCAAATACAACCTGGCTCACAGCCGTTTCAAGGGGACAGGGGAGTACAACACATGAAGAGATTCTTGGGGATATTGCTGCCACTGTGCCTGTTGGTCACGTTCGTTGCGCCTGCCGCATTCGCCGCCGACAGGGAGGTTACAGCTCGAGACCTGCAGGGCATCAATGCCAAGCGACACCGGTACTTGTTCTCGGTCGCAGGTGGCGCGGCAATTGGAGCGGCCGTCGGTGTTCTGGTCGGAAGCGGCAATGACGTAACCAAGGGAATGCTGATCGGCGGAGGAGCCGCCTCTACAGCTTACGTTCATGCCAACAGAAATGCCGGTGGCGCATGGCGGCCTTGGACTATGCTCTTGGGCCATACTGCCCTTGGCAGCGGCTTGGGTTGGACTATCTGTGGATGTGATGACGGCTTAGTTGCCGGCACGCTCATCGGCGCGGGTTCATCAGCCATCTGGCAGGCATCACAGCCGAATCGCGGCAGACCTACAGCACAGACCCGTCCATAAACGCCGCTCTGCATCTCACCCCCGCTGATCACGATGCACGAACAAGGCGCGCTGTGCGCAGCGCGCCTTTGTTCTGCATGCTATATGTAGCGGTTAGGGCGTGGCGTAAAGGCGCTTATAGATGCTGGCGTTCCGCATGATGGCCTGCACATACTCTCGCGTCTCCGTAAACGGAATCGACTCTACAAACTCTTCGGTGTCCCGATAAGTGCCGTTAGTCAGCCAAGTATCGACCCTGTGCGCCCCCGCATTGTAAGCCGCAAGCGCATACTCCAGCTTTCCGTCGTACCGGTCAACGAGTTCACGGAAATGACGCGTGCCTAGTTGCATGTTCATGTTGGGCGACAGCAGGCTGGCAGTCTGGAATCGGCGCACTCCCAGTGATCGCGCGACGGACCGCCCCGTTCCCGGCAACAACTGCATCAGGCCATAAGCATTCGCCTTCGAAAGCGCTCCAGGATTGAACTCGGATTCCTGCCGGATCAGCGAAGCAACCACAAAAGGATCGAGCCCGTTTACCATCGAATAGCGGCGCAAGTCGGTCCAGTATGGTCTCGGGAACAGGCCTTCCCATGCCTCCCTCGGAAGCGACGTTATCTCCAGCGCGTAATAAGACGGCACTGCTCGCTTCAGTGTCTGAAGTGCGCGATCATAGCGGCCTAACTCGCGATACATTCGCGCAATTTCCCGGGTCGCCCATCCGGCACCGCCATCCTCCACAGCGGCTCGCAATTCGCGCGCCGCAAAGTCGATCATGCCTGCATTCTCGAGCAACCGGGCACGTTGTGCGCGGAAATCCTTTGCAGGAGTGCCACCGACGAACTGAGCAGGCGGTATCGGGACCGGAATCTTCTGCAAAGTGGCGTCGTTTGGTCCATCGTCGGTGGCCGCTCCCAACTGCTGCAGGCGCCCACGTGCAAGCTCAGCATAGTAGTAGTGCTTGAACACATCGGCCAGCTTCGCGTACCAAGCTTTAGCCTTTGCGTGATCGCCATCATCTTCGGCGAGGCGAGCGCGCCAATACATAGCAGCAGCGACTTCGGGTGATGTCGGGTACCACTCCAACTGCTGTTCGAAAAGCTTTTTTGCTTCGTCTTTTCGCCCCTGCCGAAAGCTCAGCCATGCGGCTTTCCAATGTGCGTAGGCGCCTCGCTTACCCGTCGGGAACCTCTGCTGCAACTCGCGGTAGTAATCGATCGCGCGGTCATAGTCCGGCTTCAGCAAGTACATATTTCCGCCGAGCAAAAGTGCGTCTTCGAAATACGGACTCCTGCTGTGGTTCTGCCGCATTCGCGAAAGGATGTCCTTGAACCGATCCTCATCGCGATCGGTTCGGGCGATCTCTGCAAGAGCAAGCAGGCGCTGAGCGTTGTGTTCACCGGTCGATTCTGGAATCGACTCCAGCAACGCTCTGGCTTCCTCGTCCCTATTTGTGCGATGGAGAGCCATGCCAAGCGCGGCTTGGACCACTGGGCGGTCCTCAGGAGATGCCTCGTTCACCAACGCGCGGTATTCATCGCCTGCACTTGTCCAGCGGCCTGATCTCGCGAGCAGGTCGGCCCTCATCTTGCGCTCCGCGAAGCTAAGCGAAGCAGCGGCCCCGGCGGACGTCAATGAATCCAGGTTCACGCGAGCGTCGACCGTCTCGCTCGCCTGCGGCATATAGACGTAAATGCGACGAAGCAACTCAGACGCCTTGCTCGCATCACCAGCCTTCATGTGTGCGTGCGCCAACGCCAGGTTCACGTCCGCTCGCTCTGGCTGCCTGAACCCTTCCAATTCCGCGATGGCGTCCTGTGGGCGTCCTACTGCTGTCAGTGCCTCGGCGTAGATTACGATCGCATCGCGCAGAAACAGCGAATCGCCATGGTTAGATCCGAAATCCTTCAGAATGGAAATGACTTGTTCAGCTTGAGCGGTGCCGGCGTACGCAGATGCGAGGAAATAGTCGGAATAGTCCGCGAGTTCTCCCCTTCGCGCTTTCTTCAGCGGAGCGACCGCGTTTGCGTAGTCTCGGTCGAGAATTCGAGCGTATCCGAGCACCAGGTTGGCCATCGATC
Organism: Terriglobales bacterium; assembly: GCA_035629075.1. Lineage (GTDB taxonomy): Bacteria > Acidobacteriota > Terriglobia > Terriglobales > Acidobacteriaceae > JAEZPW01. The sequence continues at coordinate 123,683 of DASPIK010000050.1, read as the reverse complement.
CGGCGTCCGTCCCCGCATGCCTTGTCGCGTATCGTTCAACGCCCCTATAGGCTGCCGGCGTTCGAGCCTGGAGCAACTGTCGCGCCATCGGTTTCAGGTCTACCGACGCGACAAACGCCTCGTTCATGCGTCGTAGGCGCGGCAATGTTTCAGCACTCTGCTTTTTTGTCGCGGCTTTCGTTTTTCCCGCCTTAGATCGCTTAGATTTCGGGGATGGCTTAGCAGCCTTTTTTGCCGACGTCTTGGCAGCAGCGGCCTGCGCCGGAACAACTCCGGCGATCAATGACACTAGTACGAGAGCAAGCAGTAGTCTTCGGATACTCACGGCAGTGTTTTCAGTGTAACGCCTCTCGACCCAAGGTCAATCAGCGATATCACTGTGAATCACCAGAGAAGGTCGAACAAAATTAGATGACGGGAGAAGCGACAGAGTACATCAGTAGCAATCGGGTAATCAGCAATTGTCCGGACTAGCCCCGACTGGGATCTGACGATCACCCACGCCACCCCATAGCTACTGCTATGACCGCTCAAAGTTCGGCCCGAGCAAATCGGCGTTCTGTTGCGCCAAGCCGGAGATGAGCGCCTCAGTGAAGTAGTCGCGTGGCGCCACGGGAGTCCCTGCGTAGCGTCTGTCGAAAGTGGCGCGACTCTTATCGATATCCTCTTTTAATCGGTCGTAGAGATCGCGATTGGAACGCCCCTCGGCAACCTTGTCCCGGTTATAAAGGACGATTTCGTCGACAAGCAGCTTCGCGAATCGACGCGCCTTCTTGTGAATTTCATCGTTTTCTAAATTGCTTACCGCAACGGGGGGCATGGCGTGACCGGGGTCGGAGCTGCTTGGTGTTCCCATCGAATTGGAATTCGGAGCCTGTTCAGTGATCGTTCGAACGCTGTCCACACGAGAGGCTACCGAAACCTCTGGTGCAGTCGTTCTCGGAGCGATTTGCGGAGTGTTTTCGCTGGTCGTTGTATCTAGGTGCGATGCTGTCGTTCGTCCGCAGGCCGCCGCGCCATTGCCTGCAGGCACACCTGCAGCAGCCTGCGTTGGGGGACGCACAGGCGAGACTGTCACTCCGGCGGCTTTTCGCAGTGCAGTTAGCTCGATCCACAGACCTGCCGCACGCACCAGGATCTCGATTGCGGGCAGATCGATTTGCTGCTGGCCGGCCGCTGCGCCTTCTGCGAATAGAAGTGCGGCGACTCGGTCACGAACAATCAGCGGCATGACGGCACAACTAGCGCTCGGAGAGACACCTAGCCCCGAGTTCAACCTCCCATCGAACGTCGCTGCAGATCCTGTTACCGTGCTTCTGTGTTCCAGTGCGGTGCTAGCTAGTCCCGTCGACGCATCGATGCTCAGCACCTTGATCGCTTCGTTGTCCTTGAAGCCGCGCGCCTGCCATCCGACCGCAGTCGTGCCACGAAGCACGAACAGCGCCGTACGTGCTGCGAACACCGCTGCGCCATCGACCATTGCTGTCAGGATTTCAGTCTGCTGTGTGCCCGTCTCGATCGCCGCGATCGCAGACTTCAGTGACGTGCTCGATTCGTCGTCACACCGGACGGTCGCGGCCAGACGGTCCACGACACGGCCTACAATGTCGTCGTGCAGCGCTCGAACGTGTGTATCCAGCGCTTCCGCCACCACAGCTTCTACGAGTTCGCGAAGTTCACCGTTCTGAGTCATCGCAGCAGGACAGCATTCCTGAGACTTGCGCGATTATAGGGGCTGTGCAACGGCCAGCAAAGAGGATTACCTCAGGCTCAGGTTACCTTCGTGCAGCTTCGGATCAGGATACATGCGCCGATAAGCACTATTTTCGTGACTTGAAAACGTGATGTTCGCCTACGTCAAAATCTCGCCACGAACTTCCGCGAACCCATTACAATACGAAACAGGAGCGGGCGTTTCTGTCCCCGAATTCCTGAATCGACGAGTACATGGCTACCATCCAAACAAAAGTGAACGAGCCTCCCAGCGATGAGCTGGAACTTGTCCGGGCCGCCAAAGGCGGTGACATCGGGGCTTTCGAAGAACTCGTCAGGCGATACGACCGAAACGTCTTCCGCATTGCGCAGCACATTACGCAAAACCGGGAAGACGCCGAAGACGTAGTGCAGGACGCGTTCATGAAAGCTTACGGTAATCTGACCCAATTCCAGGAGCAGTCGAAGTTCTACACCTGGTTGGTTCGGATCGCGGTGAACGAGGCGCTCATGAAACTGCGCCGTCGCCGCCCGGAAAGAACGGTATCGCTCGACGAGGATGTCAAGACCGAAGAGGACTCGATTCCTCGCGAGATAGCTGACTGGTCGCCGAACCCGGAGCAGCAGTACACGCAGGCGGAACTGAAGCAGATCCTGACCAAGACCATCAACGGTCTGCCTCCCAGCTTCCGCACGGTGTTCGTACTACGCGACGTGGAGGGCCTCTCGACCGAAGAGACTGCTGATGCACTGAACCTCAGCATCCCGGCCGTGAAATCGAGGCTCCTTCGGGCCAGGTTGCAATTGCGGGAGCGTTTGACCAAGTACTTCAAACGTCGGGACAACGGAGACGGGAACAAGTGAACTGCTCTGACTTTCTCAAAGAGCTTACTGACTACCTGGACGGCGTGATCGATGCCGACACAAAGGCCGAGTTGGACGAACACCTCGCCTGGTGCCACAACTGTTACGTCGTTTGCAACACCACGAAGCAGACGATCGAGATTTACCGGGGCACCGAATTGTACGAGCTTCCCGACGATCTTCGCTCCCGCCTGCGCTCTGCCATCCTGAAAAAGTGCGAAACCTCTAAGGTCGCCAAGAAAAACGAAGCTTAAGGTGGTTTTTTTCGGGGCGTCGGCCAGCGGACCTCCAGCCGATAATCGCCGTCGCCCCGCATCGCCTACCGCCCTCTTTTTCCCTTTGGTACATTCCACGCCACCTTTTCACCTCGAAACGAATCTAAGTAGCTGAGGCATGTTTCAGCCTCCCAGGCAAACGGAGAGTCGCCAGGATCGGGGGTGGGCCGTGTTAGCTGGATTTTTTGACGTCCTTTTCGGATGCTCGCATAAGCGCTATAGCTTTCCAATCACTGCTAAGCCGGGGCCGCGCCGGTCCGAAGCGGCCTCCGTTACTGGCACCTATGTCGTATGCCTGGACTGCGGTAGAGAGTTCGCGTACGACTGGGCCCGCATGAAGGTAATCACCGCCCCTGGCGAGAACATCGGCAAGACAGCGGAGACCACGGCCGTGCAGGCTAAAGCCGCGTAGTGCCGCGTTAGTACCTCGGCGCTTTTCACATTCCCGGTAGCACCCGGAACAACTCCAGACGGCGTGTCGAGTTCCAAGCAGTCCTATGCGCCTGTTTCCAGAGACTCAAGTCGTGCAGGACAGCCGGGGCTGGATGCGCCGAAACAGCATCGTCGCTCTCCTGCTTTTCGCATGTATCGCGATGTGTGCTGTCGCTTTCGAGCAGAACCGGACGATTGCCAGCCAGCAGGAACTCATCAAGACGCTTTTCCGTGACAGCCTGGAATTAAATGCCATGAAGATGCAGAGGCTCCAGTCTGAGCCGCAACGCAGGTAGGCAGATTCGATCTCGGGGAAACCGGCCAGATTCTTCCTCGCAAAACGAAACGCCGGGCCTGAGCCCGGCGCACGCTAATTCTTGAAAATTTACTTGCTAGCTATTCGTTGTCCCGCCGCTTCAAAGTCGGACGATCATCATCGGCAGTCTTTCCGTCTTTGCCGTCCTTGTCAGCCTGCGTTGTTCGACGCAGCGTAGGTCGATTGCCTTCCTTGTCGTCGTCCAGCTTCCGGCGATTCTCTATAGATGCCAGCCGGGTTTTGATGTCGTCGAATTCGGAAGTGCTAACCACGTACTGATCTCGCGCCGGCAGGACGTGTGCAATTTCCTCCTGCGATTTCTCAATCCGGTCAGGAGTCTGCGGGTGCGTGCTGAACGCCTTTGCCAGCGAACCTGGCTTCTTCTTCTCCTTCGCCTGTATCTTTTCGAAGAAACTGATGAACGCCTGAGGATCGTAGCCAGCCTTGTACATATACTGGAGCCCCAGGAAATCCGCTTCCTCCTCAAAGCCGCGCGAGAAAGTCAGGAACGTGAGCGGAAGGCCGATCCCAGCGGCCGAACGTACTGCATATCCAATCCCGCCTCCCACAAAGATCAGTGGAATGGTAGCAAAATTCGCCAACTGACCTCGCGTCATCTGACGCGTGGCATGTCGCGCGGCGACGTGCGCTATTTCGTGCGCCATAACGCCGGCCAATTCGGCTTCCTCGTCGGCAGCGAGAATAAGTCCAGAGTTGACGTAGAAGAACCCGCCGGGCAGTGCGAACGCATTAAGTTCGTCAGAATCTATGACCTTGATCGTGAACGGCACACGCGCATCCGAATTCCGTACCAGGTTCTGCCCGACCCGGTTCACGTACTCGTTCACGACCGGGTCCTGCACGAGTTTCACGCTCGCTTCTACCTGCTGGGCATATTCCTTGCCCATCCGGATTTCCTTCTCCAGCGAGTACCAGTTACCAAGGCCCTTGCCGCCCCCGATTTTACGATTACCAATCGCATCGACGTCGTTCTTCGACCCGTCGTTCTTGGCCTTGTCGGCCTTCATGGTCTCCTTGTCAGAGGGCACTGCAGACGGGTCAGTCGCAACATTAGGGGCATTGTTGTCGGGCGTGGACGACTGGCTCTGCTGCGCACTGGCGACAGGAACTATACTCAGCGCAAAAGCAAGCAGAAGCGCCACTGCAGAAAGCGCGCGAGACCTCATAACACTTCTCCCTTTACATTTCCCAGTGTAAGACCACCGGAAGGGCCTCTTCCCGTATACCTCAATTATACGCCGTAAAGGGCGTACATCTCCGTTCTACACCGGCATCGGCACGAAGCCCACCCTTCATTGGATTCGTCTTCTACCGGTACGGACGCATGCTGCCGTAAGATTTGCGTCAGCAACATCGACTTCAACGCGAGCATCTCATCACGGCGGCCCCGACCTATTCTGTAACACCGGTTCTCATCGGGAGTTGCGTCGTGCTCAACTGCAGATCGGCTATTCGAGCAAAGGACTCATTTCCAATCCGGCCGGGCGCGCTGGCGGTCGTTGCATCGCTTGGGTTAGCGGCCACCATCTACGCCCTGCGATACCGAAGCAACCGGCTGAACATTGAAGCTGCCAAGCTGGCGGCCTTGGTCGGTGCCCTGAGCGGCGCTCGAGTGGCTGAGGTTGGTGCGGGCAGGGGCGCCATGGCCTTCCGAGTCGCGAAGCGGCTTGGGCCCACTGGACTCCTGATCGCTACGGACTCTGACCCGGCCAGAGTGCGCGGTCTTCAAAGGAAGGCGAGGAAGCTCACGCCGAAGAACATCACCGTCCTGCCTGGAACCCCGGAGGGATCGGAACTGCCGCCAGGCTCTGTCACTGCGGTTTACTTGCGCGGTGCGTACCACCATCTGACTAAACCAGGCGAGATGAATCGAAGCTTGTTCGCGGCCCTTCGACCGGGTGGCGTGCTGGCCATTATCGACTTCCCTCCCCTCTGGCTACTCGCCCCGTGGACACCCAAGGGAATACCCGAAAACCGCGGCGGCCACGGAATCCGCGAAGACATCGTGATCGACGAGGTTACGCGTGCGGGCTTTCGCCTTCTACATCCGGCCATAAACTGGCCGGGTTCGATGTACTGCCTCCTGTTTCAAAAGCCGTAGTGCGTTGAACGCTTCACCTCACGGGTAGATACCCAAGGGTCGTTTCTTTGCCAAGAGCATCATTAGACACGACACCGGAATGCTGGTGTTTTGATCATGTGCAGAAACATACGTCCACTCTTTAACTTTGATCCGCCGGTAACTGACGAAGAAGTCCGCGCGGCTTCCCTCCAGTTTGTCAGAAAGATCACCGGAATCAACAGGCCTTCGAAAGCAAACCAAGCCGCGTTCGACGCTGCTGTCGACGAAGTTGCAGCTGTCTCAACCCGTTTGCTGCGTTCACTCGAAACGACCGCCCCGCCCAAGAACCGCGAGCAAGAAGCCGCTAAAGCGAAGGCGCGGTCAATTGAAAGATTCGGAGTGTGATTTATCGTTAGCGCTGACGAAAAGACCTTCGTCAGTTCTTTCGTGTCTGCAGTTCCGGCCTACGCTGAGACGGTTCAGGAATCTCGCCTCGCTTGCGGTCGCGTCGACCTGCGTCTAATGCGATGATCTCAACATCAGTCGCTTGCCAGTGGCCGTTTGAGTCTTGTTCGGCCGTAACTCGAACATCAGCACCGGGTTTCAAAGACTTTGCTGGGTTTGCGCGTCTCAGGCGATTTGGAAACTCTTCCGCGTACGTAAAATTGGCGTTCTTGATGTGGACGAGCCTGAGCGTGTCGTTCCGCCCAACAACATAAACCCAACCCGGCCTTGTGTCCTGCCCCGAGTAGACGATTCCACGAAACGTGCCGGGGGTACCGGCATAAGCAGCAGTAGAAAGCAGGAGAACCGCAAAAACGCGCCATCCGAAACTCATGCGGCTTTGGATGCGGTAAACCGAGGCTGGGCAGTCAGGACACGCTGGTGAGTTGACATGATCGGAAACCGCCCACCTGCCGAGCATCGTCCTAAAAGCAAAGGCAGAGCACCAATCGCGCTCTGCCTTGCTGATTGTTAGTTACTCGTAACTTGTAATGGCCTTAGTCGTAATACTCCAAGCCGAGGTGCGTAATCAGTTCTTCGCCCTTAAGGTGACGCAGGGTGTTCTTCAGCTTCATCATCTGAATGAACAGATCGTGCTCAGGATAGAGCCCCGGAGCTGTCATCGGCGACTTGAAATAGAAGCTGAGCCATTCCTGGATGCCCAGGCCTTTCAGTTCCGCGCTACGCTTCGCCAGATCCATCAACAACACGACGTCAAGGACGATCGGGGCGGCCAGAATCGAGTCCCTGCACAGGAAGTCGACCTTGATCTGCATCGGATATCCGAGCCAACCAAAGATGTCGATGTTGTCCCAACCTTCCTTGTTGTCGCCGCGGGGCGGATAGTAGTTGATGCGGACCTTGTGGCAGATATTGCCGTAGAGCTCCGGATAAAGCTGGGGCTGCAGGATGTGTTCCAGCACGCTCAGCTTCGATTCTTCCTTCGTCTTGAAGGAACCCGGATCGTCCAGAACTTCGCCATCGCGGTTACCAAGAATGTTCGTCGAGAACCAGCCACTCAGACCCAGCATGCGAGCCTTGAAGCCCGGGGCCAGGATCGTCTTCATGAGCGTCTGTCCCGTCTTGTAGTCCTTGCCGCAGATCGGAGCTTCCATTCGACGCGACAATTCGTGCATGGCCGGGATATCGGTGGTGAGGTTCGGTGCACCATTACCATACGGCACACCTTCCATCAGCGCCGCATACGCATAAATCATCGACGGCGCGATGTTCGGATCGCTATCGGTTAGCGCCTTCTCGAAACCCTTCACCGTCTGGTGAATTTCCGTCGGCTTGATGAAGCTTTCGGTCGAGCCGCACCAGATCATCATCAGGCGTTCTGCGCCACTGGTCTTCTTGAACTCACGGATGTCCTCGCGCACCTGCTCGGCGAGGTCCATTTTGTTCTTGCCCTTCTTGATGTTCGGCCCGTCGATCTTCTTGACGTACTCGTGATCGAAAACGGCCTTGCGCGGGGTGATCGACGACAGAAACGGCTTGATCTGGTTCAGTAGGTCCTTTTCGAGAACGCCCGCCTTCATGGCAGCGTCATACATGTTGTCCTCGAAAATGTCCCAACCGGTGAACACCATGTCGTCCAGCGTAGCCAGTGGCACGAATTCGTTGATCTTGGGGGATCGCCCCTCGGTCCGCTTTCCGAGTCGAATCGTACCCATCTGGGTCAACGAACCGATCGGTGCCGCCAAACCCTTACGTACGGCTTCGACACCGGCAACGAATGTGGTCGCGACCGCCCCCATGCCGGGAATCATCACACCGAGTTTGCCCTTGGCCGGGGCGATGTCACTTCCCTGCCGTGCCGCCGCGGTCTCCGTTCCTTGAACGTTCTTCTGCTGAGACGCCATTGTGCTTCGTCCGCTCCAACTTAGGAAGATATGTTGTCGTGTGAGACGGTTTAGTCTCTCTCTTTAAGGAGAGTTTTGCAATCAAAAGAAAGTACACGTTTGCTGGACTACTCTGCCGTCGTTCCGACAGTTTCGCGCACGCGGTACTTCCAGTGCGTCCACACGAACCAAACCACGGCTAAAACCAGCAGAACGGCGATGACTTCCTTGAACTGCAAAAAGTAGGGCTTAATCTCCATCCAGCGCTCGCCCATCTTTTGACCGATCCATGCCAGACCGTAACACCACGGCCACGATCCTATGAACGTGTAAAGGTGGAAGCGCCCGCGCGGCATCTTTGAAACACCAGCGGGAAGTGCAATGAACGTGCGGATCACCGGCAAGAGCCGACCGACGAAGATGGCTACGTCGCCATAGCGTCCGAAAAACTTCTCGGCGTGTTCCATGTCCCGCTTGTTCAGCAGAATGTATTTGCCGTACTTTTCAACAAGAGGGCGGCCGCCGTAGTAGCCGATTTCGTACGCAAGTACTGACCCCAGATTGCAGCCAATCGCGCCCGCCGTTGCGGCCAACCATAGGTTGAACCGGCCTTCGCTGGCCAAATAACCGGCAAAAGGCATAATCAGTTCCGACGGCAGCGGGATACACGCCGACTCGATCGCCATCAGGATGACGATTCCCGCGTAGCCTGTACTGTCGATTACCCAACGGATGAATTGGAATGCGAGCGCAAAAAATTGTTCGATCATGAATGTCTTCTACTTCCACCTCTAAGATGCTGTCCCGTGCTCAATTGAAGGCCACCGCCACGGCTTTGTCCGAGCACCCGTAGCTCCTCCTTCGCTCATATCTACTGGCTGTCGTGCGCACTGCCCCAACATCAGCGCCTTCTCTCAGGCATGATTCCCCCCTGGAAAGGCGCATTTGAGCTTTGCGCCTGAACGCTCGCACATCAAAGATGTTCTGCTAGAACTCCGACGAATCCTGCGTGAACGTGTAGCCTGGCAGCGTCGCTCCATCCGAGGTTCGCTGCACTTTCAGCCGGATTGTCTCGGAACTGGCTGCGGACTTGGCTGCGCGCAACATCGCATATTGTGCGAACACCTCGTTGTACAGCTTCGTGACGAGGAAGGTTTCTCCGGTATCGTCCTTGCGCCACACCTGTCCGAGTTGAATCGCCTTCACCGACATATTCGTTCTCGCCGCAAGACTAACGGCACGTGTTAACAACGTCAATACAGTGAAACCTTGAAGACAACTCTCGGATTTCAGTGGGGCTCCGGTCTACTTCACCGGCGGGTTTCCCTCAAGCAGCGCCCCCAGTTGAGATGCCGGACAACGAATCCCCACGTAGAACGTGCCAAAATTCGAGAAAACGGCGCTTACTTCGTCGTAGCGCATTTCGGCGATCAACTTCTTGTAGACCAGCGGGTCATTTGCGAACAAATCAACGCCCCACTCCCAATCGTCGAACCCAATCGATCCTGAGATGATCTGCCTCACCGTGTCCGCATATCGCCGCCCGACAGTACCGTGTTCATTCAACTGGCGGCCCCGGTCCTCAATTGACAGCGTGTACCAGTTCTTGTCTTCGCCGCGCTTGCGATCCATTGGATAGAAGCAGACATAACGCGTGTCTGGGATCTTCGGAAACAGTCGCGGCGACATCGCCTGCTTCTGTCGTTCCAGCGTCTCCGCCACTTCCCTGTTCCATTGTTCGGAGTGAGGCTCAACTCCTCGCTCCGCCAACGAACGGTAGAGTTTTATCGTTGATTCGTAGAGGCCGAGTTCGATAACAGACAAGTACGACGAAGTAGGTCGAAGATAATCGCTGAAAGCGAGCTTATTGAGGCGCAGTTCCGCCGAGTTCAACTCATCAAAACTGTTCCGGAAGTGCACGAGCATCAGGTCGCCCTTGTGTCCCAGCACTGAGAACAACGCCGTCAATCCAGAGGCTTCCATTTCGCCCAGCACCGTGGAGGCTTCACGCACAATTTCGGCCTTCTGCACTTCCGAGAGCTTGCGCCAGGCACTCCAACGAAAGCGCATCATCTGGTGCAGGACTCCGTAGCCCTCGATCGTTAGCGGTACCGCCTGAAGTTCCGTAACAGCCACTTGCGGTTGAGCGTTACTCGTCATCACCATCCTCGAACTCGCGATCTCACCCTGAGAACAAGTAATTGTATCCGACCAACGGCGATTCACGTGTGGCGCGACACCACATGTCATTCCCAGCCGCCTACTCCCACCCCCGTTCGAATCTCGCCTTTCGAAGCGATACAGCGAAAACTCGGCCCGGTTTCATCCGTCTCATTTGAATGGGACAGGCAGATCAGCTGCCTGCATCCTGCATCGCAGTATCTGAGATATGCCCAGAAACGAAGAGAACCACCGTCGCCAATACGTCTGCTTCTCCTTTTACAAACTTGCACCTAAATGGCGCAGACTCCTCTGGTCGACCGCGAGATTCATCGACGAGAGATGGCTGAGACCATTCGCAAGTGGCAAGCCGGCGGCTCCATGAAGATTCTTACCTATTCCCTTGTTGGTCTGCGAGCCGACTGCGATTTCATGCTGTGGCGCATTTGCTATTCGCTCGATTGCATGCAGGAGATGGCGGCCGACGTCTCGCGCACCCGCCTTGGCGGATATTTGGAGTTGCGCCACAACCTGCTCGGCATGACGCGCCGCTCCGTGTACGCCATGAATGATGAAACTCGCAGCGAGTTGCGCGGCGCCCTGCACGCTGGCGGCTCGAGATACCTCCACGTTTACCCCCTGGTGCGCACCCGCCCCTGGTATCTGTTGCCTTTCCAGGAACGCCAGCGCATGGTCCACGAGATCACAAAGCTGCATGATGAGTTCCCCGATGTTCGTGTGAACGTAGCGTACTCGTTCGGCCTCGGAGAGCAGGACTTCATCGTCGTCCTTGAAGGTGATCGGCCAGAGGACTTTCTTGAGAGAACGATGCGCCTCAAGGAAACCGACTCCGGCCCTTATGTGCAGAGCGACACCCCTAGTTTCACCTGTGTGCAGACCGGACTGGATCACATGCTGGAGCAACTGGGCTAGAACTCACCCGGTCCCGATATGCGAGAATGCCTCCATGGCGAGAGGAATTGTTCCGCGACAGCCCGGCAAAGCTGGAAGGCAAGCAGGCGTGCAAAAGCCCGCCCCGTCGGCAGCGAAACCCGCACGGAGCATGGTCATAACCAGGACCAAGAATGGGCCTGCCTCCCCCTTGAGTGCGAGCCAAGTTGAACCCAGGGCTCCCAAACCCAAACCGCCAGCAAAGAGCGCTGCAACTTCGCAGCTTGGGAAGTCAGCGAAGGCTTCCTCTGGGTACAACTCGACCGCGCCTGACCGCATTACCGAACTCGTCAAGAGGCTTGACGCAACTTATCCCGGCGCAACCTGTGCTCTGCATCACAAGAATGCTTGGGAACTACTCGTGGCGACGATCCTTTCGGCTCAATGCACAGACGTGCGCGTCAACATGGTCACTCCGGAGTTGTTCCGCAAATATCCCACTCCAGAGGCCTTCGCCGCCCTCAACCCCGAGCAGCTTGAGCCAGACATCAAGAGCACGGGCTTCTTCCGCAACAAGGCGAAATCGGTCGTCGGAGCTGCAAGAAAAGTTGTCAGCGAGTTCGGTGGCAACATACCCAACGACATGGATCAACTGCTCTCGCTGCCCGGCGTAGCGCGCAAAACCGCAAACGTGGTTCTTGGGACGTGGTTTGGCAAAGCCGAAGGGGTCGTGGTTGACACGCACGTCCACCGCATATCGCGCCGTCTCGAACTCACGACGAATGATGAGCCCCAGAAGATCGAGCAGGACTTAATGCGAGTCATCCCACGGGAGCACTGGATAAGCTTCGCCCACCAGATCATCCTGCATGGGCGCGCGCTTTGCATCGCGAGGAAACCTAAGTGCGCCGACTGCCCGCTTGAGAACATCTGCCACGCCGCCGACAAAACGTGGTCCACGGTCGACATTCACAAGAACGCACAGCCCTAGACCGAGGCAGATCACGATCGGAGTGCACGCCAGCGGGAATTCCTTCGCGTAGAGACCACGAGCCCGTAGGGCGACATACATTAGCCCAGCCCGGGAGGGCTGGGGTATAAAGCGAGACGACCATCAGCCCCGTTGTGGCGGCACTCAAGCATCAACGCGCGAAGTGCCGTCCGATCGCTTCTACCAAGCCGGGCATCGTGAACACCTTGGCCTTGATGTCCGCCTTCAGGCCCAACTCTTTCAGAGTCGTGGAAGTCACAGGACCAACGGACGCGAGCGCAATTCCATCCAGCAGACCGGAATAAGCCACCTTCGCGCCGATCAGATCGACGAAGTTTCTCGCCGTCGAGGAACTTGTGAATGTGATCACGTCCGGTCGCTTCTTACTGTCGTTCAGCGCAGCCAGGAGCTGTGCCCGCGAGGCCTTCGGCAACACGGTCTCATACGCCTCGACGACGTCCACTGCGGCGCCCGCCCTGCGAAGTTCGTTGGGGATGACATCGCGAGCCACTTTGGCACGAACGAGCAAAACGCGCCTGCCTTCGACCTTCTTGCGAAGCGCCGACACTACCGACTCAGCAACATATTCCTTGGGAACAACCGCCACGTCGAGCCCGCTCTTCTCTATGGCCGCCTTTGTTGCGGGGCCGATGGCCGCGATGCGCAGATGAGCCAGCCATCCCGGCTCCATTCGCAGCTTTTTCATACGCTCGAACAGCGCCTCAACACCATTGACGCTGGTCAGAATGAGCCAATCGTATTCACGTATCTCTTGAAGTGCTGAATCCAGCGGCTTGAAAGACTTAGGCTTATGTATCTCAATGAATGGGATAGCCGCGACTGTTGCACCCTGCTCTCTGAGAAGTTTGGCAAGCGCTGCAGCCTGCGCTTTCGCACGTCCGATGATGACGCGCTTGCCTGCAAGTGGCTTCGCCTTCGTCTTGGAACCTGATGTCTTGTTCTTAGACTGTACTGCCGAAGATGCGTTCAAGTTGACCTCGGCTATCGGATGTAGCGCCGGCGGCTCGCCGGCTGTCGCGAGGGCGCCCCGCCCTCGCCTCATCACCGCGGACTCCTCTGAAGGTCAGTGATCGGAACATCTACCGAATCTGACGACCCCTTCCAGATCGTCAGATCATCAAATCATCCAATCATGAATCTGTTCACGGCTGCTGCGGCGCCGTAGCGGTCTCGCCGTATACTTCGTCCAGAATCTCCTGCCCGCCACTGACGAGGAGTTTCCTACCCAACGTTTCACCAAGTCCTACCGGGTCTGTTCCCGTCATCTGCTCGCGAAGAACCAGCGTACCGTCCGGTTTGGCGACCACGCCGCGCAGGTAAATCTCTCCGTCGATGACGACAGCATGTGCCCCAATCGGCACCTGGCATCCACCGCCAAGCTGATTCAGCAGCGCGCGCTCGCAAATGGTCGTCGTTCGGGCGCTCTTGTCATCAAGGAACGCAAGCATCTCGCGCATGCGGCTGTCGCCTTCGCGGATTTCGATTCCGAGCGCGCCCTGGCCGGCAGCCGGACACATCACATCCGGCGAGATCACATCTTTCACAAGCTCGGTTTTCCCTAGTCGGTTGAGCCCCGCTGCAGCAAGGACGATTCCATCGTATTCCCCATGCTCCAACTTGCGAATCCGCGTATCTACGTTTCCACGCAGCGGGAATATCTCGAGATCGGGTCGGATTGCCTTTATCTGTGCCTGTCGTCTTAGACTGCTGGTTCCGACCTTGGCGCCATGCGGCAGTGCTTTGATGCTCTCGTACTTCACGGAAAGGAAGACGTCATTCGGATGCTCGCGCGTAGTGATCGCAGCGATTTCGAAGCCGGCGGCCAACTCCGTCGGCAAGTCTTTCAAGCTGTGGACAGCAAGGTCCACACGGCCTTCGGCCAGTGCCTCCTCGATCTCCTTCGTGAACATGCCCTTCGTGCCGACCTTCGCAAGGGCAACATCAGTGATCTTGTCACCGGTGGTTTTAATGATCTCGATTTCGACTTCGTGGCCGCGTTCGCGCAACAGTGCCGCAATGTGATTCGCTTGCCACAGAGCTAATTGGGAACCGCGAGAACCGATGCGGAGCTTTGCCATCTACGAGTCTGCTCCCTGGTCGCTCTTCGAGTCGCAAGCAGCCGCAGCACGGCTGTCGCGCAGGTTGAAGATGCGCCGGATGAGGTCCACCACACTGGCCGCTTCCGACTGGCGTGCTGCGGTTTTCAAAGTCGTGATGGGGGTATGCATGATCTTGTTGATAATTCCGCGCGAGAGCGCTTCGACAGCCATTTCCTGCTCGGGCGTGAGATTGCCCAAACGGCCACGTACCCGGTCGATCTCGGCTTGCCGGATAGTCTCAAGCTGCTCCTGCAACGACACAATGGTGGGGACAACGTCCAGCGTTTGAAGACGGGCCGTGAACCGCTCGACTTCCTCATCGATCAACTGCTGGGCGCGGCGTGCCTCCTGCGAACGATCAGCCAGGTTAGCGCTCACGACCTGCTGCAGATCATCGATGTCGTACACGAAGATCCCGTCGAGCTCGTTCATCGCGGGGTCAACGTCGCGCGGAACAGCAATGTCGATGAAGAACATTGGCCGATTGCGCCGCTGTTTCAGGAACTTCTCACCGTGCTCGCGCCGGAATATCGCGTGTGGAGCTCCGGTCGAGGTAATTACGATATCGGCCTTGTCCACGGTGTCGTAGAGTTCCTCAAACCGGATTGCCTGACCGTTAAACTTTGCCGCCAGCGCTCTGGCTCTTTCATGGGTGCGGTTGGCCACGAAAATCGATCCGGCGCCATGCGCCAGCAGATGCCGTGCCGCAAGTTCAATCATCTTGCCGGCCCCGACCATGTACACATGCCTGCCAGCAAGTGATCCGAAGATTTTCTTAGCAAGATCGACCGCGACTGAAGCAACGGAGACTGCCGAGGTGCCAATCGCCGTCTCGTTTCGAACTTTCTTGGCTACCGCGAACGAGCGCGTGAAAAGCGCATCGAGTTGCGAGTGTACGGCCCCTACCGCTCTGGCGACTGCATATGCTTCTTTGACTTGGCCGAGAATCTGCGGCTCGCCTACGACCATTGAGTCCAAGCTCGATGCAACGCGGAAAATGTGGCGAATGGCCTCATCTTCCCGGTAGTCGTACAGGTAGTTCTCAAACTCCGTCCGCGACATCTGGAAGTACTCGGCCAAGAACCCATGCAGGTCGGCCGTACCATTAGTCGTTCGCGCCACGAATTCCACACGGTTGCATGTGGAAACGATCAGCGCTTCCTCAATGCCAGGGTGTTCCGCAAACCGCTGAACAGCCTCCGGTAATCTCTTTTCAGGAATGGCAAACCGCTCGCGCACATTAACCGGCGCGCTCTTGTGGTTCACCCCTGTAAGCAAGAAGTTCATGGCGCAATAAACCTGTGAACTCCGCTGAAGTAATTGGCCGCCCACGCCCCAATGGCCGTCAAGAACGCAACCGTTGCCAGGTATGCAGCGCGACGTCCGCGCCAGCCTGAGTTCCAGCGGGTATAGAGCAGAACGACGTAGACTACCCACATCAGCAGCGAGAGCGTCACCTTCGGATCAACGAAGTACATGGACCCGAACTTCTGCTGCGCTAGCACAGCTCCCGTTACCAGACCGAGCGTCATGAACGGGAACCCGAGCACAAGAGCCCTGTACCCGATTTCATCGATAACTTCCAGAGCGGGCAGCCGTGAAAAGAAACCGCCGTCAGTCGGATTTTTCAGCTTCGATTTGAGATTGTTGGCCTGCACAAGGTAAAGCAGGCTGGCGACAAAACTCAGAAAAAGGGCCGCGTAACCCGTAAAAATCAACGCGATATGTGCGAAAACCCACCCGCTGCGCAGCACCGGGCTGTTCAACTCCGGTGGCCTTTGTGCGATGGCCGAGGCAAACGTCAGCAAAAACACTAGTGGGAATATGAAGATCCCGGGCGATGTCGTCTTGTACTTCACCCGGACGACCATGAATCCAAACATGATCAGGAACGCGAAGAGCGACTCCGAGTGATGTACCGATGCGAGGCTGAGATGTTCCAGCATAGCCGCCTCAACAAGTGAGACGAAGTGAAACACCATCCCCAATCCGACACATGGAAGAATGATTTCGCGCGAGAAGTATTCGCTGCGCCGATGCAGCAGAGCCAGCGCATACAGCAGGCCTACAGCATAGAAGACAACCGCGACTCGCAGCCAAAGCAAGGGCATAAGTTCGGATTCCGCCGCGCAGGTGCCTGACCCCAAGCAAAGCACTCAATGACGGTAAGCTGATTATACAATCAGCCTAGGCAACCCAAATTATCAAAGTCACAGGAATCTGTGACTTCTATCACAGTCAGTTCTACTGCACTGGTCACCCGAGATCAAGGCTGTCCAGCAAGTCCTGAATGTTTTCGGAACCCACACTGAATCGCCTCTCGGATGCCTGAAGCTGATCAACATCATCGAAGGCAGCAAACAACCGTAGCTTCACGGCGGCGTACTGTTCCGCATCCGACAGGCCCCGGCCATGGGCCGTTGCCCATGCCGAAAGCGCTTCATCTCGCAGGAAGATGCTGACGGCAAAGAATTTCTCTCGGTCAGCCGTGACGTCGAAGACGTACTCGAAAGCCGGGCTTTCCGGCGCATTCGGCAGAGCAGGCCGTTTCCCAACGAAATAGTATTGATAGACGTACCCGGTCTGCCCCGTGTACGACTTCATTCTTCGAACAGTCATGGCGCGCACTCTGTTTCAGTCCACGTTCGCTTCGCGCAGCCGAAGTGCTGCCGTTTCGGAACTGACCGGAGTGAAGTACGTCTCCTTAACGGTGTAAGACTTGATTTTGTCGGGCAGGATCGGCAGCACCTCGATGTGCCAGTGGTAATCCTCCTCGATCGTCTTCCAGTAGCCCAGAACCACGGACCGGTGCAGCGTATTTGGAGATGAATGTATCACCAGGTGAAAGTCTTTCGCGACCGTGAGAATACGTTTCAACGTCCGGCGAAGTAGCGTGGCGAGATCACGTAGAGCACCCGGCCTGGCAACCGCTGCCCGCTCAAACGCAGATTCGTGTACACGGGGCATAATCCACGTTTCATAAGGCACGCGAGGCGCGTAAGGACAGATCGCGATGTACTCGCCGATCGTCTCTACGACCCTGAGTGCTTGCCGCTCTTCCTGTGCCAGAATGTCACAGAACACGCACCGCTCTTTCTGTGCAAAATATTCCCTTGCGGCCCGCAGTTCGTACAGAACACGTCTGGGCACAAACGTAGTCGCCGTCAGCTGCGAAGCGGGATGCTCGACCTCCTGCCCCGCTGAACTCCCGTAATCCTTGGAGACACTCACGTACTTGAAGCGTCGGTCCTGCTTCAGATCGATGACGCGCTGTGCAGCTAGCATCAGGAAGCGCTCGACCTCCTGATCTGAGGCGTTCCAAAGATTCCGGTCATGGTGATGGTTCTCGACCAGCAATTCGTGCGCCCCGACGGACCTCATGCGATCGTATATGCCTTCCGCACGCCGCATAGGATCGCCTTCGATCCGGTACAGTGGCGACGGATGTACCACGGCTCGCGCCGACCACGGCCCGTCGTCTACCGGCGGCATGGTGGAGACAACCTGCAGGTTCGAATTGCCCGAAGCGCACAACACGCACGGGGCATGTTGCGACGCAGCAGGCACATCATCGCCCGTAACCACCCACGAACGCGTGATTGGATCCTTGCGCAGTTCCATGAACGAGATAGTTAACGGGATTATTGCCGCATGAGTCAATACTGAGAAGCGTACGGTCGAGTAACGCAACCGGTTTTTCGGACTGAAAGCGCCCCGATCAGTCACTACTCACAAATTGCAAACCACCGATTGCAAATAGGTTATACTCCGGATTCCGGCGTACATTGAGCGATGACAGAGGCTTCCACTCCCCTTATGCGGCAGTATGCCGCGATCAAGAAGGAACATCCCGGTGCCCTCCTTTTCTTTCGTTTGGGCGACTTTTACGAGCTGTTCTTTGATGATGCGGTAACCGCCGCCCGCGAGCTTCAGATCACCCTCACGTCACGCAACAAAGAGAAAGGCATCGCCGTCCCCATGTGCGGCGTGCCCTACCACGCTGCCGACAACTACATTTCCAAGCTTATCCGCAAAGGCTTCAAGGTCGCCGTCTGCGAACAGATGGAGGACCCCAAGCAAGCCAAGAAGATCGTCCGCCGCGAAGTCACCCGCGTCCTGACGCCCGGCACCGCTCTCGACTCCTCCATCGGTTCCGAAGAAAACAACTTCCTCGCCGCCATCGCGCACCTGGAAGACGGCTCTGCGTCCGACGGCAAGAGTACCGCCGTCGGGTTTGCCGCCATCGACCTCAGCACCGGCGAGTTCCGTGCCACCGAGTTCCGAGGCCCCGACGCCGAACGCCGCATCTGGGACGAAGTCGAGCAACTCCGCCCCCGCGAAGTCCTCTTCGCCTCCTCGGCCCCGCTGTTTGAAACCCAGCCGAGGGGTGAGAAGAAAACGGCGGGTGAAAAGAACTCTGCGGGTGCCCCATCCTTCGCGACAGCGAAGGGTGGGTCTTTTGACTTCCCCTCCGGACTCAACGGACATTCCTGGTCTCTTACTCCCGTCGACGACTGGGTCTTCGCTCCCGACTACGCTCTTCCCCAGCTTGAGAACCACTTCGGTGTGCTCTCGCTGGAGGGCTTTGGTCTCGCTGGCCGCACCGCCGCCGGATGCGCCGCCGGAGCGATCCTCCACTACATCCGCTCAACTCAGCGCGGCTCGCTCGAACACGTCGATCGCATCGGCTTCTACGAGCGCCAGAACTGCCTCGTGCTCGACGCAGTCACCGTCCGTAACCTCGAGCTGATCGAGCCCATCTTCGCCGGTACTGGCGACGGCATCACCCTGTTCCGCGCGCTCGACGCCAGCATCACCCCGATGGGCAAGCGTCTGCTGCGTTCGTGGATGCTCCGCCCGTCCATTGACCCGGCCGAGATCGAAGCGCGTCTCGACGCTGTCCAGGCCATGACGCGCGACATGATCTCGCGTGAAGAACTCCGCCGCGCGCTCGACGGCATTCTCGACATCGAACGCCTGCTCAGCCGCGTCACGCTCGAAACCGCCAATCCCCGCGACGTCTTGGCGTTGTCGGCCTCGCTCGGCCGCATCCCCGCCGTGCGCACGGCACTCACAAAATTCGGAGAAAAACCTGATGGTGGCCCATTCAAGCCCGGTTTTGGCTTGAGTGGGGCGGTTGAGAATGTCGGCGCTGTGAGATTGTCCACCCTCCACTTCACCATCGACGAACTCACCGACCTCCGTACCCGCATCGACACCACCATCGCGCCCGAACCGCCGCTTACGCTCTCAGACGGAGGCGTGATCGCCCCCTTAGTCGACCCCGCGCTCGACGACCTCCGCGAACTCAGCCGCAACAGCAAGCAGTACCTCGCGCGCGTCGAAGAGCGAGAACGTCAGCGCACCGGCATCGGCTCGCTCAAGATCAAATTCAACAACGTTTTCGGCTACTACCTCGAAATCAGCAAGGCCAACCTCCACCTTGTCCCTGCCGACTACGAACGCAAGCAGACGCTGGTCAACGCCGAGCGCTTCACCACGCCCGAGCTGAAGGAGTACGAGGCCAAGATCCTCGACGCGCAGGAGAAGATCGTCGAAATCGAGCGCCGCATCTTCACCGAACTCCGCGCCGCCATCGCTGCCGAAGCCCGGCGCATTCGTCACACCGCGCTCGCGCTCGCCGAAGTCGATGTGCTCACCACGTTCGCGCACCTCGCCGTCGAGCGGAACTACTGCCGTCCGCAGTTCGACGACGCCTCCGACATCGAACTCGTCGAAGGCCGTCACCCGGTCGTCGAGCGCCTCGAACTCACCGGCGGCTCCGACCGCTTCGTGCCCAACGACCTGTTCCTGAACGCGACCACGCACAATGTCCTGCTGCTCACCGGGCCCAACATGGGCGGCAAATCGACCTATCTGCGCCAGGCCGCGCTCATCGTCATCATGGCGCAAATGGGATGCTTCGTTCCGGCGCGTTCGCTGCGCCTCGGCATCGTCGACCGCATCTTCACCCGCATCGGCGCCGCCGACAACCTTGCGCGCGGCCGCTCGACCTTCATGGTCGAGATGACGGAAACCGCCGCCATCCTCAACACGGCCTCGCCGCGCTCGCTCATCCTGCTGGACGAAATCGGCCGCGGCACCGCCACCTACGACGGCCTCGCCATCGCCTGGGCCGCCGTCGAATACATCCACGCCCGCGTGCGTGCCAAGACGCTCTTCGCCACGCATTACCACGAACTCACGGTGCTCGACGAACACCTCAGCGGCGTCAAGAACTTCCACGTCACGGTGAAAGAGACCAGCGGCGGAATCGTGTTCCTGCGCAAGGTCGAAGCCGGCGCCGCCGACAAGAGCTACGGCATCGAGGTCGCCAAGCTCGCCGGACTCCCCGCCGAACTCATCCTCCGCGCGCGCGAAGTCCTGAAAGAGCACGAATCCGCCGAAACCAGCACCAGCCGCCACCTCGAGCGCGCCGAGTCCACACCATCGCTCCAACTCACCATGTTCACTCCGCTGTCGCAGCAGATCGTAGACCGCCTCAAGGAAGCCGACCTGAACGCCCTAAGCCCGATCCAGGCGCTGAATTTGCTCTATGAGTTGAAGAAGCAGTTGGAGTAGGGGCGGTTCACAACGGGCACCAAATCGCTATCACATCCAATGTAGGTTATTGACTAACTAGGCACTCGTGCCGCAAGCGTGCGCGCGTAAGCTCGTACGCCATGAAGCAGTTACTCTCAACACCAGTTTCTGTCGATGCACGAGAGGTTAGCGACGAGATATACCTGGAAATTGAAACTTTACGGCTTTCGAACGAGGTTGTGGGCGGATGGTCGAATATCAAGTCATTCGGTATGGCCGTTGCTGTTACTTGGGACGCGCGGAACAATTACCGAACGTGGCTTGAGCCTAGGGCTGTCGACCTGATCACAGAGCTACACAATTTCGGCAGAATCGTCACATTCAATGGGCGGGTGGCTCACCCTTTCCACCTCACCACAATTGGGGTGCCGCACCCTTCCCCTTTAGGGGAGGGTGCGCCACGATGACGCCTGCAGTTCCACTTTCGGAACAAGAAACGGAATTTTCGCAGCGAATCACTCCTGACCTTACTCTCTCCTCATGTCCCCAGCACCACCACGATTTCACGGAACGCGTGATCTACACTTCATCACGTTCAGTTGCTTTGAAAGGCGACCCTTACTCGACACACCACACGTCCGTATAACGTTCGAGCAGATTCTGGAGCGCGTCCGCCAATGGTACGGGATGTTCATCACCGGATACGTCGTCATGCCGGAGCACGTTCATCTGCTCGTCGGCGAACCCGAGCGCAGCACACTCGCGGTCGCGATCCAGATGCTGAAGCAGAACGTAGCGCGCGAACTCGGCCACTCCGACGAACTACCGCGCTTCTGGCAGCGCCGTTACTACGACTTCAACGTCTGGTCGGAAGAGAAACGACTGGAGAAGCTGAGATACCTCCATCGAAACCCGGTGACTCGTGGATTGGTTTCACGGCCGGAAGATTGGGCGTGGAGCAGCTTTCGACACTGGTCGACAGGAGAGGACAGCGTGGTGGAGATCGAGTCGCAGTGGACTGCGAGAAAACGGGAACAGATGGGACTTCACTTGACCGTGAAGTTCGACGAGTCGTCCAGACGCACCCTCCCCTAAAGGGGAAGGGTGCGGCACCCAGACTCTGAATATTCAGCCTACAACTCCTCCGGCCACCGCTGCGCCCCATGATAGACGGCAAGGACCACTATGCGGGCCTGGTCGATGGTGTAGGCGGCGATGAAAGGCGTGTTCGCAATGACCAGTTCACGGGTACCCGGCACCCGGCCCGACCTGCCCGAGATGGGGAAAGTGGCAAGCTGTTCGACGGAGGCGAGGATCTGCGTCGTAATCCGCTCGGCAATGCTTTCGCTGTTCGAGAGCGCAATGTAGTCGTAGGCGTGCTCCAGTTGACGCGCAGCTTGCTCCGTCCATTCGATCATCAACTTGCGCGTCTCGTCCGTTTCTTGAACCGCCTTACAACCTCTTCATGGCCTACGACGCGCCCCTTCCGCATCTCTTCCATACCCTTGCGCACCAGCGCGTCCTGGTAAGCATGCAGTTCTAGATAGTTGGTGATGGCCTCGTTGATCAGGTAGCTTCGAGACCGGTCCTGCGCAGCGGCGAGTTCATCGAGCGCCTTCATCTTTTCAGCGTCGGCTCGGAAGCTGATAGTCTTCTCGGGACTGGACATAATGCGGAAACTATATCCAGTATTACTTTGTAATACAAGAGTCCGTTGCTTCCTCCGCTTCCTCTGCGTTCCGTCTAATCCTCCGCGTGACCTTCGCGCACCTCTGGATCTCCTTCGGCCTTTCCTCCGCGTCCCCCGTGTCCTCTGTGATGGGTTTCAAAACCTGTCAAGCGCACGGAACCTTAAAATCTCCGCAACCCACTCACGCCAAACGAGAAATAATCCCGGCACACGTGGCGGGTTCACCCCTCCCGTCTCGCTACACTGGAAGTAGAACCAACAACAAGAAACCAGAAACTAGAAACCAGAAACTCGAATCAAACCTCAACTCCTCTGGAATGAGGACTTTGAGAGATCACCCTCGCGCAAACCCGCATTTTCAGCGGCTCCCCGAGATCCAGGGGGCGGGGGTGTTACCCAATACCTAACGACTAAAGACCCAATACCCAATGCCATTCAAATCCTGCACCCACGTCAAGGCCAACGGCCTCCGTTGCGGCTCGCCCGCGCTCCGCGGGCAGTCGTTCTGCTACTTCCACCACCACTCACCCGACCATCGTCCGCGCACCCAGGCTCGGGTCGTTCAAATCCCGTTCCCCGAGAACGCCGCCGCCATTCAGGTCGGCATTCACAACGTCATGCTCGCCATCATCGACCGCCGCATCGACGAGCGCCGTGCCTCGCAGCTCCTCTGGGCCCTCCAGATCGCCGCCGAACAAAGCCGCCAACTCGCCTTCGACAACCGCCTCCACATGTCCCAGGCCGTCACCCAACTCCCCGACTACGAACTCGAAGAACTCAAGCAAAAAGAAGAAGAGCGCCGCATCCTTAACGACCTGCGCACCAAGCAAGAGGAGCGCAAAGGGGCCGCCCATGACCGACTTGAACCGCACACCGCCGAAGTAGACTCGCAGACGGACGGCCGCTCGATGGCTCAATCCCCGGATGACCCGATCCTCTCCGCTTCCTCTGCGTCCTCGGCGCCCTCTGCGGTTACGGTTTTCAATCATCCAATCGTCAAATCATCCAATCATCAAATTCAACACACCGCTATCATCCCGAGCAGCGCCTCCCCCAATCACCCCATCACCCGATCACCCGATGGCCCGATCACTCGATCACCCGATTCGCCAGATGTGGCTCAGTGCCTTACCCATATCATCCGTCGTCTCGACGCGTCCCAGAACACGAAGAACTCGCCACATTCATCATCGCGAATCCAGAGTGCCTCGCATCGGTTGTTGGCACTACAGCCCGGAAGCAGCCCCTGCTCCCAGTCGCACGATAACGGCTTTACTTCAATGGTCTTTGGCAGAGAACAGAAGCCGTAGTAGCCGGTGTCTTTTCTGAAGGGGATGTTTTCCGTCTGAGTCCTGGGCGAACCGCCGCGCTCGAGGCCTAAGACGATCTCTTGCCGGATTTGTCGCACCGGCTTGTCACTTATCACGAATTCGCGCGTGACGTGTTTATCCACGCCCCAGAGAAACGAGTCCGGCTTGCCATCGCAATCGATGTCAACCGTCACGGCCGACGCAAGGTTCCATTCGACGGCTGGATGTTGTGCCTTCAGGCGCTCTCCGGCAGTTGGCTTCACCTGCGAATGCACTGTCAATCCCGCTAAAAGGAGCATGAGGATGATCTTGCCCGTGTTGGCGGGTGCCGCGTCCTTGTCGCTCATCCCTTGCCGTACTCGTCGTGGCGGCGCCACCAGGCGCTCGTCTCATTGCGCCCCTTGGGAGCGCGGTCGAGCCACTGATACATGCCCCAGAGAACGTCCAGTCCGCGCGCGTAGGCCGAATAGGTGTGGTAGATTACCCCGTCCTCGCGTGCGAACGCGCTCATGCCCGGCCTCTCTCGCGTGTACGTGGCCGCGTCCGTTCCGGACATGGCCGCGAACTTGACGTCGCCGGAACTCTCCGCCGGCTGGCGCCACGCGGGCTCGCGCTGGTAGTTGTATTCGATACCTTCCTTGCTCTGTTGCTCCTCTGTGAACCCGACGCTGAAGTCGGAGTTGAAGTCGCTGCCGAATGAAGACGCACAGGAAAACGTCCAGCCCATTCGCCGCTTATACGCCTGCAGCTTATCAAGCGGCGCGCGCGACACCGCCCAGAGCATCACGTCATGGTTGGCCAGGTGAGTCACGAACCCGTTGAAGCCGTCCGCGATCGCCGAGCAGGACGGGCATCCCGCCGTGTAGTCGGGCCCGAACATGAAGTGATAGACAAGGAGCTGCGAGCGCCCTCGGAAGAGGTCCGCCAGCGAGGCGTCCCCTTCGTCGGTCTCGAATCGATACTCTTTATTGACTCGGACCCACGGCAGTTCCTGCCGCCGCCGCGCCAGTTCATCGCTGCGCCGCGTTAGCTCCTTCTCCGCCTTGAGCAGTTCGCGCCGCGCTGCAAGCCACTCTTCACGTGTCCCGGTCATGTGCTTCGTCATGGCTATGGTCTCCTTGTTCAGGAACCTGTCATCCTGAGTGCCGCGAAGGATCTATGCACTTGCGCGCACCACGATTAATGCACACGGGCGCGTCGCCGCTCTCAGGATGACCATTCGCATCCAAGCTTGAGGTTGGTGAGCCCCCTGCACCACGGCTGCAGTCCTTCACGCGGACTGCCTTCTTCCCCGTTCAGCCTGCGCTTCCCTCTCCGCTATTTCTTGCAGCTTGCTGAGCGCCTTAGGCCACGTTTCCTCGAAGTAGCTCTTGTATTCGTCGGTCGCATCCATTTCGATTTTCAACGTCGAGGAGCCGTTCGCCTCGGTGATGCTGTAATTCTCCAGCGCTTCGCCCCATCCCTTTGCTTCTTGACTCTCCGTGTCCTCAACACCGTTCTTCACCGTTCCAAGATGCTTGATAGACAGAAACTCATTCGGTCGATGCGCCGCGATCTTGCTGACCATGCCCTCGCCCGAGGGCGTCAGGAACAGCGCCTTGCTGCCCTCCTTCCAGTCGGTGACCGCATACGAACCCTCGGCGAATGGGCTCGTCCACTCCCTGTAGGTTGCATCTTCAAGCATGGTCCGCCATACGAGTTCTTTTGGGGCATCAATGACGATTGAAAAGGTGACTCGGTTCATGTTGACCTCCTTGCGCGTGTTCAGATGCCGATGCACCGCTGACCGACGCACTTGTTGCGAATTCCGGAATCTACAATTGCAAGAACTCCTACCGCAATCGCCCTCACCTTGTTACGCTACTGCGTACAGCCAATGACTGGTTACTGCTGAGTGCTGAATGCCTAAACACACCCTGGAAGAACAGGTCGGCCAACTTCTCGTCATGGGCTTCGACGGCACGGAGCCCACGGCGAAACTGCTGTCGATGGTGAGTGCGCTTCAACCTGGCGGCGTCGTGCTGTTCGCCCGTAACATCGCCGAACCGCGCCAGACATGGGAACTTCTGCGCGAACTTCGCCGCTGCGTTCGCACCCCGCTCTTCACCTGCGTAGACATGGAGGGCGGCACCGTTGATCGCTTTAAGAACGTCATCGGCCCCGCACCCTCGGCCGCCGACGTGTTCGAAACCGGCGTCCGCAAGCTCTTCCGCCTGCATGGCTATGTCATCGCCAACGAGGTTCGCGCGCTCGGATTCAACGTCGACTTCGCGCCCGTCTGCGATCTCGCTCTTGAACCAGCCCGCAAAGTGCTGACCTCCCGAGCCGTTTCGCCCGACCCCAAGCAGGCTACAGCCTACGCTCGCGAATTCCTGGCTGGACTGAAAGCAGCCCACGTTCTCGGCTGCGGCAAGCACTTCCCCGGACTGGGCGGCGGCGCGCTCGACACGCACAAGAACATCGCCCCGATCGACCGAACGTTCAAGCAACTGTGGAATGAAGACGTGGTTCCCTACCGCGAACTGCACGAGCAGATGCCATTCATCATGGTGTCGCACGCGGCCTACCCGGCGGTCGACGCGCTGCCCGCTTCCCTGTCCAAAAAGTGGATCACCGACGTCCTCCGCAGGAAGCTCGGCTACAAGGGCGTGATCGTCTCCGACGACTTGGAAATGGGCGCTGCGAAAGAAGCCGCCGCATCTCGCCTCGACAGCAGCGACGCACCCACGCTGGTCGGCGAAGCAGCATTGGCGCACCTGCAAGCCGGCGGTGACATGTACCTTGTTTCGCGCCAGGAGAAGAACGTAATTTCTGCGTTTCACGCCGTGCTGCACCATGCCGAGCAGAACACGCGCTTCGCCGCGCAGGTCCGCGCCTCGACCGAACGCGTGCTAGCGCTCAAGAAGAAGGCGAAGCTCGCCACCCGGCGCTGCCCTGCTCCGACGCAAGCTGTAATGGATAAGCTTCGCCGCGAGTTGTGGGAACTGTCAGAAGAAGTCAGGCTAGTAAAAGTCTCGATGTAGGTGATTTGTGCAATTCAGGCTCTAGTTGTTGTGTGTAATTCTTGTCGAAAGAGGAAGAACTGTGATCGTTGCAGGGGTAATGAGCGGAACGTCCGCCGACGGTATCAACGTTGCGTTGGTTCGTCTGATGGGACGCGGTTTCCGCACTCGCTTGGAACTGCTCGCGCATGATGAGTACCCCTTTCCCGCCAACGTCCGTCGAACGGTGCTCTCGATGATGAACGCGACCGTCAGCGTGGCGGACATGACGCGGATGAACTTCTTGCTAGGCGAACTTTATGCCGAGGCCGTCAACGAAACCTGCCGCCGCGCCTCGCTCAAGGCCGATCTGGTTGGTTGCCACGGCCAGACCATTTACCACCAAGGCGAAGCGGCAAATTACCTAGGCCGAAAAATTGCGTGCACATGGCAAACCGGTGAAGGTTCGATCATAGCGGCCCGATGCGGCGTTCCAGCGGTAACAGATTTCCGACCAGCCGATATGGCGAACGGCGGTAAGGGCGCTCCGCTGGTACCGTTCCTCGACTACGTTTTGTTTCGGCATCCACGGCGTGGCCGTATCGTGCAGAACATCGGCGGCATCGGCAATCTAACCTCCATTCCTCCGAAAGCAGCGCCAGAGCAGGTCTCGGCGTTCGACACCGGCCCCGGCAACATGGTGATCGATCAGGTGATGGATCGCTTTTTCGGCAAACGGTACGACAAGGATGGCCAGGTTGCTTCACGCGGCAAGGTCCTGGACACAGTAGTTTCCGAACTCCTGCGCGCCAACTTCTTCCACCGCAAGCCACCGAAAACCGCCGGGCGAGAGGAATTCGGACGGGAGTTCGTCACCGAGTTTCTGCGCAAGTGCCGCCGTGCCCGAAACGAAGACATCGTTGCAACCGCCACGTCCCTGACTGCGCGCTCGATCGCCGAAGCTGTACGCTCGCTCCTGCCGGCCACACAGCAGGACGGCCAGCGCGATGGCAAGTTGTATCACGATTACATTGTGTCAGGTGGTGGAGCGAAAAACCGCACCCTCATGCGCATGATCGGCAGTGAACTGGCGCCATGGGGATTGAAGATTCGCACGTCGGATGACGTAGGTCTCGCGTCGGACGCGAAGGAAGCCGTGGCTTTTGCCCTGCTTGCCTACGAAACCTGGCGCAGAGAAGCTTCTAACGTTCCGTCTGCAACAGGCGCAAAACGGCCGACCGTGTTGGGCAAAATCAGCTATGCGTAGAAAAGATGTTTCGGGTTTCGAGTTTCAGCTTTCGAGAGCCAGCTCCGCCAGAACGACAGATGCACTCGAAACTCGAAACTCGAAACTCGGAATTCTGCTGGTGGTTCTCACCATTGGCCTAGCTTTCCTCTTGACCTCCTGCTCGTCCAAGCCATCCCCCGACACGCTCGTGATGATCATTGAGAGCAGTCCGGCGAATCTGGATCCACGCGTGGGGACTGACGCTCAATCCGAACGCATCGACAAACTGATCTTCGACTCGCTCGTACGCCGCGACGAACACTTCAACCTTCGGCCATGGTTAGCCGAGAGTTGGGACATTCCAGATCCACTGACCTACGTGTTTCATCTACGCCGGGACGTTCGCTTTCACGACGGAAGACCGCTCACATCTCGTGACGTGAAGTGGACCTTCGATTCCGTGATGAGCGGCAAGTTGCGAACTCCCAAGGCAAGCACCTATAAGTTCGTGGACCGTATTGACACGCCTGACAACTACACGGTGGTCTTTCACCTGAAAGAACCCTATTCAACACTTCTGTGGAACGTGAGCGATGGAGCAATCGGAATTGTTCCCTTTGGAGCTGCGGAAGACTTCAACCGAAATCCTGTCGGAACGGGTCCATTCCGCTTCGTAAGCCAGGCGCAGGACAAAGAGGTCATCATCGAGCGCAATGACCACTACTGGGGCACCCACTCCCGGGTTCCTCGCGTTCGTTTCCTCGTCGTTCCCGACACTACCACCCGGGCATTAGAACTGAGAAAAGGCAGCGCCGACATCGCCATCAACGCACTGACAGCCGACATGATCGAGGCGCTAAAACACGACAGCACTATCGCGATCCAAACCACTCCAGGCACGATCTACGCTTACCTGGCGATCAATCTTCGCGACCCCATCCTCAAGGATCGCCGAGTGCGTCAGGCACTCGCATACGCGATCGACCGCAGGCCCATCTTGCATTACTTGTGGCGCGACCTGGCGCAGCCAGCCTCAAGCGTCTTGCCCGCCCAGCATTGGGCGTACGATCCGCATGTGCGAACTTACCCGCACGACCCGCAGCGAGCACGTGAACTTCTCGATGAGGCCGGATATCCGCTGCGAAACGGCACGCGCTTTCATCTGACGATGAAGACCTCCACCGAGGAATCCACCAGACTCCTTGCAGCGATCCTTCAGCAGCAGCTTGCAGAAGTGGGTATTGCGTTGGACATTCGCACGTTCGAGTTCGCCACTTTCTACGCCGATGTGCAGAAAGGCGCGTTTCAGATGTATTCACTTCGTTGGATCGGCGGCAACGAAGATCCCGACATTTTTGAGCATATTTTCCATTCGACGAGCGTTCCGCCGAAGCGAGCCAATCGCAGCTACTATGCGAACTCTCGGATCGACGAACTTATTGAGGCTGGACGGCGCGAACTGGACCAGGGCAAGCGCAAGCAGATCTACAGCGAAATCCAGCAGATTCTGGCGGAAGATCTGCCGTACATCAATCTATGGTATTTGGATAACGTGCTGGTACATTCGCGACGAGTTACCAATGTCGCGGCAAGTCACTCCGGGAACTATGATTTCTTGACCACGGCGGAGTTGCGGCCCAACTGAGCACGGCCTGCTTGATCTGACTCTATGCCGTCCTGGCGAGGGTGAAGTCAGGATATTCGACTTTGGTACGCCCATTCGTTTGCTGATAGCATCGAATTCAGAGAAGATTAAACGTGGAGAGAACATTGCGGATCATTTTCATCGGAGACATATTCGGCAAACCAGGCCGACACATTGTCCGCGAACTGCTGCCGGATTTGGTCCGCGCCAGAAGCATCGATCTCGTAATCGCCAATGGGGAGAATTCGGCCGCAGGATTCGGCATCACTCCGGCCTTGGCTGAGGAGTTGTTCGACTACGGCATCGACGTAATTACGACCGGCAATCACGTGTGGGACAAACGCGAGATCATCGAATACTTCCACATGGCCGACGACAACCCTTACAGTCCCGCGCGACGCGTGCTGCGGCCGGCCAACTACCCCGACGGGACCCCAGGTTGGGGCGTTTATGAGGGGCGAACGAGATCCGGCATCCCCTACGCAGTGATCAACCTTCAGGGCCGGGTTTTCATGGGCACAAATGAGGATCCCTTTCGCTACGCCGATGATTTGATCAGTCGAACAACATCGAAAGTGATCCTTGTGGACTTTCACGCCGAAGCCACCTCAGAAAAGATTGCCCTTGGTTGGCACCTTGACGGCAGAGTGACGGCAGTTCTGGGCACGCACACCCATATCCCCACTGCCGATGAACGAGTGCTCCCGGGTGGGACAGCGTATCAGACCGACGTCGGCATGACTGGACCGTACGATAGTGTCATAGGCGTGGCGAAGGAGTGCATTCTGCAGAAGTTCCTGACCAATATGCCTGTCCGTTTCGAACCGGCCAGCGGCGATGTTCGCCTGTGCGCTGCGATTATCGACTGCGATCCTGAAACGGGACGAGCCCATCAGATCGAACGTTTGATGGTGGACGAGAGGGTTATGCAGCATGAGGTCTCGCATAAATGAGCAATGAGGCTGTGATCAGCCGTTCCACTTCCATCACCACTCCTCCACGCTGGGTGAACTGCGACGCTTACCTGTTCGACATTGATGGAACGCTCCTGAACGCACGCGACGCCGTGCACTACAACGCCTTCCACAGCGCCGTAAAGCACGTCTTTGGGGTCGACTCACTGATCGACGGCGTGCCGGTGCATGGAAACACCGACATCGGCATACTACGTGCGGTCGTGCGACGCGCCGGGTTGTCGGATACCGCATTCGAAGAGCGACTCCAATACGCACGAGAGCACATGTGCAGCGAGGTAGGTCGAAACTCGAACGCTTTGCAGCCCGAACTTTGCCCGTCGATTGCTGATCTTCTTGATTCGCTCAAGAGTGCAGGCAAACTGATGGGAGTCGTATCCGGAAACCTTGAGGCGATCGGTTGGCTGAAGCTTCGCGCTGCCGGCATCGCCGAGTATTTCGACTTCGGCTGTTTCTCCGACCAGGCAGAGTTTCGTGCGGACATCTTCCGCAACGGTGTGGCGGAAGTGCACCAGCGACTGGGACCGTTGGCGTCCGTGTGTTTTGTTGGCGACACGCCATCCGATGTGCAGGCCGCACGAGAACTGGGTTTACCCGTAATCGCTGTCGCGACCGGCATATACGACCGCGAAGCGCTCACCCCTCACGGTCCGGACGCGTGCGTTGAATGTTGCACCGAGTTGTTAGCGCATCTCTAGGATTAAGGTACCGATGACACGTGCTTGCAGGCGCGCCATCGTTAGCGATTTCAAGAATTGCCAGCGAAACCCACCAGAATCTCTTACAATCTCAGGTCGGATGAAGCAGGTACTCGCCATCATCGCCGGTTTTTCACTGTTAGCCGGATTGTGCATGGCCCAAACCACGCCGGGCAATACCCAGGTTCCCGCACCGTCCGCCCCGCCCGCTGTGACCGAATCTTCGCCTCAGCAGAGCATTCTCGAGCAAGAAGTCGAAGCCCTGAAAGCTCAGTACGGCGCTACTAAACTCGACGAGAATGCGGGACTTGAAATTCTGCTCCGTCCTCGCGAAGGCACACAAACCTTCGACGTAAGGGGAGATGCCCGATCTCTTTACAACCGCATTGCATCCGCCTTCGGCCTGAAGGTTAAATTTGATGATTCACTGCCTTCACGGAGTGTAGCGTTTCGGCTACAGAACGCTGACTTCCAGACTGCGATTGGACTTGCGGCCCGCATGACCAAAACTTTCTGGGTGCCAATCGCGCCAGACGAGATCTTTGTTGCAGCCGATAGTGCGCAGAAAAGGCGCGAATTCGATCGAATGCTGCAGAAGACCTTCTATTTGCGGGACACGACCACGACGAATGAACTCAGTGATGTGGTCAACATGCTCCGCACGCTGTTCGAGATTCGGTTCATAACGCAACAACCTGGGAATTCGAGCATTACGGTCCGTGCACCGCAGCAAACGCTGCACGCGGCAGAGGCCCTGTTGGATAGCATGGCGCTGGCCCGACCGCAGGTAACGATGCAGGTTCAGGCCTTCGAGGTCAACCACTCCATGCTGCGCAGGGTTGGGCTCGACCTGCCCTTGCAGTTCCAGATGTTCAACATTAACTCCGCCACGCTCGCGGCCCTCTCATCGCCCGACATTCAGAACCTGATCAGTCAATTACTGGCCAACGGAGGCCTCACTCCAGAGAACGCCGGTTCCATCGCGGCGCTTGTCGCACAATTGCAGAATCAGCAGAATTCGCTTCTTGCCAATCCGGTTGCAACCTTCGGTGGCGGCATCACTCTGTTCGGAATCGGCATTCCACCGCTCACAGCAAACTTCTCGTTGAATGAATCGCGTGTGACGACGCTACAGGAAACGATACTTCAGGCATCCCAAGGGAACGCGGCTACGCTCCACGTGGGAACGCGTTTCCCTGTGCTGACTCAGAGCTTCAGCTCCGCCGTGAACGTTCCGGGCGTAACGCCCGACATCGTAGGCGCGGTTCCGGGATTCACGTACGAAGACTTGGGACTGACGCTCAAGGCCAAGCCACAAATCCATGGCGACTCCGCCGTCACACTCGATCTGGACTTAGCCTTGAAGACGCTCGGTTCGCAGAGCTTCAATGGTGTTCCAGTTATCCAGAACAGGCAGTACAAGGGCATGATTACCGTTAAGAACGGCGAGCCTGCCGTTCTTGCGGGTATCATTTCCAACAGCGAGCACCGCAGCCTTCGCGGCTTGCCGGGAATCGGTTATGTCCCCGTTCTTAACCGTCTCGGCGCCTCTGAACAAAAAGAAGATACGCGCACCGAACTGGTGGTTGTAATTACGCCTTTCATCGTCCGGAGCAATAACAGCGCATCGACGATCGTTGACGTACCCGCCCAGTAGCCTACTTGCCGGCCGTTTTAGCTGCGTCAACCATCGATTTCAGGACCTCGTACGGAAGCCCATTCACGTTCTGGATTCGCCTGCCATTGACGAACAGGGTCGGCGTACCGGTGACGTCCAGACCCTCTCCTAATTCAATGGACTTGCGAATACGTTCGGCGGTCGCGGGTTCTGCCGCACAAGCGCTTACCTTCTGCGGATTCGCTCCGGCACTAGCAGCGAGTTCTTGAAGCTTCTTGGATATCGCGGGAAATGCCTGCTTCATCGCATCTTCAATGCTGGTTGCACTCTGTGGCAACATCGCTGTGATCTGTTCCTGGTTTGCGTATACCGCCTCAATGAACTTCCAAACGGCTGGGGTGTTCTGCCGCCCTATGCAATCGACGTAAGCAGCGCCCAGAAACGCCCACGGGTGAGCTCGCAGAGGAAAGTTTTGGAAAATAAACCGAACGTCCGGCTCCTCTGCTAAAAGGCGATCGATCGTGGCCTGCGCGGCTTTACAACTCGGGCACTCCAAGTCGCTAAACTCGACGATTGTTACTGCTGCGTTCGCCGGGCCGCGGGCTGGGCCATTTGCCCGAGCGGCGATTTCAGCACGCGCTGGAGCAAATGGATCGGCACCGAAAGGCATCAGGTCGCCCACGACCGCGTGTTTTCCGTCTTGGGTCACGTACAGCCGCACGTTCTGCTGTCCCTGAGGATTCTTGAGAAGTACGATCACCTCCGTCACCCCCGCTGCGCGTGACGGACCAATGTCCAGCACATCCCACGAGATGCTCGCGTCGTAGCCAAACATGTGCTTGAGGAACGAATTGACGGTCGCTTCGGTCACGGGCTCAGCAGCCGTGGACTGGACAGCGGGCGATGGCTTCGATGCCGCTGAGGGCTTGGACGCCTGTGCGGCAACTCCGAGAGAGCACGCGAAGATGAGGACAACACCTGCGATAAGTCTGCGCATGAAAGTCTTTCAATCTCCAAACTGAGTTCTTGCCTCTGATGGCTACACTTGGTGTTTTGCGGCGATTGGGAAACGTCGTCCCACACCGAATGCCTTGGCGGATATTTTGATGCCGGGAGCCGCCTGCTGCCGTTTGTACTCCGCCCGTTCGACCATCCGAATGACGCTCCGGACTAGGCGCTCGTCGACCTGACGTTGCTCAGCAATTTGCTCAGCGGTCTTGTACTCCTCGATGTAGTCATCAAGAATGGGGTCGAGCACATCGTAAGGCGGCAACGAGTCGCTGTCCTTCTGATCCGGACGGAGTTCCGCTGACGGAGCTTTCTCCAACGTGGATCTCGGGATGACTTCCCGTGTTGAGTTCACGTATTCGCTCAAGCGGTAAACGAGTGTTTTCGGCACGTCTGAAATTACTGCTAGACCACCCACCATGTCTCCGTAGAGCGTGCAGTATCCAACCGCCAGTTCCGACTTGTTACCAGTCGTCAGCACCAACGAGTTGAACTTGTTGGACATCGCCATGAGCAACGCGCCGCGGATTCGTGCCTGTATGTTCTCTTCTGCAACATCGGGCTGTCTACCCGCGAAAACAGGCTGCAGCGTACGCAGATACGCCTGAAAAACGTCGATGATCGGGATCAACTCAAAACCAATGCCGAGATTGCTCGCAAGTGCGCGGGCATCGTCAATGCTGCCCTGAGAAGAATACGGGCTCGGCATCCCCACGCCGGTCACATTTTCGGCCCCGAGCGCCTTAGCGGCGATGGCGGCAGTCAGGGCCGAATCAATCCCTCCACTCAGTCCTACGATCACGCTTTTGAAGCCGCATTTCCGGACGTAGTCGCGGGTTCCGAGCACAAGCGCCGCATAAGCGCTGGCGTCATCTCCGGTAACCTGATCGTGCACTTCGCCGGTTAGCGTATCCGTATCAAACAGGACGAGGTCCTCTTCGAACGACTTAGCCTGTGCGACGACCGCACCGTCCGGCGCCAGCACAAGGCTCGATCCATCGAACACCAGGCTGTCGTTCCCTCCGACCTGGTTGCACATCAGCACGGGGGCGTTATAGCGCTTGGCTAGAGCAGCGAGCATGTCACGCCTGACTTCCCTCTTGCCCATCCTGAAGGGCGATGCCGAGATGTTCAGCAGAAAGTTGCCGCCAGCGGCCATTAGGTCTTCTACAGGGTCAATCTGGTAAAGCCTGCGATCCCAGAACTGCTTGTCGTTCCACGCATCTTCGCAAATCGTCAACGCCAATTGGCGCCCACAGAACGGCAACAAGGACTGTGTTTCAGCGGGAGCGAAATTGCGCATCTCGTCGAATACGTCGTAGGTAGGCAGCAATCGTTTCGACTGAATGAATGCAATCTGGCCGTCGCGTAACAGCGCGGCCGAATTCAGTACCGATTTGCCTGTGCTGAAGTGAGCAGGGCTAACGAACCCGCAAATCACGGCAATTCCGGAAGTCTCAGCCGCGATCTTTTCCAACGCTTCCTTGTTGCGGGCGACGAAGGCGGGTTTCTCGACCAGGTCTCTTGGAGGGTATCCGCAGACTGCCAGTTCTGGGAATACGATCAGGCCCGCACCAGCGCTCATGGCGCGGCGCGAAAAATCGACAATTTTCGCAGTGTTGCCGGTGAAATCCCCGACTGTGGGATTAATCTGACCGAGAGCTATTTTCACGCCATCCAGTGTAAAGCGCGAAATGCGTGTCCGACAATGAGGGGCCCCGCGCTTCCGCGGCGGTCGAGTTACTGCGGCGGAACTCCCGACGGTGACGGCGTCGGGGAGTCAGGTGGAACCTGGTTCGGAGGCGGTTGCCCCGGATGACGCCCCGGAAGTGAAGTGGGATTTGTGTCTATTTCCGGTTTCTCGCCGGGGCGAACAAGCGTCGGTGCCCTGGCAGGCTTCTTCGGAGTCTGCGCCTGCTTTTCCGCCAGTTCAACTCGGTCTGGCTTAATATCGACTTCCTTTTCCGTGCGCACCATCTTCGTGCCGTCGACTTTCATTTCTGCCAGACGTACGACTTCATCCCCAACGAACCGGACAAACGTAACGTCCTGTGGCGGTTCGCCGTAAATCCACTCCTCGTAATCAATACCTTGCTCGTCCTTTTCGCGAATCTTCTGCTTCGGGCGCCCCTTGGCGTAGGTCACCATCTCGCGGTTCATGCCGACGAGCACTTTGTGGTTCTTCACCGCCTCTTTCACCTTCGGCGGCACCGTATCGAGGTAAGCCTCTATGGCAGATTTTGCGTGGAAATCAAGGACGGGAGAAAGCATGTCGCGTATCTGGTCGCCGGTCATCTCCGGCACGTAATCTTCGAAGACCAGATCTACGAAAGAACCTTTCGGATTAGGGTTGTCAGTGTTGGGAGCAACGGGCACGGTACCGCCCATCCCGCTTACCTGAATGCGCTGGTACCACTTCCGCTTTTTCTTCGGACCACCATTGATCTCGAGGCGGATGCGGTCCTTCTTGATCTCGATGTTGGTGATTCTTGCACGATCGCCCGGCTTGGCCGCCATACCGTGCTGCGCGATGAGCATCTGCAGGTCCTGCCCGCCGGGCGTGATTTCCCCGTTCTTTATCGTGAGGCCCTTCTGTCCAACGGGAAACGGTGTGCGCACGAATACAAGTTCCGCGTTCAGGCTGCGGATTACAAGCATGCGCGTTTCCTTCTCCATGGGCCGCTTGTTGTTCGACTGTGCTGACTTGGCGTCGGCAAGGGCGAGGGTAGCAGCCAGGATCACGGTTGCTGAGAACAGCGCGGATGTGCGAAGGATCGACATGTCAGCACTCAAGCCGGGCCACGTAGATTATAAATCCGCCGATCAAGGGAGGAGCGGACGCGCTCTTCGTGAATCTCCGAGCCTACATTTGGATGCGCTCCGTAGGATTCTCGTCAGAGCCGTTGGTCGGAGGCTCGCAACCAAACTGAACTGGGACATATTGTTCCTCAAGCCTGGGCTTCACGAAAAGCAGAATGGCTCCTATCCCGAGCAGGATGACGAAGGTTCCCAGGGCGCTTGCCTCGATGCCATATTCGCCGCCTGTCAGCCAGGTCGGACCGCTGGCCTTAGACCGCACCACGACCGAGAAGACCGTCAGGCCGCTGACCGGCAACCCGAAAAGCAGGCCCAGTGAGGCATTCCAGGAGAAATGAATAGCCCAAGGCATCCATAGTGACCGGGTGCGAAGATAAGCCAAGCAGAACAGAATGCCGACAGCGGTCGTGTTCAAAAAGCTCCACACGGACGCGTTCGGATTCCACCAGTGGACGCCACCAAAGAGCGCGGAAAGGATGAGAACCGCCCCTGTCGGCCCAGCAGACTCGACCAGTCGCTGAAAGGGGTATCCGCGGAACATCACCTCTTCCAGCATCGCGCCAGAGACAAGCGTCGCGATCACGATGATGATCCGCTGGATTGTTCGGGGCGGCGTTGTAACCCGCAAGGAAAGATCGCCAAAGATCGCGATTACGGCCACAGCAAAAGCGATCATTGCGAAGCCCAGCAAAATGCCGAACGCGCAATCCCGAAACCACTGCCTCCGGAATGCCAACCCCATCGCGGCGAGCGGATTTCCTACTACCCGGTCAGCCAGAACGACCAGCAGACTGTATCCGCCAAGGACGAAAACAACCGCAAGCGAGCGGTACGCTAGTTCAAACAGTCGTCCGCGCCCTGCACCGGCGGCAAATCCCGCCGCCACGACGTTGGCGAAATACGTTACGACGATCGCCAGGACGAAGCGCCAGATTGAGCGCAATCGCCCATCAGGTGCTGTGAATAGGTTCACTTCCCTGCAGCCAGGGCCGAAGCCTTGGCGCGGGCGGCCAGCGCATCCGCTGTTCCGGCCTTGGGTGTCGTCACAGTCAACCCGTTTGGCTCAACACTGAAGGCGAGCACTTGGCCACCGTTGGTGCGAAGTGCATCCGCAACACGCTGCTTAGCACCTTCCTTCACCATGAAAACAGCACAGCCGCCCCCACCTGCACCGCAGACCTTGGCTGCACGGCCCCCGTTCTTGCGCGCAACCGCAACCAACCTGTCCAGCAAGGGAGTGGAGATATTCTTGTAATTCGCGCGACGCAGTTTCCACTCTTCGCGAAGCAGTCTGGCCACTTCGCTCCAGTCCTGCTTCAACAGCGCTGCGTGCATCGCCCGCGAGATCTGGGAGATCTGCTCGAAGTTGCGCACAACCTTCTTCTCGCCGTCGATATGTGCCTTAAAGACTTCCCAGTTGTTGATGCCCGACTGTCGCGGTGCCCCGGTGTAGACCAGCAGGAATCTCTCGTTGATCTCGTCGGCAGCAACCGGAATATCCTGACGCCGAATTCCGTCAGCGTCGAGGCGCACAGCGCTGGCTCCGCCGTACAAGGCAGGGTAGTAGTCCTGACAACCGGTCGGCACATTGATGATCTGCGCTTCGACGTTTTGCGCGATGACACGCATTTCCTCTTTCGACAGCTTGCGACCGCTGAACTTCGCCATGGCGGCTGTCGTCGCAATCATCAGGGCCGACGATCCTGCGATGCCAGCGCCCGCCGGCGACTGCGAATGCGTTTCGAGCACAAACCCGCTCTCAGGAGCGAAGAACTTCGTCAGCCAGCCGCCGATAGGGTGCTTGAACGACTTCGCCCGCCGAAGCTCATCCAGACTCGCGAATTTCTCTTCTCGGCGCGTGTCGAGCGACCGGAAGTGTATCGTCTGCCCCTTCACTGGGGTGATCCGGCACGTGGTCATAATGTTCACGGCGAAATTCACCGTAACTGCGCCGGGATGAAAGAGGTACAACGGCCAAAGATCGAGAGTGCTGCCGGCCAGATCGGCTCGGCAAGGGGTCTGCGCGACGACGGCGCTCGCGCCGTCGCCATACGAAGGTTTACCGGATTGCATTTTGTTTTTGTACCACGCTCAGGAACTCGAATGAAAGGGTTTAACTGAAAGTACGTTGCGTACTAGGCAACACCTAAGTCAACTGCCGCCGCAAGCACCTCGGTAACTACAGCCTCAATATCCGCTTCGGTGCTGCGATGGTTCACAACACATGCCCTCAATGCGAACTTGCCATGAATCGAAGCATTCGAGATGAACACCCTTCCTCTTTCGTTCACGACTCGACGCAAAATTCGAGAATTTATGCGGTCAAGTTCGGCCTCATCCATCATCCTGGGTTTTCCCACGAACCGGAAACACACCGCACTCAATTGACCTATGGCCAGGAGTTCTAGGGCAGGTTGGCGCTCGATTGCGGCGCGAAGCAGTTCGGCATGCCGCAAGTCCTTAAGAATTGACGCCCGAAATGCCTCAATGCCGTGAAACCTCAGCGACAGCCACAGCTTCAGCGCGCGGAATCGCCTTGAGAGCTCCATCGATTCCTCGAAAAATGCAAAGCCCTCGACGGGATCCTCGCTGAGTGGGCGCGCATAGTCGCCGCTGTGAGAAAAAGCTACTCGCGCCCACCCTGGATCCTTGTACAAGAGACACCCGCAATCCGCCGGCTGATAAAGCCATTTATGCGGATCTAACGAGAGCGAATCTGCCTGCTCCAAGCCGCGGAACTTCTCTGGGACAGCGATAGCTGCAAGAGCTCCGTAGGCCCCGTCGATGTGGAACCAGGCGCCACGCGAGTGTGCGACTTCGGCAACCTCAGCCAGCGGATCGATCGCTCCGGTGTTCACGGTGCCGGCGGTTGCCACAACAGCAATGGGACGCTTGCCGACGGCCACATCTTCGTCGATAGCCCGCGCCAGTGCTCCTACGTCCATCCGAAAGTCATCTTGGACGGATACAAACCTGTTCGACTTATGCCCCAGCCCAAGCAGAGCAGCAGCCTTCGCAATGGACATGTGCGCTTCGGTCGAGGTATAGATCACGCCCGGCTGTGCGCCATCCTGGTTGGCGGCCGCTTTCGCCTCTCGCGCCATCGCCAGGCCCATCAGATTGGCGGAAGACCCGCCCCCGCAGAGACTCCCGGCGAATCCAGCACACCCGATTGCCTCAGCCAGCCAGGCAACCACCGTGCGTTCAATGGTGACTGCCGCCGGGGCTGATCGCCACGCGGTAACATTCTGGTTCAGAACGGAAGCCAACAAGTCGCCTAACGCGGCAATTGGGTCGCCAGAACCGAATACGTACCCAAAGAAGCGTGGGCTTGGTACTCGAGACTGGTCTACCAACGATGCTATCGACGCAAGTGCAGCGCCGCCCATTCCCTTAAACGGCAGCGGTTCTCGGAAAGTCTCTTCCGTAATCGCGCCGGAGACATGAGTAGGGAACGCCGGTCGCGTCTCAAGAGACTCGAGCAAAGCCGCGCACGAGGAAACGAGTTGTTCGGCAACTTGCCGAAACTCCTCGGTAGACACGTGAAGTGGAGATATCGATTGAGGGTTCTGATCTCGCATTTTTACGATGAGGGCGCTGAAACGTCATGGTACCCGCCTGCGGCGAAATCAGAAACCTAAATTACATTACGGTGCTTCGGAGATTTCCGTCGTTTGGGTAGGCGCGGCCCCCGACACGCGCCGCAGAATCAGCAGCTTAGACTTCCCTTCTCTACCTCCCGGGAGGTAGACGAACTGCCGCTGGGGGTCATAAGCAAGAGTGTGCCCGCGGACGTTCGTATGGATCTCATCTATGGTCTGAAACACTGAACCGTCAGCCCGTACCGTTGTAACAAAGCCTCCGCCCGACGCCGCATACAACGTGCCGCTTGCCTTGTCCAGCCACAACGTATCGGCCCCCGGCGGGGCGGCCACTCGCCCCACTTCGGTCCCCGAGTCCAGTTGCACAGCCACCACGGCATGGCGGACCGCCACGTACAACCGCCGAGCTTCAGCATCCAGAGCCAACCCCGTCGGCTGCGATGCCACAAGCCTCAAGCGCCGTACGAGCTTGAGGCTTTCGTCAAACGTCGCAACTTCCTGCAAGTCCTGCATGCTGGCGTAGAGCACGCGGCCCTTGGGATCGTAGGCCAGGCTATAAGGCGTGCCGTCAACTCGCTCCGTCCGAACGCGGTTCCCTGCGCCGACTTCAACAACGGTGATCGACTTGTCCCGCCAATTTGCGGCGAACAGCAACTTGCCATCTGTGGACAGCGCAAGCGCATAAGGAGCGGCTTGGGTCGCGATTGTGTCAACAACCTTCCAGTCCCTTGTAGAGATCACGGAGATCCTGTTCGCTCTTCCATTCGATACGTAGGCGCGCCCAACTCGCTCATCCACCGCAACCCCTTGAGGCTCCGGGATGTCCTTCACTTGCGCCACCAACCGCCGCTTCTGCGGATCGAACACATCCAGCGTGTTTGCGGCAGTATGGCTGATCAGAAGGAAGCCTCCAGCGAAAGCTAGTCCATCGAAGCCGGGCTCGCCTGGTAGGTCGATTATGGCAATCTGCCTCAACTCCGCAGCGAGTGCACCCGTCGCAAGCAACAGAACAAGGAATATTGAATGAAGTACGCGCATAAGTCGGTGCCAAGCGTGAGATGCCGGTTGACTCACGCCTGCTGCCTGCGCGATCTCGAACGCAAATAAGAACGGAGCAGCCGAAGCTGCTCCGTTGCGAAAATCCAACCACTGCAATTAGCCGATGTTCAGCGCCCTCTTGAAGGATCCCTTTTCCTGCATGATCTTTTCCTGCAGGAGCGTAATGGCGTAGATCAATTGCTCAGGTCGCGGCGGGCATCCGGGCACATAAACGTCTATAGGAACCACCTGATTGACGCCCTGCACCAGCGCATAATTATTGAAAACGCCGCCACTGGTAGCGCACGCACCCATCGAGATCACCCACTTCGGCTCTGGCATCTGTTCCCAGAGCTGACGGATGACAGGTGCCATCTTCTGAGAGACCCGTCCGGCGATGATCATCAGATCCGATTGCCTCGGCGAGGGACGAAACACCTCGGCGCCAAAGCGTGCAATGTCGAACCTTGATGCCCCCATGGACATCATCTCGATAGCGCAGCAGGCCAGACCGAAAGTCATCGGCCAAAGCGAGTTCTTCCGAACCCAGTTCACAACCTTGTCGAGGCTGGTCAGAATGATGCCCTCGTGCTGCGTGTTCCCGAAGCTGACCTCGCGAAGGTGCGCCCGGCCTTCATCGGTGCCAATAAGGTTCTCGAACCTTTGCTGTCCGTTCATCTTGTTCCCATTCTACCTGTTTGTTTCTTTTAGATGCTAGGGCATACGTAAGGACTCGGGACGCCGCGTAGTTAGCGGGCTCGGTGACTACCGACCGCCCCCTGGACTCGAACTTACGGATTCAACACCACCTTGCCAAACATGGCGCTTTTCTCAAGGTATTCGTGAGCCGCCTGCGTTTCGCTCAACGGGAACGTGCGATCCACCACGGGTTTCAGCCTGCCACTGAAGATGTGGCTCATGACTTCGTGAAAGTCTGCCATATTACCCATGAACGAGCCCAGCATTGAAAGCTGGCGCGAATAGACGAAACGCAGGTCGATCCCAGCTTCCGGACCTGTAGTAGCGCCACAGGTGACAACGGTTCCCCCCGGCTTGAGTGCTTTCATGCTCTCGGTCCAGGTGACTCTGCCGACGTGCTCAAAGACAATGTCCACGCCCTGTTTACCTGTGATTCTTTTCACCTCTTCCGAAATCGATTGCTTATAGTGGTCAATCAGGTAGTCAGCGCCGAGTTGTTTTGCCTTCTCCAGTTTGTGCTCGTCTCCCGCAGTCGTGATCACAGTGCAGTTGAACATCTTGCAGATCTGTATGGCGGCTGTACCCACGCCCGAGCTTCCGCCCAGCACCAGCACAGTCTGACCTGGCCTGATCTGCG
This sequence comes from Terriglobales bacterium, assembly GCA_035629075.1. Lineage (GTDB taxonomy): Bacteria > Acidobacteriota > Terriglobia > Terriglobales > Acidobacteriaceae > JAEZPW01. The sequence goes on along the minus strand of DASPIK010000050.1, from coordinate 81,002 downwards.
CACGGCCGACCAGCATGTGCCACGCCGTCAGAAACACCAGCGGAACGCTGGCCGCCTCGTCGTATCCAAGCCAGTCCGGGATTGGAACAACATTGACACGCGGAACCGCGATCAGGTCACAGTTCCCGCCGTCGTTCTTGTATCCCATCACGGTGAACTGCGGACAAAAGTTCTGCTGTCCGGCCACACACTTCGGGCAGATGTTGTCGAACGACATCGGGACGAGCAAAACGCGCTGCCCCACTTTAAGATCGGTGATGTACTCGCCCAGTTCGAAAATTTCGCCTGAGATATCGCTCCCATTGATGTGGGGCAGGTTGACACCCGGCACTCCCTTCCGGCACCAAATATCCAGGTGGTTCAAGGCACAGGCCCTGATTCGCACGAGGACATGATCTTTCCGTACCACGGGGTCTGGTACATCTTCGTATCTGAGAACCTCGGGCCCGCCAAACTCGTGAAAACGAATCGCTTTCATAGCCTGCCTCCAGATAGGACGAACATCTTACACTTGGCGGGCTTCCCTGCCGCCAGAGTTCGGTCGCTTTGAGCATTGCCTTTGAGGTCAGGGCATCCAATAATGTTGCCGGGTACCATGGATATCTACGAAGAGATCGTCAAACTGCGCCGCGAAGGCCGAAAAGCCGCACTGGCCACAATTGTTAACGTGCGGGGCTCCATCCCGTCTTTTGAGACTGCCAAAATGCTCGTCCGCGACGACGGCTCGATCCTCGGCACGATCGGTGGGGGCTGCGTTGAAGCTGAAGTCTGGCAGGCCGCGCGAGAAGTCATGGAACAGGAGAAGCCGCGCACTTTGACTTTCAATCTTAATCAGAACCCGAAGTACGACACCGGACTGGTCTGCGGCGGGACTCTTGAGGTATTCGTGGAACCGGTGCTTCCGTCGGCAGTTCTCTACCTCTTTGGCGCGGGTCACGTCGCGGCGAGCGTGTACAAAGTGGCTCGCATCGCCGGCTTTGAAGTGGTCGTCGTCGACGACCGCGAAGCCTACGCGAACGCTGTACGATTCCCCGACGCGCGCGAGATTCATGCCGAAGACTTCCAGGAAGCCTTCGAAAAGCTCTCGCCAGACGAGTCATCCTTCATCGTGATCGTCACACGCGGTCACCGCGACGACATGCGCGTGCTTCGATGGGCAGTCAGCACCCCGGCGCGCTACATCGGCATGATCGGCTCGAAGCGCAAAGTTCTGACCATCTACCGCGAACTCGAGAACGAAGGTATAGCACCCGAGAAGTTTGACCGCGTCCACGCCCCTGTAGGTCTAGACATTGGCGCCATCACTCCCGAGGAGATTGCCGTGGCAGTAGTGGCTGAGATGATCGCTATCAGACGGCGTGCGGAAAATGCGTTGCCCCACATGCGCTATGTGCGCAAGACAGCCCAAACCTCCCCGGGCGAAGTCGTCGAAGACACGAAGCGGTAACCGGCTACTCCTTTCACCTGTTACACTTGCCCACATGGGACGCGCACCAAGTCTGGTTGGAGTGGTTCTGGCGGCAGGGGAATCATCGCGGATGGGACGCGACAAAGCCCTGCTTCCGTGGCGTGGAGAGACCTTCCTCACAACCGCCATCCGCTCGCTTGCGATGTCAACCGAACTGGTAGTCGTGGTAGCTGGCAAGAACCTTGAGAACATACGCCCCCTTGCAGACGCTGCCGGGGCGTTTACGATTGCGAATCCGGCCCCCGCGCGCGGCCAGTTCAGTTCTCTCCAGGTTGGCTTGCAGAAAGTCCTGAACCGCGGACGCGATGCGGCTATGGTCACGCTTGTTGATCGTCCTGCACCAAGCCTGATTACCGTGGCAAAATTGCGAACCGCCTTCGAGGAAGCTCTTCTCTCAGGAAAATGGGCAGTTGTGCCGGAGTATCAGGGCCGCCACGGACATCCGATCGTTATCGCACGAGAGATGATTACGGCGTTCCTGATGGCACCTGTCACATCGACCGCTCGCGACGTGGAGCACGCGAACCAGGAGCGCATTGAGTACGTCAGTGTCGACGATCCATACGTTGTCGCCAACCTGAACACTCCGGAAGATTACGCCCAAATCACCGCAAAGGCCTTTCAAGGATGAGTACCGAAGCAATCCAGAATGCGCCCGCCGCTTTCCCGGCGGGCACGAATCTAACTCCAGAGCAGTTCCTCCAATCAGCCCTAAGCTTGCGGCCGCGTATTGCGGTTTTCGATTGCGATGGAACCTTGTGGTCGGGTGATGCAGGCAGAGATTTCTTCTTCTGGGAGATCGAGCAGGGTCTCATTCCAGACGAAGTATTGAGATGGGTGAAGCCGAGGTATGCCGACTACAAGGCCGGCAAAGTGGACGAAGCCACCATGTGCGGTGAGATGGTCACCATCCATGCAGGCCTGAGCGAATCTGATCTGGAATCCGCAGCGGAGCGCTTCTTCGAAGAAAACGTTGAACCCAACATCTTCCCTATCATGCGTGAGCTCACGCGGCGATTGGCCGAAAGTGGCTGCGAGCTTTGGGCTGTGTCGTCCACGAACGAGTGGGTCGTCCGCGCTGGCACCCGACGTTTCGGCATTCCTGACAATCACGTCATCGCGGCGTGCGTGCACATTGAAAACTCATGTGCGACGGACCGCTTGCTGCGCGTGCCTACCGACGAAGCAAAAGCCACCGCTATTCGCGAGGTCATTGCGCGTGAGGTGGACGCAGTCTTCGGAAATTCTATGCATGATGCTGCCATGCTTTCGATCGCAGCGAATGCTTTTGCGATTAACCCCAATCCAGACCTCGGGCAACTCGCGCGCGAGCGGGGCTGGAGCATCTATTTCCCTGAACCGGCGCAGCGTTAACGCCATTAGAAAGGAGTCTCTCCCCGAATGCTACGCACAGCGGCTACGTTCCTGCTGGTATTTGCTCTCGGAGCACTTATGAATGGACAAACAAACAGCGGTCCCGAAAAGGTGGAAAAGTACAAATCCACGATGAGCGGTGTCGAGTACAGCGACCTCAAAGTCGGCGATGGCCCTGCAGCCAGGCGCGGCCAGACGGTCCGGGTGCACTACACCGGATGGCTCACCAGCGGCAAGAAATTTGACAGTTCGGTCGATCGCGGCCAGCCGTTCGAGTTCAGGCTCGGTGCCGGTGAAGTGATCAAGGGATGGGAAGACGGTGTCGAGGGCATGAAGGTCGGCGGCAAGAGGCAGCTCAGGATTCCATCGCAACTCGCCTACGGAAGCCGCGGCGCGGGTGGAGTGATTCCTCCCAACGCCACACTCATCTTCGATATCGAATTGCTTGGTGTTAAGTAGCTTGGACGGACTGACAACCGAGAATGCCCCCGCACAGGCTTCTTCTCTCGGTTGTCAGTTTAACTTCAGGCCGGGTCATCAGAACTGCTTCAGGGTGGCGGCAAGCGCGTCCATTGCAAGATGACTGGCATGAACTGAAGCTTCTGGCAGCCCTCCGAGAGCCGCCACGATTTCTTCCCTTGTCAGAGCACGTGCCTCCGCAAGCGATCTGTCGCATAGCATATCCGCCAGTTGTGCTGCACATGCAACAGCGGCAACGCAGCCACGAACGCGGTAACGGGCATCAACGATCTTGCCATGCGAGACCTTCACGCTCATGCGGAGCAGATCGCCGCATGCAGGATTGTCCACCTGCACATAGGCGTCTGCATCGGGCAATTCGCCGACTCGTCTCGTATTCTGAAACTGTTCCAGCACGCGATGGGAGTACATGCGAACCGCAGTTTCTTCAAAGTTGCTGGCCTTGTCAATCAGGTAAACAGAGTAACGCCTCTCGGGACTACTTCCCGCACTGCAAATGCCGCCAGCTTCGAAGACCCTGCCGGGCAAAGGAAGCGCGCTCAGGTCGCTTCCTTTGCGTGCCGTTCATAGAAGGGTGCCAGCTAGAAACGTATGTGGGGACCGAATGTGACCCGCAGGTTGTGATTCGCACCGTCGTCGAAGTAGATCAAATCACCCACGTCGAGGCGAAACCCAATCGGCCCAAAGAACGCCTCCAGGCCTCCTCCCGGGTAGAACACGCCGTTTGTGTCACCATCGAGAACACCGCCGACTTGATCGACAAAACCTTGGCCGACAGTGGGTCTTGTACCGGTCGCGCGGAAGTTTAGGAAACCTCCCTTCGCGGTAACAAATGCGCGCACAGGTCCGCCGCCGGTCTGCACCTTAGGGCCGAATAACCCGTGCAGCAGTGTGAGTCCGCTGCGGACAGTCGTGATAGTTCCGCCATCGGCGAGATTGCGCGTGAAGGCTCTCTGAAAATCGTAAGAAACCTCGCCTTCGATTGCTACGTTGGTGTGTACGTTGAAGGAAGCACGGCCTCCAAAGCCCCAGAAGTTCGCGTTGTTCGCGTGACCTAACCGGACGTAATCAGCGAATGCTCCAATCTCCCCGCTGTTTTGAGCGAAGGCGGCAGGCACGAACAGCGCCATCGCCAAAGCTGCCGATATCACAAAGCGTTTCATGTCTGGCTTTCTCCTGCTTTCTAGCCTCACCCGAGGCGTGAGTGCTCCCTTCGGCGTTTGCCGTTGAAGCACATGTTCTACTCGGGGACACCAACTTGGATGTACTTGCCTGAGCAGGGGTGGGCTGCAATCCTTCGATCACGTTTCGTGCAGGTTTGCTCTAGCGGAAACGGCGCTGCTCTGGGCAGCAGCGCCGTCTCAAATCCCATAACGAGGGATTTCAGCGTCAATCACCGTCTTGCGACGGCATCAAGCATATCGAAGAACTCAGGAAAGGATATACGTGCGGCATCGGCTCCGCGAATAAGCGTGGCACCTTCGGCCCGCAACGCTGCTACAGCGAACGCCATCGCGATCCGGTGATCGTCGAAGGATGGAAGCTCTGCCCCACGCAGACTTTGTTTGCCCGGTACCCGCAGGCCGTCATCGAATTCTTCGACTTCAGCTCCCATCGCGCGAAGATTAGCAGCCACTGCCGCAATGCGGTCTGATTCTTTCACTCGGAGTTCCCGAGCGTCCCTAATTTCTACTCCCTCCTGAGTGTACGGTCCGATCGCCGCAAGCACTGGCAACTCATCGATCAGCGCTGCCGAAGTTGCGCCCTCTACTTTGATTCCGCGCAAAACCCCGTGCTGCACATGAATGCTCCCAGCAAGTTCTCCGTGCCGGTCTTCAACTTGTAGCACCCTTATCTTCACCCCGAGACCCACTAGCACATCGAGCAGCAACGCTCGTGTCGGGTTCAGAGAGACGTTTTCCAACAGCAGGTCTGATTCGCGGAACAGCGCTGCGGCACACATGAAGAAAGCCGCCGACGACATATCTCCGGGTACGGTCGTGTCAATGGCCCGTAGTTTCTGACCACCGGCCACGCTGATGCGGTTTTTGGCCTTCGAGACAGTAGCGCCAAAGGCTCGCAGCGCCAATTCAGTGTGATCGCGTGTTGGCAGCGGCTCCTCCACGCTGGTTTCGCCCTGTGCGTAGAGACCGGCCAGCAATATCGCCGACTTAACTTGTGCGCTGGCGATCCGCATAGTGTAGTCAACAGCTCGTAAACGATCTCCCTGCACGCGCAAGGGTGCATGGCCGTCCGTTGCGGAAATCCGCGCGCCCATAGCCGACAGCGGCTCTATAACGCGACTCATCGGACGTCGCGAGAGCGAGGCATCGCCCACCAGCACGGTCTCGAACGACTGACCGGCCAGTATGCCTGACAACATTCGCATGGTTGACCCCGAGTTTCCGCAGTCCAACGGCTTGTCTGGTGCGAGCAGTTCAGACCCACGGCCATCGATCAGCAACCTGTTACCGTCACGCTGGACCCTTGCACCCAATGAGCTGACGCACGCAACGGTGCTGGCACAGTCGGCACCGGTCGAAAAGTTCTCAATCTTCGTCTGCCCTTCTGCGATCGCAGCCAGCATCGCGTACCTGTGCGAGATCGATTTGTCTCCAGGAAGGGAAACCATGCCGGCGATGTTCGTCGCTGGTTCAACAAGTACATCGTGTGAGTTTATGTTGTGCAATACGGCACCGCCTTTTCCTTGTGCTGCCACTCTAAAGCCAGCAGCTCTCAATAAGTCGCCACCCTAGGGGCAACTTCACTTCCAAGCTTTCATCAGAGGTTGTAGCACGTAGCGGCATGTCGTGCCGAGATGCGGTCTCGCAAGCACAGTAAGACCCCCTGGCTTCTGACACCGATTCCGAACTCGTAAGGCTCAGTGCAGGTCAACCCATGTCGTATCGGAAAGCGGTGCTCGCCATAGCATTGACCGCTTCGTTCGCGTTCAAGGCTCCTCTCTTCGCGCAGGACCCCGGACGTCTCGACAATCGCATTGTAGTGGCTCCGAATATGGAATCATCGGACAGCCGCTTCACATCGGGTATCAGCGGTTCCGTTCGGACCCAGGATGATCGTCCCCTCGGTAACGCACGCATTGAAGTTCACGAGATCGGCACGGGAGCAACGGTAGCCTCAGGATACACTTCTCCCTCCGGCGTGTTCGAAATCACCGGTGTACGTTCGGGCAGTTATGAGGTGATTGCGACGTCAGGCCTGTCAGAGGCTCGTGATCGCGTTCGCGTCGACGGCGCGGACGTAACCGTCACGCTGCGCATGCCCCACGTGACCGGCCCAGACAACACGCAGGCGACCATCTCAGTTGCTGACATGCGAGTGCCCGACAAGGCGCGGAAGCAATACAAAAAAGCCCGCGAAGCTCTGGCGAAGGATAAATTGGACGAGACCCGAAAGTACGTGGCTAAGGCGCTTGAGATTTACCCGCAGTATTCTGACGCGCTCACGCTTCGTGCGATTACCCAACTGGCATCGAAAAATCTGGCATCCGCTGCTGAAGATCTGCACGCGGCCATCCAATACGATCCAAGCAACGCCGATGCCTATGTCGCCATGGGAGCGCTGTACAACACGACCAAGCGGTTCGAAGATGCCTTGCGTGTACTCGATCGAGGTGTCGCGCTGGACCCGACTTCCTGGCACGCCTATTTCGAGATGGCCAGAGCGCAGCTTGGCAAAAGTGACTTCGAAGCCGCCTTGCGCCAGAGCACAAAAGCCGAAGAACTTCTAGGGCAAGTGTACGGCCCTGTCTATCTGGTGAAAGGGCACGCGCTCTTGGGGATGAAGAATTACCCCGCCGCAGTTGAGGCATTCGAGAAATTCCTCGCTGCAGAGAAGGATGATTCGGAGGCAGTCGGGGAAGTGCGTCAGCAGGTCGATGAAATCAAATCATTCATGGCTTCAGCGAAGTGAGCAGGGACGTCCTTAAGAACGATCGCCACGCACGACTATCTTGATGGCCTTGAAGCTGTGATGCGTCGTTCCTGAGATGCTGGTCTCGCGCAAGCCGCTGCTGTCAACGCGAGGTGTTCGCTTCCCGCAGCACCTCCGGCGCGACCTCTGTCACCCGCAGGCTCAGCTTGAACATCGGAGTTTCCGGGCCGCGGCCCCATCGATTCAGCTCCCAGTGTGCCCGTAGAAATTTCAGCTCTGGTTCTCCTGCTAAGTCGAGCAGTAGCGGATATTCTCCCGTGTAGAACTTTTGCGGGTAGCTGGCTAGCGGCTTCGTTCCCCAGTTCTGCGCGTCGGATGCCCCCCAAAGAGTCAGGTCGAGCGACTCCTGTTCCACAACTTCAGTGATGTTGAGCAGCAGCAAAAACGTGCGGTTCTGGGCCGCGCTGATTTCAACGGCGGGTCCATCTCCCTTCGCGGTTACCATCGTGCCTTCAGGAATGAGGTAGGTGTCGAACATGGCGGAACGATTGTAACAAAGCGAACATCCTGCTCCATAAGCTCTAGTCGGGCCGCCCTACCAACGCGGGAGACGATCCAGCCATTGACGGAGAATCAGAGCGGCGTCTTCGTGGCGCTCGAAAACCGCGTAATGTCCCGCCCCGGTTATCACCTGCAAGCGACTGTTCACGATCTGCCGTTCCATGTGCTGCGCCTCGGCGACAGTTGTAAGTTCGTCCTCGTCTCCGAACATAAGTAGGCATGGCACATCGACAGTACGGAGGATAGGCGTCGAGTCCGGGCGCATGGCCATGCCTCGCTGAATCAAGGCGATCCCCTTCACCGTCATCTTGCGCATCATCGTACGCACGCGGTCCGTCAGATCAGGCCGGGTGCGCTGGGTTGTGCGGCCCAGCAATCGTGCCGGCTGTGCCTCCAGGAACTGCTCGGGGCCAAAACGCTCCACATCTTCAGCCGATTTCAGGCGTGCTCCTCGAGCTTCGTCCGTATCGGCTGCAGCCTTCGTGTCGCTCAACACGATTCCTGCAAAACGCTCGCGCTCCCTTCTCCAAAACTCAAAAAGTATATAGCCTCCAATGGACACTCCCGCGAACACAGCTCGTCCGACACCTGCATCCTCCAGCACACGACGGAGATCGGCAGCATGTTTCTCCATCGTGGCCGGCCCGTCCCCTGCGGTTGAATCGCCGTGACCACGTAAGTCGGGGAGGATCAACCTGTAACGTGTCGATAGTGCCTCGGCAACCGGTACCCACACGTCGTGGTTCGCCGGAAACGGATGCAGTAAAACCACGTCTGGACCCTTACCGATAACGTCGTAAAAAATTTCGGCATCATCACTCTTGACTCGCATTTTTTATCCTTGGAAGCTGACGGCTGTATGCAGGTGCTATCCCGTTCACCCGAATCGAGGCCTGAAGCGCTAATACCTGCTAAACGAAAAGCCCCGCAACGCTAAACATTGCGGGGCTTGATTTCAATCTAACAAATTGTCTAGCGACCTTTCTTCTTGGCCGCCTTCTTCGCCGGGGGAACAGGTTTCTTTACTGCGGCTTTCTTTGCCGGAGCCTTGGCCGCATGCGCTGGAGCCTTCGCGCCATGTGCAGCCTTCGCTGCGCGTGCCGGAGCCTTTGCTGGAACAGCAGGCTTCGGCGGCGGAACCGGCTTAGGAGGCTCCTTCTTCTTGACCGCCTTTGCAGGTGCCTTCTTTGCAGGACGGGGCTCTTCCTCTTCCTCCCCTATCTCTTCTTCCTCTTCCTTTTCCTCGTCTTCGCCCAAGCCGAGTTCGTCGAGCTCCTCGAGTTCCTCTTCCTCGTCCTCATCGCGACCAATGGACTTATGTAGCTGTTCTACTTCGTCCTCTGGTAGCTCCTCTTCTTCTTGAATCCGTGGACGTCGCTTTCTTCCAGGACCGGCGGGACCGCCGACTCCCGCCCCAGCGGCAGCCGCTTTCGCTCCGCGTCCACGCCTTGCCGGCGGAGGTGGAGGCGGCGGAGGCGGTTCGTATGGCTTCAAGAATTTCACAATCTCCGTCCGCGAACGGAGCTTGCCATCGAGCATCAACAGGAACGCTTCTTCCGCGATCTTCGGATACTCCGGCAGCGCCGGCGTGATCCGCATCTCGATCATTTCCGGCAACGGGAGTTTCTGCCTTACCTGGCGCCACTTGCCGAAGAAGTTCGAAATCTTCTGTGTGACGGCCTGCTGTTTGCTTGTCAGTTCCAGGAACAGAATCAGCTCGGGGCGAACCTGCGACAACAATTGCCAGGTGCGCGAAGGAGTCGCGGATTCCTTGCCTGTCAACTTCTTCGCAAGGTCTTTCGCGTCCTCTTCCAGATGCTTCCACGCTTCGACCAAGTCCTTGCGCGGGATCAACTTGCGGATGTCGGCGCTATCCTTGTCCGAAAGCCTGCGTGTGAGGAAGTACAGCACTACTGGTGCCGTATCCGGGGTGTAGCCCAAGTCGACCATCTGCTGCCGCAGCTTGGTTAGCTGAGCCAAGCCGGCATTGTCCACCTTGGCCACACTCCAGTGCGGGTTTAAGACCTTGAGCCAGTCTTCCTTCTCAAGCGCCCGCAGAATGTGCAGCGGATCTTCTTCATACGCCAACTGCTCAATCTCGTAGCCGATGGCCTTGTTGCTGATGTACTCGATGTAGTTGTTTTCTTTTGCAGCGTCGTAGCGCGCCTGGGTTCGCTCTTCCAGCGGCCAATGGAATCGCGCGGCAAATCGGGTAGCTCGGATCAGCCGAGAAGGATCCTCGAGGAAAGCATAGTTGTGCAGTATTCGAATCACCTTCGACTCGATATCTGCCATTCCGTTGAACGGGTCGAGCAGCAGTCCTCGCGATCCCGGGTTCAACGACAATGCCATCGCGTTGACGGTGAAATCCCGTCGGCGCAGATCTTCGTTAATCGTTGCAGCGGCGACAACCGGTGCTTTCCCAGGCTTGTCGTACGTCTCGGAACGCGCCATCGAGACTTCCGCACGAACATTGCCCGGTAACGTGACGTAAAGAACTTTCAGGTCTTCGTCTGTCCCCGTGATGCTCGCTCCCGCCCGCTCCAAATCTTTCTGAAGCTTAAGGACGTTGCCTTGCACGGTGAAATCGAGATCCCGGATCGGGAAGCCGGTCACCAGGTCACGAATGGTGCCGCCGGTAAGATAAACGTTCATTTCCTGTGCGCGTGCTGCTTCTGTGACCGCTGCGAGCGCGCGCTGCTGTTCCGGCGTCAGCCGGGTCTCAATTGCGTATATGAAGTCGGGCATTCCTTGCGTTCACGATACCGGGCTGAGGCGAATAGGCGCTAGACAACAGCGCGGTTCATCCGGGGAGAAACAGCCGCCCGCCGCCACGGTGGCATCGCTTTCCGTTTCTGTAAGTGACTCCGTTTCCGGGACTTAAGTGCCAGTGCTGGCCTACGATAGACACTGCAACATACCACAATGTTATTAATATGGCTACACTAGAAGCTTTCTCCACGCACATTTTTGTGGAAAGTGCGACAATCTCGGTGCCCCATTCAATGGGGCCAGTGCCCAATACCCCCAACTTATAGCCGTCCGGGGTCAGGGTAGAGAGTACCCGAATATTCGGTGTGGCTCACAGCACTAACATGCCTTCGACACACAAAAAAGTAATAGTTCGCAAAATGGACCGCGACTCCATCAACGGGTACGTCGGAGCGGCATTCGTCGTCGACGGCAAACTCGAGATGCTCAATACGGCGGGCAATGTGGTTCATATCGACCTGGCCGATATCAAGGGCGTGTACTTCGTACGGGAATTCGGGGACTCCGAAGCTCTGGTTCGAAAGACGTTCACCACACGTCCCCGGTCAGAAGGTCTCTGGGTCCGCCTGAAGTTCAGGGATAATGAACTACTTGAAGGCATGATGCCTAACAACTTGATTCCAATCGGCCCAGAAGGCTTCCTGATTAACCCGCCCGACACGAGGTCGAATACCCAGCGTATCTTTGTACCCCGCACTGCCCTCTCCGAACTCACCGTTCTGGGAGTTATCGGAGGCAGTACCCGCAGGCGCAAAACCGCCGCCAGCGCCGAACAAGGACGACAAGTGGGCTTGTTCGAGCAATAGCGCTTATCTTGATGGGAGAGGTATCAAATACCGCTTTCAGACACTTCTATGCTGCGGTAGCGCCTCGCCGTTCATACGTTTACAATCAACGCCTGCGTTCTCGCAGTCATTCACGATGAAACTAGCAGATATCGCCTCCGCACTTGGCGCGCGTCTCGACGGCGACGGCGCACTGGAGATCACCGGGGTAGCCGGCATCGAGGAAGCGTCGACCGGACACATTACTTTCGTAGCCAACCCGAAGTATGCCGCTGCCGCGAAGACCACGGGCGCCTCGGCGGTTATCGTTGACGACAAATTCCCCGAGATTCCTTCGGCCACGCTCCGCTCGAAGAACCCATACCTGGCCTTCGCGCGAGCAATTGAACTCTTCTACCACTCCCCCGCCTACGCGCCTGGTGTGCATACAACAGCCGTCGTCCACCCTTCGGCGCAGATCGGCGCGAACGCCTCGATTGGTGCGTACGTCGTGATCGATGAAGACGTACAAATCGGGGACAACTGCGTTCTTCTGCCGCACGTGGTGATCTATCGTGGCGCACGAATCGGAAACGACTTCTTCGCCCACGCTCACGCGGTAGTCCGTGAGTACTGCCGCCTCGGAGACAACGTCGTCCTCCAGAACGGTGCCATTATCGGCGCCGACGGCTTTGGCTTCGCGAAGAATGATCAGGGTAACTGGCACAAAATCGTGCAGTCCGGACCGGCGGTGCTCGAGGATGACGTTGAAGTTCAGGCTAATGCCTGCATTGATCGCGCAAGTATTGGCGAGACTCGAATTAAGAGGGGCGCTCGGATCGACAACCTTGTGCAGGTCGGCCACGGGTGCACGGTAGGCGAAAATACCATGCTGTGCTCGCAGGTTGGTCTTGCCGGATCGACTGAAGTCGGCAAGAACGTCATCCTTGCAGGGCAGGTTGGCGTCGCGGGCCACTGCAAAATCGGCGATGGCGCCATCGCGACCGCACAAAGCGGCATTCCAAACGACGTCGAGGCCGGTCAGATCGTAAGTGGATACCCGGCCATAGAGAACCGCCAATGGCTCCGCACCGTCGCGGCGTACAACAAACTGCCGGAAATTGCTCGTGCGATTCGCAGCCTGGAAAGAGCGGTCGCGGAAATCAAAAGCACAGAAAAGGCGAACGTCGCATCAGAACGAGAGTAAGCCTCGCCTCCCCATCTGAGTGCGATGTTCGTCGGGCAGATAGGAATGGACGAAAAGACACATACTGGTGGCGCAAAAGTGCTTTCCATGGGCGGTGGCGAGGCGAAGCCTATACGCGTGCTTCTGCTGGACGACCTTCCCGAGAACCTTCTCCTTCGCGCGACGATACTCCGGCAGAAGGGGTATGAAGTCGTGACGTCAGAGTCAGTGGAGCAAGCCGAGCGGCACCTTGACGAAATCGATATCGCCGTTCTCGACTATCACCTCGGTGCCGGGAAATTCGGAACTGAAGTCGCCGAAGTCCTGCGGAGAAAGCGGCCGCAGGTGCCTATCATCATCCTCTCCGCCACACTGGAACGTCGTTTTGGCGGCATTGCGGACATGCACCTGCTGAAGGGCCATAGTTCCGTAGATGATCTGGTGAACGCGTTACGCAACTTCGAAGCCAAACGCCGTGGCAAGCCAGTAGTGGTCGATGCGCAGGACTTTTATTACCAGCGCATCAGCACCAGCATGGGGGATGACATCGTGCTGGAGATCATGGACCGCGAGGGCACGTGGCAATACGTGAACGAATATTTCGCAGCCCTCATTGGCCACAAGCGCCAATACTTCGCAGGTAAAAATCTCTTTGAGGAATTCCCTGAATTGGGCGAAGACTGGCGTGACATCGTTTCGACTGTCGCCGACACGCGCGAAACCTACATAGATCGCGGGTTCCTCGGCGTACCGCATCTTCCTGTCAAGAGCCGCCACTGGACGTGGAACGTTTTAGTGTTCCCGATCAAGCTCCATGACAACCGCGATGGCGTGATGTTAACGGCGCGCCTGATTGAGCGCAAAGGCGTCAAGTAGATAAATAGAAGGGCGACCAACACCAGTAACACAGTACCTTATACGACGGAATTCGCGAAACTTCACACCGCCCTGCATAGCGCCGCGCCCCAGGTGAACCCCGCACCAAATGCCGGCATCAGCACATAATCTCCACGCCTGACGCGTCCCGATCTGCGCAAAGCGTCCAGCGCTATGCCCATCGACGCCGATGATGTGTTCCCGTAATCCTCGATGACTGAGACCAATCTTTCCATGTGGCGCGAAAGGCCGAGCGCGCGCATGAGTTGCCGCATGACGTTGAAGTTCGCCTGGTGCGGGACGATCCAAGCAATCTCCTGAGCCGTCAGTTCGTGCTGCTGCAACAGCGTGCGACAAACCGCAGCCATGTTGCGAGAAGCCCGCATGAGCACCCTCTGTCCATTCATTCGTGGCAGAAAATCCGCGCGCTGAGCGTAGTTCTCGTTCAACCGATTACCAAATTCTGTCCCCGGGCACCGTATGCCCAGGTCGTCGACGAATGTGCCATCCGTTCGTAGCAGCACGTCGAGCACCTGCAACGACCCTTTGTGCTCATGTCCCGACACTATGAATGCCGAGCCGCCATCCCCGAAAAGCATAGAGGTGGTGCCTGCCTCCGCCGAAATGTCGAGCCACGCCGACTGAACATCGGCAAAGCACACCGCCACGTTCTTGGCCGTGCCAGCCACAACCATCGAACGCGCAAGTTGCAGGCCGTAGATCGCGTTGCAGCAGGTGGCGTGTATGTCCAGGCACGGCAGAGGCGGAATTTCGAGTTGCTTCTGCACTGCAGGCGCCGTGCCTGGAATGAACCGGTCAGGCGTCATAGTTCCGAGCAGAAGAAAGTCCATCTGTTCTGGAAGAAGGTTGGCATTCGCAATCGCACAGCGAAGGGCAGTACACGCGAGGGTGCTCGCCTTTGTCCCCGGTGCCGCCCAGCGACGCCGGCGAATTCCCGATGACTCGAAGATTTGCTCAGGCGTGAGGCCGAGCTTGTGCGCGATCTCCTCGTTGGGGACGATCCGCTCCGGAAGGAACGCGCCAGAACCTGTGATGAATGCTCTCAATGGGACTCAGACTCGCTTAGATTGACGACACTTCCATCATAATGCACTGCTCGCATCCGACTACTTAGTTTGAGTCTGTTCCGTAGTTTGAGTCTCTGTCCGGTGTGCTCCACTACTGTTTTTCTCTGGGCAGTGCGCTCGCGATTGCGTTCCGGACTGTTGCGACAAGTGCATCTCGGTCGTCGCCAAACCATGCAGGATCGACTGGCTCGTGGAATACGACGCGCACTGTTCCCGGACGAGCGAAGATGCGGCCTTTAGGCAGCAGATCGTAAGTTCCAGCGATGGTCACGGGTACGATGGGCACGCCAGTGTCCATTGCCAGGTAGAACGGACCTTTCTTGAAGGGCAGCAATCGTCCATCACGCGACCTTGTGCCCTCGACAAAGATGGTCATGCTGATACCCGACTTCAGCACGCTATGAGCCTGCCGCAGGCTCTCGATGGCCCGTTCGCGGTTCGAGCGATCCACCGGAACAAGGGAACCGATGCGCATCGCCTGTCCAAACACAGGTATGCGGAACAGTTCCTTCTTAACAAGAACTGAAGTTCGTTTCGGGATGAGCGGTATTAGCAGAGGCGGGTCGAGATTCGAGGTGTGATTGGACATGTACAGATACGAGCGTTGCGCGTCTAGCCTTGCCCGACCGACCACCTCAACGCGCACTCCCGCTATCCTCACTCCCGTCCACGCGATCCAGGTACCCACGCGATAGAGCGGCATGATGTCCCGCGTGAGCAGCGTCCATGGGAACATCACCAAGGCCGCTAATGGCGTGGCAACAGCCCAGAACATCAGCGTGAACAGGCTTCGGATCAAGGCGTCGAAGCCTCCGTACGAGCCGCTCCAGCGGTCCTCCCTGCCACAGAAATCCGCTGTTTTTCACGAATCACAGATGCTTGCTGCCTGGGGCCTGTCAACCATTCCGCCCGTCGCCTCTTCTGCTCCGGCGTCGATTGCTCAAGCTCAGCAATGTAGAACTCGACCGCTTCCCTGCTACCTACCCTGATTGAAGTGTCTTGTTCCCTGGAGGTCCTTTGGTTACGCACGGTCAAGCGCAGGATCTGGCCGGCAGACCCAGACGCCATCTCATCCCCGACATTAACGTTTCGCTTGCCGTTAACGGCCACTATTGCGTCCCCGACTCGCAATCCAGCAGCGGCAGCATCATCTCCGTAAACATCGGTCACCAGCGGTGGACCATCGAAGTTGCGCGACGTGGCGAACCCAGCGTCGGCAACAGTCCGTCGATTTGTGCCCAAGCGCAGCCCGGCCGTGTTAAGGAACCTGTCAAAAGGAATGTCATCCGTACCGGCCACGTACGCACGGAAGAACCAATCGAATTCTTTGCCGGTCACGGCTTCAACAGCGCGGAGAACGCCTTCAGAATCATCGAAGAAACGCCCTCGTCGCGCATAGTTCTCGTTCATCCAATGGAACACATCACGCAGCGACTTCGTCCCGCCCGTCGATTCCCTTATTGCCAGGTCCAGCATCGCTCCGAGCACTTCGCCCTTGTTGTAGTACGAGATGCTTCGTTCGGGGCGCCGGTAGAACGGGTACTTGTCAAACCAAGTATCCAGGCTCGACTCTTCTGCCGACTGCGTCAGGTGTGCAGGCCGACTTTGGAGCATCCCGATCTCAGCGGCAAGCCGCTTCAGGTATCCCGATTCGTCGATCAGCCCAGCCCGCAGCAGAATGTATCCGTCAACTGTGCTTGTAACACCTTCACTGAACCAAAGCGCCCGCGTGTATTGCTCGCGCGTGTAATCCACAGGCTCCAGCGACTGCGGCCGTATCCGCTTCACGTTCCACAGGTGAAAGAACTCGTGTGCGGTCACGCTGTTGAAGCTACTCATCGTGCCGGACATTCGACCGGCCGGAACATCGATAGCTGTGGAGCACGCGTGCTCCATTCCGCCCCCGCCGTACTCGCGCGGAAAATGGTAGATGAACAGGTACTCGGCACACGGCCGGTCGCCCATCCAGTCAACACCTGCGCGCACGATCTTGCGCACATTCTCACGAACTTTCTTGGCGTCGTAATCGCCGTCTAGCGCGTCGATGACGATGCGATACTTTGCTCCGCCGTCCTCGAAGGCGATTTCGCGGAACCTGCCTATCTCGACCGGTGCATCCACCAGGGCGTCATACTTAGGGGCGTTGAATTCTTTGGGATTTCCAGGACTGCGCTTCAGCACGGTTGCGATCTGCCAGTCGCTGGGCACGGCCTCAAACGACAGCGCGATGGGCCACTCCCGTCCCGGTCCGGGAACATACATCAACACTTGGGCCAGATTTAGGAACGCATGCTCCCGGTTGATCTGAGCACTGTAAGCACCGGGTGTGTTCAGTACGATGTCGTACTCAATTGCGTTGGCACCGGGCGCACTCCATGTTGTCTTGTCGATTTTGCGAACCGCCACTGGCCGGCCGTGGCGGTCAGTAGCGCGGACTGACTGCACGAATTGCGCGAAGTCGCGAACTTGGTAAAGCGCGTTCCAGACTGGCAACTGCACGACACCGTCCGGCCCAATCGGCGACAGCTTCACGTGAACATGGTTGCGAGCCGCATCCGCCAGGGTCACCGTGTACGTAAGTACCAAAGTTTCGGCTTGGGTGCCGACCGACTGCTGGGCCGCTGAAATGGGCTGGTGCTCTTGCGCTGCCGCGCACGAGAGCCAAATCGCGATGATCAGGACCAGCTTCGGTACGCGGCCCACTTATGCCGTCACCCCGCGCAGTTCTTTCAACTTCTGCGGCAGCTTTTCGTAAATGCCTCCGAAACCGCCGTTGGAAAGGATGGCCACGACGTCGCCGGGTTTCAGCTCCGGAACAACTTTGGCGACAATCCCATCCGCATCGGCGATCTGTGCCGCAGGCCGTCCCATGTGCCTCAATGCCTGAACGACGGCCGATGTATCCAAACGCTCGTTCTCGGGGATGGCGTCTGTCGTCTTATGAAACACGCTCGCGAGCACGATGGAGTCGGCGATGGCAAGACTCTCAGCCAACTCCTCCTGGAAGACGCTTCGCCGCAGCGTGTTCGACCGCGGTTCCAGGATGGCCCATAAGCGCCTTCCGTCATACCGCGTACGCAAAGCTTTCAACGTCTCGGCTATTGCAGTCGGGTGGTGAGCAAAGTCATCGATGATGGTGATGCCGTCGATCTCCGCTTTTATCTCTTGTCGGCGCTTCACGCTCTTGAAGGTCCTCAACGCCTTCGCAATCGCCGGCGGTTCAATGCCGAAGTGAGAGGCGAGCGCGGCGGCAGCGGTCGCGTTGAGCACGTTGAAGTCGCCCGCAAGAGAGAACCCAAATTTTCCCCAGAGTTCTCCACTTCTCAGCACGGACCACGTCGTCTGTTCGGGCTCAAATCGGACGTCGACAGCTTGCCAATCGGCTTGCGCCGTGAAGCCGTAGCGCTCCACGCGACACAAAGCCTTTTTCAAGACGTCGCTGACGTTGCCGGGATTGTCGTGTGCGACGATCACCCCGCGCCGAGGAACAAGGTTAACCATCCGGCGGAAAGCGGTCTTCACGGCCTCCAAGTCGCGATAGATATCGGCATGGTCAAACTCAACCGATGTAAGAATCACCGCATCTGGAAAGTAGTGCAGGAACTTGGGACCTTTATCGAAGAACGCCGTGTCGTACTCGTCCGCCTCAAGAATGAACTGCTGACCTTCCCCTAGCCCGAAACTCGAACCGAAGTTCTCGGCTACCCCGCCAATCAGGAACGATGGCGATTTCCCTGCGACATGAAAAATCCAACTCAGCATCGACGTTGTGGTCGTCTTCCCATGCGTGCCGGCCACAGCGATTGGCTCGTGCCCGGTCAGAAACTCCTCAAAGAGCACCTGCGGCATGGATCGAAAGGCGATGCGATCGTCGAGCACACGCTCCAGTTCCGGATTTCCTCGTGAGATCGCGTTTCCGACCACAACCAAGTCCGGCCGATCATTCAGGTTGTACTCGGAATATGGCTGTCGAATCTCTACGCCCAAAGACGCCAGGAAGTCTGACATCGGCGGATACGCGGCGGCATCTGAGCCTGTCACGTGAAAACCGCGCTGCTTCAACATGCCCGCGAGCGACGCCATGGCCGTCCCACAAACCCCGATCAAATGGATGTGCTTGCTTCTATTCATTTCACCGACTTCTTCCAGTCTTCCTGTTGTTTGGCACTGGCGTCCGCGACCACTCCTGGCTCCCAACCCAGCCGCACATCTTCCTGCACCTGTAGGACCGCCTGTACTCCTATCGGCAGCGTCATGTTTCCGCCGTCCACATGCCCTGAACGCAACCCGTAAGCGACCGGAACAGTGAGGTCACCCACAATTCTTGCAACAATCTCTTGCAGCGAATAACCATTGCCTGGAGTCGCGTCGCACTCCTTCATCACTCCGAATACAATGCCCCGGACGCCGTCCAGCTTTCCGGCAAGTTTCAACTGCGTCAGCATGCGATCGACCTGGTACGGATGAGCGGCGACATCTTCGATGAACAGAATCGTGCCGTCCGTCTGGATTTCGTACGGCGTGCCCAGTGACGCGGCAAGCATCGAAATACAGCCTCCGTAAAGTCTGCCCTGAGCGAACCCACGTGCAAGCGGCACGACTTCCGATCCTTCCGGGAACTCCAATTGCGTGACCCACCCGGAAACAGCAGCGCGCCACGATGCCTCGTCAACGCCGCCTTCCCTTGCAAAATCCTTGGTCACCATCGGACCATGCATCGTAGTCAGCCCGGTAGCATCACTGATGTAAGTCAGCAACGAGGTCACATCGCTGTACCCGACCAGCATCTTCGGGTTATTGCGAACTACGTCGAGATCGATCTCCGGCAGCAGGTAGTTGCACCCATACCCGCCGCGTGCGCAGATGATGGCCCGCACGTCGTCGCGCCGGAACATCTCGTGAAACTCATCGACGCGCCGCTTTACGCTTCCCGCGAAGTAGCCATCCCGCTCGAGAATGGAATCGAGGTACACGGGATGGTATCCAAACGTTCGTAGCACAGCGCATCCTGCATCCAGCAACTCCCGTTCAATCGGGCCTGCCGGCGCAATGATGCCAACGTTGTCACCCTCGCCCAGCGCGGTTGGTTTGATTCGCGGATGCTTTGCGTCATTTTCAAGATTGATGAGGGATTGAGCCATGAATTTCTTAGGCCTGCGACACACATTCTGTCGTGCGTGATACGCAGCCCTGGCTCACGCACGCCGGAGCCGCGAACAGCCATCTTAAATGAAAAACTCGCCTCGGCAGACAAGGTGCGCCGGTCCGCGAAGAAATACCTGGCCGTCCAGTCGAACCGTCTGTTCACCACCCAGAGTGTGAATCGTCACAGGCGAGTTGACCTTTCCGGCGTTGATTGAAGCCACAGCCGCTGCGCAAGATCCCGTACCCGAGGACTTCGTTTCTCCGGCTCCGCGCTCGTAGAAACGAACCGCGATGTTGCTGGCGTCGCGCACGTGCACGTACTCCACATTAGTGCCCTGCTCGAATTTAGCGTGCGTGCTGATCTCCGCGCCTTCCGCCTGCCACCCCGAGGCGAACTTTCGAACGAAAATGACATAGTGCGGATTGCCCATAGAAACGGGTGTTCCCTGCACTTCTCCTGAGCTTATCTTCAACGAGAACTGTTCGCCGACCTCCGGTTCACCCATCGCCGCTTCAAACTCGAAGCTGTTCCCGTCCCTCTTGATAAGGGTGCATGTCTTCACGCCGGCGTCAGTGCGCACTGAAACAACCTGTTTCCCTGTTTCTCCTACGACATATGCCGCTACACAACGCGTGCCGTTTCCGGAGACCTCTGCAAAAGACCCGTCGGCGTTAATGAGCTTAGCCCTGATATCCGCTCTCGCATCTGCGTCAGCCGTCTCGTCGGGAAGAAGGAATTCGACTCCGTCTGCACCAACACCGTCGTGGCGGTCGCACATACGCCGTGCTAAATCAGGCAGTTCCAACCCCCGTGAAGCCACATCTGAGAGGTTCACCAGCAGAAAATCGTTACCGCACGCGCTTGCTTTTATGAATGGGACGACAGCCATGAATACTGATCCTCTTCTTTAATCTCTGTCCGTGGTGGAGCCCAAACACTCAACCCGTCTCAGGTCAGAGTACTGCCGCAAACGCCTGCAGATCTCATCCTGCATTTTCTGAGGAGCTTCAACGGTAAAGACAAGCCGGAACCCGTGCTCAGATCGAGCAATCTGCACGGTTTTCATGGCCTGCTGCTGCTCCCGCAGAGTCTCGTTCACCGCCGCAACAGCCGCCTCGGCGTCATGGCCAAGCACTTCATACGCCATGCTCACAGCTTTCAAGTTGAACCGCCCCTCGATCCACCCCAGCGACATCAATGACAGCACGATCACCACGGTCGCAAAGATCGCCGGCAGAAACAATCCCCCGCCGACCGCCATGCCAATAGACGCAACCACGAAGATCGTCGCGGCGGTCGTCACACCCGTGATCGAACCTCGCGAGTGCAGGATAGATCCTGCGCCAATGAAGCCGATTCCCGGGATGATCTGAGCTGCTATTCGCGTGTGATCTCCGCCCCACTTCTCCGCGAACGCGTCCGACAGGATCGTAAAAAACGCTGATCCAAAACAGATGAACAGGTTAGTCCGCAATCCAGCCGGCTTGCGCTTAATCTCGCGCTCCAACCCGATGATGCCACCAAGGAGAGAAGCCACAACCAGGCGCAGGATCATCTGGGAGATCACCGACGCCGTCATGCCGGCTCCGAACGGCTGAAACAGCTCATATAATCTGTCCACAGCGAATCCTCATGCCTGTCGATTTGGGGAAACTTACAACTTTCGTGCACCCTGCTCGCGAATTGCGTCCACCAACTTCTTGCCCATCAATAGCGCATCCGTATTGCGCTCGTAGTAGCGTGGAATTGTCTTCAGCACCGCATAGCCTCGTCGCTTGTAGAAAGCAATAGCTCCCAAGTTGTTCACTGCCGTCTCAAGCAGCGACACTTTGCACCCCATCGCCAAAAAACGCTTCTCCGCCGCATCCATCAGCCGCGATGCTACGCCGTTCCGCCGGAATTGCTTGCGCACATCAAGCGTAATTACGTGGCCCCGGTGATGGGTTTGCTCCGCTACCGTGAAGCCCGCGACCTCTCCGCCTGCCTCCGCAATGAGCGTGAACGCCCCAGGTCGTCGTATATAGTGCAGCAATTCAAGCCGCGAGTAGGCAATCCCCGGTGGAAAACACTCCTGGTCGATTTCCCAGAGGCGGGTGAAATCTTCCTGCCGAAATTCGCGCAGCGTGAACGTCACACGTGGATTTTAAACATAGCAACTGATCGGCGGACAAACATTTACGAAGCCACTCGATAGCGGCGACTCCTTCGAGCGCTAAGCAGGCCAGAGGCTGAGAGCCGTTTTGCTCAAAATCGCGGTCTTCGCGTCATCAGGTAAGGGCAGGGCGCTGAACTCCCGCAGGTTTTTACCGATGTCCGGAACGCCGGGTCCCGGCCAGTCCGTTCCGAACAGGGTCTTCTCCGCGATTTTCGCCAGGCGAGGAAAATACTCCAGCAATGTTTTGGGCGGTATTCCGCTGATGTCCAGATAAACGTTTCGGTGCCGCCGAATAAGAAAGAACGCCGTATCCATCCACAGCGGCCTTCCTCCATGCGCCAGCAGAATCTTTAGATTCGGAAAGTCAATCGCCACATCATCGATGAAGATGGGATCTCCAAACTTGTTCCGCGCTCCCGGAAAGATGGACGTCCCGGTATGGAACATCACCGGGATTCCGTTCGCCTCAGCGATGCGATATATGACCTCAAGCTGATGAACGCCATTCAGGTAATCATTCGGATAAAGCAATTGATGAGGCGGATGAATCTTAATAAGCCGGATGCCGAGTCTAACGATCTGCTCCATGTCTCGGACGACATCGTGTGATTGACGCGGATGCAAGCTCCCGCACGCGATCAACCTTTGCGGATCTGCTTTGACGTAGTTCGCGACCCATTCGTTGACCGCCGCGGTGAATCCAATGACATCCGGAGCGACGTAATTAATCAGCACGGCGCGGTCGACGCCCGACTCGTCAAGGTGTTTCAGAAAAGCCTTCGGAGACTGCGAGTATTCAACAATGCGCTGGAATTCCGGCCGCTTCCTTTTCATGAGTTCAAGCGCAGCCGGCTTGAACATCTCGATTGGCTGAATGTGTATATGGCAATCAGTGACCATTCAGTTCTTGCTTTCGCCCGATCCCGCCGCGGCGAGCACCGCGCGCTTCGCGAAAACCCGCACCATCTCGCGCCGGTACTCCGGCGTCAGGGCTGAAGTTGTGAGGGGCTTCGCCGTTTTCGCCGCCAACTCACCGACGACGGTAGCAACCTGCTCGTTGACGCTATGCCCGACCAGGGCACGATCCGCTCCCGCAACCAGCATCGGCGCGGGGTTAACAGCCGTAATTGCGACCCGTGCATCCTGAACTGCGCTACCAGCCCCGTTCGCAATTTTAATCGCAACGGCCACTCCCGCCAGCGGATAGTCGATGCTGCCTCGTATGCGCAGTTTGCGATACACGCCGCGCCATCCGGCACGCGACTCCGGAAGCAAGACGCGCGTGAGCAACTCGTCTTTTCCCAACTTGATGCGAGCATCGCCCTCGCCCGTGTAGAGGTCACGCAATGGTACACGCTTGAATCCGTACGCGTTCGCAATCTCGACCTCAGCATCCAGACACAACAGAGCAGGTGGCGTATCGCCGGAGAACACCGCCCAGCATCGCTTCCCGCCAGGAGCTACGTGGCACAAATCTCCATCTTTCTTGATGCAAAACCCGCACGACTTTCGCCACGTGAGCGACTGGTTGTACCAGACGCACCGAGTATCCAAGCAGATGTTCCCGCCGATCGTTCCCATGTTTCGGAGAAGAGGCGACGCAACAGTCGCGACCGCTTCGTGCAACACCGGATAGTGCCGTCGAATGAACTCTGAGTTTTCGACCGTTGTCAGAGACGTCAGTGCACCGATCTCAAGACCCTCTCCGTCGCGCGCGCAAATTCCTCGCAGTTCCTGTATGCCGCGGATGTCCAGCACGTACTCTGGGGCGAACAGCTGCTGCCGCATGGACGGGATCAGGTCGGTGCCGCCGGCAATCACTTGCACATTTGGGATGTGCTTGCCCAATAACGCGACAGCTTCTTCGACTGTACGAGGCCGAAGCAGTTTGAACTCGGGGAGGCTCAATCGCCACCTCCGGTCTCTGCGGCAACGGGCTGTATTCGTGCGGGGTCCAAAGGATGACGCGACGGTCCTCTGCCCTTGAACCACAGTGCTCCACCGTGCTCACGCAAATATGCCGGACGTGTCGGGTCGACTCCTCCGGGCTGCGTGATGCCAGTGTTCGTGGGGACAGCTTTGCCCGATTCAGCGATCCGCTTCCCTTTTAAGGCAGCCAGCACGCGTTCGGGCGTGAATGGAGCCTCCCGCAGCCGTACACCAACCGCGTCGTAGATGGCGTTGGAAATGGCGGGAATCGTTGCTGCCAGTGACCCCTCGCCAGCCTCTTTGGCTCCGAATGGCCCTTCCGGATCAATGCTCTCCACGATGATGGCCTCGATCTCAGGCGATTCGCTCGAAGTCGGGCTGAGATAGCCGAGCAGCCCGGGATTGATCAGGAGACCGTCTTTCCAAACCATCTCTTCCTGGAGTGCCTGCCCCAAGCCCATCCACACCGAACCGATCACTTGGCCTTCCACTGCTACCGGGTTCAGCGCGCGACCGCAATCGTGTGCGGCCCACACTTTGTGTACCGTCACCTCGCCGGTATCTTCGTCGACGCTGACTTCAGCCACCTGCGCGGAGTACGAATATGCTGGCGACGGTCCGACGCCACCGCCTTTGAAGTTGCCGCCGCGTGCATCCTGTGGCGGCGAGTACGATCCCGTTCCCGTCAGCGCCCCCGAAATGTCGATCGCCGCAACCACCGCTTCTTCGAAACTCATGCGATCTTTCGGCCCATCCTCTTTTCTCTTCTGTAGCACGGACCCGCGCAGGATCTGCCCTTCGACGCGCCCGCGCGCGACAGTTTCAACCGCGCCGCGCGGTGCATCTCTTGTCTCGAGTATCTGCGCTGCAGACTCCAACGGATCGCTGAGAGTATCTCCCGCCCGCTTACTCACCACGTCATCTCGCATCACGACGTCCTCTGGTGAGCACTGCAATCTTTTCGCGGCGGCTTGTACGACGAGTTTTTTGACCGCCTCGGCCGCCCGGAGTGCCGCGTTGCCGGCCATCATCGTTACCCGGCTTGAATAAGACCCTAGATCGATTGGAGTGAGGTCAGTATCCGCTGCCACGACTTTTATCCGCGACAACGCGCACCCCAGCACCTCGGCGACGACCTGCGCGGTCATCGTGTCGGAACCCTGTCCGATCTCCGCCGCACCGGTGTAGACGATCACGCCACCATCTCGGTCAACCTTAATGTTCACAGTCGAATGCGGCATGTCCGACCGGATAATCGAGTTCGCCGCACCGCTCACGTAGTGACTGCATGCCAGCCCCAGTCCGCGACGTAAGCTCGTGCGACGTTCGTCCGTCGCGGCGCTGTCTCCGGCGGACGACCGTCGGATACGCCCGTTCTTCTCTGCCCAGCCTGACCTCTCAACGACCCTCTCGATGCATTCCGGCAGTCCGTAGCTGAGCACGCGAAGCCCGTTTACCGTGATGCAGGGCGGTTTCAGCAAATTCACCCGACGTATCTCGGCAGCGTCGATCTTTAGTTCCGCAGCAATCTCGTCCATCTGCGATTCAAATGCGAACCGCACGTTGACTGTGCCGTGGCCGCGCATCGCACCGCATGCAGGCTTATTGGTCAGCACCCGGTAGCCGTCGTACTGCACATTCGGAATGTCGTAGAGCGCACCGAGCAGAGCCCCCGAGTACAGAATCGTGACTGGGCCGTACGAACAATAGGCTCCACCGTCCTGCACTACTCGCGCACGCACGGCCGTAATGCGTCCATCGCGCTTCACGCCGGTTTTTAAATCGATGATGGTTCGCGGACGTCCGCGATGAGCCCAAAACACTTCCTCACGCGTGTAGGTGATCTTTACGGGAGCTTTCGCCGCGCGTGCCGCCACCGCCGCGATGATCTCCAGCGGAATGATCTCGCTTTTCCCGCCGAAACCGCCGCCCACCAGGGGCTTGATCACGCGTATTTGCGACATTGGCATCTCCAGCACGAGCGAGAGTTTGTGCTGAAGGTAGTAAGGCACCTGTGTTGAGGACCACACCGTCAGTCGTCCCACTTTGCCGGTGTGCGGATCGAGGTCGAAGGCCGCCAGCGTGGAATGCGGCTCCATCGCTGCGTGAGTGACCTCGTTAGCTATGTAACGCGCTTCGGCCACGTACTCCGCCTCAGCGAAGCCTTTGTCCGGATCCCCAAACGCGTGGTGATACTCCTTCTCGATGTTGTTGGGACGCTGTTCGTGTATGAACTCGGCTTGCGCCTGCATCGACTGCTCGGGATCGAACCAGGCGGGCAGCAGTTCGTAATCGACATCGATCAATTCCAGCGCGCGATCGGCGACCGCCTCTGACACCGCCGCGACACAAGCGACGTTATCACCTACGTAACGAACCTTGTCCACAGCAAGTGCGTGCTCATCGTGGCCGATCGGGAGTATGCCATAGCTCACCGGTGCGTCCTTACCAGTCACCACCGCAACAACGCCATCCAGCGCCAGCGCCCGGGTGGCATTGATGCGCCTGATTCTGGCATGCGGATATGGGGAATGCAGTATCTTGCCATACCACATGCCGGGGAGGGAGAGGTCGTCCGCGTACTTGCCCCCGCCGGTAGTTTTTCCGGCCGCGTCGACCATTGCTATCGGCTTCCCGATTACCGAAAACTCGCTCATCTTCACCTTCACGATGCTAGCGGAGCCTTGTGCGACTACCTTCCTGCCGCCGCCATGCCTTTCTTCTCGGCTTCAATCGCCGCTTTGATGGCCTGATACATCTGCTCGTAGCCCGTGCAGCGACATAGGTTGCCGCTGAGCGAGTGGCGTATCTCGTCCTCGGTTGGGTCCGGATTGTTTGCCAGCAACGCGCTTACAGTCATCATGAACCCCGGAGTGCAGTAACCGCATTGCGCCCCGCCCCAATCACCGTAGGCCTTCTGGATCGCTGCCAGGGAACCATGTTCCGCAATGCCTTCAACGGTAGTGATCTCCGCACCTTCGCAGCTTGCGGCCAGCAACGTACACGCCAACATCGGGACGCCATCGATCTGCACCGTGCATGCTCCGCAAGACGAATCGTCGCAACCGCGCTTCGTGCCTGTCATCCCAAGGTCGCGCCGCAATACATCGATGAGAAGTGCGTTCGGTTCCGCCGCAATCTCGTGCGATCGGCCATTCACGCGCAGCTCCAAAAGATTCTTCTTCATTCTTCGACCTTAATAGAGCGGAACCTGCGGATCGATGGTTCGCGACCACAGGTCGATTCCGCCACGCATTGACTGCGCTCTTTCAAACCCGTGTTCCCGGAGCCACGCCGTCACGCGCGCCGAGCGAACTCCATGATGGCAGATCACCACAATATGATCATTCGGCGCGAGTTCTGTCCCGGCGCGAGCTGGAATGTCGTTCATCGGAATATGTTTGCTATTCTCAATCCGCGCCGTCGCATACTCCCAGGGCTCCCGGACGTCGACCAGCGTGACGCGCTGGCCATTATCCAAACTCGCCTTCACGTCTCGCGCTGAAATCTCAAACTCAATGTCTTTGCCGAGCGTCATCTACCCTTCCACACCGGCGCGCGCCTTTCGATCCACGCCTGTATGCCTTCGCGAGCGTCTTCAGTCTTGACCAGGTCGTTCAAGTAGATCGCTTCCGATTTCTGCAAGCCCTTGTCAAAGTGCATGGAGTCCCAGGCATAGAGCGCCTTCTTCGCAACTCTCAAAGCAGCGGGGCTTAACGACGCCAACCGCTCCGCCACATCCTGAAGCACTTCGAAGAGTTCGTTGTCATCTGCGACGGCATCGTTAACGAGGCCGATATGTAGCGCTTCATCGCCGTGCACAACATTTCCCGTCAGAATCATCTCAGCCGCGCGCTTCTGGCCCACCACGGCTGCAAGTGCCACGGCTGCGACAGGTGGAAAGCACGCCAGTTGGATCTCCGGGAACTGAAACCGCGCATTCTCAGTGCAGAACACCATGTCGCACACCAGAGCGAGCTCTGCGCCCCCGCCAAGGCAATTCCCGTGCACCGCCGCTATGGTCACCTTCTCACTGCTGGCCACAGCGCGAATTACCGAGTGGAGCTTCTCAAGCATGCCGCGCACCAGGTCGGGCGTATGGGCCTTGATGTCCACTCCCGCGGAAAAATCCACGCCGGCTCCGCTGAACACGACAGCCGAAATATCCGGACGTTCCTGCACGTGCTGCATCGCCCCAAGCAGTTCGTCCATCATCCTCAGGTCGATCACATTAACCGGTGGATTCTCGAGAACGATTCGCGCAATCGGCGCTTCAACCTGAAGCCTGATCTTCGAAAACGTTGGCTGTATTTGAGTAATCATGTCGTTGCTGACGCTAGCACATTTCGAAGGTCAGGCACGCATCACCTGGCCTCGGTTATGCAGCGATAGCGATATTGATCGCGCTTCTCCTAGGCTCCGCGATTGTCTCGAACGGATCGCGTGCGCCTATCTTCGGCAGTATCCACTTCTTCTCGGTCGAGATGATGTCCAACAGCAGTTTCTTATCTTCTGCCGTTGGCAGGAACTCGTCTCTTCGTGCGGCGTATTCCTTCTCTTCCATCGGCTGACCGGTTTGCGGGTGGAACATCTGGTTTGCCCATCGGCCTATTGATCGGTTGAACTTGATGTCCGGTGTGTATAGCTTCGGCTCTCCAGGTTGCAGGCAATTGTTCAACCTTTGCACCAGGCCATCAACTTCGTCACGATACAGCTTGCGGTTGTAGTCGTTCAGATCGTCGAGGTCTGGCGCAGTCTGATTTTTCGGCTCGTCGTAGCGCCCTTTCACGCCCCATACATATGCCCAGTGTGCCGACGATGAGTGGTCCGTGCCGAAGAGGTCAAAAGACTCCGAAATCCACTTGTTCAGATATTTCTGAATGAGCCATGCCGGGATTACTCCCGCCTTCACCACGCGCGAAAGCCCGTCGTTTCCCGTGCCCATATGGAACGCTTCTTCCCGCAACATGTACGACATCGATCGTCCGAGCGGCGCGAAGCTTGAGTACTTCAACATCTGCAGTTGAAATTTGCCGTCACGATCCACAAAGTCGGTGTACGTGAAGAAGTCCATCCAGTTGTCTACATCGACATTGAATGCGCCGAGCAAACGCTTGTTCTCGAACGCACGGCGCTCCAGCATCTTCTGAGCTTCAACTTTCCCGGAGTGCCCGAAATGATCGATTAGCAACGCGCACATCTGCCATCCGTGACGCATTTCTTCGATCATCACACGCGTAAGAGCCTTGCGGTCCCAGTCGGTCGGTGCACTCTCAAAAAGGTGCCGCTGCTGCTCGACGCTGGCAAACTCCGTGTCGCCCTGGTACACAATCATGTTCAGCAACGCATCACGGATCTGTTGCGTTGGGATCTGGCGCACGTTCTCCCACTTTCTCCGCCCTTTGTAATGGCCGAACCCTATCTCCTCGGTCTCGATGGCACCAAACAGTGTTTCGAACTTGAAGTCTTTGATCTGGTCGCGATCAACTCCGATCTCCTTGCGCCAGTTCTCGAACAGATCAACCCAGTCACCAAACGTGCCGATTTTCAACATCGACGGCATGATTCCTCACCCCAATTCATGAACTCGTGTGTTCCTGTTCTCAGAGCACCCGGGTTTAATGGCGCGATGACCCGATGGCTAAATAATCCGATCTACAGATTCATCCACACGGTCTTCAACTCCGTGTAGTGCTCGATGGCGTGCATGCCCAGTTCTCGCCCGAAGCCTGATTGCTTGTAGCCCCCAAAAGGCAACGCAGCATTCATCAGGCCGTACGTATTGATCCAGACCGTGCCCGCATTCAACCTGCGCGATAGGGCATGCGCCTTTCTTATGTCTTTCGTCCACACCGCAGCGGCCAGTCCGTAATTGCTCTTGTTCGCCAGCGCCGCCACTTCGTCCACGTCATCAAAGGTCAGCGTGGCGAGCACTGGACCGAAAATCTCTTCCTGCGCAATCTTCATGTCGTTCGTGGCGCCACCAAAGACCGTCGGCTCCAGGAAATAGCCGTTGCCGTTCCCGATAGTCACCCGATTGCCGCCGGCCACCAACTCCGCCCCTTCCTGCTTACCGGACTCTATGTACCCGAGCACGGTCTTCATCTGCTGCTCGCTGACAATCGCCCCCAACCGGGTCTTGGGATCGAGCGGATCGCCGGGTTGCAGCTTCTTCGTACGCTGCACCAGCTTGTCCATGAACTCGTCTTTCACTTTGTTTTCAACAAACAGGCGCGAACCCGCACAGCAAACCTCTCCCTTGCCGTAGAAGATTCCATTGATGGCTCCTTTCACGGCTCCATCCAGATCGGAATCCGCAAAGACGATATTCGGGGATTTCCCGCCCAGCTCCAGCGTCAGGCGTTTCAACGTGTCCGCCGCGCTCCGCATGATCTCTTTCCCGACCGCGGTAGATCCGGTGAACGCCAGTTTGTCCACCCCCTCGTGCTTCACCAGCGCAATGCCCGTTTCCGGGCCTCCCGTCACCACGTTGAGAACGCCGTCAGGCAAGCCGGCCTGCTTCGCGATCTCGGCAAAGCGCAGCGCTGTCAGGGGTGTCTGCTCTGCCGGCTTCAGCACGACTGTGTTGCCGCAAGCCAGCGCCGGACCCAATTTCCAACTCGCCAGCAGCAAAGGGAAATTCCAGGCCACGATGGCGCCCACCACCCCCACGGGTTCACGCAGGGTGTACGTGAAGGCGTTTTCGAGCGTGTTTACCGTCTCTCCGTGAATCTTTGTCGCCCACCCGGCGTAGTAGCGGAAGACGTCCACCACCATCGGTAAATCAACATAGCGGGATTCAAAGATGGGCTTGCCGTTATCGAGGGTCTCAAGTTCGCCGATCTCTTCGATGTTCTCCTCGAGCAAATCAGCGATTCGCCAAAGCACCTTTCCCCGATCACTGGCCGACATCTTCCGCCACGCACCATTCGGATCGAATGCTCGACGCGCAGCTTGAATTGCCGCGTCGACATCCGAGGCATTCGCCTCCGCAACCTGCGTCAACACCTCACCCGTTGCGGGGTTGATCGTCTCGAATGTCTTCCCGCCGCTCGCGTCGCGCCACTCACCGCCAATGAACAACTTGCCGGGCGCAATCTTGGCCTTGGTTGCCGTTAACATCTCTCGTCCTCAGCTTTCTCCGTCTCTTCCGTTACCTCTGCGTTCTCAAGCTCGGCTGAACGCAGAGGAACGGTGGAGGCGGAGAATCATTTCGCAGTGAATGTTGCCGGCCGCTTCTCTACGTATGCTGCCAGCCCCTCTTTCGCGTCTTCGCTCTGGAACAGAAGCTGCTGGTTTTCTCGCTCTAGCGCCAGTGCGGCTTCGATTGGCAGTTCCCATCCCGTCTGGATTGACCTCTTGATTCGGCCAACAGCCTTCGCTGCCTTGTTTGGTGGACAGAACTGTCGCGCATACTCCATGACGTTCTCCATGAAGTTCTCGCGCTCAAACACGTCATTCACAATGCCCATCTCCTTTGCTTCTTCGAAGGAGAACGTGTTTCCCGTCGCGATAAGTTCAATGGCTTTGGACTTGCCGACCATGCGCGATAGCCGCTGTGTTCCGCCGGTACCCGGCAGCACACCCAGATTAACTTCCGGCAATCCAATCTTGCCCGCATCCTGGCGTGCGATCCGGAGGTCAGCGGCCATGGCAATCTCCAGCCCTCCACCGACGGTGTGACCGTTCAGGGCAGCAATCACCAGCTTCGGCGTGTGCTCAAGACGCAGCAGAGTTTCGTTCGCGTGCAGGCAAAAGTAGTACTTGAAAGTCGGATCCACGCTCGACAGCATGCGAATGTTGGCACCGGCGGAAAAGAACTTGTCGCCCGCACCCGTCAGCACGATCACATACACTTCGTTGTCCATGCGCGCCTTCAGGATCGCGTCATCGAGCTGCCGGTTCATCTCGTACGTGTAGGTATTCGCCGGCGGGTCGTTCATTGTGATCACGGCGACGCCGGCATCAGTCTTGTACTGAATCAACTGCCTGGTCGCATCGACGGTGTGTGTCGTTGTGGCCATTCTTCGCTCCTTATCTCGCTGTACTAATTCAGATGGTGGAAGATGCAGTCCTGGGATTCCGGGCTGCCGTTTTCACTGCCGACCTGCCGTTGCCATCCCGTTTTGGTCGCGACATCGTCGCCCCCGCGATCCCACGCAAGAAGATGTCAGCCATCTGCCGCCCCAACTCGGCAGCATCAGCATCCACTTGCGGGCGGTACCACGTATAAATCCAGTTCATCATGCCGAACAAACTCAACACGGCGATTCGCGCGTTAACGGCGATGTTCCATTCGGATTTGAGGTCCTCTACCAGGTCTCGGCAAATCTGGTAATAGCGCCGCTTGATCTCGCGTACCTCGTCCCCGAAGGCCCCTTTCAGAACTCCGTCTTCGTGCGAAAGAACTGTCATTGCCTTCTGGTTGGCGAGGAAGTATTCCAGGTGATTAGTGATGAACACACGAATCCGACGCTCCGGATCCTGTACGTCACGCAGCTTTGGCTCCAGCTCCGCGAGGATGGTCTCGAACGTGTGCTTCTGAATGACGTAAAGCAGCTTTTCTTTCGACTCGAAGTAGTAGTAAAGACCTGCCAGCGACATGCCCGTCGCGCGGGAGAGGTCGCGCATCGACGCGCCCTCGTAGCCCTTGTCGTAGAAAACGTCGGTCGCGTGTCCCAGGATTTCGGCTAATCGGCGGTCGAACCTCGTGTCACCCTGCACGGGATTCCGGTAAGGAGAATCGATTTTGGAGTCATGAGGTGCGGGCATGCGCCTTCCTCCGTTATCGAACGTTCGTTCACATGCTATTGGATGCGGTTTCCAGACGCAAGTTGCCGGACATCACTAATGATTGCTGGTAACGGAGTTCGACAGCTCCCACCAGACCTTCCGTCGCGGTCACCACCACTTGCTCGTCAGTCACTACTCGTTCCTCCTTTAGGCATCTGCCCTCTCTCGCCACAAATCTAAAGCGTCCGGCAGGTATCATTTCAGGCAACGCTCGCGTTCGCCTTTCATCGAGGGATCCATGCCCGAATTTGTTAAGGACATCGAGGATTTACGCCGGCGCGCAATGCAGGACATCCAGGAGGGCGCCGTCACGCAGGCTTATCAGGCCGACAAAGAGCGGACAATTAAAATACTGAACGAAGCTTTGGCCACTGAGATCGTCTGCGTTTTGCGCTACATGCACCACTACTTCATGGCGACAGGTGTGCACGGAAAGGGAGTAGCAGAAGAATTCAAGGAACACGCCGACAGTGAGCGTGAGCACGCCGACGAGATCGGCGAGCGCATTCAGCAGTTGGGCGGCAAACCTGACTTCAATCCGGGCACCCTGGTCCAACGTTCTGTTGCGCAATATGTTGAGGGCGAAACGCTGGCCGACATGATTCGCGAGGACCTTATCGCCGAACGCAGCGTTATCGAAGTCTACAGCGAGATGGTTCGCTATTTTGGCGATAAAGATCCAACCACGCGCATTCTGCTGGAGCACATCCTCGCAGAAGAAGAAGAGCACGCAAGCGATCTGGTCGACCTTTTGTACATCGTCGATCCTGCCACCGGCAGAGACAGAGGCATCGACCCCGGCACCGACGCGCTTGCGATCAGCCGAGGAGAGCGGGGTAACGAGCAGCAGCAACCACGTGAACGTTCCGCCTCCGCTGAGGTTCAACAACCCTTAGGTGCCGATCAGGGACGCGTGGAGCCGTTCGCTGGACGGGGCACGGCCGTACCAGCCGAAGTAGGCCGGGTTAAGCCAAGCGAGGCTCACGGAGAAATGCGTCCGGCACGAGCCACCGGCAGCCAGCGTCCCGACGCCAGTGATGCCTCGCCCGAACATCAACCAGGTGCGACGGGCCGCCCCCAAAGGCAGCGTCCCGAACAGACGGCGGTCGCGGACGTGGATGACGCCGTCGATGAGGGCGGACAGCGCGGCACGACCCGTGCCGTTCGCGTCACGAAGCCAAATCGAAAAAAACGCGTTGCCTGAGCTTTGAGGGGTCGGGTCAAATCAACAAACGGCCTCCCGCATCGGGGAGGCCGTTCACTTCATCGCTTGCCTTTAGTGGTGCGCTTAGGCGCCGCTTTCCGTTCCACAAACAACACTCGGGCGACCTGATTGCGGTCGAGCTTTCGCAGCTTACCGCTGACCTTCACACTCAGCGCGGTCGTGGTCACCGACGCCACATCCCCCAGCAGCACCGTCCCATCTCGAAGTACGACAGTGTCATGCGACAGTCCCGCCATCTCATAGTTCACGATGCTCGGCAGCGATCCCGCCGTAACCTCAACATCGGTACTGCCGGTCGCATATCCTTCTTTTGTGAACTCCAGAGTGTGCTTGCCCGGAACCAGTTGCAGAGCCTTCGGCGTGACGCCTCCATCCTGTCCATCTACCTTGAAACTGGCTCCCGCTGGGACGCTCGCAACATTGACCGTTACCTTCCGCGGCTCATCCGAAGGCAGATGCTGGGGATGCAACTGCATGGATGCGACACTACCCATCGCATGCGCGGTCAGCGGCACCTTCACCTGCTGCCCCGGCCCCACGTTACTCAACTCGATGTAGCCCTCGCCGATTCGCTTCTGATTCTTGTCGAGCAAATAGACATAGAACGAAGCGAAGGTCATCGGCTTAGAGCCCATATTGGTTACGTTCACGTCGGCGACATAGTCCGCCTGACCCGAATATGAGTTCACCTGCCGCAGCTTTCCGATCGAAAACTTCAGCGAAGGCTGGCCCTCAGGCGGCCAGGTCAGCACGGTATCCGCGGACTGCACCCAAATGGCGGTGGAGACGAGAAATAGGAGAATGCAAGAAACTGCTCTGCTTTTCATCGATGCGTAGGTCCCTTGTGATGGCCAACAACGTACGTCTTCATTTCACAGCGGGCGGTGTTTTCTCTCGCTGAACCAGCAGTATGCGTTTAACTAGGTTGCGGTCGAAATTTTGCCTCCCTCCAGCGATGCGGATGGACAGTTCGTTACCTGTTAGCAACTCGATGTCCCCTACAAGCACAGTTCCGTCTCGCAGTTCTACCGTGTCCCCCGCAGCACTGCCCAATTCGTAAGTTATTGCCCCGCCAGAAACACTATTCGGCCCTACGTTCAGGGTGTGCGCTCCCGGCCGAAATCCATCCTTTGAAAACTCCAGAACGTGCTTGCCGGTGGTCAGTGTGACACTTTTGTGGAGTACTGCCTATGAGCTTACTGTCCAACTTAAGCTCTGCACCCGAGGGCACACTGTACACAGTAAGTTGAATCGATTTTGGGAGTGCGAAGTTCTGAAGCTCTGCCGGCACTTCCTGAGCGATCAAGCGCATACTGACCGGGTCGCCAATGGTTCCGACCGTCATCCGAAACTTCGCAACTTCGCCTGCGCCAATCTGCCTGAGGTGCATCTCGCGCTCCCCGACTCGAACTCTCTCGGCATCAAAAAACTGAAGAAGGAACACCGCATTATCTATCGACTTGTCCCAGAGATTCTCAGCCTTAACATCGATGTCATAGCCGTTGTTACCGTTACTTGAGCCCAGTTTGACAATTGGTCCGAGCGTGAAACGGACAACCGGTTTCTCAGCAGCCGGCCAACTCAGAACTGTTGGCTGCCCTTTGGGAGCGTCTTTTCCATCTTTGCCAGATCTTTCTTTGGCAGAAGCGGTGATAACAAAGAATGTGAGAAGGGCACAAACAAGCAGCTTTTTCATGGAAGGAGAGATGTACCAGAAAAAGTAGAGCGGTGCAATGACAGTTCACACCGCTCAACACAATCCATCTGCAAGGTCAGTTCTTGATGTCCGCCATCAACCGCTCGACTTCCTTCTTCAACTCAGCATTCAGCGGCAGCAAGGGCAGTCTCACGGGACCTCCGTAGTAGCCATTCAAATCCATCGCATACTTCACACCTGGGATACTCATCTCTCCGGCAATTCTCTGCGCTGCCCCCGCTACTTTCTCTTGCTTCTCCAGCGCCAGTTGCTTGTCGCCCTCTTTCCATGCCGTATAGATCTCGTACATGGCCGTCGGAGCCGCATCGGCAAACGCCAAGATCGCGCCCACCGCACCGACCTCCATCGAAGGCGCCAGCTTTTGCGCTGCTCCAACCAGAACCTGAAATCCAATTTCCTTCTTTCGCGCGCGAACCCCACCGATCATCTGCACGCCGAACGAAGACGGCTTCGGGGCTGTACCGTCCGGCACCGCGCTTATTCCTCCAAGCGCTTCCGCCGGGATCACTTTACCGCCTGCGCCCGCCGCAGCCGTAGCCGCTTTGAGCATTCGCGGAGTCAGGGCTTTAAATGTCTCTGTCACAAAAGTCGAGCGTTGCACGTGACGTGTGCTCTCTACGATCAGGCCGACCTTCTCGATGTCGCCGCTGGATTCCTTAATGCCGAAGATGTTCGGATGCTCAGCCAATTCCACGACGATTTCCGTTGGCATGTTGTACCCGGTCGCCTGCGGGAAGTTGTAGATGATCACCGGCAACGGCGACCGATCGGCCACAAAGCGGTAGAACGCCAGCATATTCTCCGCCTTGTTCATCTGCCCCTTGTAGTAGTGAGGCGTGCGCACCATTGCTATGTCGTACCCCAGTCCCACCGCGTAGTCGCACAGCTTCAATGTTTCCTGCGCAGATTCGATCCCTGTTCCGGCAATCAGCACCTTTTCCGGCGACGCGGCTTCCCGCGCAGCCTTCAGCACGTCGCGCCGCTCCTGATCGCTCATCAGGATCGCCTCTCCCGTCGAACCCTGCACGACGATGCCCGCCACCGGCGTCTTGGAATATCGCGCTACGTTGTGCTCAAGTTTTTTCCAGTAAATATTGCCGTCCGGATAAAACGGCGTTGTGATCGGCGGAAATACTCCATGCAGAAGCATTGCAGTTCTCCCTACA
The DNA here is from genome assembly GCA_035629075.1 of Terriglobales bacterium. GTDB lineage: Bacteria > Acidobacteriota > Terriglobia > Terriglobales > Acidobacteriaceae > JAEZPW01. The sequence goes on along the minus strand of DASPIK010000050.1, from coordinate 44,408 downwards.
CTCGCGCTGAAACAGCCGAAGCATAGAGGCGAGGACCGCGGTTCCTCACCACCTCACCGCGTCGGCAACACAGCAGCGTACACCACATTGGCGCCACTCCACATCATTGTTCGTTTCCCTCTCCACGAATTTCTTTTTCTCCACTATGATGAGCAACTCACAACTGCCATGAAATACCTCAGCCTGATTATCGGTGCTCTCCTCCTGGTCGGGATCTGTGCCCAAGCCCAGACGCAGCCAGAACTTAACCTTATGCCCATGCCCGCCTCGGTTCAGGCTGGCTCGGGCCAACTTCCGGTCACGACGTCCTTTCGTGTCGCGATCTCGGGCAAGCCAACTGCCCGCATGCAGCATGCTGCCGAACGCTTCATAAACCGCCTTCAGCGGCAGACCGGCATCCCGATCTCAATCAAACTCGCCGAGGCTTCTCAGGGAACACTTATTCTCTCCGCGGATAAGCCCGGAGAGTCCGTACCGAAGCTTGGCGAAGACGAGTCGTATCGGCTTGAGGTGACGCCAACCGTAGCACGTATCGCCGCCCCGACGGACCTCGGCGTTTTGCGCGGCATCGAAACCTTCGCTCAACTGGTGCAGTCCGGCCCAGATGGCTTTTTCGTTCCGGCAGTCATCATCGCCGATCAGCCTCGATTCCCGTGGCGCGGCCTCATGATCGATGTCTCGCGTCATTGGTCACCGGTCGAGGTCATCAAGCGCAATCTAGACGCCATGGCCGCCGTTAAGATGAACGTCTTCCATTGGCACTTGTCCGACGACCAGGCTTTCCGCATCGAGAGCAAGAAGTTTCCCAAACTGCATGAACTGGGCTCTGGCGGCCTCTATTACACGCAGGATCAGGTGCGCGAAGTCGTCGCCTATGCACATGACCGCGGTATTCGCGTCATCCCCGAATTCGACATGCCCGGCCACGCGACCGCTTGGTTCGTGGGACATCCGGAGCTCGCCAGTGGCCCCGGTCCCTACGCCATGGAGAAGAAGTTCGGTATCTTCGACCCGGCCATGGATCCGACCCGCGAGTCCACGTACAAATTCCTAGACAAGTTCATCGGCGAGATGGCCGCGCTCTTCCCCGACCCATACTTCCACATCGGCGGCGACGAGGTGAACGGCAAGGAGTGGGACGCGAATCCAAAGATCCAAGAATTCAAGCGCGCCCACACCATGAAGTCGAACGAGGACCTGCAGGCTTATTTCACGAAGCGCGTGCAGGACATCGTCAAGAAGCACAAAAAGACCATGGTCGGCTGGGACGAAGTACTCCACGACGACACTCCAAAAGACGTCGTTATCCAGTCCTGGCGCGGCCCGAAGGGGCTGGCGCAAGCAGCTAGAGCAGGCCATCGCGTTCTGCTTTCCAACGGCTACTACATCGACCTGATGTTCCCCGCGCGCGACCACTACCTCAACGAACCGGTCTCTGGCGACGCCGCAAACCTCACCCCCGAGCAGCAGAAGCTCATCCTCGGCGGCGAGGCCACCAGTTGGGCCGAACTCGTCACTCCTGAAACAATCGACTCCCGTATCTGGCCTCGTACGGCTGCCATTGCCGAGCGCTTCTGGTCCCCGAAGTCCGTCACCGACGTCGATTCCATGTACCGGCGTCTGGCCGTGGTCAGCCACAATCTCGACTGGACCGGGGTCATCCACAACTCCTATTACGAGCAGGCCATTGAGCGCATCGCCGGGCCGGCGAATACGCATTCACTTATGGTCCTGGCCGATGTGCTTGAACCGCCAAAGGAATACAAGCGTCACGCAATCGACAAGAATCTCTCGACCGACACGTCCTACACTCGCTTGGTTGACGTATTGAAGCCCGAGAGCGACAGCGCACGTGAATTCTCACGGTTGGTCGACCGCATCCTCGCCGGCCAGGCCTCGCCGAAAGAAAAGACACGGTTGCGCGCCATTCTCCTCAGGTGGCGGGACAACGGGGTTCATCTTCAGACCGTTCTGGAATCGGGCAACTTCCTGCAAAAAGAACTTGCGCCCGTTTCGCAAAACGTCGCTGCCGTCGCGACCGCCGCCTTGCAGGCAATCGACTACCTTGAGACCCGCATCACGCCACCGCCAACCTGGGCTCAGCAGCAACTGGCAGTCATCGACCTGGCGAAGAAACCACAGGCCAGCACACTCATCATGATCGCCCCGCCGATCCAGAAACTCGTGCAGGCAGCACAGGGCGGAGTGGCTGTCGCAGCGCAAGCCCCGTAGGGGAGACATTCGGTCAGCCCGGCACTTCAGTGCCGGGTTGATCAACCGCTCGCAGCGAGTCCCGTAGGGACGGAACCAATTTTTTTTCACGCCATAGCGCAAGTAAGTGAAGGTAATCGCCCAGAAAGGGCGTACCCGAAACGGATACGCCCTTCTGCCTTCTCCCTGCGAACCTTCGCGTGACCTTAGCGCACCTCTGCGTATATTCTTTCCAGGCCTGAGACTATTTCAGCCCCACGATCCTCTCAATCACCTTCGGATCATTGACTATCAGCCCTGACTTCGGTAGCCGCGGCGTCAACTCGCGATAGCTCGGCATCATCGCAAACACTTTCGAGAACATCGGCAACGAGTCATCCACGCGCCCCATGTTCACCAGCGCCACCGCGTGCCAGAACATCATTTCCGCCAGCCTGCTCGGCTGCACACCTTCCGCTTTCGCCGCGATCGCCTCGGCCGCCGCATACTCGCGCAACGCGCCTTCGTTGTCTTTCTTCTCTGTCGCAAGGTCGCCGGCATTCATGTGGTTATAGGCCCGCTGCAGCAGCACCAGCCTGCGCAGCTCTTTCAGCGGCTCGGTCGCATCGTCCACCCGCACATCGAAAACTCGGTCCTGCCACGGCTTCCCGCTCGACTGCGCCTTCACCACGATCAGCGCCGCCGACTGCCGTCCGCGTATGTCACCACCCACCGCCTGTGCCGCATCCAGCGCCGCGAGCATGCGGTCCGCCAGGTCACCCTTGGCTTCCTTGAATGCTCTTTCCATCGCTGGCCAAACCTGACTGTTAGCCATCAAGTTGGCCTCCACGGAAAATCCAGAGCCATAATCCTGTCTGCTTTCGCACTTGCTGTTCGGGGACGGAACTAATCTGGTCACGAATTTTTTCCCCGGCTCCGGCCCAACTGAATGCCCCGCGTGCGAGATGTCCATGCATCCTGTGAACACGCTTACCCGGCCCGTGTTGTCGATCATCGCGACTTGCCGAACTTGGTTGTTCGGATCACCGCCGAGCAGCGCTTCCAACGTCTCCGGTGCACTCTTCCCCGCCCTCATCAACTCGAGCCCCAGCTTCCCATAGCTCGGATCGATGAACGACTGTGTCGCCACCGCGCCCACTCCCGCTTCTGCCCAGATCACGCTCTGCCCCACGGCAAACCAGTGCGACTGCACCGCCGCACCCATCTCGCCCGTCTGCGGATCTCGCGCCACGATCGAAAACGTATGTGCCAGCGGACCGGGCTTATGAAGCGTCTGGTCTTGCACGCTCGTGGTGATCACTTTTGCCGCGTTCTGCGCCTGGCCAAAGCTCGCTGTAACTGCTACTAGCAGCAGGAGAAAAATCGCCAGCCCAATCGTCTTGGGCATGCGGCGAACGGTGCTGATGGTACTCATACCAGGGGATTTGCGGTGCATGCTTCCTCCAGAGTCCAGCATTGTACCTGAATCGACGTAGCGCCGGCGGCTCGCCGGTTGTCGCGAGGGCGGCCCGCCCTCGTTGCATCTCACCGCAGTGGTTAAGTGATTAGCTTCAGTGGCCTTCCGCGTCTCGCTGCGTTCCCCGCGCGCACCTCTGGGTGTTTCCTTTCCTCCCAAAAACGGAACCAACGACACAAGAAAACACCCGCTTGCACCACAACCGTCACTCGGCGATTTATCATTTCTCCGCCGGAGGCACGTTCATGAATCGCCTGCCCGACTCCCTCGACAGCCGTACAGACGAACTGGAGCAAACTCGCGAGTTCGAAAAGGTTATCGACCTGTTGAACTCATGGTGCCAGTACCGCACAAAGCTTCATCTCGGAATTTTCCACGAGTTCTACATGGTGCGCTTCGAAGGCTGGATCATTAAGGACAAACCTGGATACTACTTCCAGCCGGAAGGCGGCAACACATCGGTGACAGTGGTCTTTTTCGCCGACCCAGTAAGGCCGTACCGGATCCGCGACATCGGCGGCCGCACGAGTCTGACCTTGGGCGAGATCAGCCCAACGGGTAGCGCCCTGATGCTCACGGAGAACGTAGACGAGTTGATCGAATACGCAATGCACCTGCGGCCTATCGCCTAGTCCGCACGCTTTTCTTCAAAGTCTCGAACTACGCTGTCAAGCCTTGTCTGTTGCGGACGGTCACCTAAGTTTCTGAAAAACCGGGATTAAGCATTTTCGGCCAGCATGGCGGATTCGCCCGTCAGCCCCGTAGGGGCGGCATTCGGTCAGCCCGGCACTTCAGTGCCGGGTTACCGACGATGATCGACCAGAGTCCCGTAGGGACGACCCAAACCGGATACTTAATACTTAAATGCCCGAACGCAACTACCGCGCCACGACTTCCTGACGCGAATGCAACTGCTGAAGCGCCGTAACGGTGATTTTGCCCTTCTGCAGCGCGGCAATCCCCTCCGCTGCTGCGCGCGCCGCAGCCAACGTGGTAATGGTTGGGATTCGGCTCGTAACCGCCGCACGCCGGATCGCCTTTTCGTCGAAGTACGGGTCCGGGCCGCTCGGGGTATTCACGATAAGCTGAATTCGCCCACCCTTCATCAAGTCGACGACGTTTGGTCGGCCCTCTTTGACCTTGAAGACGCTCTCGACTGGTATGCCTTCTGCCTCCAGCACTTTGGCCGTGCCGCGGGTAGCAACGATCTTGAACCCAAGCTCGACGAATCGCCTCGCGAGTTCGGGGCCGTGCTCCTTGTCACGATCGTTCAACGTGATAAACACTTCACCGCTGGTCGGCAACAACTGTCCGGCGGCCATTTGCGCTTTCGCGAAGGCTTCGCCGAAATTGTCGGCCACGCCCATCACTTCGCCGGTGGATCTCATTTCCGGCCCCAAAACGGTATCGACGCCCGGAAACTTCGACCACGGAAACACCGGCGACTTCACGTAGTAATGCGTCCCGGTGCTCAGGTCCGAGCGCTGTTCGACGTTCTCCGGCAGGAACTCGCGCAGCTTGCGTCCGGTCATCAAGCGCGCCGCGATCTTAGCAAGAGGCACGCCGGTCGCTTTCGAAACATAAGGCACGGTGCGCGACGCTCGCGGGTTGACCTCGATCACGAAGACCTTATCGTGCTGAATCGCGTACTGCACGTTCATCAAGCCAACAACGCGCAGCGCGCGCGCCAGTTTGAACGTGTAATCGCGAATCGTGTCCAGCACTTCCGGCGAAAGATCGACGGCTGGCAGCACGCATGATGAATCGCCCGAGTGAATACCGGCCTCTTCGATGTGCTGCATGATGCCAGCGATGACGACGTCTTCGCCGTCGGACAGGCAGTCGACATCGACCTCGACCGCTTCCTCGAGGAACCGGTCGATCAGCACCGGACGCTCCTGCGAGTACTCGACCGCCTGCTTCATGTAGCGCTCGATTTCGTCGTTGTCGTAAGCGATCACCATCGCCCGACCGCCGAGCACATACGAAGGCCGCACCAGCACCGGATAACCGATGCGGTTCGCCGCCTCCAGCGCGCCCTCGATGCTCGTCGCGGTTGCGCCTTCGGGCTGCGGAATGTCGAGTTCTTGCAGCAACTTGCCGAAGCGCTTGCGGTCTTCAGCTAAATCGATCGACTCCGGCGATGTCCCAATGATTGGCACACCCGCCGCCTTCAGCGGCAGCGCCAAATTCAACGGCGTCTGTCCGCCGTACTGCACCAGCACACCGACCGGAGCGCCACCCGCGCTCTCATGCTGGAAAACGGCCATCACGTCTTCTTGCGTGAGCGGCTCGAAGTACAAGCGATCGCTGGTGTCGTAGTCAGTCGAGACCGTCTCAGGATTGCAGTTCACCATCACGGTCTCGAAACCGTCTTCGCGCAGCGCGAATGAGGCATGGCAACAGCAGTAGTCGAATTCAATGCCCTGCCCGATCCGGTTTGGCCCGCTGCCCAGGATCATCACTTTCTTGCGGGCAGTCGCAGCCGCCTCGTCCTCTTCTTCATACGTGGAGTAGAGGTACGGCGTATAGCTTTCGAACTCCGCTGCGCAGGTGTCCACCTGTTTGTAAACAGGTTTGACGCCCAGCGCTTCCCGCGCCTGCCGGACCTTTTCCGCGGCGCCTTTGCCGTTACTCAGCTTCCATGCATCGGCCAAGCGTTCGTCGGAAAAGCCCATGCGCTTGGCTTCGCGCATTTCCTCAGCCGACATTTCGTCCAGCGACTTAGTTTCGAGTTCAACCTGGGCATCAGAAATGTCCTTCAATTGCCAGAGGAACCATGGGTCGATTTTTGTGAGCTCCTGAATGTCCTCAACAGAGTATCCGGCGCGCAACGCGTACCGAATATACGAAAGACGCTCCGGATGAGGAGAAACGAGACGCTTGGTCAAAATGCGCGGTTCTATTCTTTCCGCAGCAAGCTTCTTTCCCGTTTCCAGCGAGCGAATGCCCTTGAGCAGAGCTTCTTTGAACGTGCGCCCGATCGCCATCGCCTCGCCGACCGACTTCATCTGCGGCCCGAGGTTCTCGTCAGCTCCATGGAACTTTTCGAATTGCCACTTTGGAATCTTGACGACCACGTAGTCGAGTGTGGGTTCGAAACACGCCGGAGTCTTCTGCGTGATGTCGTTCGGAATCTCATCCAGCGTGTAACCGACTGCGAGTTTCGCCGCGATTTTCGCGATCGGGAACCCAGTCGCCTTGGAAGCCAGCGCCGACGAACGCGACACGCGCGGGTTCATCTCGATTACCACGATTCGCCCGGTATGCGGGTGTACGCCGAACTGTATGTTCGATCCGCCGGTCTCGACGCCGATCTCGCGAATCACTCTGATCGAAGCATCCCGCATCTTCTGGTACTCGCGGTCGCTCAGAGTCTGCGCGGGAGCAACCGTTATCGAGTCGCCCGTGTGAACACCCATCGGGTCGAAGTTCTCGATCGAGCAGATGATGATGACGTTGTCCGCGAGGTCACGCATGACCTCAAGTTCGTACTCTTTCCACCCGAGCACCGACTCTTCAAGTAGCACTTCGTGAACCGGAGAGAGATCCAAACCGCGAGCCAGAATCTCGAGCAGCTCTTCGCGGTTATATGCGATGCCGCCGCCAGTTCCGCCCAGCGTGAACGAAGGCCGCAGAATGACGGGGAAGCCAATTTTTGCAGCGAAATCCAAGCCGTCTTTGAGATTGTCGACGAGCGCCGAGCGCGGCACATCAAGGCCGATGCGCTGCATTGCATCCTTGAAAAGCAGGCGGTCTTCAGCCTTCTTGATCGCATGCAACTGCGCGCCGATCAACTGAACACCATACTTCTCCAGCACGCCCGAGTCAGCCAACTCTACTGCAAGGTTGAGTGCAGTCTGGCCACCAACCGTCGGTAGCAGCGCAAAACCCGAGAACGGTTTCGTGTCACTCGGAGACGAATACGCTGCTGCGGTCCCAAAAGAGCTGTCATCCCGAGCGGAGCCGCGCCTTTCGGCGGAGTCGAGGGACCTGCCTTCCTGCGCGCCGCGACTGGAGAACTGACTGCTCTCCATCATCTCGGCTTCAATCCGGATGATCTCTTCGACGTATTCGCGCGTCAGTGGCTCGATGTACGTCCGGTCAGCCATTTCCGGATCGGTCATGATGGTCGCCGGGTTCGAATTCACCAGCACGACCTCATAGCCTTCGGCCTTCAGCGCCTTGCAGGCCTGCGTGCCGGAATAGTCAAACTCGGCCGACTGGCCGATCACAATCGGCCCCGAGCCGATCACAAGGATTTTCTTAATGTCGTTTCTACGTGGCATTGAAGGTCGTCAGTTCCGTGCTTCTCGTTCTTAGCTTGTCACTGCGCTTGACGCGCATGAAGTTCGCCGCATATGTGGCGCAACTGGAGGTCTAGAATCATGGCTTGCGACTTGACGTCGAGTGCCACTGCTTTAGGAACATATATGTTTGGAAGCCGATCATCACCCGCCCGTTTCAGGACAAGAAAATACAAGCCCTCGTCTTCTTCGTCGAACTTGAAATGCCCTTCGGCGTCGGTAGTGGTTTGTGCCAGCAGCTCGAAAGTGACGAAGTCGTGAAGTTCTACTCGCGCGTTTGCCAAGGGCGTAAATTGCGGACGAGCCAGATCCCATAGGGGACTGCCGGTCCTGATCGGAGCGGCAACACGGCCGGCCAAATTTCGCGCGCTTATCGGATCGTCGGGCCAATCCGTTTCGAGACTCCGTGCAGCTTGTGAGTCGGTTTTCGTAATCTTGATCCAAATGCTATAAGGGAATCCTTCGTTTCCTATACGGAGGGAATATTCCGACTCCGGCACGCCTGTAAATCTTGCAATTCCCAAATGGTCTGTCGTCGCGGACCTGAACAACACATCTTTGTCATCGACATTCCGAGTCAATTGAACGTGCAACCCCGCTAAAGGCTTTCGATTGGGATCCCGAACCGTCACCGTGAAATCCGGCTTCAACAGCCTCGACGACGATTGCATCGAGCACGCAAGCCCCAGTTCTAGAAGCAAGAAAATTGCAAATACCACAGAGAAGGCAAACCTAAGTGGTTTCATGTTCTCTGCCTCCATGTCGCGTCCAGAATTGCGTGCCCGTACTTGTCTTCTTTCTGCCCTTTTTCCTCTTCCCTCTGCTTGTGACTTCTTACCTCTTACTTCCCTTCCACTCGTCCATCATCTTCACAAAATCTTTGAACAGATAATGCGAGTCGTGCGGGCCGGGCGCTGCTTCCGGGTGATACTGCACGCTGAACAGCGGCAGTGATTTGTGCCGCAAACCTTCGAGCGTGTTGTCGTTCAGATCGACGTGCGTAAACTCGACTTCGCTCGCCTTGAGCGAGTCGGGATCGACGGCGAAGTTGTGATTGTGAGCTGTGATCTCAATCTTCCCTGTGCCGAGTTGCTTTACAGGGTGGTTGCCACCGTGATGTCCGAACTTAAGCTTGAAAGTCTTTCCGCCCAGTGCGAGGCCGATTAGCTGGTGTCCAAGGCAGATGCCGAATATCGGCGTCCTGCCGATTAGCTTGCGAATATTCTCCTGCGCGTACGTAACCGGATCTGGATCGCCGGGGCCGTTCGACAGAAACACGCCATCGGGCTTGAGCGCAAGGACGTCTTCCGCGCTGGTCTGTGCCGGAACAACCGTCAGCCGGCAACATTCGCCGGTCAGCATTCGCAAAATGTTGTGCTTTATGCCGAAGTCATAGGCCACCACATGATGTTTTGGTGGCTGAAGCACCATGTCGAGCGGGCCTTTGTTCCAGTCATAAGCCTTTGGAGTCGTCACCGCTTTCGCCAGATCCAATCCGACCATCTGCGGAATTGTTCTTGCGCGCTCGACCAACCGGTTCGTATCGGTTTCCGCCAACGATATGACACCCCGCTTCACGCCCTTGTCGCGCAGATGCCGTACCAACGCGCGCGTGTCGATGTCCGAGATTACAGGGATCTCCCAACGCTCAAGGAAGGCCTGGGCATCGGTTTGTGACCGCCAGTTCGAGGTCACTCGCGAGAATTCACGTACAACCAAGCCCTCGATGTACGGCTTGCGAGCCTCGTCGTCGTCAGAATTTGTGCCGTAGTTGCCGATCTCGGGGTTGGTAAGGCAGACGATCTGGCCCGAGTAAGAAGGGTCCGTGAATATTTCCTGGTAGCCGGTTATCGACGTATTGAAAACGACTTCGCCAAGACCGTCTTTCTGTGCTCCGTAACCTTTGCCGCGGAAGACGCGACCGTCTTCGAGCGCAAGGATTGCCTGCATTTTCGCTCCGGGGGTCTGGATTTGAAACATTTTATCAGAACAGAAAAGCTCGCCCGAATAGGAATTCGTTCTACTTGTGCGGACCCGCGCTGGAGCGGCGATCGCTGGTGCCAGATGCAGGCTTACGACGCATGGCACCAACGAAAACGCCTCCGCCAACGAGCAGACATATGGGGAGAGCGATGAGTCTCACGGTGGCATTCAGCATCGGTGCTTCGGGAGCATTGACTCCAGATGTGCCGAGCGTGGCAACAGCGACAAGGAGCGTGATCAGATAGAACGTGACGCCACCGGCACAGATGGCCAGAAATGCTGAGAGTAGCACCCGCTTTGCTGTTGAATCTGTGCTCGACGACATCAACAAGCCTCTCTCGGGGTAAGTCAGCGCAAGGCCCCGATCCTGTCCAGCGGCCAATAAACGAAAGCTGCTTTGCCGTAAATGTACTGCTCCCCTACCGGGCCGAAATCGCGACTGTCGTTAGACAGGTTGCGGTGATCGCCAAGCACGAAGTAATGGCGAGGCGGGACAATCGTATCTGGGTACGACCGAAAGTCCTCGTAGTTTTGGGGAATGTACGGCTCTGGCAACAAATTGCCGTTCAGGTAAACTCGCCCATTCTCAATGCGAACCTGATCGCCAGCCACTGCGACTACGCGCTTTATGTAGCTCTTTGAAGGGTCTCGCGGGTAGCGGAAAACGACGATATCGCCGCGACTGATGTTCTCAAAACGATAGACAAACTTATTGATGAATATCCGTTCCTGGTCTGCCAACCCGGGCAACATGCTCGTACCTTCAACTTTCACCGGCTGGTACAAAAACACGATGATGAAGGCCGAAATGGCGAGTGAAATAAGCAGATCGCGAAACCAACCGCCGACCATCGAAGAAGCTGAACGCTGATGCGCGACAACCTGATCTTGTTTATCGGGTGTTTCTAAATTTGGCATCGTCAACCGTGTGCGAACCTGTACCGCACTTCCGCAAACTGTCGGTGCGGAATCTTCCCTTGTACCCGCAGCATCTTAGATGACGACGCACGAGCAATGGTAGTAAAGAGGCACCTCGCTGGTATCACCTGAAAAGCACGCCAGCGGGCTCCATTTACAATATAGATAACGGGGGATATGCATGAAAAGACTCTTGAGTGTTGCCGTAGTGTTCCTGACCAGTCTGTTCGTATTCGGCCAGGGAGATTTGAAGAGCCCAGCGGGAGTGCCGGTTTATAATCCCGGTCCGCCAAAGAAAGGCGCTTTCATTCCCCCCATCCTGCCCAAGGATGCGCTTTGGGGAGTTAACTTCCAGCATCGCTATCAATCGCGCGCTTACGAACTCGCTTCCAAGATTTCAGACGTCATTTACCAGCAACCTTGCTACTGCTACTGCGACCGCATTGGTCACAACAGCCTGCGTTCCTGTTTCGAGTCTACCCATGCGGCCAATTGCCCTGCTTGCCTGAAGGAGGTCTATTACAGCTACCAGCAGACCAAAGCCGGCAAGACTCCGGCACAAATACGTCAGGGGATTATCCGCGGCGAATGGAAGCAGATCGACTTGGAAAAAGCTGCGTCTATTCAGTAGCTTAGGCGGCATCGGAGACGCAAGTTGACGTGCAGCTACATTCCGCGTATAACGTGGGTCGCATTGGAGCGCTGTCCCATTTACACTTGTACGCAGGGGAGGCGCAACCTAACAGTCGTGCAACCTTGGCTGTAGTACCGAGGTCGCGATCCACATGAACAAAAAACCCGTATCCAAGAGTCAAGCTGGTTCCTCTCACACCTCGACAAGAGAGGGCCTTAAACGTACCAATGGGCGTGTTTTACAGATGAAGGCAAAGGCTCAACAAAAAAGCACCCAGACCGAAGATCCAGGATTTGCCCAGGCCGTCCAGCAGTATCAAGACGGTCTTCGAGCATTGCAGGAACGCAAGTTCGATCGTGCTAAGTCTTTGTTCCAGAAGGTAGTTGCCGGTCCGAATAAGGAACTGGCAGACCGCGCCTCAGTTCACCTGAACGCTTGTAACCAGTATTTAGAGCGGAGCACGACGAACTTTCGATCTCCGGAAGAGCACTACGACTATGCCGTATCGCTGATCAATGTCGGAGACTACGTTACCGCTCGCGAACATCTGGAAAAGCTACTGAAACAGGCTCCTCACGCGGATTACGTCTACTACGGCCTGGCGGTACTCGACTGCCTTACCGGACACTTCGAGAATTCCTTGAGGAATCTTGCGGAAGCTATTCGGATTTCGCCAAATAACAGATTCCAAGCTCGAAATGATTCGGACTTTAACAACCTTGCGGACGATCCTCGTTTCACTGAATTGTTGTATCCCGAAAATGGAGAAGATTCGTACCCGACTGGATCGGGCCTGCGGTAGGACAAAAGATGTCAGAGCTTTCCCCGGAATCTCTCGTCAGCCCCGATCACGCACCCGACTGTGCATTTCGAGTTGTTGCGATCGGTGGCGGAACGGGACTTTCAACCCTGCTCAGCGGGTTGAAGCGGTACGTTAAGCCGGGAGCGGAGCGCACAAAATCACCCGTACTCTCGGATCTTTCAGCCGTGGTGACCGTAACGGATGACGGCGGATCCAGTGGCCTTCTCCGCAAGGAATTTAACATCCTGCCCCCCGGCGACATACGAAACTGTATCGTTGCCTTATCCGAAGACGAAGCTCTGCTGGCGCGGTTGTTCCAATTTCGTTTCCCGGCCGAGTCCGCTCTGAACGGCCACAACTTCGGTAACCTGTTTCTTACAGCCCTGACGGCCATGACAGGCGATTTTGCCGAGGCTGTTAAGCTCTCGGCGGAAGTGCTGGCCACCAGAGGGCGCATTTTCCCGTCCACGACCGCTAACGTGCAGCTCGAAGCTTTGATGAACGATGGTTCTCATGTTTTCGGGGAAACTAACATCACTGCCAGCACGAAGCGCATTGTTGAACTTCAGATGGTTCCCACCGATGCGAAACCGCTGCCGGAAACACTCGAGGCAATAGCTCGTGCCGATCTGATTACAATTGGGCCCGGTTCCCTGTTCACGAGCCTCATTCCAAACCTTCTCGTGCACGGTATTCCTGAAGCCATCGCCGCTTCGAAAGCTGTGAAGGTGTTCGTTTGCAACTTGATGACGGAGGCAAACGAAAGTCTTGGATTGACAGCCGCTGGCCACCTGCGGGCCATAGAAGCTCATGCGGGCCGGAACATCTTCGATTACGCGCTCGTGAATGCTACGCCGGTGTCGCGCGCCACCCGCGCGAAGTACGCGCAAGAGGCCGCTGAGCAGATCGTGGCCGACGTTGATGCGATCGAAGCACTTGGGGTAAAGCCCATAGTTGGAGACTATCTGGACGAAACCGGCGTTGCGCGCCACGCCACCGGCAGGGTTGCTAAGGATCTCATCCAATTGGTCGCAGACGTTACTGGCCGCGCATCTCTTGCCAGGGTTCACGCAGCGCATGGGGACGAATAACAACGTGAAAGAAAGCTCCTCTCCCGCGACTTCTCGAAGCTTCGCAATCGCCATCATGGCTGCTGGAAAAGGCACGCGACTGAAGTCGCGCTATCCCAAGGTGCTGCACCGCGTTGGCGGCAAGTCCTTGCTGGAGCACGTCATCTCAGCGTCCAAACACCTGGTACCCGCGTCGGATATTTTCGCCATCATCGGCCACGAGGCCGATCTCGTCCGCGAGGCCGTGGGCCAGACCGGGGTGAGCTTTGTGCTTCAGGCAGAACAACGCGGCACCGGACACGCCGTCATGGTCGCTCGGGAGGCGCTCGCCAGCTACGAGCATGTGCTGATCCTGTCAGGAGACGCTCCGCTTATTCGCGCCGAAACGATCAAGCAACTCAGGGACTTTCACTTCCAGCACCAGGCAGCAATGACTATACTGACCGCCGTGCCCGATGACCCGTCCGGGTACGGTCGAATCGTTCGCAAGGGCGACACGACGAGTCCAGATGTGGCGGCTATCGTCGAGCAGAAATCTGCAACGGCAGAGCAACTCCGAATACGCGAAATCAACTCGGGTATATACGCCTTCAACGCCACGGTGCTTTTTGAGCACATCGACGAAATCCGCACCGACAATCCACATTCCGAGTTCTACCTGACGGACATGGCGGCAATTCTGATGAAGGCCGGCCAGCGTGTAGTCGCGATGCAGGCGAGTGATCCGTGCGAAGTGCTGGGCTCCAATACAAGGGCGGAATTGTCCCAGCTCGACTCGTACATGCGTGAACGCAAGGCAGCTGAACTCATGACAGCCGGCGTGACCATCTATCGGCCGGAAACCTGCGTGATTGACTCCGACGTTACGGTTGGCGCTGACACCGTGATCGAACCTTTTGTCCAGCTACTCGGGGCCACTAGCGTGGGAGCCGAAGCCCACGTCCGGTCATACAGTGTGATCGACAACTGCAGCATCGGCGATCGGGTAACGGTACTAAACTCATGCGTTCTGCGAGACTCATCTGTTGCCGATGGCGCCATCTTGGGGCCGTTCTGCCAACTTCGCCCAGGCTGCGAGATCGGCGAGAACGCGCATGTCGGAAACTTCGTAGAAATGAAGAAGACTCGCATCGGCAAGGGTTCGAAGGCGAATCACCTGACCTATCTTGGCGATAGTATCATCGGTGACCGGGTGAACGTCGGCGCTGGAACGATCACCTGCAATTACGACGGCGTACACAAGCACCAGACAATCATCGAAGACGGCGCATTCATAGGAAGCGATGCCACACTTGTCGCTCCAGTCAAGGTAGGTCGAGGATCTTATGTCGCGGCGGCTTCGTGCGTCACAGAAGATGTCCCTCCTGATGCCCTTGCAATTGGCCGCGCCCGCCAGACCAACAAGGAGAACTGGGCCCGCGCCAACCGGGAAAAGGCAGCGGCCACAAAGAAGAAGTAGATCCGCAAAACTTCCTTCTGCAAAAGGGGATCCTGTGCGCTTCACAGGATCCGCTCTCACCTTCGGACACCTTTTCGATAGTTCTCAGCACTCCTCCTCTGCTCTCGATTCCCCGTCCCGCAGTTCTCCATGAGGCTCGCAATCGCCATCAATCAGCAAGAGGACTTATGGCACATCCAGAAAAGCACAACAATTCTGAAGAGCAGGCTTCCGGCCCCGAGGCTGAGAACAATAACGCAGGACCTGGGAGGAACCCTGAGCTCGGAATAGCCGCGGATCCTACGGCTCACGCCACGAACGAAGAAATCGGCCAGGATCCAACCGAGGGACTGCATACGGTCGGTCTGATCGACAAGCCGCGCGGAGCTCTCGGCAAGACCGACGTCAATCTCGGTCAGGACACCCCTGTCGGTGGCGGCGAAGCTTCGGGCCGAAACGTAGAAACCAGCGAGAAGGACGAAGCCGCGTAAAGTCCGTCCGCCCCGTGGCCGATGTTTGGACCTGCGGGTCACACATGTCGATCGAGTGGCTTCGAAGCAGCATAAATCGGAGTATCTAGATGGCAGAGATAAACCCCAAATCAGAAAAAACTTCACCATCCGAGCCAGGAACGATCTCATCAGCCGAGACGCCGGGGCCAGACGGTACCAACCCCTTCACTCACGAGAGACCAGGCTCAACCGGAGGAACGGGCGACGTCAACCCCTCTGAACCAACGGTAGGAACCGAGGGATGGGGACTTGGCGAAAACGAAGAAAGCACTACGGGCAGGAGCCAGGGGCAACTTGGTCGTAATGAGCGGGACGAACAACCAGCAGGCGAGCGGACGTTCCGTTGTGCCGATGCAGGCAATGCAGATTGCCGTTTCGAGGCAAGTGCCGCAAGCCATAACGAGCTGATGACTGCCATCGAGAAGCACGGTCGCGAGGCACACGGCGAAATCGACGAAGTGACAAGACGCAGGTATCAGGACGCCATTCGTCAGCGGCACGCTCCATAGTGGCCGCTTGAGACCACCAGATAGGAGTAAACAAATGGCTAATCCGGAGAATCGCGATCCTATCGGTAGAACACCGACGAGCACAACCCCAGGTCCCGAAGGAGCTGGACCCAGGACAACAGAGGAGGAGGTAATCTTCCGCTGCTCAGACATTCACGTGACATGCAACTGGGAGGCGCGAGGACGTGACGAAAGCGAACTGCGTCCGCAAATCGAGCAGCACGGTCGTGAGCACCACGGCATCCGTGAGTTTGGTGAAGACATCTGGAACCGCGTTCGCGCTGCTATACACCGACGCGCAGCCTAATTTTGGGTTGGTAACTTGAGCTCGTTCAGGATGTGACCGGAGGACGGCACTGTGCCGTCCTCCGTCGAAATAGCACCAGACGCTGTTCTTCGTTATTTCGGATTCGGGGTACGAACCGCGGGTGGTGAAGATGCTGGACTGGACCGCGGTGTGCTTACTGGCGGTGCAGAAGGCCTTCCCCCAGATGCTCCGTCGAACGTACGCGAAGGAGAGGACGGAGGTGAGGGCCTCGGCGCAGGCGCGGATGGCCTCGCCGCAGGCGCGGATGGCCTGGCCGCAGGCGCAGCAGGCCGTGGCGTGTCCACTGGTCGTGCACCCGGCGAAACATCCGGCCGGCGTTGCGGTGGCTCGAACCCTGCTCCACGGCGCGTGTCCGAATTGGCCTGTCCTCGTCCAGCACCGGGCGACTCCGGCCTTCGCGGTCCGTCACCAGAGGCTGGAGGCGCGATCGTCGGCCTCACCGCTGAACCGGCGCTGCCTGGTGTCGCCCCAGGTCGAGGAGCCACGGGTCTCTCGCCTGCTTTCCATCGAGGTACATCGTTGTCATTTTGGCGGCGCCTGTCTCGCGGGCCGGGACGCGGCGGCAATGTCGGATTACCCACCGGAACCGGCCTGGCTACAGGAGTAGATGGGGGCGCGGGTGGCCTGTATGCCGGAGGCGGGTTACTCACCGGTGGAGCGGAGTACCACGTATTCCATCCGCCCGGCACCCAAGCCCAGCCGTACCCTGGGAAGAAGCGCCATCGGCCATAGCGGAACGGCATCCAGCCCCACGGATACGGAGAAACCCACGTGTAGCCCCACCCCGGATACCAGACCCAGTAGCCGCTCGCAAACGGATCCCATCCGAAGCTCACGTTGTAGGGTCTCCAAGCATACCCAAAGCCCGAGATGTTTATGAAATTCCCGTAGTAGTTCAGGTCGCTCCAGCCATACGCATACGGAGAATCGTACCTATTTGAAGCGTAACGGCTGTGGTAGTCCTCACGCTCCTGATCCCACCAGTCGTACTGCCCCTCATCGATGCCCTTCGCCAACTGGTATCGGTCGGGTTCATCAAGGTTGAGGGTCAGTGTTTCATTCTTCTTGATCTTGATTTCGTCTTCGCCGCCTTGAAGCTGCAACTCGCCCTTGAAAACGGCAACTTCCGCCTGACGATCGGAGAGTTCAACCCGGAAATGGGTTGATTTCGAAATCTGCAATTCGCGGCCGTTCAGCACGAGCCGATACTCATCCTCGTCTTTGCGCTTGATGTTGAAGTAGGCGGTCCCGCGCTCCATGCTGACAAGATTCACCTTCCCGCCGTCTCCACGCAGCGAGAGCTGGTCAAAGCTCACGTTTGTATCCGGAGCAAGGCGAATGGTGCCGCCGTTTTCGAACTCCACTTCGGCTTCGCCATCCTCCCCGGTATTCAGCTTTGTACCTTGGGTGATCGGCATGTTTGTTATCGCTTTTTCGAAACCCTGGCTGGCGTTGCGGTCGATCTCGACCGATCCGTCGACGAAGCTCAACCGCACGATCCGAGCCTGAGAATCTGCGAATGCCGGGAGCGCGATTACGACCAGAGCACACAGAATTGCCGCTAGCACAGCGCGCCTTACTCTTAGTTTCATAACTGCTCCTGGAACATCCTGTTTCTTGCTGCTCGATTGTACGCCCACCTTGAAACAGAGTACTCTCGGGCCCCAGCACAACTCCACTCGTTCCCATTTTTGAAAACACCGCGAAAACGGTTTTGACTCTGCGTTTCGGAACCAAAGTGGTATCTTTTACGCGTTTCGAAGCTGGTCCACTATTTTGCCGTCCCACTCTGGGACGCCTTGGAGGACACAAATCATGATGGCACTTTTGTCCATGCTGCTTCAGCAGCCCGAAACGAAGAGTTCTAGCGTTTGGATCTGGATCGTCGTCCTGGTTGTCCTGCTTGCGCTCTTGTATATGCGTCGGAAGGGTCGCAAGGCAAAAGGTTAAGTTCTGCTCGAGGACTTAGCATAGGCCGTATGTAATCGTGACTGGCTGGGCGAACCGGCAAGCCTCTGATTAACTCGGAGACGCGGCTTTCAGGATCCGCTTCGCCCTTTCCCTTGCGATGTGCATCACCGAAACATCATTCATGATGTTCGTCAGGGTAGGCGCAACTGCCCGCACTTCATACAACTGACCAGCCTTCTGCATTTCTTCCATGCGCTTCAACTCCGCGTCCAATCCAAGCTTGTCGAAGCGACGGCTGAAATCGAGTCGGCGCGCAAACTCCAACGTCGTTGCGATACCCTGGAATATCGATGTGATCTCCTGAATCGCTGGATTCGATGACCAGTTATAGCTTGTCTGGTTCCGCTGACCTTTCACCGGCTGGGCAAGATTGCTGGGCAGGTGACCTACCGTGTAAGTCAAGGTCTTCGTTCCGGTGTCCGCGATGCGGGACTTGGTGTAATCGAAGTTGCCCTGGAAACGGTTTGTCTGTTCGGCCAGTTCGAAGATGCGCCGGCTTGTCGCATCCGAGACGGTGAATTTTACGATGTACGGATCGCCGTCAATTTTTTCGTTTTCGGGTGCCGGATCGGACCGGTAAGCGGCGCGGCCGGTACTTTCGACCGCGATCGCCCAGTGGGGTGGGTTCATTCCCGGTCTCACCAGATCAAACGTGATCACCGGGACAGGCGAACCTTGCGCGTCAGGCCGGAGATCTGGTGTTTGTGCTGAGACGCACAACGCTGCGATCACCAGACCTAGGAGGACAAAGAGCGACTTGCTGGCAATGTTCATCGAGGATCTTCCATAAAGCCGGTCGGTGATTCACATCATAACGGATGCGCATCGCAGCACTGGAGTGGGAACTCCGTCGGCCGATTATGGTGCCACCCCCTGGCGTTTCAGCGTTGCCCAGGTATGCAGGTGGCAGATAGCAATTGCGAGCGCGTCTGCCGCGTCTTCCGGTTCAGGACGCACGTCCAGTTTCAGCAGCCGCATGACCATTTCCTGCACCTGAGACTTCTCTGCCCTGCCGTATCCCACCACGGCCGACTTGATGGACAAGGGAGCATACTCGGCAACATCCAAACCGCAAGATGATGCGACCAGCATCGCAACCCCGCGCACCTGCCCAAGCTTCAGAGCCGACTTCGCATTCACAGAGTAGAACACTTCCTCAATGGCGACCATGTCCGGGTGGTGCTCAGTGACGACTTTTCGAAGTTCGTCGTATACCTGCAATAGCCTCTTTGGCAGCGGCTCTCGAATTTTCAGTGACACCGCACCCATGCAGCAAGCGCGTAGCGAGCCATCTTCGCTCTGCTCAACAACGCCGTAACCGGTGTACTCTCCGCCGCAATCAATTCCAAGAACCCGCATGTGGCTGAGTGTACTCACAATCCCAAAAAACAAGAACGCTTAAGTTGCATCAGAGCCAGTACCGCTCTCCCCTGAACACCACATTCACGAAAGCCGACGCATCCAAGAAGGTTAGCCACTTTCAGTCAAATTCTAACGGTGCTAGAGCACCGGGGGAGGCACTGCAGCATGCGGAAGAGAATAGCGTCGATCGCCACATGCGCCGCGCTCATGTTGTTGATGGTCACGTTCGCGTCGGCGCAGGCCAAAGATGTCCAGATCACAAAAGGCCCGACGATCGAGAACGTGACCGGAAACTCCGCCACGATCGCCTGGTCGACAAACACCAACGCGAGCACCGTGCTGAAGTATGGCACTGACCGGAACAACCTCAACCAGACCGCCCAGGCTCCGTGGGGAGGCCTAACTCATCGCGTGACCCTGCGCAATCTCGAACCGAACAAGACCTACTACTACCAGGTCACTTCGGCCCAGGGCCAGGGCACGGGTTCAGGCGACATCGGCGCCATCGCCCAGTTCCAGACCACAAGCGGTCCTGCATCGGCAGCTAATCAGGGTCAGGGCGCTGGACAGCAGAGTGGGGCGCAACAGGGCCAAGGTGGGGCTGACACTGCTCAGGTAGTCGTCGGTCCGATCATGCAGCAAGTAACCGAGAACTCCGCTGTGGTTTATTGGGAAACAACGAAGCCCACGGAGAACATCGTTAAGTACGGCACCTCGCCAAATCAGTTAACCCAGACTGCCCAGAAGCCGTTCGGCGGCGAGACGCACAAGGTCGAACTCACTGGCCTGCAGCCGAACACTCTCTACCACTTCGCGATTCAGAAACCAGACGGAACGCCTCGAACCACCGGTTACTTCAGGACCGACCCTGCGGGGGCTGCCACCGCGCAAGGGGCGGTAAGGATCGTGAATGGCCCCAACGTCGAGTACCTGACGCCCACTAAGGCGATCATCGCCTGGTCCACGAACGCTCCGTCCAGTTCCATCGTGAAGTATGGACAGGATCCGAACGCGCTGAACCAGACGGCACAGGCTGGGTGGGGTGGTACGAATCACCGAGTCACGATCGACAACCTCCAGCCGAACACGAAGTATTGGTTCTCAGTTCAGTCTGGACAGGCACAAGGTACGGGCACCATGGCGCAGACCGCCCCATATGCATTCCAGACCATTCAGCAAGGGCAGTCAGCCATGACGTTCAAGCACTAGATTTAGCATTTAGCGGAAGTATGCTTGGGCCATTTGGGCCACCTTCGCGGGTGGCCCGCTTTGTTTTCGTGCCCCCTGGCCCTCTTCCTATCTCTGATTCTGCTTCCCTTCTTGCCTGCTACACGTCCAACGCTGTTCGGAGGACATGCATGAAAAGTGTGCTTTACTTCTTGGCACTCATTCTGTTCACCACGCCTCTGCTTGCGCAAACTACAGAACTTCCCCGGCATGGAATTGCTGGACTCGCGCTGACGCGCGCAGATGAGGTCAACGCTTCCGGCCCGGTGGTCGTAAAAACGGTCATTCCAGGCAGCGCTGCAGAAGCCGCAGGCATGCAGGCGGGCGACCTCATTTTGAAAATCGACAACAAGACCGCCGCTACTCCCGCCGAGTATGCCAGCCTTCTCGGACGCCATCACGCCGGTGAGCAGGCAACCATTCATTTCTCCCGCAACGGCCAGCAGATGACCAAGACGCTCACGCTGAAGCCTCGCCCCTTCGAATTTCACCCCGAAGCGGACGTCATCTACGCTTCGGTGCCGGTGGACCAGTCCGTGCGTCGCGTGATCATCACAAAACCAAAAACGCCGGGCCGACATCCGGCAATCTTCCTGCTCGGAGGAATAGGCTGTTACTCGCTCGATGGACTTCGTGCAGACGATCAGGGCTACGGCACTATTCTGTACTCGCTCACCCGGAACGGTTTCGTCACTATGCGCATCGAGAAAACCGGTGAGGGTGACAGTCAGGGCGGGCCGCCCTGCCGCTCACCAGAAGCGGATCTGCAACTCGAAGCACGCGGATACGTCGCCGGACTACGGGCTCTGAAGAAATATGACTTCGTTGATCCGACGAAGGTCTTCATCTTCGCCCACAGTATCGGACCGGTCGTCGGCTCCATCGTCGTCAATCAGGAACCTGTCCGGGGATTCATCGGTGCCGCCACGGTTGGCAAGTACTGGTTCGAGTATGAACTTGAAAACAATCGCCGGCAGAGCATCCTCATGGGCCAACCCTATGACCAGGTCGAGGCCGACATTCGCAAACTGGAAGTCTGTTTGCACCGCGCGTACACACAAAAAGAATCGCCTCAGGAGATAGCGCGTACCGACAAGGAATGCGCAGATCGAATTGACTCGTATCCCGCGCCGTACACGTATATGCGCCAGCTTGCAGACCTCAACTTGCCCGCACAATGGAAGTCCGTGAATATTCCCGTGCTCATCATGTACGGAACGTCCGACCCACTCACCAGCGCGGACGAGAACCGCTACCTCGTGAATGCCATCAATTCATTCCACCCCGGCCGCGCAACTTACGTCCAAATCGAAGGTATGGACCACGGCTTTCGACAGTCGCCCAGCCAGAAAGACTACCTGCTTTCACGTGGGGGCCCGGGCGCAAACAGCAAACCGCAATTGCATCCGGACCTGCTTCCGACAATCGAGAAGTGGATTGCACAGCAGCTTCAAACAAGCTGATGGATCATCGCTCCTGATGCAGCGCACCTGAACTAGGTGCGCTGCTGGAAGGGGACGGACACTTCAGCAAGGCCGATGCGTAGAAACCCACGCCCATGTATCGCATTTGTGAGTACTGAGCTCAGTTTTGACTTAGCTTGGCACCCAGCGGCGCCCTGCATTCGTTGTGACATTTTCGTCCGCCACCATTTACAATCGGTCTCGAATCTTTAGCGAGGAGTTCTGGATGAAAGTCGGCATTCTTACCGGCGGAGGAGACTGTCCCGGTCTAAACGCAGTTATACGTGCGGTTGTTCGTAAGGGTATCTTTCATTACGGGGACGAATTTGTAGGCTTTCTCGAGGGTTGGCGTGGCGTAATGGAAAACAAGACCATGCACCTCGATCTGACGGCAGTGCTTGGTATCCTGCCCCGTGGCGGCACCATTCTCCGCACGTCGCGCACTAACCCTGCAAAGCGCCCTGACGGGATCGAGCGTTGTATGGAGAACCTGAAGAGCCACAACCTCGATGCCCTGATTGCCATCGGCGGCGATGACACGCAGTCCGTCGCGCTCAAGCTGCATCAGGCTGGCTACCCCGTCGTCGGCGTTCCCAAAACGATCGATAACGATCTTGCGGGTACCGATTTTACATTCGGATTTGACACCGCGGTGAGCGTCGCGACCGATGCTATCGACCGTGTGCACACGACTGCTGAAGCCCACAATCGCGTCATCGTCGTTGAAGTGATGGGCCGTGACGCCGGCTGGATCGCGATGTACTCCGGTATCGCCGGTGGCGCAGACGTTATTCTGATCCCCGAGCGCCCGTTCGATATCGATGCCGTAGCCGAACAGCTTCGCAAGCGCCATGCACGTGGTCGCTACTTCAGTATCGTTGTCGTAGCTGAAGGCGCAAAGTTCGCCACCGATGGCAGCGGCAAGGCCCCGGTCGTTCAGGAAATGGGATTGGATGAATTCGGACACGTTCGTCTCGGCGGCATCGGAACCGTCCTCGCCCGCGAGATCGAACAACGCACCGGTTTCGAAACTCGCGCGGTTGTGCTAGGCCATACCCAGCGCGGCGGATCGCCCACACCGTTCGACCGCGTCCTCGCCAGCCGTTACGGTATCGGCGCGATCGACTTGGTGCACAAGGCTGGATGGGGACAGATGGTCGCCCTTCAGGGCAGCAAGATCACGTCCGTGCCACTTCAGGTGGCCCTCCACGAAAACCGTCGGGTTGACGCAGAGCTTATCGGCGCTGCGGAAGGCCTGCTCGAAATGGTTCCCACGAAGGAAACGGTCGCGAAGTAATTGCGCTTAGTGATGCGTATGCGATAGGGGCGCTTCGTGCGCCCCTAAGTCGTTTCATCTCGGGTGCCCTAGCCACTCGCGGCACCTCACTGACTCGGTCTCTGCTCGTTAGCGGCTATCGGAGACCCTGATGTTTTCTCGTCCCATCTCCAACTGCGAAACTGCTTTCGCAGTTCCTTCTTAAGCAGTTTTCCCGTCGGGGTGTGCGGCAGCGATCGAACGAAAACAATTGCGTCCGGCAACTGCCATTCGGCGAATTTCCGTCCTAAGAACTCCCGCAGCTCTTCTGCGCTGGTGGTCTCACCGTCTGTGAGTACGACCACGGCTAACGGGCGCTCCTGCCACGTTGGGTGCTGCACCGCTATGACGGCGGCTTCCTTCACGGCAGGATGCCCCATCAACGTGTTCTCCAGGTCTACGGAACTGATCCAGTCATCGCCGTAACGTATCAAGTCTTTTGCCCGGTCTGTGAGCCTTACGTATCCTTCCGGATCGATCTTGACCACGTCTCCTGTGCGGAACCAACCGTCGTCCGTCCACTTGCCACGTAACTCTGGAAGGTTATAGTAGCTGGCCGTTACCCAGGGGCCTCGCAACTGCACCTCTCCCAGGGTGGTTCCGTCCCAAGGAACCGGGCCTCCGTCGCCAACGCTGCGGACCTCCACGAACGGCAACGGGATCCCCTGGCTCGCGCGGACGTCCAGTTTCTGTTCCTCCGGAGCATCTGCGAGAGACGGTTTGAGCGTGGAGACGGTGGCGATGGGCGAACTTTCAACCAAGCCCCAGGCTTGAATCACCTTGACCCCATGCCGGTCCATGGCCCGAATCATCGACTCGGGAGGCGCCGCACCTGAAACCATGACTCGCATTCCGGGCGCCAGTTTCCAGCGCTGCGGTTCTGCGTCGAGCCTTCGCTGCACCTCACTCCATATCAAAGGGACGCCCGCACTGAGCGTAACCTGCTCTCTAGACACAAGGTCCAGTAGAGTTTCAGTGCCGTAGTTCGGCCCCGCAAACACCAGTTTGCTTCCAGCCAGTACCGCCGCATACGGCAATCCCCACGCATTCGCGTGATACATCGGCACGACCGGCATCACCGTGTCGTGCTGCGATACCGCCAGAGCGTCCGGAAGCGACATGGCAAATGCATGCAGCACAAGTGCGCGATGTGAATAGACGATACCCTTGGGACTGCCAGCCGTGCCTGTCGTGTAGCACATTACCGCGCCCTCGTTCTCATGCATGGACGGATACGAGAACTCGCCTTCGGCGCGTTGAAGCATGACTTCGTAGTTTTCGTAGGGTCTCCGGACTGGCTCCGTTGTGTGCGCGACGACGATCACCTGGCTGCAATCAACTCGATCTCTTATCTGCTCCCATAAGGGCAGTAGCAGGTCATCGATGATGACGAACTTGTCATCAGCGTGATTCACGATGTAGCTAAGGTCATTTGGGTGAAGTCGATGGTTAAGCGTGTGTAGCACCCCTCCAGCCGCAGGCACGCCAAAAAAGGTCTCCAGATGAACATGGTGGTTCCACATCAACGTGCCTACGCGCTCACCGCGTCGCAGGCCCGCCTTTTGCAGTACCTCTGCAAACGCCCGAGCGCGTCGGTAGAAACCCCCGTAGCTGTAACGGTGCATGGAACCGTCTGCTGATCGGGTGACAATCGGCCGACTGGCGAACAATCGCCCAGCCCGTTCCAGCACGCTGTCCAGCGTTAACTGGTAATTCATCATGGTGCCCCACATCGCGCAGCCTCCCCCAAGCGTTCCGGATGCTACCACAGCCGGGCGGATTCCCGCCGCGAGCCAGACGCATGGGTGCTGCCGCAACGCGGCAGGTTGATGCATCTGAAACATGCATGAAGCGGGTGGTCATTCCCGAACTGCTCGACAGTGACTTGGGCTCGCCGGATGAGGTCCGAACATCGCTGGCGGACTTGCGGCGTATCAACCGCTGGTTCGGCGGCATGTCGACCACGCGCGCACTAGTTAAACGAGTGGTGGATCGAACAGGTCGGACGAAGCTTTCTTTACTGGAAGTCGCAGCCGGATCGGGAGACATTCCGCTTGCGACAGCTCATCAGCTGCGGAAGACCGGCGTGGATTTGGAGATCACGCTGCTCGATCGTGCGACATCCCACCTTGATGGTTTTCGCCCAAGCGTCGCCGCTGATGCACTCGCACTTCCGTTCCGAGACGAGAGTTTCGATGTCATCAGTTGCGCCCTGTTCGCACACCACCTCGAACCGCTGGACCTGCAAATATTCATCACCGAAACATTGCGTGTCTCCCGAGTTGCGGTCCTGATTAACGACCTTCGCCGAAGTGCGCTCCACCTGGCCCTCATCTACGCTGGGATGCCATTGTTTCGGAGCCGTCTGACGCGGCACGATGCAATCGCGTCAGTCAGAAGAGCCTATACGCCACACGAGATCCGCACGATTCTCCACAGCAGTGGCGTTCATCGTGTCGAGTTCTTTCGCACATACCTATGCCGCATGGGCATTTTGATCTGGAAGGACTCGATGCTGCGTGTACAGCGCTCGGAGCAAGCTACAAATTGAATGCGTATGATCTGGTCATAATCGGCGGAGGCCCGGCAGGCTGTGCTGCCGCAATTACAGCAGCGCGGGCCGGTGCGCGCGTGCTCATCGCAGAAGCTAGTCGGTATCCAAGGCACAAAGTATGCGGCGAGTTCATCTCGCCCGAGTCGCTAACGCCACTTCGGTATTTATTGAATGGCTCCGACTTGCTGGTAACAGCTCCGCAACTGCACCGCGCTCGTATTTTTGTGCTATCGCAAGTTATTCAGGCGAGTCTCAATCCGCCCGCAGCCAGCATTTCTCGTCTCGACTTGGATCTCGCACTTTGGAATTCCGCAGTTTCCGCCGGCTGCGACGCGCAACAGCAGGTCGTAATACGTTCGATCGAGCACAACCAGAATGCGCGGTTTCTATGCAGGTCTTCGATCGGCGACTTCAACGCGGCCAGCGTCATTGTTGCGGCTGGTCGATGGTCACACTTCGCCAAAAGAATTGAAGATGCCGAGCGCTCGAAACCAACGTGGCTTGGGATCAAAGCTCACTGCGCGGAAGCCTGCCCAGATCCATCTGTGGATCTCTACCTATTCAAGGGCGGATACTGCGGAGTTCAGCCGGCCGGAACAGGGCGCGTGAACGTCTGTGCCGTGGTTCGTTCCGACGTTGCTACGACGCTAGACCGCATTCTACAATTGCACCCGGCGCTGCGGAGCCGATCACTCTCATGGCATCAGACGATGGAGCCGGTCACGACCGCCCCGTTGATCTTCTCTGCCCCCGTACCTGTCCGTGGTGAAGCGCTCTACGTTGGCGATGCCGCGGGGTTCGTGGATCCATTCGTGGGAGATGGCATATCGCTCGCACTCCAGAGCGGAATAGCGGCGGCTGCGGCGCTCGCCCCCGCTTGGCAGGACCACGGCACACTAACCCAAGCCGCTGAGCGCTACCGGCAAGAATATGCGACTCGCTTTGCTCCGGTTTTTCGAAATGCGGCGAAAGTTCGGCGCCTTTTGTCGCTACCCGCTCCGGTGCAGTACGTCGTCGGGGCAGTTCTTCGACTTCCCGCTGTCAGTGCCCGTGTGATCAAAAGCACACGTACACGGACTTGATAACTCCGTTAAGCAGCGGGGAGTCATCGCCTTAGGTTCAGCGTATAACCAGCACTTCGCGTATGTTGTCGCGTCCCAGGAAAAACTTAAGTGACGAGAAATCGTGAAACAGGTTCTCGATGTGTCGGTTGTTGAACACTCGCTGCAAGCGAAAGTGAGCATGCCGCCCGCCTTGCTCACGTCCGTTAGTCGGCGCAGGAATGCGCTGCAACTCAATCGTGTCAGGTGACACGATGTGGTAGCGCTGATACGGCGCATCCGGTCCGGCATCCTTCGTGTGGAAGAATGCAAGCATCAAGGCACCGGGCTTCATCACCTGATGAATTCGCGAAACAACAGGCTTCACCAGGCCTTCGTCAAGATAATCAGGAAGATCCCACAGCAGTACGGCGTCGATGCTTTCCTTTTCGAAGGTAAGATTGTCAGCCAGGAACTTATCCACATCCACGACACCGCTGCCCTCGGCCGAAGCAACCTGAAACTGCACGTCCCGAGATGCCCGCAATACGTCTTCGCCGTAGGTCCGCTGTCCCATGTTCGTGAAGAACGATATGTTGGCAGGAGAAGTAGGACCGACATCCAGGACAGATTGCCGATCTAGTCGCGCCAGCATTCTGGCGAGTTCCGCCAGTCCTGTTGATCGCCGGGTGATACGTTCGGAGTTGGTCGCGGGCACCGACTCTGGTCGGGCACCGCCACGCAGAAATTTGAAAAAGTCAGCCACGGAGTCGCTTTAAGCCGCTAGAAGTACGAAGGGCGTAACCAGTGTAAAGCAAAACCGGGGCCAGTGCCCCGGTTACGTTCGACATGGCAGCCCGGATCACCTATTTCTTGGTCTCGATCAAAGGGGCTTGCGAGCCTGAACTTACCGGTCGATTCTGGCTCGAAGAGTTATGCGCCTGGACAGCCGCAGCCACCGCCGACCGCGTATCGGGCTTCGGCTCAACTTTTTGCTCGGGCTTTGTCTCCGGCTTCTGAATGTCGATGCCACCCTTGAAATACGCTCCATCTTCGATAGCTATCCGCTGAGTGAAGATGTCGCCAATCAGCACGCCAGACTTCTTCAGTTCTACTCTCTCGCTTCCGTGCAGGTTGCCGTCTACCTTGCCATGCACAATGATGTCGCGCGCGTGAACGTTCGCACGAACCCGACCGTTCGGCCCCACGGTAATACTATGCCCGCGGAGTTCAATGCTACCCTCTACCTCTCCGTCGAGATACAGATCTTCACTGCCGGAGAGCTCACCCTTGATAACCACGGATTTACCAATATGCGCTACTTCTGCGCGGTAGTTCTGTACCGGTCTGGATGGTTCCACCGAATAGGCCTCCTGGGGCGTGGGAACAGCAGGTTTAGGAGCGACCACGGGGGTGGCCGCAGCGGGACGCGCAGGGGAAGAGGACGTTGCTGGCTTCTCATCCTCTTTTCCGAATTTCCACATCGCTCAAGCTCCGTCGAGCAGTTCTCGGCAACCATCAGGTTGGTTGCAGCACATCCTAAGCCGGTTATTGAACCAGCGGCAACTCCCGATTGGCGCTAAAAAGATGACTGCGAGGAATGATACTAGCGGCAAATCAATGCAGCAAGGCGACTTTTCCATCCGGCCAGGTGAAAAGCCCATATTCAGGTACGTTGCATCGTGTTGCTCAGGGATGGCACAAAGCGGTAACTCTTTAGTACACACGTGGGCATACCAACTGAATACTTCAACTCGTGCGACTTAAGTGTTTGAATCGCAATGCGAAACAAATATCAACGCCGTACGAAACACAGTGAGTTTGGCGAAGTCGTTGCAATTGATGATCGCGTCGGCTCGGTCGGAACATGTCACTCCGGTGATGAGGACCGAAAACCAGGGGAACAGCGGTCGTCTTCGCCAGCGTGGCTGACAACACCAATGGGACTGCCTTTTCCGAGCGAGCCGACCAGAATTCAGCCCGTACACACATCCTCCTTCCAGGCCGACCACAACGGTTGGCCTTATTTTTGGCTCCAGTCTGTATGAAGGCGTTTGTTGCATGGAATCCAGCCCATTGCGGCTAGAATCCTATAGAGTTGTGTTGGCGGCGTCGTGGGCATCGCCTTATGCGTGTATGACTAGGCAGGACGCAACTTACAGGCTTCACAGGGGTTCCAACCTGAGTAGACGCTATTCGAAGGAGAAAAGTCGATAACGGTGGCGACGACACGCACACTCACGGGCGTTCGATATGGCATGGCAGTGCTGCTGGCTTTGATCTTCAGCTCGGCCGCTGTGGCGGGCAACACCCGCTCGGCTCAAAGCCCGGGAACCCGCACCAGTGCTACTGCGCTTCCGTCGATTGCTCCACGAGAGTTGGTGCGCCGAACGATCGATAACGAGCTTAAGGCAGCTCAGCGCGACAGTACGCCCTATATGTACAAGAACCGCCGGCAAACGCCAAGCGGCTCCAAAACAAAGCTGATGATCGAAACAAAGGACGGCACTGTGGCTTACCTTGTGGCCGTCAACGACCAGCCGCTTACACCGGAGCAGCGAGCCGGAGAACAACAGCGATTACAGGCGCTCTTGTCCAACCCTGAAGAGCGTGAGCGAAAACGCAAAGAGCAGCAGCAAGACGGAGATCGCGTGCTGCGGCTCATGCGTGAGTTGCCCAACGCTTTTCTTTACGAGTACGACGGTGTAGTTCCTGGAACTAACGGCCACCAATGGGTGAGGCTGAAGTTCACACCTGATCCGAAGTTCCGTCCACCATCTCGTGAAACGTCGGTGTTGAAAGCGATGAACGGCGAGTTGGTCATCGACCCGAGTGTTGAGAGGCTGGTTAAAATCGAGGCTACCCTGTTCAAGGATGTCAGCTTCGGATGGGGCATTCTGGGCCACCTTGACCGCGGCGGCCACTTCTTCGTCGAGCAGACCAACATTGGCGATGGCCGCTGGATGCCGACTTACATGAATCTGCAGTTCACCGGCAAGGTGCTCTTTTTCAAGACCGTCAATCTTCGGCAGATTGAGACTGCTTCCGAATTCGTTCGCGTCCCAAGCAATATGACCATGGCGCAGGGGGTTGAGTTTCTGAAAAAGCGCGTGGACAGCGAACTGGCCACCACTGGTCGGGGCCGTAAATAATCGCGAGTTCGAGCGTCGGATGCACTCCCGTTACAAGCTGTACCCCAACGTATCCCCGCATCTACTATGCAAGGAGGTAATGCTGACTGCTTTGGCTCTCCCGACTTGCAAGTCTACTAGCGAAGCTGGAAACTAGAATCGTGCGTTACCTAACGAAATTTCTCACGTCGGCTGCCGATCCCCGGCGATTCCCCCCGCCTGCTGCTCCGGAGATCGCCTTTGTTGGCCGATCGAACGTCGGCAAGTCGAGCCTGATCAACGCTCTGCTAGGCGAGAAAGTAGCCAAGACGAGTTCGACACCGGGTCGTACCCGTACCATCAACTTCTTCGCGGTTCGACGGCAGGGCCAGCCGCGGCCCGACGTAGTGTTCGCAGATCTTCCCGGATACGGATATGCCAAGCTGCCTAAGGACATGACCGCCGAATGGCCGGCGTTCATCGAACCCTATCTGCGCGACCGCGAGAATCTCGCCCTCATCGTGGTTCTTGTGGATACGAACATTCCCCCACAGGAACGCGACAAGCAGCTCATTGACTGGTTGCGCCACTACGGACGCCCCTTCATCGTGGTCGGTACCAAGAGCGATCGCATCGGTGGAAATGAACTTCGCAACAACGTTCAGAAACTGATGTCCGAGCACGGCGTGGATCGAGTCCTGCCCTTCTCCAAGCTGGGATCCGGAAAAGATGATGTCTGGAGGGAGATAAGGGACGCCGCTGAGAAATTCGCCATAAATCCGAATGCCGCACCCGAAACCTCATCGCACACCAGCTAAAACCTACGAACGAGCATGAAATTTCACACGGAATATCTGACCTTTCACACCAGGAAGCATCGCGAGTACGTCCACATAACCCCGCAGGTGGAAGCGGCCGTGAAAAAGAGCGGCATCAAGGAAGGCATGGTACTCGTCTCTGCTATGCATATTACGGCCGGCGTCTACGTGAATGACAACGAGAGTGGACTCATCCAGGACATCGATCAATGGCTTGAAACCCTCGCGCCCTATAAGCGCGACTACAACCACCACGATACGGGCGAAGACAACGGCGACTCGCACCTGAAAGCGTTATTGATCCACCACGAAGTCATCGTCCCCATTACGAATGGGCGCCTCGACTTCGGTCCGTGGCAACAAATTTTCTACGCTGAGTTCGACGGTCAGCGCGACAAGCGCGTCATCATCAAGGTCATGGGAGAGTAAACGATTAGCACCCTACGCCGCTCCACAGCCGCATCCCCGCTGAAGTAAAATCCTTTGCATGAAGATGCGCATTGGGGTCGCCGTTCTACTCGCCACAGCTCTGGTCTCATTGAATGCATTTGCGCAGCGGCGCAGCGTCTCCATCCCGCCACTTCGGTCCAAAATGATCGTCACGACGGACTGGCTTGCCGATCATCTCCGCAACCCCAAAGTCGTTGTGCTGCACGTGGGTCGCAACCGGGCTGACTACGATGCTGGACATATACCGGGAGCCCGTTTCCTGTCGTTGAGCGATATAGCTATTGTGCGCGACGGTATCCCCAACGAATTGCCACCTGTTGCCGACCTGCGGAAGGCTTTCGAGAGAGTGGGCGTAGGAGACGACACGCGAGCAATCCTGTACGACGAACAAGACGGACTGTTGGCGGCGCGCGCCTACTTCACACTCGACTACCTCGGGCACGGCGACCGTGCCGCCCTCCTCGATGGCGGAATCGAGAAGTGGCGAAGCGAAGAGCGGCCCGTCACGAACGATTTTCCCAAGGTCGAACCCGCAAGCTTCACGCCGAAAGTCAACCCGAAGGTTCTCGTGAAGCTGCCCGAAGTTCGGCGCATCTCGGCCGCCGCCTCAGCAGGAAACTCCAGCACCGTTCTCATCGACGCGCGTCCGGCAGAAGAGTTTTCGGGTGAAAAGCCAGGGGACGCGGTAACTCGGGCTGGCCATATTCCCGGCGCCCGCAATCTATTCTGGATGGAGAACCTGGAAAGCAGTGACAAACCAGAACTGAAGCCTCCACCAGAACTTCGCAAGATGTGGAAGGCTGCAGGCGCCGTACCCGGCAAGCGAGTAGTGACCTATTGCCGCACCGGCGTTCAGGCCTCTCACGCCTACTTCACTGCCAAATTCCTCGGTTACGACGCTGCCATGTATGACGGCTCCTTCCTGGAGTGGAGCAATGCGTCAGACACCAAGGTGAAAAGATCCGAACCTAAGGGCACAGGCAACGAGTAGATCGATGACAATGCCGCAACGTCAAATCAGCGCACAGTAGAGATTAAGGGGGATGAAGCGCCGTTAGTATTCCCGGTCATTCTTTCGGCCGATAGCAATCGAGAAAACCGATCTTGCCCTTTCCCCCACGAATTTGCCTGAATTTCCAGAAAGGGTCTGCGGCGAAGCGATCATATGCGATTCCGTCGAACATTCCGAGTAGATGGAGAGCGAGCGTTTTCGCCGCGTCGCAGGCGTCCGCGATTACTCGGCCGTTAAGCGTTACTCTAATGCTCGCCGAAGGTGCAGTACCGATCTCTGCCTCGATGAGTTTCTTTTCGTCCCCCGTATAGCTGTCAAAGATCTTCTCATCGAACTGCGCTACCGTTCGCCAATGCTCGTTATCTGGAAAAAACCACTCGACTGGATCAGCATTCGAGATCTGGAAATGTTCTGCGACCTCGTCAAGTGCGTCCATAACGTCGCCCGGTGTTGCGTCTAAAAAGAACAGCACAACAGTCGGGGCACCTCGCACCTTCATTCACCACCTCGAGCAACGCGACATATTTGCACTCTGGCCCAGAACTCGTCAGCGATAAGTCTCTGAAATGCTGCAGCCCGTTCCTGATCGTCCAGCCGGACAGTGATGCAACGTGATCATCGAACTCTGCTGTTCCACTACTAGATCCGTCTGCAACTCACGGACAATATAAAGGCCCTGTGTCTCGCTCACGTCATTCGCATCCAGAGGTCCAAAGCCCTGCCCGAAAGCCCAGACGCTCGATCTAGGGCCACACGCATCCCAGCTTCTGTGCTGGCGCGCTTCATACCAGCATCCCGTCAACCGGCTGATCAGGCTCGCTTGGATCGTGCGTTTCGGGAACCGAACTTTACCGGCACGGTCAGTTTTTGCGACCTCGTCGTGCGCGAACTTCTCCACAGATGCCTGCTGCCAAGTCTCCCGAACGTTGATCCCCGCCAGACGCGCTCCCTTATCGTCGATGACGGTCACTTCCCATCGTGGAGCGACTATCTGCTCAGCCGGATAAAACAGCATTCCCATCAGGACGACCGCCGTCGCCACTCCGGCCCGCCTCAGCCATCGTCGTCTGGTGTTCCTTTCCATTCGCGCGGAATTATGCGCCTCGGCTAAAAGTAGCGCCATCGCTTCCCAGAGGCGGAAAACACGTGGGTAACCATCAGATTTACCCATCCGTACTCACTTGAACTCTGCTACACTGCTTCGCCGTGGCGAGGAGC
The DNA here is from genome assembly GCA_035629075.1 of Terriglobales bacterium. Lineage (GTDB taxonomy): Bacteria > Acidobacteriota > Terriglobia > Terriglobales > Acidobacteriaceae > JAEZPW01. The sequence goes on along the minus strand of DASPIK010000050.1, from coordinate 10,700 downwards.
GCAGGATGACACGCCCCATGGCCGTTTCAGCGACATGCGCCTTGCAATTCGCTGTGAGTCTGGTACCGGCCGGGTTATCACTGATTGCCGCAAGTAGAATTGCGGGCGCTGCGCCACAGTATCGTCATTCGATAGCGATGTTCACCGGCGTGACGGCAGCCCTGACAGTCCTGTCCGGAGGGCTCACTTGGGGGCTCTGGAAAGGTCTTCGTTCAATTTGGTTCTCAGCGTTTGTCCTCGACTTCGTTGCCGCACTCGCGCTCATTCAGGACATATATCAGGATAAGTACTCCCGCCAATTCCACGACTTTGCCGTTGCATTTGCGTTTGCGAGCCTCACTGTTCTGCTGGCCGCTCCGTTTGTCACCAGGTACTACCTTCACCGCAGCGCCACAACCACACCGTCAGGATGATGATGCGCTAGCATTCGGCCACGGGACTCGAAAACGTTAACCCGTTTCGCTGAATATCGCAACATCGCACTGTAATGATCTTCATCGGAGACTTTCAGCGCGCTCCGGAAACAATATGCAAGTCTTTGCGCATCAAGGCCTTGCTCACAATCGCGTATACGCCGAATCACTTACGACCGTGAGCTAAATCACATCCCTAAGTCAGTCCTAAGGGCGACACTTTGCCTGAGGGCACACCGGCACAGCAGCATGGCTTTCTCATCTGGAGGTTCGTTACAAGCCTCCGACCGAGGTGGTAGGACCTGCTTTCACGAGGTGCTACTCAGGTACGAATTTAAAAGGAGACGATCGTAATCATGAAGACGACGAAGCTCGCGGCTCTCGTAGCGATGATCGCCCTGGTCCTGTTCGCAGCTCTGCCAAATCTGTCCTGGGCGGCTGAGGACGGCGCTGCTCTTTACAAGGCGAAGTGCGCTGCCTGCCACGGCGCCGATGGCGCTGGAAAACCTGCCATGAAGGCTCCTGCCGTGAAGGGCAAGACCGATGCCGACCTCCAGAAGGCGAACGAGACCTCGCCGAAGCACGCCGGAGTCAAGAGCCTTGGGGCCGAACAGGTAAAGGCTATCGGCGATTACCTTAAGACCCTCAAGTAATCGGTTGTTCATAGGTCGGAACCAGCGCCTGCCTCTGAGCAGGCGCTGGCCATTAACCTCGGGGTGTTGCGTGAATAAACCAGCCGCATCGAGGTCACGGACGAGCGAAGAGACCGCTTCGCCCCAGATCTTGTTTCGGCGGAGATCGCGGATATCAACGAAGACCTGCCCGGCAGTTCCCTGGTGTACGACTCCAGCAGCTTCCGTTAGCGGACCAGCGAACGCTCTTGAATTGAGACCTTCAGGATCACGCTGCCCGTTACGAGTTCCTCGCCCCGAACGCAGTCGCAGTAGCGTAGTGCATGTAGTACGGAATCATTCTGTCCCGCACTTTCATTTTGAACACGACCCGAAGCTTAAGCGCTTGCCACGTTCGGAGTCTTCCCGGAGAACTCTATGAGCAAGGCCATCTTATATGACGCGACACTCTGCGTTGGCTGCAAGCTGTGTGAACAAGCCTGCGCCGAGAAGAACCAGCTCGCCTACGACGATAGAATCGCCGCCGAGCAAGTTCAGTCGGAACACAAATTCACCGTCGTCCTGAGCAAGGACGATAAGTTTATGCGTCGACTATGCATGAACTGCAATGAACCTGCTTGTGCCTCCGTTTGCCCCGTTGGAGCGCTGGAGAAGACCCCCCTCGGCCCAGTCGCTTACGATGCATACAAATGCATGGGTTGCCGGTATTGCATGGCAGCGTGTCCGTTCGGCGTTCCCAAATACGAGTGGAACAACGTCCTGACCCCTAAAGTGCAGAAATGCACCATGTGCTCGGACCGCGTACAGGCCGGCAAAGTTACCGCCTGTACAGAGGCGTGTCCGACCGGTGCCACGAAATTCGGCGAGCGCGAAGAACTGCTGGAAGAGGCTAAAAAGCGTATTCGCGAGAACCCGACCACCTACGTGAACCACGTCTTCGGCGAGAGCGAAGTGGGCGGCACCTCCGTCCTGTTACTCTCCTCAGTGCCGTTCGAGACCTTCGGCTATCCCACGAACCTCGTTCGCGACCCACTGCCCCTCTATACGTACCGCGTACTTTCGCGCATTCCTGACTTCGTGCCTCTCGGTGGCGTCCTGCTGGGCGGTATCTGGTGGATCACGCACCGCCGCGAAGAAGTTGCTGAAGCAGAAGGCAAGAAGAAGGAAAACGGGGGTGTGCGATGAAGATCAAGTTCACGTTCTGGAAGCTGATCTTTCTGGCCATCATGGCGATCGGCGCCTACGGCACTTACGTGCGCTTCTTTCACGGACTGGGCCCCTCGACGAACCTGAGTGACCAGTTCCCCTGGGGCATCTGGATCGGCTTCGACGTCCTTTGCGGCGTCATGCTCGCGGCAGGGGGCTTCACACTAACGGCCGCCGTACACATCTTCAACATAAAGAAGTTGGAGCCCATCGTCCGTCCTACCGTTCTGACGGCCTTCATGGGCTACCTGCTCGTGAGTGTCGCGCTAGTGTTCGACCTCGGAAGGCCTTACAACATCTGGCACCCGCTGGTCATGCGCAATCCGCACTCGGTCATGTTCGAGGTCGCGATGTGCGTGATGCTCTACACCACCGTGCTTTCGCTCGAGTTCTCGCCGATCGTGCTGGAGCGGTTCAAAATGGAGAAACCGCTGCGCATCATCCGTGGCGTGCTGGTTCCGCTCGTCATTGTCGGCGTACTTCTCTCGACGTTGCACCAGTCTTCGCTTGGCACCATGTACCTGATTATGCCGAACAAGCTGCATCCGTTCTGGTATAGCCCGCTGCTACCGGCATTCTTCTTCATTTCGGCCATCGCCGTTGGCTTGGCAATGACGATCTTCGAATCTTCGCTTTCGTCGAAGTACTTCAAGAAGCAGTTGGAGCTGCCGATCCTGCAGTTGTTGGGGCGAGTCCTGATCGTGGTTATGGCCGTTTACATGATTCTGCGATTCGAAGACTTGTTCCATCGCGACATGCTGGGCCAAATCGTCAACCCGGGTGCACACGCCTACGAACGCAACCTGTTCCTGCTTGAGGTAGGGCTGCTGATCGCGGGCTTCGTAATGCTCTGTTTCAAGAAGATCCGCATGACGCCCGGAGGGCTGTATCTCTCAGCCGTGCTGGTGCTGCTCGGTTTCGTAACTAACCGTCTGAACGTAAGTATCACGGGCATGGAAGCGCAGGCAGGCGTACGATATCTGCCGAAGTGGACGGAGATCGGCGTTACTGCGGCTTTCGTCGCCGCCGGGTTCGCCATCTTCGGTCTAGCGGCGAAATACCTGCCCATCTTCGAAGAAGAACACGGACACTCGGCGCTGGAATCAGCCAGCAAGCAAGCAGCGAAACCCGAGGCTGCCATAGGTCATGCCGCAGGAGATTAACAACTCCGGGGTTCCCGCGCAGCTTCACTCTGCGCGTCGAACTGAGTCGGGCGCTCGCCGCACTCTGGGCGGGCGCTTGACTCGCAGCATCAGCACCAAGCTCATCGCGCTGCTGCTGGGGACGATGCTGGTCACATTCGGCCTGCTTGGCTATCTCAATATTCGACTCCACCGGAAGCACTTCGAAGCGAACACGCTAAGCTCCGCCGAACGTATCAGCGACACCATCAAGCGCAGCACTTCATATCACATGCTGCGCAATGACCGCGAATCCATCTACAACATCATCAGCACGATTGGCGCCGAACCAGGCATTGTGCGCGTCCGAATCCTCGACAAAGAAGGCCGGATCAACTATTCTAGCGACCCTGCCGAGATCAACAAGTTTGTCGATCAGAGCGCCGAAGCATGTTACGGCTGCCACGCGCACTCACAACCGCTCACCCGGCTCAATCGCCCGGACCGCTTCAGGATCTACAAACCGAACGGCGAACGCGTACTCGGTGTGATCAATCCAATTGAGAACCAGCCTTCGTGTTCCAACGCCGCATGCCACTACCACCCAGCCAGCCAGCAGATTCTGGGTGTACTCGACACCAATCTTTCCCTCGCGAAAGCTGATGCCAGCGTTGCTGAAAGTACCTGGCGAATGCTGCTGTACACCTTCATTTCCATGGTCGGTATTTCCATTCTGACCTGGCTGTTTGTGTGGAAGGTAGTACACGACCCCATTCGCGCCTTGAAGTCAGGAACAGAGCAACTGACGAAGGGAGATCTTGGCTATCAGATCGAGTATGAGTCTGACGATGAAGCCGGAGAACTGGCGGAGTCCTTCAATCACATGAGCCTTCAACTGCGGGCCGCCAATGAAGAGATTACGGCATGGGCCCGCACCCTGGAGCAGCGCGTCGAGCAGAAATCTGCCGAATTGAAGCGTGCGCACGACAAGATGCTTCAGGTTGAGAAGATGGCATCTATCGGCAAACTCGCTGCGGTTGTAGCCCACGAGGTTAACAACCCTCTGTCTGGCATCCTGACGTACTCGAAGCTGATGAGAAAATGGATGGACAAGCGAGACTTCAGTGACAACCGGCTCAAAGAGTTTGGTGAGTGTCTCGATCTTATTTCCAGTGAGAGCCGGCGATGCGGCGAGCTCGTTAAGAATCTGCTGACGTTCTCGCGTACCGGACCAATCAACCTGACGTGGGCGAACCTGAACCAAACGGCAGAGCGCTGCGTCAGACTGACACAGCACAAACTCGAAATGGCCTCGATCCAGTTGAACCTCGACCTTGACGCTTCGCTTCCTCTCGTACACTGTGACCCAGCCCAGATTGAGCAGGTGTTGCTGGCCCTGGTGATGAACGCGATCGATGCCATGCCACGCGGGGGCAACCTGTGGCTGCGTACCCGTTCCCTGCCCGCGAGTAAGCAGGTGGAATTGCAGGTACGCGACGACGGTTCCGGTATTCCCGATGAAGTCCTCTCCAAGCTGTTCGAACCGTTCACCACGACGAAAGAAATCGGCAAAGGCGTGGGCCTGGGACTTGCGATCAGCAAAAGCATCGTCGACCGGCATGGTGGTCAGATCGTGGTCGATTCCGAGGTCGGGCGCGGAACAAATTTCTACATCTTTCTTCCGCTGGACGCTAACACCGCGTCCGGCGCTGCCGCTGCGAACGGCGCCTCAACGCGCGGCGCGGCAGCTAAATGAGGTGATTCAGAGTGATTGCAAAGGGCAAACTGCTGATCGTGGACGATGAGTTGAGCGTGCGCGATTCGCTCGGCAAATGGTTCCGCGAGGAAGGCTACGACATCGGCACAGCCGACAGCGCCAGCGAAGCGCTCACGAAAATGGCTGAGCAGAAATACGACCTCGCGCTACTCGACATCAAGATGCGCGGCACGGACGGCATCGAGTTGCAGCGGCGGATTCGCGAGATTGACCCCAGTGTTATCACAATCATGATGACCGGGTATGCGTCGGTGGACACCGCCGTAACGGCGATGAAAAACGGTGCATACGACTACCTGACCAAGCCTCTCGATCCAGACGAGGTTTCCCACAAGGTCTCGAAGGCGCTGTCTTTCAAGCGGACTGAAGAAGAGAACGCGATGCTGCGCCAGACGGTGGCAGAGGTGCATCGCTCACCCGATCTGATTGGCCAGAGCGCTGCCATGCAGCGCGTTTTCGAAGCCATTGAGACAGTCGGTCCAACAGATGCCACCGTCTTGATCACGGGCGAAAGCGGTACAGGCAAAGAACTCGTCGCCCGCGCCATTCACGCCGCTAGTCCGCGACGCTTGCATCCGCTGGTCGTCATTCACTGCGGAGCTCTTACGGAAACGCTGCTTGAGAGCGAACTGTTCGGCCACGAAAAGGGCGCATTCACCGGTGCGCAGTACCGCAAAAAGGGAAAGTTCGAGATCGCCGAAGGTGGCACGGTTTTCCTGGATGAGATCGGCGACATTTCCCTGAAGACGCAGACTGACCTCCTGCGCGTATTGCAGGAGCGCGAAATCGTGCGCGTTGGCGGCAATCAGTCCATCAAGGTGGACTTCCGAATTGTTGCAGCTACGAACAAGAATTTCCAGGAACTGATCGAAGCCGGCAAGTTCCGCCCCGATCTTTACTACCGCCTGAACGTCTTCCAGATCGAACTGCCAGCGCTGCGCGACCGAAAGGAAGACATCCCGCTTCTGGTCAATCACTTCATCCGCAAGTTTTCCATGCACATGAACAAGAAGATCACTCGCGTACATCCAGCCGCCATGAACCTCATCCAGCAGTACTCGTGGCCGGGGAATGTGCGCGAACTGGAGAACGCGGTCGAACGCGCGATGGTCGTTGCCCAAGAACCGGAGTTACGCGAACAGGACTTCATCGTTAAAGCACGGAACGGCAATGTGCCCGATGGTAAGACTCTGGACGAAATCGAGCGTGCGCACATCTTGCGCGTACTCGAAGAGTGTGGAGGCAATCAAACACGGGCGGCTGAAGTGCTGGACATCGACCGGGTCACGCTACATAACAAGCTGAAGAAGTACGGTTGGACGAAAACAACGGCTATTGTGGAAGCTAAATAGTTCATCAACTGCGAAGCCGCTTTCGTCCAATGAGGGCGGCTTTGCCCGCGTACTAAAGATTGATCCATCTTCTACCAATCGGCGCTGTTGACCGTCGCCTGCTCGAGAATCTGCGTTCGAGCCTGTCGCGGCAGTCCCGTGTGCCATGCGAGATCTTACCGGCCGGGTTATCGCCGGACTTCGCCTACCATGCGGAACGCCAGCAATACCATTCCTCGGAAATCCTGGCCCGAATGCAGGAATTCGTTGGCGACGGATGCTGGCGATTGCTCGCCGTCACCGATGCCGACTTGTACATCCCGATTTTAACGTTCGTCTTCGGTGAGGCGCAGTTGGGCGGCAAGTGCGCACTCGTATCCACGCATCGCCTAAGGCAGGAGTTCTATGGCCTCCCGCCTGACCGCGATCTGCTGATGGAGCGGCTGCTCAAGGAATCGGTACACGAACTCGGTCACACCGTCGAATTAACGCACTGCGACGACTATCGCTGCGTGATGGCGGCTTCGCATGCAGTTGAGTGGATCGACCTGAAAGACAGCACCTTTTGCCCGGAATGCGAAGCACGCGTAGTTGGCGCCAGAAAGTAGACCGGAATCGGTCCTACCGCACGAAAGAGTCAACTTTGCGCAGCTTTCCTTTGCCTTAGCCGGTTCCGTCACGGTAACATCCAGCCCTGAAAGTAAATCACACGGCTAATCGCCACATTGCGGCGCTGCACGAAGGTGCTCGTGTGCGAGCCGGGCAGAATTTCTGTCGGCAAACGCGGAATTCGCCTGTTTTGTACGGCAAAAGGATTTGTAGCAACGGATTGATCCAGCTCCAGGAGCGAGGAATGTCTCTGATTCAATTCACTGAGAATTACGAAGATTTGTCGACGGACCACGGCTATCAGTTCAAGTTCTATTGTGATCGCTGCCGAAATGGCTACATGAGCAGTTTTCAAGCATCTGTCATCGGGACGGCCGGAAGCCTGTTGCGCGCTGCTGGGAACGTTTTCGGCGGATTTATCGGCAATGTCGGCTCGGGCTCCTACGAGGTTCAGCGTGCCATCGGCGGCAAGCCCCACGATGACGCCTTGCGTAAGGCCGTCGAGGAAATACGCGGCAAGTTTCACCAGTGCAAACGGTGCGGCAAGTGGGTCTGCCCCGATAATTGCTGGAACACTAAGCGCGGCATGTGCACCGACTGTGCACCCGATATCCAGGCCGAGCTGGCGGCAGCCCAGGTTCAGGCCACCATTGAGCAGATTAACGAAGGCGTGCGAAAAGTCGACTTCACGAAAGATCTCGACCTCGCCGGAGAAGCTGTTGCCACCTGCCCCAAATGCGGCGCGCGCACGACCGGCAAGTTTTGTCTGGAGTGCGGGACCGCCGTGGCCCCGAAGGTGAAGTGCGTGAACTGCGCCGCCAGCGTCGATCAGGGTGTTAAGTTCTGCCCCGAATGCGGAACCCCGGTTCGCGCTGCCAAGCCGAAGTGTTCCGGTTGCGGCAAGGAGTACGAGAAAGCCCCGAAGTTCTGCGCCGAATGCGGAACCAAGATGTAGCAGCCGAAGAGTCCAGTCAGACCTTGCCCACATCTGCCAGCCCGTTGGCAGATGTGGGTTTCTCAACCGCGCCGGAACATCCCTTCAAACCCGCACTTCCGAGCCCCCAGTCACTTGCCCCGGTGAGATAAATCACAGCATTCCGTGCGTATCCCATTCATCTTGAAGTTAATGGAGGAACTCTCACCAGCGCGGGGTCTGGGCATTTACCGGCAGGCTCGTATTCGTACGACAGTCGCCGCCGCGGTAGTGTTGCTGGTCCCCTTCGCACTTTTCTACTACCTCATCGAGACAAACGTCCTCAAGGTTGAACCGCGTCTGCATCGTCCCACGCTCGACTACCTGGCGGCTTGCGTTGTCCTTGGCATCATCTTGGCTGTAAGCTTCGGCCGATTCGTTTCCAGCCACATTCTCAAGCTGGCCCGTGAACTCGAGCGCTCGATGTACGCGGTGGAGCAGCGTGAGAAAGAGCGCGATCTTGCCCAGGAGGAGTTGATCAAGCGGCTTGAAGAAGAGCGCGAACTCGTAAAAGAGAAACTCCAGTTTGAATCACAACTGGCAGAATATGAAAAATTCGCTGCTCTCGCCCAATTGGCTCTCGGAGCCGCCCACGAGATCAACAACCCACTTTTGGGCATCCTTTCGCATCTGGAATTGGAACTGAAAGACGCCGAAACCAAAGAAGAGCGAATGGAAATAGAGCAGTGCATCGAGGGAACACGGCGCATTTCCTCAACGATCAAGGGCCTGATCAACTATGCCCGCCCAGGCCCGCTTCAATTGGGCAAGTTGAATTTTGACCGCATGGTCAGCGAAACCTTTGCATTTCTCTGTCATCAGCCGCTGTTTCGCCATATCAGGCTGGAAAAGAAGATACAGCCTGACCTGCCCCAAATCACGGCCGACGCCAACCAGATTTCGCAGGTCTTGATGAACCTTCTACTCAACGCCGCACAGGCGACCGCAGACGGCGGCACGATCACCATCAGTGCAGAGAAGGTTAAGTTTTCCGAACGGATCGAGATCAAGGTCTCCGATACCGGCAGCGGCATTCCTGCCGATATCCTGCCTCACATCTTCGAACCGTTCTTTACGACCAAACGCGGCAAGGGTACCGGGCTTGGCCTGAGCATCAGTCAGGCATACATTCGTAGTCACTCTGGCGACATCACGGCTGATAGCATCCCGAACCGCGGAACGACGGTCCGATTCACTCTGCCAATTCGGCAGGAGGGGCGCACGGTGCTGCAGACAGAGGAAGTGGTGGTGTAAACGTTTGGCACTGGCCATTAGCCATTGACAATTCCCTGTCGGCTCTGGCTCTTAGCTCTTGGCTGTTTGCGTTGGCTTTGGCTCTTGATCTTGCTTGTTGTTGCAGAGCAACCAGTATCAAGCAGCCGCTACTCGCTACTGGGCACTCGTTACTAATTACTAATTACGAATCACTGATTTCATGGCTTACTCGATTCTGGTACTCGACGACGAAGCATTGACGCTACGCACAATCAGCCGCGCTCTGCGCGACGAAGGTTTCGACGTGTCTGTGGCGATGACTGGCGAAGAAGCACTTAAGATCTTCGCCGAAGAGAAGCCGGAAATCGTGCTGGCCGACGTGGTTCTGCCCGGCATCGACGGCATTGAAGTTTTGCGCAATATTAAGCGCCAGAACCCCGCCACCATCGTCGTCATGATGAGCGCTTATCACATGGTCGACCGCGCCGTCGAAGCCATGAAGATCGGTGCCTACGACTACCTCATCAAGCCATTCCACTTGGTGGACATGGTCAACACCGTGCAGCGCGCCACCGAGATGCTGGCCTTGCGCGTGCGCGTGCGCGACACCGTCGAGACCGCCAAGGGACGCTACGACTTCGGACGCATCGTCACCCAGAATGCAAAAGTCCGCGAACTGCTGGAGATGGTGAAGAAGGCAGCCGTATCCGACAAGACCACAATTCTTGTGCTGGGCGAAAGCGGTACCGGTAAAGGCGTGCTGGCCCGCGCCATCCATTACGGCTCGCCGCGCGCCGCCATGCCCCTGCTCGAACTCAACTGCGCTGCCCTGCCCGACACGCTGCTCGAAAGCGAACTCTTCGGGTACGAACCCGGCGCGTTCACCGATGCTCGCCGCCGCAAAGAGGGCCTGCTCGAAAAGGCCAACGGCGGCACGCTCTTCCTCGACGAAATCGGCAACATGTCGGCAAACGTTCAGGCCAAGCTGCTGCGCGTCCTCGAAGAAGGCGTGTTCATGCGCTTGGGCGGCACACGCCCGATCAAAGTGGATGTCCGCATCATCGCCGCGACCAACAGCAACCTGAAAGAGGCAGTCGCCCGCGGCCAGTTCCGCGACGACCTCTTTTATCGCCTGAACGTCGTGACCGTCTACCTGCCCTCCCTGCGCGACCGCAAGGAAGACATCCTGCCGCTCGCGCTCGACCTCGTCAGCCACTTCAACAAAGAACTCAAGAAGAACTTCACCGGATTCACGCCCGCCGCCGCCGACCTCATCGTCAACTATCCGTGGCCGGGCAACATCCGCGAACTCAAGAACGTAGTCGAGCGCGCCATGATCCTCTCCCCCGAGGGCGCCATCGACGCCGAGTATCTCCCCGAAGAGATCCGCGACCACGTGCCCGAAAACGCCGTCGCCGCAGCC
>DASPIK010000049.1:0-81346 GCA_035629075.1 Terriglobales bacterium | reverse complement strand
CGCGGCCTCCTCGTACTTGTAGATCCACCGGCCGTAGTAGGTGAGAGCCTTGCCCTTGAATAACTTGTCATCGGTTGCCGGCAGCGGGGAAGGTGGTTCATTGACGAACATGAGGACGACCTTGCCCTTGACATCAACGCCTTCGTAGTCATTCCAGTTATATTCAGGAGCATTGATGCCGTAACCCACGAACACAATGGGCGCGTTGATCTGAGCGTCGGCGGTAAGGGTCTGGTTGTTGGCAACGTAGTCCTCGCCGCCACGGAGCACCATTTCTCCCGCGCTCGTGGTTAGGGCAAATCTGCTTTCCGGCAGCGTGCGCACGTTCACGAGCGGCACCTTCTGCATATACTTGCCGTTATCGCCTGCTGGTTCCAGTCCATAAAGTGCGAATTGCGTGGCAATATACTCGGCGGCGATTCTGCTGCCTCGTTGCCCAGGGCCACGGCCCTCAAGCAAGTCGTGGGCCAGGAAGCGAACATGTGCCCGGATTTTCTCCGGATCAACGTGGTTCATGACTTTGGCAGGTGGCTCCGCAATGCGCTTGGCAGAAGGCTCCGGTGTAGTGGGCTTTGATTGCTGTGCGACAGCAATCAGGCTTAGTGCGACCACAAGTATTGCAAGTACGCGCATGATGTCTCCGCTTTAAACTCCGAGATTGTACTAGAGAGTTCTTCCGGTGCGCTGTCCTGAGCGGCTGACGTGGAGTCACATTCCTTGTTAAACTCATCGGTTTTGTTCAGCTTTGATCGGGGAGAGGGTTGGCATGGAGATAAAGAAAGTCGGCGTTATAGGCGCCGGCACGATGGGCAATGGCATCGCTCATGTGTTCGCCAAATCCGGGTACAACGTAGTGCTTCGAGACGTGGACCAGGGCTTTCTTGATCGCGGCATGATTGCCATCTCTAAAAACATGGATCGCGAGGTGGCCAAGCAGAAGCTGACGACGGAAGATCGTGCTGCAGCTCTGGCTCGCATCAAACCTGTTCTGGATGTGCAAGAAGTGGCGGATTGCGACTTCATCGTAGAGGCGGCGACCGAACGGTTTGAAATAAAGTGCGAACTTTTCCGAGACCTGGACCGTATTACAAGGTCAGAGGTCGTGCTGTCCTCGAATACTTCATCGATCTCTATAACCAAACTTGCGGCACAGACGAAGCGCCCGGAGAAGGTTATTGGCATGCACTTCTTCAACCCTGTGCCGATGATGAGGCTCGTTGAAGTGATCCGTGGTCTGGCGACGTCGCAAGAGACTTACGAAGCGGTGCGCGACCTGGCGACAAGGCTCGACAAGACACCGATTGAGGTGAACGATTCTCCGGGTTTCGTTTCCAACCGCGTGTTGATGCCGCTACTGAACGAGGCGATGTACGCCGTTATGGAAGGCGTCGCAACTGCTGAGGCCGTGGACGAGGTATTCAAGTTGGGTATGGCGCATCCCATGGGACCGCTAACCCTTGCCGATTTCATTGGCCTGGATGTTTGCCTTGACATCATGCGCGTGATGCACGACGGTTTGGGCGATCCGAAGTATCGTCCGTGTCCTCTCTTGATCAAGATGGTAGATGCGGGATGGCTCGGGCGAAAGTCGGGCCGGGGGTTTTACAATTACCAGTGACGCGCGTTCGCTGCGTGAGGAGGGCCGCAACATGAGACGGGTCCTGCTGCTGATCGTTTGCGGTGGCTTGCTGAGTTGCATGGCGTTTGCCGCGCCGGCACAAACCGTGCCCGATGTTTTCGTCACCGGCTTCAGAATGGACGCGTATCCCCCACTCGCACGGCAGGCGAATGTTTCCGGAGACGTCACTGCGGTCCTGCACCTCAATGGCGATGGGAGCGTCGCCGCCATCACTGATGTCAACGGTCCTGACCTGCTGAAGGGTGAGATCGATCTCCTGAAAAGCTGGCAATTCCTTGTGCCCGACCGCAGACCACGACAGTTAGCTGTAATCCTGCGATATTCCCTGCGTGGCGAACCACGCCGCGAAGCATCAACGCTAATTAGAGCATCTCTGCCGTACCTCATCGAGATCACGACGAACCCGAGCACAGACAACATGAATGGGCGCAAAGCCAGGCGGACGCCTGATATACCGAAAGCCAATACTTGTTTCCGTTGTGGTTGATGGTGCGTGGAATGGGTGAGAATCGCAAGCTTCGTAAATCCGTTCTAGCCCTAGCGCTGGCACTGGCGGTTCTAACCGGCTGGGTGCAAGTTTTATTCGGCGACCTGAACTTAGGGTTGCTCGCTGCGATGGCTTTCGCGCTCGCAACGGCCCTTATCTCTCCGAAACGATTTTGGATCTGGGGTTTGTTGATTGGATTTGCGGCTCCTGCCGCAGAGCTTTATCTCATTCTTCGTGGCCACCCAGTTCAGCGCGGTGCTGTTCTGCTGTCGTTCGGAGCCCTGTTGCCGGCTTTTGTCGGTGCGGCCGGTGGATTTGCGATGCGCAGCATGGTGGCAGGCCTTTTCGGAAAGGCTGATGAGCCAGCGACTACGGCTGCGGGTGGAATAAAAGACAATCCTCGAAGTTGACTGACTAGTTACTCCCTTTTGTGCTTTGTAGCCGCTATGCTGCGCTCATGGCAGTGACACTCACTGTGCTGGGTAGCGGCAGCAAGGGCAACAGCACGGTCGTATGCAGTAGCAATACCAGGATTTTGGTGGATGCGGGCTTCTCCTGCCGTGAAACGTTGCGTCGCATGCAACAGGCAGGACTCGATCCCTACGCGCTGAACGCCATCCTTGTATCCCACGAACACAGCGATCACGTGAACGGCGTTTTCGTGTTGGCTAGAAAGCTGAAGATTCCGGTTTTCATGACATCCGCTACGCACGAACAATGGTGGCGCAGTGTGCGCGACAGGTACGACGGCGAGCGGTTGGCAATGCTTGAGACGTTTGAGGCCGGGCGTGCGTTTCACATCGGGGACGTTGAAGTTATGCCGTTTACGATCCCGCATGACTCGGTAGACCCCGTTGGGTTCGCTTTTCGTGCGGAAGGCGTTAGGCTAGGTGTCGTTACTGATTTGGGCTACATGCCGGAAAACGTCAAGTACTTCGTGCGCAGCTGCGATTGCCTCATGGTGGAATCGAACCATGACCTCGAGATGTTGCGATCAGGCCCATATCCGTGGGCGGTAAAACAGCGTGTGCTAAGCAAGAAAGGACACCTGTCCAATGATGCGCTCGCGGAATTCTTTGCCACAGATTATGATGGGGCCGCGGCATTCCTGATCCTCGCGCACCTTTCGGAAGCGAATAACCATCCGGAAATTGCCAGGGACGCTGCTGAGAAAGCACTGGGCGGGCGGGTTGGTCTGATTCAGAATCGCATTCTGCTGGCGCTGCAGGACCAGCCACTGGAGACGGTTTGTTTGTAAGTCTTCGAATGAACAAGTGCATGGACAAGGTCGTCGGAGATATTCTCGCCGGGTGGCGATATGACATCTCCGGCATATCACCCGACATGCGCGTCGATTACGAGGCGCACTTCGACGCCTGTCAGCACTGTCAGTACAAACGCCGCCTGCATCGCACAATTGACATATCCCTCATCGTGCTGGCGACGGTGTCAGCTGTCGTTTTCCTGCTTGCGTTCGGGGTGATTCATCATCTCGCGCCGCGGCATACGTTCTGGTTGGAATTGGCTGCTCTAGCCGGCTTCGCGCTTTCCATCCTTGTGTGGCTGATAGTGGCCGTTGTTACACCCGCTCCGCTGATCATGGTAGACGCGGCCCGACTCGGCGCTCGCCGTGTGCATGATCGCCTGCCCCCGGAGATCAGGGAACGCATCCCTGAAGAGCTACGAGTAAGAATCATCGAACCAATGAATCATTGAGTCACTGGGGCTTGAGCTTCGATCCTGAGTTGGCAAATGAGCCAACTACTCAATCGGTGACCATCCCGCCGATCAGGTCTGTGATGCGGTCAACGCGATGCTCCATGCACCAGCCCTCGAGAGCATCCACGATTTTTTCGGTTGCACAGGGATCCCAGTAGTTAGCAGTTCCTACCTCCACAGCACAGGCACCAGCCAACATGAACTCGACTACATCTTCGGCGGAGGTGACACCACCCATGCCGATGACGGGAATATCGACTGCATGCGCCGCCTCATAAACCATGCGCACGGCTATGGGCTTGATCGCGGGGCCAGAGAGGCCAGCGGTGATGTTTGAGATTCGTGGCTTTCGAGTCTCTGGGTCGATCGACATGGCCAAGAATGTGTTCACGAGCGAAATCGCATCCGCACCGGCGTTCTGAGCGGCACGCGCCATTGCGGCGATGCTGGTCACGTTGGGCGAGAGCTTCACGATCAGCGGGCGAGTCGCTGCATTCTTTGCGGCGGCAACGACTTCTTCCAGCAGTACGGGGTCGCTGCCGAAGGCGATGCCTCCTCGCTTCACGTTCGGGCAGGAGACGTTCAACTCGTATGCGGCGATGCCGTCGGCCTCGTTCAGGATGTGGATGGTCTCTTCGTAGTCCTCGCGCGTGTAGCCGAAAATGTTTGCCAGAACTACGATGTCGCGTTTCTTGCGGAGCAGTGGAAGCTTTTCTTCGATGAACGCTCGAGCGCCGATGTTCTGAAGCCCGATGGAGTTCAACATGCCCGCCGCGGTTTCATAGAGGCGGGGCGGTGGATTGCCGGGCATTGGCTCACGCGACAAGCCCTTGACGACGAACCCTCCGAGTTTGTCTAGCGAGACAATGTCTTCAAACTCTATGCCATAGCCGAAAGTGCCGCTCGCGGCGAGGATCGGGTTCTTCAAGTCCAGACCCGCGAAGCTCACAGCCAAATTCGGGCGGGTTCCACGCCTCATTGCCGGCGGATGGATTCTTCTCATCAATTGACCTCCACCATAGCTGTTCGAACCACACGAGGGTTGGACACGATCGGCGATCTCGAACCGCGGCTCCCCAGCCTTAGACTACTGTGAGGAACAGCACTTTTGCGACATTGCATGACAACAGTTTACGACACCGGAGTGGATGACCGAACAGTGGAGTCCTAAGCGCTTTGTCAATAGACGCCAAGCTTGTTTAGGTAGTCGCCGAATCGAGCATCGGTCTGCAAGAAGTGATTGACCAGCCAGCGACGGAGGAACTCCATTAATTCCGCGCCGGAATCCGCTTCTCCGAAATCGGACGAGTTCTGAGCAGCAGTCAACTTCAAAATGAGTTGGGCGTGTTCGAAGCGATGGTGCTCAAGCTCGGGGTAAGAGTGCCTGGCTAGGCATTCTTCCTCGTCAGCGAAATGGAGAGCGGTGTAGGTGAAGAAGTCACGCAGCAAGCGCGAAAGAGAATCGCGTTTTCTGCCAGCCGAGAAGGCTGCCTGCAGATTTCCTGCGAGCAACAGAATGCGCTTATGTTGCTGGTCGAACTTGCTGACATTGACGCTATATTCAGGCTTCCAGTCGAACGGTCCCATGAACCTTGCTCTTGCTGAGCACATCGGCGGAGTCCAGAATTACTTGAGTTGCTTCAACCAATGAGAATGGCTGTGGGCGTGGCACAAGTCGGTCCATTCGTGAAGTGAACGGTCACAAGACTGTTCACGGCGAATTGGCTGACCTGGTTCCCGCAAAAGTTGAAGCCCGTCGAAACACCGTTATTCAGCAGCGTAACTGCGGTGACGACGACAAAGCCGCCGTCAGGACCAATCACGTTGGACAGCTGGACGGTCGTGCAGGTTCCGCTGGCGACGATGACGTTAGTACCGTCTGTGCCGGTACTAACGAAAAAAATGCCGCCTCCACAAGCGGTCAAAAACGTGATCACCAGAAGGCAAACAGCAGCCAGAACGCGGCGCCTAGTCATGGCCACCACTCCGGCGAAAATTGTAACTCGAAATGGCCGCCTTGGGGCTTAACCGCCCTAAGGTTCATTTCTGCCTCAATTTCCGTTAGAGTAGCTCTCTTATGCTCGATCTTGCATTCGTACGCGAACATCTGGACGTTGTTGAAGAGAAGCTTCGCCAGCGTGGCATGAACCCCGATGAGGTGCTGAAAGACTTTCGTCAAATCGACTCTCAGCGCCGTCAGGCCATCACCGAGGCGGAACAGTTGAAGGCGCGCCGCAATCAAGCGACGGAACAGATCGCCCAGCTCAAGAAAGCCAAGCAGGATGCGACGGCGCTCATCGAAGAGAACAAAAGTCTGCGCGCCAAAATAGAGGAGCTTGAAAAAAGAGCCGAGGTCGAAGACTCGGCCATGCGGCAGATCCTGATCACGCTGCCCAACCTGCCGCACGACAGCGTGCCCGTTGGCAAAGACGAGCACGACAACAAGGTGGTGCGCACGTGGGGCGAAGCGCCGAAATTCGATTTCACGCCCAAGCCACATTGGGAGCTCGGCGAGGATCTAGGAGTGCTCGATTTGGAACGAGCTGCGAAGCTGTCTGGCGCGCGCTTTGCTGTCTATTGGGACCAGGGCGCGAAGCTGGAACGTGCCCTTGCCAACTTCATGCTCGACCTTCACACGCGCGAGCACGGCTATACGGAAGTGCTCCCGCCGTACATGGTGAATGCGGATTCGATGTTCGGGACTGGGCAGTTGCCGAAATTCGAAGAGGACCTTTTCAAGGTGCCGCATGGAGACAAGAACCTCTACCTGGTGCCCACGGCTGAGGTTCCGGTGACAAATCTCTATCGCAACGAAACGATCGATGCGGCAAAGCTGTCAGTCTCGCTCACCGCGTATACACCTTGCTTCCGCAGCGAAGCTGGTTCTTATGGGAAGGATGTGCGCGGCATCATCCGGCAGCACCAATTCCAGAAAGTCGAGCTTGTGAAGTTCGCGAAACCGGAGGACTCCTACGCCGAGCACGAAAAGCTGACCCAAGATGCCGAAACAGTGCTGCAGAAGCTGGGTTTGCATTATCGGGTCGTGTTGCTGTGCACTGGCGATATGGGCTTCTCGTCTGCGAAGACATACGACCTGGAAGTCTGGTTACCGGGCCAGCAGCTTTACCGCGAGATTTCGTCATGTTCCAACTTCGAGTCGTTCCAGGCGCGACGAGCGAATATTCGTTACCGCCCAGAAGGCAAGAAAGGCACGGAGTTAGTGCACACTCTGAACGGCAGCGGGCTCGCAGTAGGCCGAACGTGGGTGGCGATTCTGGAAAATTATCAGCAGGCCGACGGCAGTGTTGTGGTTCCGGAGGCGCTCAGGCCTTACATGGGTGGTGTGGGCCGTATCGAGCCGAGACGGGCCTAGGAATCGCTGCTCATTTAATCATTGAAAGCGTGCAATCGCGAAACTAGACTGTAATGTGAATGCAGCCGCGCACGTGCTTGCGCGGCTCAAACACACTCACCTGACCAACATGTCGAAACTGTGGCAGACAATTCGGAGCTACATCTGGTGGACGCACCCGCGAGGTAGCCTTCACTATGACGTGATGGTCACGTTGATCCTGGCCTTCATCTTCCTGACGCCTCGCTGGGTTTTCAACGACAAACCGACAGAGCGGATTCCGCATCAAACCGGAGTAGTCGTTCTTCCGGACGCAGACAGCTTTATCTACCAGATCGACTCCTCAGCCATTCGCAGCGCGGATGATGAGTCGGTCCGGCGCGACTTGCTGCGCGTGGTGGAACCGATTGCAGGAGAAGCGGAAATCACGAAGTATGAAGTCGTGAAAGACGACCGCGGACAGGTCAAGACTTACAAAGTCTGGGTGCGGCGGCCCTACCGGTAGTTCGGCGCGATGCTTCCCGTGCGTCCGCTCGGGCAGGCGACTCAAAGGATAAAAGATATGAAACGTGCTTTTCTGTTAATCGGTTTTGTCATCGTCGTGCTTTGCTGCACGTTTGCCGTGGCGCAGAATGGCAATCTGGAGAAGGTGTTGACTCAGATGGACGCGGCTGCGGCGAATTTCAAATCGGCGCAGGCAGATTTCGTCTGGGACCAGTACACGAAAGTTGTCGAGGAGCACGATTACCAGAAGGGCACGATTTACTTCCGCCGCGAGTCAAAGGGCGTGCAAATGGCTGCCGACATCAACCAGCACAATGGGCAACCGGACAATAAGTATGTGCTGTTTTCCGGAAGCAGCGTGCAGGTATATCAGCCAACCATGGGGCAGGTTACGAAGTACAACGTTGGAAAGAACAAGTCCGAAGTCGAAAGCTTTCTGGTGCTGGGCTTCGGCGGGCGTGGCCACGACCTGCTTAAGTCCTTCGACGTGAAGTATGCCGGAAGCGAAAGGGTTGACGGAATCGATACGCAGAAACTTGAGTTGACGCCGAAGTCTGCGTCGGTCCGCAACAACTTCAACAGGATTGTCCTCTGGATCGACCCAGCGAGGGGCGTCTCCGTGCAGCAGCAGTTATTTTCGCCATCTGGCGATTACCGCCTGGCGAAATACTCGAACATCAAACTGAACCAAAATATCTCAGCCGATGTGTTCAAACTGAAGACTGCGCCGAATACGAAAGTCATCTCGCCGCAGGGATGATAGGAGAAGCCAAGAGATAACTGGCGAGTACATATTCTTTGTGGAACGAAAAGTGGAGCGAGCGTTATACTTCGGGCAACTGAAGACGCTCGCTTTTGCGTCTTATCCTACTCACAACTAGCCAACTGGGTGAGGTAAATGGCCAAGGTTTTAACAATTCCGGTACGGCCCAACCCCAATCGCCGCAAGCGGGTGAGGGAATCGGATCCACGTTACGTTGACGGTCAGAAGATGCTCGTTGATGCCATGAAGTATCTGGCCAAGGAAGATCCGCAACAGAACCGTGAGGCCATAGAACTGCTGTCCGAACACTTTCGAACCAACTTTCGTATGAGTGACTCGCCCATGCGGCAGTAGCAGGGCCGGAGGGCAGGCAGCGCTCAGCAATCAGCAAAGAATTATGGTCATTCAGAGGTGCCCGTTGCGGGATTACCCTCGGCGGAGATGGTGTGTTCTCCTCCTCACCACCATGTCGGCCGGGAACTCCGCATGTAAGTGGGTAGGATGTGCCTGCTGAGAGCTGTTTTGGTGAGTTGGGCGATCATGGTGCGAGATGGTAAACTTTCCCGTTTACGCCCACGCAGTTAGGGGTTCCATACCGACGTCAACCGGAGCCGGATCCGCACTGCGCTGATCCGCCACCGACCGGAAGGACCTCAAAAACCGAGAGGATGCACTTATGGCCACTGTGACCCGCCCTGTAGCAGAAATTGAGCCGTTCAAGAATGAGCCGTTAACTGACTTCACCAAGCCTGAAAACCAACAGGCAATGAAAG
The DNA here is from genome assembly GCA_035629075.1 of Terriglobales bacterium. Classification (GTDB taxonomy): domain Bacteria; phylum Acidobacteriota; class Terriglobia; order Terriglobales; family Acidobacteriaceae; genus JAEZPW01. The sequence goes on along the minus strand of DASPIK010000049.1, from coordinate 72,109 downwards.
CCGCGATCGAGAAAGTACGCGGCGAACTGGGCCGCGAGTACCCGTTGATCATCGGCGGCAAAGAACTTTTCACAAAAGACAAAATCAAATCGATCAATCCGGCAAAGCCCTCGGAAGTAGTTGGTGTGTTCCAGAAGGCCGGCGCGGCTGAGGTGGAACCCGCGATGGCGGCGGCACTTAAGGCATTTGAAACCTGGAGCCGTACACCGGTCGAAGAACGCGCTGCCGTCGCGTTCAGAGCAAGCGAGATCATCCGCAAGCGCAAACATGAATTTTCGGCGTGGATGGTCTTCGAAGTGGCCAAGAACTGGGCGGAAGCGGACGCGGATACGGCCGAGACGATTGATTTTTGCGAGTTCTACCCGAGAGAAGCTTTGCGACTGGCCAAGGCTGAACCGCCGGTCCAATTGCCGGGCGAGCGGGACCTGCTGCGCTACATCCCACTGGGTGTTGGCGTTGTAATTCCACCGTGGAACTTCCCCGGAGCGATCATGGCCGGCATGACCGTGGCATCTATCGTTGCCGGCAATACGGTCATCCTGAAGCCCTCCTCGGATTCACCTGCGATTTGCCGTGTGTTAGTAGACATTTTGAAAGAAGCAGGCCTGCCCGATGGAGTCGTGAACTTCTGCCCAGGCGCTGGCGCAAGCTTCGGGGATGCGTTGGTTGCACATCCGAAGACTCGTTACATCGCATTCACCGGTTCGCGTGAAGTTGGCCTCCGCATCAACCAGGTAGCAGCACAGAAAGCCGATGGCCAGATCTGGATCAAGCGCGTGATCCTCGAGATGGGTGGCAAGGACGCCATTATTGTGGAACCGGATGCGGACATCGATGCCGCAGTTGAAGGTGTCGCGCAGGCGGCGTTCGGGTTCCAGGGCCAGAAGTGCTCGGCTTGCTCTCGACTGATCCTGAACGAGAAGATTTATGACAACTTCATCGAAAAACTGAAAGCACGTGTGGAGAAAATCACGATCGGCGATCCTACCGAGAACCCGAACATGTGCGCGGTAGTCAACGAAGCTTCGATGAACTCGATCCTCGAGTATATCGAGCAGGGCAAAAAGGACGGAAGACTGATTACCGGTGGAAAGCGCGTTGAGGGCAAGGACGGCTACTTCATCGAGCCGACCGTATTCGCCGACATCCCGGCGGGATCCAAGCTGGAGCAGGAAGAGATATTCGGTCCTGTGCTGGCGATCATCAAGGTCAAGGATTACGACGAGGCCCTGAAGGTGGCGAACGACACCGAGTTCGGCCTGACGGGCGCGGTTTACAGCAAGGACGAGAAGAAACTGGAGCGGGCCATCGAAGAGTTCCACGTCGGCAACCTGTACCTGAACCGCAAGTGCACGGGAGCCATCGTGGGCGCGCATCCGTTCGGCGGCTTCAACATGAGCGGCACCGACTCGAAAGCGGGCGGGCCGGACTATATGTATCTCTTCACCCAGGCTAAGTCCATCGGCAAGAAGATCAGCTAACTCCGCTGTGGGACATGAGGGCACGGTTCGCGAACCGTGCCCTTTTTTGTCATGTTCACGCCGCGACTCGTGACCGATCTGCCACGCGAGATGTCTCGTGTGCCGAAAATACGGATTCGCGGACCTCGGTGAGTCTGGCGAGGGCGAAAGCGCCGAGAGACATGCTGATGTCGCGAACGGCTATATCCAGGTACGCGCCCTGACTTACGAGGTTCGCGGCAATACCGAGGAGCCAAAACATGACCAGGTAGGCTCCAAACCGTGTGAAGCGGGATAACACAACCACACCTGCCGCGATTTCGATAACCCCTACGAGGTGCATGAAAGTGGCCGGTTGCAGGTGGAGTACGCGAGGGACAAGCGGGCTCAAATAAGCGGGCCAGTCAGCAAGCAGGTTGAAGAATTTGTCCATTCCTGCCGCTATTGGGACCAACCCGAAACCAAGGCGCAGCACCCACCAGGCGCTGTTCAAGCGAGCATCGAAGTTCATATTTAGCCTCCAGCCAACTGAGCGGCGAGGCTATTTGAAAGTTACACTGCAGAAAAAAGTAACCTTTCGCATAGACAAGCACTCATTGGGGTGGAGGTCGATGTGAGGGCATTTGCAATTGAGCGCACCGTTGCGGAAGCGTGCACGGACGAGGAACTAGTCAAGCGCGTGCTAGCTGGAGAGGTAGCACTGTATGAGTTACTCATGAGGCGTTACAACCAGCGGTTGTTTCGAGTGTCAGTAGCCATTCTGAAGGATAGCGCCGAAGCCGAGGACGCGATGCAGGAAGCTTACGTCCGGGCGTATCAGCATCTAGGCCAGTGGGAGGGACGGGCTAAGTTTTCGACATGGTTGACGCGAATCGCAGTGCACGAGGCGTTAGCGCGTGCCGAACGCCGGCGGAGGTACCTTGACGTGAACACTGCCGAGGATTCGGAACAACCAATGTCACGGGCCAGCGGCCCGAGTCCGGAGGAGCAGGTGTCGGAACGAGAGTTGCACAAGCTGCTCGAGACAGTGATTCTCGGTATTCCGCAGGCGTACCGAACCGTGTTGATGATGCGCGATGTGGAAGAGATGAGTACATCCGAAGTAGCGGGGATCTTACAACTCACAGAAGAGAACGTGAAGGTTCGGCTCTTTCGAGCCCGAGCCATGGCTCGGAAGCGGCTATTTGCATTAACTGGCGCGACCAGCGTCAAAGCTTTCGAGTTCGGTGCAGCCAGGTGTGACAGGGTCGTCTCGACAGTGCTCAACCGAATCAATTCCGCAGGTTGATGCCGTTAGGGCACCTGCTGCATTGACATTTGTGCAAATGGTGGCCCAGAATACCCAAAGCTCGGTCGTGGGTTACGAAAGACCACGGCCGCATTCCCGAGACGCGCACTGGCGCGTTCAGGGGGTCTGAGGACCTCTATGTCACGAATCCTCTGTGTTGACGACGAGCCTCATGTCGTCACTTTGAAGTGCGCCATTCTGGAGGCTGCAGGTCACACCGTGACTGCCTCCACGTCCGCTCACGACGCCATTGAAAAGCTCCAGACCAATACGTATGACGCAGTAGTTACCGACTGGCGGCTGGGGGACGCGAATGGCCGGGCAGTCGTGCAGGCCGCCAAATCTCATTCCACCATGCCGGTGGTTGTGGTCTCCGGCTACGTTGCGGAGGCTTTCCAGGCTGCGGAACCACTGGCGGATCTCTACTTGGAAAAACCAGTGAATCCCGAAGAACTGGTCACAATCGTTAATGAGTTGCTCAAGACCAGCGAGCGGTCGTTCACCTAACCTAAGCGCATCCATAGGCTCGAATCCGAACATCTAACTGCCAAACAGCCCTAATACCAAAGGTACAAAGCTTGGCGTGCGTGCAACCATGAGGGCTGAGTGGCTGAGGTGTGTTTACCACGATGGAATCCCTTCTTGTTGACTGGTTCTGGGGAAACCTGTTGAACGAAGGTGGCGGTCTGTCCTCGTTAACTGCAATGGTCTTCGGTGGTTTGTTCGTGGTGGAGCGTCGTGGACGTTCGGAGAAACTGGATCCCAAGCGCCACGTGGAGATTTCTACATTGCTGGAGGGCATGCCGGAAGCGGTATTCCTCTTCGATACAGATTGCCGAGTTGTCGATACAAACGCGCAAGCCGAGCAGTTGACCGGGTGCTCGCGACACGAGCTGCGAGGAATGACCGACCACGTGCTCGTCAGCAAGCTGAGCGCAACGGATGAACACGGGAACGGCGTTAGCGAAGTCACCTCGGCGTTGCGGCGTGCTGTAAAGGGAGATGTGGTTCGGCACGCAAGACGATCGTTGAGGGATCCTCGGGACGGCAGGGAACTCGAGGCCCTTGTCTCGGCCAGTCCCATGAGAAATCGGGCAAGTGGTGAGATCGTGGGGGCGCTGGTCATGGTTCGTGACGTGACCGAAGTATCGCAACTTCAACGCCGACTCGCTGACACACAGCGACATAACGCTATTGGTCAAATGGCGGCGGGCATCGCACACGATTTCAACAACGTGCTGGATGCCATCAACCAGGCTGTTTTTCTGCTCGAGATGAATGTAGACAAACCGGCAGACGAGCGGAAGGTCTACACAAGCCTCATCAAGAAATCCGTCCGCCGCGGTGCCGAGATCAGTGAGCGCGTTCGCGAGTATCTGCGCACCGGGACTGGCGTGCAGGAGGAAGTCGATCTGCGCTCGTTGATGGATGACGTTGTGGAAATGACTCGTCCGATGTGGCAGGTTGCTCGAAAGATCCACGTTCGAACGCAGTTCGGGCCGGTCCGCAAAGTCCTGGCCAACGCCGCCGACATGAGGCGAGTATTCACCAATCTGATCATCAATGCACTTGAGGCCATGCCGAACGGCGGCGTGCTTACCCTCGGGTGTGAGGAACTGAATGGAAAGGTCCGGGTATTGGTGGAGGACACCGGCCAGGGTATTGCACCAGATCAGGAAAAGAAGATCTTTGTCCCGTACTTCACAACCAAGAAGACGGGTACTGGCTTAGGGCTGTCAGGGGCTCACAAGATAGTCACTGCTGCAGGCGGAGACATTAGGTTCAGCAGCAAGGTGGGTACGGGGACTGCGTTCATAATCGAACTGCCCATCATAGAGCGGCGAAATGAGCGTCGCGAAGGAGAGTCGGCCAGCGATACAGTTCCGGAAGACGCGGCAGAAGAAACAGGGGAGCCGCTAGCGCGAGTGGCGTGAGCGAGTTCCACAGGTGAGAAGCCATGGGGCCGCACGCGTAATTGCGGCCCAGTTTTCAGTGCGTCGCAGGTTGTGTGGCGGGCGGTGTCCCTTGGGGAACGGCCGTAGCTGCGGTAGCCGCGGCTGCTTCGGCTAGAATTCGATGGTGAATCGTGAAGAGAGCTAGTTCCAACCTGTCGGACACCCCGATTTTGTCGTAAACGTTCCGCAGATAATTTTTGATGACCTGCTCGGTAGTGCCGAGTTGCTGTGCTATTTCTTTGTTTTTGTAGCCCTGCACAATCAACGCAACGATTCGGAGCTCTTTCGGAGTTAGACGGTCGCGCACTCTGGCGCCAACCATATCATTGTCAGAAATTTCACGAGGAATCGATTGATCTTGCGTCCAGGAGATGCCATTGGCTACCTTGCGGACGCAATCCACCAAGGCGGGACCGGCTACGTTTCGATAGACAACGCCGTGCGCCCCTGCCGAGAGGTACTTCGAAGACTCTTCACCGTTCTCGGCAACAATTAACAAGCGCGTATGAGCCCGATTTGCGGCTTCGATTACTTCTCGCAGGTCAGGCGGGAACCCGGCTGAGCAGATGAGCAGCGCGGCACGGAACTTCTCAAGCGCCATCATCATCTGTTCGGGCGTTTGCGCCTGCGCCACAATGCGGAGGTCGTCCTCGACCGCGAGGACCTTCGCCATGCCCGCACGGAATATTGCCTGATTGTCAGCCAGGATCAGTTTAAGCATGAACGCCTGTCCAGAATGCTAGTCTCTAACGAACTCGTACTTGTCGATAACGCACGCCACGCCGTAGCGCCCTTTGTCGTCATCGACCCCTCCCTTGTCTACTCGCACGACCCGTCCACGGCAACTAATATGAACATCGTGGTTCGCTGCTGCAGCTTCGGCTGGCAGTGTGATATCGAACTCCACACGCGAACCGACCTTCCAAGCTGTATGCGCGCGGACGTACACGCCAGCGGAACTTACATTCCCGGTAATACCCTGTAGCTCTTCCGGAGAATCCGTTTCGTGAATACGTATCGGCAATTCCAGTGGAAATCTTTTGCCGGTTCGCGAATCGGGCACAAAGCCTCCTGCTGCCGTTAATCCGACAGAGCAGAGTTGCTGCTGCAGGCGTTTATATCACGGAAGTAAGTAACTAGCGAGTCAGGGGAATCACCGATGTAAGCATCTGATCAGGCACTAGGGTGTGAACGAACGTAAGGGGGGGGCATCGAGAATAGAACTGGTGGCGTCACAGGCAACACTGCTGCTCTCGACGCTTGCGTTCCTCAGGGCGGAGAGCAGCAGTTGGGGAGAGCGAGCACTCAGTAGCGGGTAAAGAAGCCCGCCGTACTGTAGCCTAATACGAGTCCCACAAGAGCGACGGCGCCGGAGGCGGGCCAGACATACTGGCGGGCGTTTCTCCTGACGTCCAGCTTCTCACGGACTTGGGTGCGCAGCTCAGAGACGGACTCGTGGAGCCTGCGACGCTGTTCCTCGGCGCGTATTTCAAGGACGTCCGTTGGTACGGAAGGGCCGATCTGGTCACCGGTACTCATACCTGTTGCCTCGCTTCACTCTGGATCCAAACCTGATCCTGTTTCAGAACTCGAATCGTTCGTTCGGGCATGACCCCACGTTTCTTGATCTGACGCGCTGCCGCTGATCCAACAATGGCGGCGATCAGCAAGTACACCACCCCTACAATGATGAACCCCAGGAAGTAGGCATACCGGCTGGGATAGAACACGGCGGCAAGAATGCTAACGAGTGAAGCCGTGAGCAGGAACCAGGCCGTGAGCCCCAGAAGAGCCGCGACCGCAATGAGCATAGCCGCCGTTTTCCAGGACGAGACTTTATCCTGCATCTCAGACTTGAGCATCGCGATGCGAGTCTGAATGAATTCTTTCGCTTCGTCCTTCAACTCGTTTACGACGCCAGCCAAACTTCTTCCGTTTTCAATAGGCACGACGACTTGACCTCCAGACCCGCATGATGAAGCCCAGCACAAAAGCAGCAGCTCCAGCCGCTGCTATGAACTGCACCGGGTACTCGTGGGCATAGAATTCGGCACGGGAACGCGCTTCGTAGACTCTCTGCCGGGCGGTTTCCTTCAGCTCGCCAGCGCTCGGCGCAGCGCCTCCGCGGCGACCCCGGATGACGGTGAATCGTTCCTTCATCTCCGACACACGACGAGGAAGGTCTCGCACTCTCCCGACGGCCTTGCCAACCACGGACCCGACCGACTCGGCCCTGTTGTGCAACCGTGGGCGACCGGGCGGCAGTTCTCGTTCGGGAACGGGGACCGCAGTTCTAACACGTGATGTTTCAGCGAGAATATCTCTGTTCTCCAGAGGAGGTACTGGTTCGGACGACATCGGCGTTCCCTCGCGTAACTCTCGGATATGCGCTATGAGATGAGGAATACGGCGTAGGTGTTTGAAGCGAAGAGAGGGTAGTGGGGGAGCAGCTTATATCGGACATGAAAAGACCCGCAGGTTCTTGCCCTGCGGGTTCCCAAGAGTAGCCGTCCTTTGTGCAGTTAAAAGGCGCTTCCTCCGCCTCCTCCGAAACCGCCGCCGGAGAAGCCGCCGCCACCGCCGCCGCTGAAGCCTGAACCGGTGCTGCTTGATCGGGGGGCAGAAACCATTACGCTGTGCATCTCCCGCGACATGGAATGCATGGAACTGGTGAAAAACACGGGGTTCCAGCCATGAGGACCGTAGCCTCCGGGTGCCACGTACCAGCTTGGTGGTTCACGGACGATGCCGCTGAATGCGGCTGCCCAGTGTTGCTCAACGCCGAGCGCCATGGCGTATGGCAAATACTTTTCGAAGGTGTCGGGCGGCAGGCGCTTAAGCCTGTCAGCATCCACCCTGTTCATGAACTCTTGAAAGCCCTGAACAGCTATTTTGGTGCGCTGCCCGCGAATGCTTTTGGCGCTCATGTGCCGGCCGAACAGAATGACAATGAGAGCGGCTGCAGCAATGGAGATCACCGCCATAATAGGCGAGAGGAAGAAGTCCACTACCCCTGCAACGTCGAGCAAAACGAATGGCAGCCCGATCAGAATCGCTCCGCCGACGACCCACCCCGAAGCTGAGCTTGGATCCATGGTGTACATACCCTTCTTCTTGAGGGCTGTCAGCACGTCATGCTTGATAACGGGAATAGCTTTGTAGAAGCGGTTCTTGAGACTGGATAGGCGGCAGGTCTGGCCACCACCAAACATGTTCTCCAGCACTACTCGTTCATGCGGAACCGCATCGATCCACTGATCGCGCGACTTCAACAGATGCAGGACGTAGTCTTTGCTACTGAAGATGAAAGTGCGTTCCTCAACCTGTTCTATCCGCAGATAGCCTCTCACGGCCAGGTCAATGACAGTTGAAGTGATATCGCGTGGGTCGATACGGTCGTCGACAAGCGTGCCTACCTCGGCAGGACTCATCCCCTGTGGCGGCTCGTACATCGGCGCGACCGAAAGGCCGGTATGTGGATCCTTCCCCTTGAACCACCACAGCGCGAACATGACTACTAGCGCGAATACAGGAAGGAAGATGATCGAGTTGCTACGCAAAAACCAACTGAGACGGGTGAACGGACCCGGTTGTGCAAGCACCCCTTTCGGGATGAACACATCTACGGTCATTCCTCCACGCATGGGTAACGGATTCGTGGTCTCGAAAACCGCCTCGGATCCTTTGACTTCCGCCGTTACTTCCTGATCATGGGAGCCGTAAACGCCCGTGAATGCCTGGGCGCGCAACCCACCCGCGGCAGAGGCTGGGAGCATTACGACAGCAGACGCGTGATCAATCGGGACCGGCCAGTCATTGCCGGTTACGTTCCAATAGAACTCGTCGTGGTTGTCGAAGTAACGGACGGCGTTGGGCGACTCGTAGGCGATCTCGACGGTTTTGGTCGTGTCTGAAGCACCCGGTATGTAGATCTTCAGGTCGAGATAGGCACCCTTGCGCTTCTGCTCGTACTTCAACTTGTTTCCGGCACCATCGGTAACGTTCAGGACTTTGAGAAAAAGGGTGTAATTAGTCCCCCTCGGGCCAGGGTATTCAGTAGGAATGTTGCGATGTATACCTTGGAACGATCCGATGAACGACAGCGTGATCCTCTCCTGGATCAGGGCCGTTCCGTCTTGGCCGATCGACGTTACGGTGCGGAAATCCGCTATCCGCCAGTCGCGTGCGAATCCCTGGGCGGCGAGCAAAAAGATCACGACCAGGATCTGTAGGCCTATGGTCAGTGCACGCGGGCGTTTGAGAGTTTCAGGGGACAGCGCGAGCTGTCCCCGCGGAGGCGAACACAACGCTGGTGGTTGCGTCATGGTCAGAACTTGACGGCGACGTTCTCACGTTCCGCCGGCGTGTCTAGCTGGAAGAACTGCTTTTGCTGGAAGCCGAAAGTGCCGGCCAACAGATTGGTCGGGAACGACTGCACCTTCGTGTTGTAGTCCCGAACCACGGCATTGTAGTAGCGCCGAGCATTCTGGATTGCGCCCTCGACCTCCTGCAATGCGGCTTGCAGCGAGGTGAACTGTTCTGAAGCGCGAAGCTGGGGATAGTTCTCCGCGACGGCAAACAACCCGCGCAGAGCGGTCGTCAATTGCGCCTCGGCTACACCAGCTTCGGCTGGAGTTGTGGCCTGCATCGCCGCAGACCGGTAACGAGCAATATTCTCGAACGTGCTCTTTTCGTGCCCAGCGTAACCCTTAACGGTCTCAACCAGGTTGGGAATGAGGTCGTGGCGACGCTTCAATTGCACATCGATGTCAGACCACGAAGAATCGGCGCGTACGCGCAGTTGGACCAGTCCGTTGTACATCGCGATCAGAAAACCAGCGATCACGACTACAGCGATAATGACGATAATGAGGCCCATTTCGCCTCCGGTTTTCCGGCATAAGGCCGGGATGGATTTTAGCGGAAAGTAACACAGCGCAAGGAACCGCGCAAATATTCCGTTCGGCTGCGGTCACGACTCAAGTATCGCGTCTCCTCGGGCGAATGGCGCTGCGAGCTGACTTTCGGACGAAGACAGCAACATGGCCATGAGGCAACTTCGACATTTACGTCCGGGTTCGAGGCGCGAGTTCGTCTCGTGCAGCATCACGGAGTCACGGAGACGAGGAGCGCACTGGCCACTGAGTAGCCGGCGGTTGAATGCAAGAAAGCTTGGCTGTGTCCGTTTCCGCATGCACCAGATTCCTGTCAACGCTACTGTGAACACACGATCAAACACATACGTTGGCAGGCAGACAATGCGTGTGCGATACTGAGAGTGCTCGGAGCGGCGCGGTACGTAAGCACGCAGCGGTGTTCCCGAGAGAAACGCAGTGCAGCGAAGCCCGTCGTAAGCTCTCAGCTTACATTGCAGTGCAGAGCCGGGATGGCGGAACTGGCAGACGCAGCGGACTCAAAATCCGCCGAGGTTCACCCCTCGTGGGGGTTCGACCCCCCCTCCCGGCACCATTTTAGGTCTCAATTCCTGCTCGAACTAACACTCGAACCATCTCCTGCGCAGTTCGCTTCCTCTCGTTTGTAGCTTCTCTTGCTGTAATCCATTGTGAGCCGCAGCACGTACACTGCTCCACGACGTTCACGTTAGGTACGGTGCTGGACGTAAGTCTTGCAATTTCAGTGTACGAAGTGCAAAGTGTTGGCTTCATTTACAAGGGGAGCTGATTTTCACGGATTGCCACGACGTGTGTCTCTATTCTTATCGGTCTTATTGCTCTGTTTGCCTTTGTGTTATTGCGGTGGTGGCTCAAGTAGCGGGGATCTGAAGCCTCAGCCAGTGAATCTCACTCCAACCATTCAATCGATCTTTCCGTCGACAGCAGTTGCGGGAGCGAGCGGGTTTACGCTCACCGTGACCGGAACTAATTTTCTCGGGCGTGTCAGGCGCATCCTACATCGTTATTAATCCACTTCTCTAAGCCAACACATCGGTTGAGTCTCGACGGGAGTGAATTGTCATGCGCATAGTGACGATTCGCTCCCTTTCTGAATCCGACCCCGCCAACATCCGTTGTGCAACCGCCCGAGTCCATCACCCTGAGTGGTGGAGCTGATCCATTCTGAGCTGCGACTCCGAAGCTCAAAGGACGCCGAGGCTAGGATGACTAGAAGCCTTTAAGCGCCTCGCGCATCTAAAGCATCCTTGAAGACGATGGTCGACGATGTTCTGGTGCGAGAGACGATGGTCTGGTGCGGGAAAATTCGAATTGTAGGTGTGTTGGGCGTGATCGCGGTACTCATGTTCAGCAGCACCCCGCATCTTTTTGCCGTAAGCTATGCAGCGCAAGGCGCTCAAGATGAGTGTCCCGGCCATGCGCCGTCTCCTGGCACAGCGCCAACCTGCTGTTTGACTTCGGACCAGAACCGTCCGGTGCTACCCCAGGCGATGTCTCAGGGCGCCACTCCGGTAACAGCCGGTATTGTGGGGCAGCAGCGCTCCTTGGAAATCCAGTCGCAAACAACCAGTTATTTCGGACTGACTTCTCCGCCCGGCTTTCTCGTACTTCGGATCTAGAGTTTCCCCCTCCCAACGAGTCGTTTTCCAGAGCACACACCCGTGTGCGCCGACGAACACGCAGGAACGAAACCTACTCGGGGAAGATATGAGGAAGACTGCAGGCACAAGAGCGTACAGTTTCATACTGGTTTCTGTCTTCGCATTGGCAGTGGCCAACGTATCCCTTGCACAAAGCTCTGGTCATCAGCACGGGAGCGAACACGAACAACATTCCACGGGCTCGCAGCAACAGGAATCTCAAACAAGCCACGGCACAACGGCGCAGCATGCGCCGGGCATGGGCCATGAACAGGACCACGGGGCACCGAAAGACTTCATTCGGTCCATCATTCACCACAGCACCTCGGGCACGAGCGCAGAACCCGTTTCGACTCCAGTCTCGATGCTCATGGCAGACAAGTGGGGGTGGAGGTGGATGTTTCACGGTGAAGCTTTCCTCAACGCCATTCAGCAGTCCGGTCCGCGCGGAGGGGACAAAGTCTTCTCGACGAACTGGTTCATGCCAATGGCACAAAAACAGGCGGGTCCGGGCACTCTTACGTTGCGGGCGATGTTCAGCCTTGAGCCGGCAACGGTGACGAACCGGCGCTATCCCGAACTGTTCCAGGAAGGTGAAACCGCTTACGGCAGCGGTATTGTCGACGGTCAGCATCCACATGACTTCTTTATGGAACTGGCGGCGCTTTATGACATGAGGATCGGCGAGGATTCGCTGCTCTCGTTGTACGCTGCGCCGGTGGGTGATCCTGCAATGGGGCCAACCGCGTATCCGCATCGTATCTCGGCATCGGAAAATCCCACGGCGCCGCTTGGTCACCACCTACAGGACTCGACTCACATTGCATACAACGTGTTCACACTCGGATTAACGCATAAGAACGTGAGGATTGAGACATCTGGCTTCCACGGGCGCGAACCTGACGAGTATCGATGGGATCTGGATGGCGGCGGTGTCGACTCCTGGTCGACCCGCCTGACGATCAACCCGGCACGAAACTGGAGTGCGCAGTATTCCTTTGCGCGGTTGAACAGCCCCGAGTCATTGCACCCCGATGAAGACGTGCAGCGGATGACCGCTTCGGTCATGTACAACCGGCCTCTCCAGAATGGCAACTGGGCAACGAGCCTGATCTGGGGCCGCAACCGGATACTCGGTCACCACCAGATTTTCAATGGATACCTGCTCGAATCCACGCTCAAGTTTGCCAACCGCAATTACATATGGGGCCGCGTTGAGAACGCGGACCGTACGAGCGAACTGCTTCGCGAGCACTCGGGTACCGAAGGAGACTCTGACGAACACTTTTTGGCCCGAGTCCAGGCTTACACGGCCGGCTATGCTCGAGAGTTGAACCTCATACCCGGTGTCTCGACCACGCTCGGGGGACAGGTAACGCTTTACGGAAAGCCGGATTTCCTGACACCGATTTACGGCGAGCGCCCAGTGGGCGTGCTCGCCTACATTCGCATTCGGCCGTTTGGGAACGGGCACTGAGGCAGCCTCACATCAGCTTTGCCCGCGAGGGCGCAGGAGTGCCCTCGCGAAGGCCGGCGAGCTTCGGGTCTACGTGCGCCTACACCATTTCTTGGAAATCTTCAAAGGGACATTTCCGTCGTTCTCCGGTTAGTATGAGCACGAACTGCCCATGACTGACCGGAAATCCCTTTCTCCCGAAATACTGGCGCACATCGCCCAGACGCTAAATGTTCCTATGCGCGGTCTCGTTGCCGTCATCGAGTTGCTGGATGAAGGCGGCACGGTGCCATTCATCGCACGATACCGAAAAGAGGCGACCGGGAATTTGGACGAGGTCCAGATTCGCGATATCGATGAGAAGCTCACATATTTCCGCGATTTGGTCGACAGACGTGAGACCATTCTGGCCTCAATAGCAGAGCAGGGAAAGCTCACGGACGAGTTGAAAGCCCGTATCGAAGCGACGTTCGAGAAGAGCGAACTCGAAGACCTCTATCTGCCATATCGTCCGAAGCGCCGCACGAAAGCCACCATCGCACGAGAGAAGGGACTCGAGCCGCTGGCGCTCTATTTGTGGGCGCAGCAACCAGCGAACCAGACCCTGCAAATCTTCGCGGCCACGTTCATCGATCCGGAAAAAGAAGTCAGCAGCGTGGAAGACGCGCTCGAAGGCGCCCGGCACATTGTGGCCGAGATGATCAGCGAAGACGCCGATTTGCGAAAAGCCTTGCGACAGCTCATGTTCGACGAAGGCATAGTGGTCAGTCGAAAACTGTTGGACGCTGTCGACGAGCAGGAGAAGTTCAAGATGTACTACGAGTATCGCGAGCCGGTTAAGACAATTCCGTCGCACCGCATGCTTGCCATCCGTCGTGGCGAGAGCGAGAAGGTGCTCTACTTCCTGATCGAGCTTGAGCCGGAGCGTGCCATTACGGCGATTCGGTCGCATGTTCTGCGCGCACCGGGCGACTGGACGCCGCAGCTTGAGTTGGCTATCGAAGACGGTTGGCAGCGCTTGCTCAACACCTCCATTCAGGGCGAGATCAGGCTCGAGTTGAAGAAGCGTTCGGATACGGAAGCCATCCAGGTCTTCCGCGAGAACCTCCAGCACCTGCTGCTGGCGCCGCCGGCCGGGCCCATATCGGTGCTGGGTATCGATCCCGGCATGAGAACGGGCTGCAAGATCGCGGTGGTTGACGAGACGGGTAAATTCCTGGCGCATGATGTTATTTACCTCCACAAGTCGAAAGCGGAAGCCGAGAGCGCGGCGAAGACGCTGGAAAGATTGCTCCTGGCCCACGATGTGCGTGCCATCGCCATAGGGAATGGCACGGCATCCCGCGAGACTGACGCATTTGTCCGCGACTTCCTGAAAGAGAGAAAGCTTGAGGGCGTCTTCTCAGTCACGGTCAGCGAGTCGGGAGCAAGCGTGTACTCGGCGTCGGAAGTTGCGCGGCAAGAGTTCCCTGATCTGGACCTTACAGTCCGGGGCGCTATCTCAATTGCGCGAAGGCTCCAGGACCCACTCTCCGAGCTGGTCAAGGTGGATCCAAAGTCGATTGGCGTTGGGCAATATCAGCATGATGTGGATCAGCGCCAATTGCAGCAGTCGCTCGAGACGGTCATCGAGAGCTGCGTAAACCGCGTGGGCGTTGACTTAAACACCTCCTCGTGGACACTGCTGCGCTATGTGGCCGGAGTGAACGAGCGCACGGCCATCCATATCGTCAACTTCCGCAACGAAAATGGACGTTTTCGTTGTCGCGAGCAGTTGAGGAAGGTTTCGGGTATCGGGCCGAAGACGTTCGAACAGGCGGCCGGGTTCTTGCGCATTCGCGGCGGTGACAATCCTCTGGACATGACAGCGGTCCATCCCGAGTCGTACCAGATCGTCGAGCAGATCGCGCAGACTCTCGATGTGCCTATAGAAGAGCTGATCAAGAACCCGCAGCTTCTTGATAAGGTGGATCGCAACCGGCTTGAGGCTGGGACGTACACGCTGAACGACATTCTCGAGGAACTGCGCAAGCCTGGCCGCGATCCTCGAGAGAAGTTCGTCGCACCAAGTTTCAACGAAGAAGTCAGGGAGATCACCGACGTACAAGCCGGGATGGTGCTGGAAGGCGTGGTGACCAACGTTACCAAGTTCGGAGCTTTCGTGGACATCGGCGTCCACCAAGACGGACTCGTACACATCAGCGAACTGTCGAACAGATTCGTAAAGGAACCTGGGGACGTCGTGAAAGCGGGCCAGATCGTCAAGGTCAAAGTGCTAAGCGCGGATGCGAAAACAAAGCGCATCGCTCTTTCCATGAAGACGCTGCAGGAGCCTGCACCGAAGCAGGGACGCCAGCAGTCGCAAAAGCCGCAGCAAGCACCCCCGCGGCAACAGCAGCCAACGGCGAAGCCCACGACGGAAGATAAGCTGGCGGCGCTGTCTTCGAAGTGGAAGGTGCGCTGAAGCTAGACGTCCATCAGTTCATCTTCACTCAGCCCGAAGTAGTGACCGAGTTCGTGCATCACGGTCTGGCGAATTTCGTCGCGAATTTCGCTTTCGGTGCGACAGACCGCTTCGATGTTTTTCTGATAGAGCACGATGTAGTCAGGACCCACGGGCTGATCGAAGACGCTTTTCTGTGTTGCGGGAGTGCCGATGAACACGCCCATGACGAGCCGCCGGGGCATCGAACGCGGTCGAGGGGCGCGACGTCGGGACAACTGTTCCGGGGGGAGATCCTCGACCAGGACGGCCACATTGTGAACGCGGTTCCGAAAACGCTCCGGAAGGTTGTCCAATGCTTCTTCAATGAGTTCGTTGAAACGGTCGCGTGTCATGTCAGCCCGGCCAGGGTAGACGTCATATTAGCAAAACCGAAGCAACCTCGCGTGACATCGCCATGCAAGGCTACGAAGGGACATGGGCCATGCCTGGGGCTCAGGCAGGCTGCAGTTTTGCCTGCTACTGGACCAACTCTGTGCGCTTCTCCGCGGTTGAGGGACTAAGCGGAGCACTACGAGACCGCGAGGTGCGCTTGGCTGCCTCAATTCGGTTTCGTCCGTGCTCTTTCGCCAGGTAGAGTGCG
This sequence comes from Terriglobales bacterium, assembly GCA_035629075.1. Taxonomy (GTDB): domain Bacteria; phylum Acidobacteriota; class Terriglobia; order Terriglobales; family Acidobacteriaceae; genus JAEZPW01. The sequence continues at coordinate 56,311 of DASPIK010000049.1, read as the reverse complement.
CGATCAGCCGCACGCAGTAGACCCTCTTCATCGGGTGCACCGCTCTCGGCAGTTGTCGCGATCCCAAAACTCAGCGTGACTTCGATTCGCGTACGGTTGATAGTGAACGGCTTGCCGGTAATCGAGGAACGCAGGCGTTCGCACATTGAGAATGCATTGGATAATGTGCAATCTGGAGCGATGATCAGGAATTCCTTGCCTCCGTAGCGTCCCACCCAGTCGTAAGAACGTAAGGGTTTACGAATCCGTTTGGCGACCTCACGCAGCACCTCATCACCGGCTAAATGCCCGTGAGTGTCGTTCACCTTCTTGAAATGGTCGACATCCGCGATAGCAACGGCCACGCTGATGCCGTCGCGTGTACTTCTCGCGAACTGCCCATGTAAGAACTGCAAGACCGCGGCTCTGTTCCAAAGCCCCGTTAGGGCATCATGACTCGCCTCGAAGCGAGTTACCTCGACGGCTTGCATTAGGCGGTCCTGAAGTTCGAGGATGCGCCGGCCGATCTGAAGTCTGGCTTTCAGTGCCGCCGCGTCGACCGGTTTCGTTATGAAGTCGTCCGCGCCACTTTCGAGACCTCGCAGGAGATCCTCCCGGTCCTGCCGAAATGTGAGTAGGAGCAGGTAGCGGTAAGGCCCGACCTTGCTGTCGCGCACACGTCGGCAGATATCGGAGCCATTTATGCCCGGCATCGTGCAGTCCAGAATGGCCAGGTTGGGTGCGTCGTCCTGTTGCAGAACGTTCCAGGCGTCATCACCGGTGGCCACACTGATGACCTCGTAGCCCCAGACGTTGAGGAAGCGGGTGATCAATGTCCTGGAGATTGAATCATCGTCGGCTAGCAACACGCGCATGGCCCACCTCAGTGATACTTTCGGCAGGGCACGGTCCGAGCTTTAGCGAGCCGAAATAAGGGGCGAAGGCTAGTGCAGCCCTGGGGCAAGCCAGCCCTCAGCTATCAGCCATCAGCTCTCAGCAGAAATACAGGCTCGTGCCGAACGAGCCATGTTAGTCATCGGTTACTCCCCCCACCCGCTGGATCACTAAATCTATGAATTCTAAGATCTTAGATCAGCAGATCAGATATACGTCAATCCGGGCCTGCAGGTTTGATGGACTGACGATCTGGGCAATACAGTCGGAAAATCGCTAACCTATGGGCGAAAATCTTGTCGTCTAGTTTCAGTGTAGAGGGGCTGGATTGGAAAACCGACACGTGGCCAATGTTTGTCTGGCCAACGGCTTCAACCAGTTAGCAGGATTCAGAGCTGCCGGGCGCTTGACAAAGTGCTCGAAGCGAATGGCTCATCCCGAACGCAAGTGAAGCTCGTAAGTTTATGCGTTCTGAGGTCGAAAGCTTGCATCGAATGTAAAGACGGGCGGCGGTTTGAGCTTGCGTCCCGAGCATGACGCAGGTACCATCATGCTGTCCTCCAAGCGGCCGCACGCTCCCCGTGCTGGCGTTCCGCGCGCATCAGTTCCAGCGCTTTACGGACAGATTTTTCAGATTCCAGCCGCGAAAGGTTCCTTACCTGCTGTCACAAGAAGCGCGGCAGCATGGCCTAAAGCGAATGAGCGGCACAAGCAGGCCTCGACCGCGACGTGCGGGGGAAAGTCATTCAGGGCATAAACCGAATCACCCGCGGCTGAGCAGCGGGTCAAAGAGAGCATATGAACATTGGACCGAATCATCCTTCCGGGGGCCGTCCGAGCGGCGGCGGGGGAGGACGAGGCAGAGGCCGCCGCGGGCGTCGTCAGCAGAACAAGCGCGGACCCGGCCAGAACGCAAAGAATCATCAGAACCAGCGGAACACTGGCGGTATCTATACCGCACCGATGGACCATAGCTACCGGGCTGTGATTCAGGGACAGAACGGGCAAGGCAAGAATCGCGGTGGCGTGCGCCGCGGTTCCGGTTTCGGCACTCAATACGTTCAGCCCGATCCGGAGCCGCTGAAGGCGCGAAACGATTCTGCTGCCACGAAGATTTTCGCCTTCGTTGATGACCTCTTTTTCCTAGCGAAGATTCAGGAGGTCGCGCGAAAGTTGAATGTAAAGGTCGAGTTCGTCAAGACGGAGAAGGACATCCTCGACCGGGTTGAGCAGAACGGCGAGCACAAGCCTTCGCTGGTAATTGTTGATTTGAACAACAACTCCATCAAGCCGATCAGCCTGATCACTAAGCTGAAGAGCAAGCTGAAGAAACACACGAACGTCATTGGTTTCCTGTCGCACGTCCAAGGCGATTTGAAGATGAAAGCACAGGAAGCCGGGTGTGACATGGTTCTTCCGCGGTCGGCGTTCTCCCAAAACCTGCCGCAACTCCTGCGCAGGCACGCAGCGGACGACGAAGAAGCCTAACGCGATTGTCTCGCTATTCTGACGCAGAGACGCGAGCATTTCGCGATACGCGAACTGAAGGTTTCTCCTTTTTGGCAACTACTCAGGGCTGAACGGACTCTCACCTGATGAGGGCTCCCTAGCGATGGCGCTGACGCGCGTATATGAAGAACATGAGGTAGGGCCGGAACTGAGGCGGATTTACTCGGACATTCGATCCAGCTTCGACCTGCCGTTCGTACCAACGGTTTTCAAACTTTCTGCCGGAACTCCTGAATACCTGAAGGTGATGTGGGACGATCTCGCACCGGTCGCAAGATCGAAGGAGTTCCAGGTTGCCTCCAAGGCTCTAGAGGAGTTCGCTCGCTCCCTCGCCATAAGTAACGGCTGGAAATTCGCTGACCAGGAAAAGGTTCTGGCGGGGCAGAAGTTTTCGTACAACGACATCGAGCAGATCCGGGCCATCGTGGCCACCTTTACTCGAGCATTGGCGCGGATGGCTCTGTTCGCTCGCCTTATGCAGAGGGGCTATGCCGGTGGACAGCGCGGCAGGGTTAGTGCCGGTAAGCAGGCGTCAGCGCTGTCACGAATGGTGACGCTGCACGTGCCGAATGAAAGCGAAGCGGGACTCCGGGTTTGGCTGATCTATTCCGACATCAGGCGCACTCTGGGTACTCGAACCGTGCTGAGCATGTACCGGACGCTCTCGCCTTTTCCGGGGTACTTAGCTTCCGTGTGGATGGACAGCAAGAAGGTCTTCAACGACGCGGCGTTCATGCGGGCGCGTGACGAGGTTTCGAAGCGCACGCTCGGTCTGCTGGTGGGACTGCCTGTGCGAGATCATCGTGCGCTGGCTCGCGGCGTGTCCCCGCAGCAGTGGCGTGACCTAGAGGAAACCGTGGACGGCTTCGTCCGACTGTCTTCCCAATTCGCGCTAGTCGCGGCTGTGTGGCAGAGATCGTTCGGCAGAATAGCCGGGCACTTCATCGCGGCCTGAGCTCTTGAGCGAGCGGAAGGCTTCGATGGCTATCCCGGAGGCCAGGCCATAGCGCGACCACCAATCAGGTGAAGATGAAGGTGGAAAACAGACTGGCCTGAGAGCGGTCCGACATTGAACACTGTTCGATAGCCCTCCTCAATTCCACGTTCACGAGCTATCTGCGCAGCGACGAGATGCATGTAGCCGACGATCTCGGCATCCGCCTGTTCAGCTTCTTTCAGCCCCCGGATATGTTTCTTCGGAATGACAAGAATATGCGTTGGCGCCTGGGGTCTGACGTCATGAAATGCATAGACCTTATCGTCTTCGTACACCTTTTTCGAGGGCACCGTCCCGGCAATCACCTTGCAGAATAAGCAATCAGATGACAATCTCTCCTCCGCCTTTTGAACTCTCCGAGAATCCAGTCGCTTGGCCTTGGGGAGTATTCGTCACCCCGCGCTGATCGCAGACTCCGCGCATCCGCTCACGCAAGCGGCCCGACCGAGTTAATCCAGCCTAACGAGGAAAATTGAACCCTGTGAAGTTGTTGTGCTCTGTGCCACTTCTTCGGCGCGTTTCTTATCGTCCTCCGCCACACGGATTCGGAGCCAGTCACCGGTTGGACCCGTAAACTGCAGGACGCGCGCGGTGCGGTAACGTCGGGTGAGCTTTTCCTTCAGCCTGGTTGCGTGCTGTTTGTCTTCGAAGGCTCCGATCTGCACACACCAACGACCGCCGCTTTCAATCGGAGTCGGGGTATGCATGACCTCTAATTTGACTTTGGCTAAACCGGGTCTCCAGACGTCGACAGCTTTGGCGGCGGCAAGCGATAGATCGAGCATCCGGCCTTCAATGAAGGGGCCGCGATCGGTAATGCGGACGACGGCCGTTCGGCCAGTCTTGACGTTGGTGACGCGCGCCACGGAATTCAACGGCAAGGTGCGGTGCGCCGCTGTCATCTTGTACGTATCGAATATCTCGCCATTCGAACTGCGCCGGTTGTGGTACGGGGGGCCATACCAACTGGCGATACCGGTCTCTACATAGATTGGCTGCGCATCAGCAGGGAAATCAAGGTCGCTCGGGCTCCTTGGTTCCGCTGGGGCGCCGGATATCGGCGGCGCAGGAGGCACACTGATCTTGGTACTTTTCTTGTGTCCGCAACCGACGAGCAGCATGAGGCAAAAAAGAAGGCCGACCAGCACAACGACGGCTTGGAGAGGCCCAGTTTGCACCGATTTAGGACCGCTCACGAGCCGATGTCCTGGTCTGATTCCTGATTTCGCGGCGGAGCGGGCGAACCCTGCTTCTGTTCCATGTAGTCCGCGAACCGGCTGAGCCGATCCGCTGCGATGCGGAGCGCACTGGTCGAGTGCGAGCGTATGGACGGCACGACTTCGTCGTTCATATAGGAGATCAGCTTTTCGATCTCCTCGTCCACGCGGCGTCCCACGTTTTCGAACGGGGCAGAACGTTCTTTCTTGTCGAATTGATCGGTCACGATTCACCACTCAAAAAGCGGAATGCTCAGAGCTTCGTCATTATGTTGCTTGTGCGGAGGCCGGGTCAATGAGGAGGAATCTATCTCCGCAAGAATGTCAGCGACAGTGACTTCGACCAGCCCCTGATCGCTCACATTTCGGAAATTTCAAGCTACTTACCGAAACGGCGCTCAACTGATATAAAAGTCGGGACTATCGAGTACATCAGGAGGAACGGTGAAATCAGTCGCCGTTTTGACCAGCGGGGGCGATGCTCCCGGAATGAATGCTGCAATTCGCGCCGTGGTAAGGACAGGGACGGATAAGGGTTGGCGGATGTTCGGCGTGCGCCAGGGCTACGCAGGCCTGATCTCCGGTAACTTCACGGCCATGGGTGCGCGTGAAGTGGGCGGAGTGATACAGCGAGGCGGAACAATGCTTGGGAGCGCTCGCTGCGCTGAATTCCGGACCGAGGAAGGCAGGCTGAAGGCGATACGGGAGTTGCACCGGGCAGGAGTCGACGCGCTGGTCGTCATTGGGGGAAATGGGTCGCAAACGGGGGCGAATGCGCTGAACGCGATGGGCTTCCCGGTGGTCGGGGTGGCATCGACGATCGACAACGACCTCTATGGCTCCGACATAACAATCGGTGTTGATACGGCGCTGAACATCGCCCTAGAAGCCATTGATCGCCTCAAGGTCACTGCGTCATCACACCAACGCGCGATGCTGGTGGAAGTGATGGGCCGCGACTGCGGATACCTGGCGCTTATGGCTGGTGTCACGGGTGGTGCAGAGGCGGTCGCGATCCCCGAATCTGAGACTGATCCGGAGGCCATTGCAAGAGAGATACGGGACGCGTATCGGCGGGGGAAACCGCACGCGCTCATCGTTGTAGCCGAAGGTGCCAAATTCAATGCGGAGAAGCTTGAACAATACTTCAAGCAGCATCAGGAACGCCTTGGTTTTGATCTGCGCGTCACCATCCTGGGGCACGTTCAGCGAGGCGGAACGCCGACCTTTGCGGACCGCATGCTAGGCACGCGACTGGGTTCCGCCGCAATCGAGTGTCTTGCGGAAGGACAGTCCGGTGTTCTGGTGGGCATGACCAAAAGCGAAATCAGCACAACACCGCTGGACATTGTCGTGAAGAGCAAGAAGCCGCTGGATCTGGACCTGATGAAACTAGCCAACGTGCTGGCCAAGTAACTACGCTTGACGGAGGGACTGGCCGAGGTGCACGCCGGCCCCTCCAGTCAGCGTCCTTCCCCATCTGGCCCGCCACAGCGATTCCGGCAAGAGCGAAGCAATCCTAGAATCCACCGAACACCATGGTTCACCTTAGTACCGTTTACCGGTGCTAGGTGGTTTTCTGGATTGAAAGGATGTCGCGTTTAACTATCCTGCAAGAGTGCCGAGCTCTTCGTCTCCCAGCGTAAAGACCTGGGTTTTCCTCGCATGTTTTGTCTTGATTCTGGCCGTTTTCACCCCGCTCGCCACGGCGGGGATGAACAGTGGCCGGCGTGAACCCATTGTCCAGATCAAACCGGGCGCGACGGAACCAACGTACTCGGTAGAAGCGGGATTGGGGGGCGACGTCTTCCCGGTTTTCGCGAATTTCGCCTCTTTTCAGACCCCAGCGGAACGCCAGTTGGGCATCGTGACCGTCACTATCACGAATCCGACAACGAGCCTGTTGCGCAAACGTGTAACCGTTCAGGTTCCCGGCTGGAGCGATCAGGAAATACAGATCGTGGAGATGGGAACCGGGCAGGTTCGCAAGCTGTTCTTTGCCCCAACATTCCAGTCACGTCTGTACCTCAATAGGGAAATCGCAGCCGCGACTGTGCTGGTGACGATCAGTGACGTGGGGAGTCGTGAGGTTTACTCCACAACCGTTCCCGTGCGGCTGCGTTCCGCAGGCGACATGTATTGGGGCAAGAATTTCATCTATGCAAAGTTCATTGCATCCTGGGTGACTCCGCACGATGCGCAGGTGGAGTCGATCCTGATGCGCGCGAAGGAGTACATGCCGGGACGCCGGATGCCCGGCTACGAGACGTGGCGGGTGCCGGGCGCGCAGGAAAAATCGACTTACGCTCAGGCGAGGGCGATCTATCGGGCGTTGCAGCAAAAGGGAGTGTCGTACGTAAAGAGCTCGAGCACTCTGGGATCGCATGTTAACGCCGCTGTTTCGGAACGGGTACGGCTGCCGCGGGAATCCCTGCGGCATGTCTCGGCAAACTGCATCGATGGTGCCGTCCTGTACGCCTCGCTATTCGAGAACCTGGGTATGGATCCTGTGATCGTACTGGTGCCCGGGCATGCTTACGTTGGCGTGCGGCTGGCCCAGGGTTCTGAGAAGTACCTCTACATTGAGACCGCCGTTACGGGGCGCGCGACGTTCGAAAGATCAGTTCGGTCCGCGGCCGCCGGACTGGCAAAATTCAGTGCTGCGCAGCGGATAACCATCCCAATTGAGCAGGCGCGCCAGGCAGGCATCTACCCGATGCCGGAGCAACTCCTTGCGGGCGAGAACAACTCCGCGGACTCAGGCAATCGGGACGCGTTGGGACGCAAGTAGCGCGTCTGAAAGTGAACTACGCCGAACGGAGTACGAGTATAAAAACGTAGTAACCTTCCCTTCAGTACTTGACTTTGGAATCGTCGCGAATAAAATGTCGCCAATCTGGACGCCGAAACGGTCAAACTCGGCGTCACGGTTTGTATGACTTCAATCCAGCCTCAAAGACTAGCCGAACAGACACAGAGAAAATCCATGGAGACGTGTAAGCACCTACGTGTTCAGATAGTGGCTCGCGAAGAAGACTCGGAATTCGTTGAATGTAAGGAGTGCGGCGAAATTTTCGAGTCGAGCGAGTTCAAAGATATGAGCATCGAGGAGAAGACCTCGATCGAAGAATAACGCGTATTTCCATGCGTAACTGACCTCCTCTCGAAGCCAACGAATGCAGCTAAACGGCAGGATACGTGTCTCTGCACACGCGGCTGGCGGAAGTTTCACGCAGACGCAAGTGCAGGCTGCAGGGCACTGAGCGATTGGCTCCCGCGCATGACGCCCGCGATAGAACGGGGCATCAGCATCTTTGGTATCACCGATCAGGTGACCAAAGGACATGGCCCATTTCCGGGTTGTCTTGTACCGAAGTAACCAACGTAACTGCCGGGCGCGGGTTCTTATTTGAGAGCAGACTAACGGTCTGTTATTGTTTGCGACCGTTAGGCAGGGCGGCGTAAACGGGTTCGCCCAGAGGTTAAGATGGCTCGCGTAGCGCTTGTTGTGGACGATTCGATGCTGATCCGGCATTCAGTGTGCCGGTTCCTCGAGGAGCGCGGGTTTGTCGTTGAAGCCGCCACGAACGGGGTCGAGGCTCTGGAGATACTTCAGAATGTTCGCCCTGATCTGATTATCACCGACCTGAACATGCCCAAGATGACCGGCAGTGAACTGATTACAGCCCTGAATCAGCGGCCTGACACTGCTTCTATTCCGGTCGTAGTGGTGGCGGGGCGAGGATCGTCTGATGTCGACCAAGAAACCCGCGCGAAGTTCGTGATCTATAAGGATATCGACATCGATACCCAGCTTGAGCACGCAATTGCGGCGCTTATTGCTCCAGCAGAGTAAGGCCTGCTCTCTCCATTCACCACCCGCTGCGAACTCCTCGTTCTGACAACGCCGAAGGCGGTCGCTCTCGCGCGAGGAATTCCACGTCTATGATCCTCTTCAGTAAAACTTTTGCGTTCTTTCGGGTACTCTTCCCCGTATATACCAGTGAACGCAAAAGTGGCCGTAACGAGACCACATGGCAGATCACCAAGGAACAGATGATTTCACGACGATGGTCCGCCAACACCAGTCGATGGTGTTCAGCATCGCGTACCACCTCGTTCACGATCGGGCGCTAGCTGAAGAGATCGCGCAGGACGTCTTTGTGCAGTTTTACAAGGCGTTGCCATCGCTCAGATCGGAAGAGCATGCGGTTTCCTGGTTGAGAAGAGTGGCGGTGCATCGCGCAATCGATCAGACGAGACGAAGAGGGGCAAGGCCGGAAGTGCCCCTGGAAGAGGTAGCAGAGCCGGCTACGAGGCCAGCGGAGGACGACCTGATGCTGAGCCGCCGGTTGCGAGACCTGGTTGCATCACTGCCGGAGAAAACACGCTCGGTCGTGGTGCTTCGTTACCAGGAAGACATGGGGCCTGAGGAGATTTCGACCACCTTAGAGATGCCAGTTGCGACCGTGAAGAGTCATTTACAGCGAGGTCTGGCGATGCTACGCGAGAAACTTACGCGCGCTTTGAGGGAAGCAAGGGCATGAAGGAACCACAGCGAATGGATAGCCTCGAACAGGAGCTTAGGAATGCGTTGCGGCGTGAACCCACGCCCGACGGGTTTATGGAGCGCGTGCTTGCTCGCGTTCGCCATGAAGAGACCGCTAGGGAGAGTTCGTGGGCGGCGATGTTCGCGTTCATGCGACGGCCCGCGTTCCGTGTGGCTGCTACGGCAGCGGTGTTTCTCGTAATGCTTGGCGGACTGACAGAGTACCGAAGTCACCAGCAGGAGAAGCAAGCCGGGGAAGCCGCGAAACGCCAGTTGATGCTGGCATTACGCATCACCGGTTCGAAGTTGCAGTATGCACAACAAAAGGTAGAGGCCGTCGAATCGCGGCAGTACTACGGGATTGTGAAAGAAGGATCGGAGAGACTGCAATGAAAGTACTCAAAATTGTTTTGATATGTCTGCTCATGATGACCTGCTCGGGCTTCACTCAAGAGTTGAAGTTCCCGGCTGACCTGGACCGGTTGGCATCGAAGGCGAACGAGGTGGTTGACGTCACGATGGATAAAACCATGCTCGCCTTCGCTTCGAGGTTTTTGTCAGGCAGAGAAGCGGACGAGGTGCAGGCGAAAAACCTGATTCGCAATCTGAATGGTATCTACGTGAAGAGCTTCGAGTTTGATAAGCCGGGCGTGTACTCAGCGGCCGATATCGAGTCGTTCCGAGCGCAATTGAAAGCACCGGTTTGGTCGCGAATGGTGGAAGCTCGAAGCAAACGGGACGGGCAAGATGTCGAAGTCTTTTTCAAGATGGACCAAGGCAAGGTCACCGGAATGGCAATCATCGCGGCGGAGCCGAGAGAGCTTACGCTGGTGCACATTGACGGGCCGATCGATCCGGAACAACTGGGCAGTCTTGGCGGGCAGTTCGGAATCCCCAAGATCGACGTACACGAGAGCAAGTCGAAACCTTCTGCGAAGCCGGTGAAGAAATGAGACGCGCGGCCGTAGTGCTGGCGGTCTTGGTTGTGTGGTCCTCATTCGCGCTGGCAGCGGACAGTAACGTTGCTGCGGTGGTGAATGCTATCGAAAGAACCTACGGTATGAAGCACACGCATCTGCCCTGGATTGCGCGTGCGGCCATCAAGCCAGCCATGTGGGGCAGCGGCGCGAGCATGAAATTCGAGGTGTTCGAGGACCAGAAGCTGCCGAGTTCGGTCTCGGTCGAGGAACTCGGGAAGCTTGCGAGCACAGTGTTGGGCCCGGACTGGAAAGTTTTCATACGGGCTTCGTCAGTGCGGGGTAAAGAGCGGACGGTCATATACGTCAAACCGGATGGTAAACATCTGCTAATGATGATTGTGGCCGCCGAGCGAGACGAGACCGCGGTGATGAAGCTGAGACTGAATCCAGAGCAGGCGCAGAAGTGGATGGACGAACCGACTGAGGTTGGCAGGGACAAGGGACGAAAGAAGTAGTGTGATCTGATCGTGATCACGGCGTGGCTACGGCCACGCCGTTTTGTTGCATGTACTAAGCGGAAGCTCCACGTTCAGATCAGCGTATCTGCGTTCGCGACACCCGCCGACTGCTCCGGCGACTGCTCCGCGCAACACTAACGCAGGATAGGGATCCCTCGCTAGCTCGGAATGACAAGAACTATCGGATGACAAAGTCTCTCGGGATTGACAAAGTCTCCCGGTATGACAGCCTCTCGTCGAGGTACCTATGCTCCGGCCTCTGTGCCCTAAATGCTTTCCCCCGCAGGTCAGTACGTTATCTGAGCGGCAATGAGGCCTCGGCAGAGAGTTCGGCGTCCGCGAAGTCCCGGGCGAGCCACTTCGGGTAAGCAGCCGCCGCGATCATGGCGGCGTTGTCGGTCGACAAAGGTCGGGAAGGGAAGAAGACAGGCAGTCCCTCTGCAGCAGCGCGCCGTTCGAAAGTGGAACGCAACTCGCTGTTGGCGGCAACGCCTCCACTGACGAACAGGGTAGCGATGCCGTACTCACGACAGGCGGAGAGCGTCTTACCGACGAGGTCTTCGACGATGGATCGCTGGAAACTGGCGACAAGGTCAAGAGTCTGGGCGTCGCAGTGAGCTAGGACCTGATCTGACGTAGGCTTCGGTATCGCAGCCAACGCCTTGCGCCGTGCTTCAATCGCCGGCTGCATGTTATTGAGCTCGACGTAGCGCAGCACGGCAGTCTTGATGCCGCTGTATGAGAAGTCGAAATGAGGCCGTTCTGGTGCAGGTCCCTTGTCGCCACGATTGCGGTGCTTGATTTGCGCCGGGGGAAACTTGACCGCGTATGGATCCCCGAATTTGGCAGCCTTGTCCACGATTGGGCCGCCCGGATAACCCAGCGCGAGCAGCTTCGCGACTTTGTCAAAGGCTTCACCGGCGGCATCGTCACGGGTATGGCCAACGTTCTCGTATGACCACCCCTCACCATTCTTGCGCGCCAGGTACAAATGAGTGTGTCCGCCAGAGACGACCAAGGTCATAAGGGGGAACTCGATGTGGTGATTGCCCTTCTGTCGCTCCTCAAGCAGAACGGCATGAATGTGGCCTTCAAGGTGATTCACCGCGATCAGCGGCTTTTCCAAGGCAAACGCAAGTGCTTTTGCGTAACTCACGCCGACAAGCAGCGACCCGGCAAGCCCGGGACCCTTCGTGACGGCGATGGCGTCGATGTTTTCGTACGAACGGCTCGATTGGGCGAGCGCCTGACGAACGATCGGCACGATGGCACGCAGGTGCTCGCGCGAGGCGAGTTCAGGAACCACGCCCCCGTACGGTTGATGGGTCGCGATCTGGGAGAAGACAGCGCTGGAGATAATCTGCTCGCCAGAGCGGACTACGGCTGCCGCTGTTTCGTCGCACGAGCTTTCAATGCCAAGGATATAAACGTCTGCCATGTAGCGGGTTGGCTGAGGGCCTTCGGCCCAAGCTCTCCTATGTACTGATGCTGTGCGTTGTCAGATGTCGCAACGCTTATGACTGCATCCACTATAGTAACCTCTTGGGGCAGGGCAAACGACCAAAGTATATGGAGCGAATCAAAGAAGCCGCTGTCGAGATCGTTCGCACTCTGCGGGAGCGAGGCCACCAGGCTTATCTCGTCGGGGGGTGTGTCCGTGATCTGCTGCTCGGGCGGGAACCGGCGGACTACGACGTGGCGACCGATGCTACACCGGACGAGGTAATGAGTATTTTCCCGCGGACTTACGCGGTAGGCGCGCAGTTTGGAGTTGTGCTGGTCCCGGTGAAGAATGGGTTCCCACGGAAAGGCGATGCGGCCCTCGAGCAAAGCGAAGACGAAAAACCGTTCAGCGTCGAACAATTGCCCAAACCCCACGCCCGCGTGATCGAGGTAGCCACGTTCCGCAACGACGGCGCGTATACGGACGGACGTCACCCGGATGCCGTGAGATATTCGAAAGACCCGCGGGAAGACGTGCAGCGCCGGGATTTCACGATCAATGGTCTGTTACTCGACCCCGACGGTGGCCCGGATTTGGGAAGCGTCGCCGACGGGCAGGTTCTGGACTTCGTTGGGGGACGCGCCGATTTGCAGTCTGGATTGGTGCGCACGATTGGGGATCCGGAGCGCAGGTTCACCGAGGACAAACTTCGCCTGCTCAGGGCAGTACGTTTTGCCGCACGGTTTGACTACAGGATCGAGGCACAGACATTCGAGGCGATCAGGAGACTGGCCCCGCAGATTCGCCAAGTCAGCCGTGAGCGCGTGCGCGACGAGCTTGCGAAAATGCTTATCGAAGGGCATGCGCGAAAAGCGTTTGAGCTTCTTGATGAAACCGGACTGCTCCACGAAGTGCTTCCCGAGGTGGAGAAGATGAAAGGGGTGGAACAGCCACCGCAATTCCATCCTGAAGGCGACGTGTGGGTACACACGTTGTTGCTGCTCGACATGCTTCCCGAAGGATGCTCGAAGACGCTGGCGTGGGGAACGTTGCTCCACGACGTCGGCAAGCCTCCGACGTTCAGCATCGGACCGGATCGCATACGCTTCGACGGGCACGTTGAAGTGGGAGTAGCCATAGCGGGCGAGATCTGCCATCGACTCAGGTTGTCAAATGACGAAACCGAGCAGATCAAGGCCCTGGTGGCGAACCATATGCGGTTTGCCGATGCCAGAAAGATGAAGGAGTCGACGCTCAAGAGATTCATGCGACTGCCGAATTTCGAGGAGCACCTGGAGTTACATCGGTTGGACTGCCTTGGCAGTCACGGATCACTCGATCTCTATGACTTTGTTCGCGAGCAGTACGAGAACACGCCTCCCGAGGAAATTCGTCCGGCGCCCCTCATTACCGGCAATGACCTGATCGCGGCAGGACTGAAGCCGGGCCCGGCATTCAAGGACATTCTGTCAGTCGTTGAAGACGCGCAACTCGAAGGACAACTTCGAAGTCGTGACGATGCTATGCGTTTCGTGCAGCAACTTGTGCTGACTCACCCCGAGTTGGATCCCCATCAAACTTACGGTGTGAGGCCCTGACCCCGGCTCATGTTGACGTGATCCTTTCTTGATCGCCTTTGAACCGACGCATAACGCTTCAGGTGCTAAAATCGTGGTTTCCCAAGCGAAATGGAGTGCGTGATGGAGCCGGCGAGTGTGGGCTTAATCAAAATCGTGCGGAACGTTTTGGCGCGGTTTCCGGCGGAGGAAAGGCCAGTCATTGCTTGGCCGGCTATCTGCGGGGCGGCTGTCGCCAAGCGGACGCGTGCAGTTGATTTCAGCGAGGGCGTTTTGTGTGTGGAAGTGCCCGATAGGACATGGAAAGCACAATTGAGGGACTTGGCTCCGAGGTATGTCGCAGAGTTCGCGCAATTCATAGGCCCTGGGGTCAGGTATGTTCGATTCGTTCTCCCGGACGAGGCAGCGTTTCCCGACTTTAATGTGAAGGCCAGTCAATGAAAGTGACGGAGAAAGACGTCCGCTACGTAGAGGATCTAGCTAATCTGGAGCTTACCGAGGGTGAGCGTGGACGGATGGTGACGGATCTCAACTCGATCCTCGGCTACATCGACCAACTGAACGAACTCGATACCTCGAATGTCGAACCGATGGCGCAGGTACAGAGTATTGGTTCTGAGTACGCGATGCGCCCGGATGAGCCACTGCCGTCACTGCCTCATGAAGACGCACTGAAGAACGCTCCTGAGAGTGACGGCATCTTTTTCAAAGTGCCGAAAGTTATCGACAAATAGCGGACTTACCAATTGACCGTGCGACGGCGACGCGGCTTTCGCTTACTACCACGCGCATCTGGAACGGAACGATGATCGACCTGAACCTTCTTACGATCGATGCCACGCGGACTGCAATACAAGAACGGCAGATTACGTCTACTGCACTGACCGAAGCGTTTCTCGAAAAAGTTGAACAAGAGGACGGACCTATGGGCGCGTATCTTCTTACGTGCCGAGAGCGCGCACTTGAACAGGCTGCGCGTATCGATGCGATCGCGGACAAGGGCAATCCGATTCCGCCGCTTGGCGGCGTGCCGGTCGGTATCAAGGACGTCATGGTCACCAAAGGCGTGCGCACGACAGCAGGCTCCAAGATTCTGCAGAACTTCGTGCCACCGTATACCTGCACGGCCGTGGCAAGACTCGAAGCGGCTGGCGCCGTGGTGTTAGGAAAGCTGAACTGCGATGAGTTTGCAATGGGCTCGTCCAATGAGAACTCCGCGTACAAACCGGTTCACAACCCGCGTGACCTTAGCCGAGTGCCGGGCGGGTCGTCTGGCGGGTCGGCTGCTGCCGTGGCAGCGAACACTGCGGTGGTAACGCTCGGTTCGGATACCGGTGGTTCGATTCGGCAACCAGCGGCGTTCTGCGGGGTCGTAGGGTTAATGGGGACATATGGCCGCGTATCGCGATACGGCTTGATTGCATTCGCGTCGTCCCTGGATCACGTCGGGCCGCTCACAAAGACGGTGAAAGATGCAGCGATCGTGTTGCGTGAAATTGCGGGACGAGACCCACTGGACTCGACTTCGGCCGATGTGCCAGTCCCGGATTACGTCGAGGAGATCGGGAAGCCGGTAAAGGGACTGCGCATAGGCGTGCCAAGCGAATACTTTGCAGAGGGGTTGGACTCTGAAGTACGCGAGTCTGTAGAGCGCGCGATCGACAAACTTCGCGAGGCGGGATGCAAAATCGTAAACATCTCGTTGCCGCACACGAAGTACGCCATACCGACATACTACGTGATAGCCACAGCTGAGGCGTCTTCTAATCTGGCGCGTTACGATGGTGTGCGCTATGGGTATCGGGCACAGAATGCGCGCACCCTTGGCGAAATGTATCGCCGCACACGCGACGAGGCGTTCGGCGCAGAGGTCAAGCGTCGCATTATGCTCGGTACGTATGCTCTGAGTGCGGGCTACTACGACGCTTATTACCTGAAGGCCCAAAGGGTGCGTACATTGCTGGCGCGCGACTTTGAGCAGGCATTTCAGAAGGTGGATGTGATCGCGACGCCAACAACGCCCTCGCCCGCATTCAAACTGGGCGAAAAAGTCGAAGATCCGCTTGAGATGTACCTGAACGACATCTATACCGTAACGGCAGATCTGGCTGGCGTGCCCGGGATTTCCGTTCCATGCGGCAAGTCACGGGAAGGCCTGCCAATCGGACTGCAGTTGATCGCGCGACATTTCGATGAAGCAACTATGATTCGCGTAGCTCACGCTTATGAACATGCGCGTGGCGAGATCTAGTCACGAGTTGCTGTAGACCAACGCTGGTTTGGCAGCTCAACTGAACACTCCTGACAACCGAAAAGATCTCAACCGTTCATGGGAACCGCCGCGATGCTGGGTGTTGCAGTCGTATCTACATACTTTGTAGCGAACGCTACTGGAGTGCCGTTCAGAAACAAAAGTGTTAAAGGTTTGACCAGCAAAATATGATCCCAAACCGTCCGAAGCCGTCGCGATTCGTGCTTTGGTGTAGTACAATTCGTTAGGCAAGTCCAAACGCGCCTTTCGCTTGCCCGTGCAGCAAGCGGCCCGTTGTACTCGCGGAGAGGTGGCCGAGTGGCTGAAGGCGGCGGTTTGCTAAACCGTTGTACGGTCAAAAGCTGTACCGGGGGTTCGAATCCCCCCCTCTCCGCCAGACCTATTGACACGACCACTGGCTTACTTCACTTCGCGACCCCGGGCCAGGTCTGCTTCAGCGACGAATGAGCCTGGTTCAGTCCGTCGCCTTGACAGCAGTTCACTCGCTCAACACCTAGAGATGGTCCGCCGCCATTACGCTGTGATCTGATTTGAACCGTGATCTGATTTGAACCAACTCTAGGAAGACGGGGGCGCTCCCGCTGGGCGATAACCTTCGCGAATGAATTCGACGCGCTGTGTCGGCACCCACACGCGCATGAGCCTGGAACTCGTACTATCCGCCCAGCACTCGATAATGAGACCGCCAGCGTTGACTGAGTACTTCCTGACGTTCAGGGGTCGACCATCGAGAGACGCAGTTTCCTGGCGTGGAAGCTGGGTCACACCTCCGGGCAAGAGAGTGAGCTGCTGAGGAACGAGGAAGCCGTAATCAGGCGCCGGAGGCTTGCCGCCCATCAGGTCAAGCAACACCTGCATATGGCTGACGACCATGTTGTCGAGCACGACAATGCGCGCAGCCAGGGGGACGCTGAAACTTCTTGGTTCACGATTGGGCAGGCGCACGCTCATGCGGATCTTATCTTTGTCGCGGGCGGCTTCAATGGTCTGAATGCCGTCAATGTTCACGGCGCGCAGCGTGTATCGCTTGAGCGTCATGTCAGGCTCGAGCAACTGTTCTTGTTCCACGACGGTGCTACGGCCGTCGTCGTGCCTGGAAGTCGCTTTGCTCTTGAGCTTGTAGCCCTTTGCGTCGCGCGTAATGCTGTACTCTTCGGTGCCTAACTGCTTGCCGCTGACCACGACGTTGAACTTGTTGCCCTTGTCCTGCGCGAATAAGGAACAGGAAAACAGTACGGCGACGGCCACCGCAAGCAAATTTGACTTGGTGCGCATGTATCTTCTCCGAGCAGTATTAGCTTTGCACCCAACACTGGGTGTGAAACACGGGACGGGGTGGAGGCCCCGTCCCCAGTCGTAGTACGGTGAGGAGCGAACAAGTGACTACCTAGATCGAACGCAAGCCTTTCAGCCACGCCGCGTCGATGTCGAGGCCAAGGCCGGGCTTTTCCGCAATGCTAAGCGAACCATCCTTGAGTAGAACTCCTCCGATCACCGGATCGGCGTCGTACTCGGTGAACGAATCCAGATCGGCATACACCGCATTCGGGCTTGCCATGAGCACATGCGCGGCGGCGGTGATCGCCACCTTAATCTCGCTCATGCATCCGAACATGCACTTCATGTTGGCGGCGTCCGCAATCTGGGCGATCCGCATGGAGTTCAGAATTCCGCCTGATTTCATCACCTTGATGTTAATCATGTCGCAGCAGTCTCGGCGGACTGCTTCGATGGCATCGTGCGGCGTGTGAATGCATTCATCCGCCATGATCGCGATCGGGGAGTGGTCGCGAACGTACTTCAGTCCGTCCCAGTCCCAGTGAGGAACTGGCTGTTCGCAGAACTCGACGTTCAGCGGCTCTAGCAGCTTCAGAGCGCGGACCGCGGTGGCGGCATTCCATGCCTGGTTCGCATCAATACGAATACCGATACTTGGCCCGATGCTGGCTCTCACTGCACTCAGTCGTTTGAAGTCGTATTCCGGCGCTTCACCGAGCTTCACCTTCACGACCTTGAAGCCCATATCAGTAATCTTCTTCGCCTTCTGGGCCATGACTTCAGGCGTGTCGAGGAACACGGTTTTGTCCGTGAGGGTTGAATCTCTAAAGCTGCCGAGCATGCAGCAGACGGGCTGATTCGAAAGTTTTCCGGCGATGTCCCAGAGCGCCATCTCGAACGCGGCCTTTATGCCGGGGTGGCCAGGAACGAATGCCTCCATGTCCAAGACGATCTTGGGAATAGTGAATGGATCGCGTCCCTTAACTATGTCGGCCAGGTGTTTGGACATAGTCAGATCGGAAGCCTGGGTTTCGCCCATTACAGGAGAGAAGGGGGAAGATTCGCCCCAGCCCACTACGCCATCGTTCGTGCGCAAGCGGACGAGGACGTTGTCGGCTCCCATATTACCGAGCGCAATGCGCAAGGTCTCCTTCTGTTGCATGGTGAAGGGCCACACCGTAACATCGGCGATGCGAGTCTGTCGCGGATGCGAATTCGAGGTCTGCTGCGCCTGGGCCAGCATTTCGGTGGCACGGCCAAGAAAACCGCCGGCAAACAGTGCTCCGGCGAAGCCCTTCATAAATCCCTTTCGGGTCACTTCCATGATGTCGCCTCCTGATGCTGCCATACTGGCAGCCATACAAATTGTCTACGGCTCGTCAGATTACGGATGCCACTGCACTTCTTCTGTTTTGCGGCGCTTGAAGACCACACTGCCAACCTCAACCTGGGTCGCGCGGCCGCTGGCGTCGCGAGTGAACGTGATTGTTTCGTTGTCGTAAAGACCGCGTTGGGGATACCGGAAAACGTCCTTGGAAATCTGCTCGAGCGGCTCGTACTCGTACCACTCGATCAGCGACACAAGCTGGCCATCGCGAGCTTCGATGTTGAGGATGTTGTAGTCCCAGCCATACTCGCCGATCAGCCCTTCCCATTCCTGGGGAACTGCCGTGGGCTTCGCGGCCGGGACGCGCTTCAGGACTTCATTCCCAATCCGGATCGCATCGTCGGTTGGCTCAATCCTGGTTCCATAGGAGAGCCGATCATCGGTTACGAGCGCGCCTGCGAGCTTGCGCAAGCGTAGCTGCGAACCTCCACGGAGTCGCCTGAGATACAGGTTCCCGTTCTGCTCGAAAAGATCGACCGCGCTTTCACCCTCGCCGTATCGCCCCGCCAGCTTGCTCGAGAGATCAGCGGGGACAGGCTCGGTGACGGGGATCTGCGATAGGGTTTTACCTGCTTTCACCGCGAGCATCATCCGAAGCGCCGTCTGGACGATATGCGTCGTCACGCCATTGGCGCTGTCCATGGTGGTGATCGCCACTGCGCCCAGTTTGTCGGCAGGGAGAACCTCGAACTCCGTTGCGAATCCGTAAACAGCGCCACCATGACCGACCACTTTGTGACCGTCCAGATCGCCAAGCATGAAGCCGATTCCGAAGTTGCGGGGCTCGCGCTGAGCGAACTGGGGTTCGTACATCCGCTTCAGCGTCTCAGGCTTTAGAACTTGGCCATTCGCTGCGCGGCCTTCGCTCATCAAGACACCTGCGAAACGGCCGAGATCAAGCACCGTCGAATACATCGATCCGGCTGGGACGATGCCGGGTTCGAATGTCGGAGCTGGAAACACACCGCCGCGATAGGTCCAGATGTACGCCTTGGCGAGGTTGTTTTTGATTTCAGGGGAAAGTTCGAAGGCGCTGGAGTTCATGCCCATGGGCGCGAGCAACGCCTGCTTCATGTGTGCCGCAAACGGCTGCCGGTTCAGCGACTCAAGCGTGTAGCCAACGACGGTGATGCCGGCGTTGGAGTACTTGACGCGCGTTTCCGGTTCGTAAATCAGCGGGCGGTCGTTGAGGCTGCGAACGGTCGCGGCAATGGTCGGCTCGGCGTCATCGAAGTAGTGGCCAGCTACTGGTTCGCGCAGCAGACCGGAGCGATGCGCCATTAACTGTCGCAGCGTTATCGGTTTGGGGAACTGATTGGCTGGTTTGAAGTCCGGCAGGTAGTTCGATATGGGAGCGTCAATATCGAGTTTGCCCTGCTCCGCCATTTGCATCACGCCGATGTCGGTGAACAGCTTGGATACGGAGCCGATGCGATACACCGTGCTGGCGGTCGCCGGAACCTTCCGTTCAGGATCGGCATAGCCGAAGCCCTGCGCCCAGACGATCTCGTTGTCATCCACCAGCGCGATGGACATCGCAGGCAGTTGCTTGTCCCTCAGTTCACGCTCGATCATCTGCTCGAGTGCGGCGGCAGCTTGTGCATACTCCTTGCGCGGCGGAACGCTTGCGCGATCAGCCGAAAACGCGAGCGTCGCGCAAAACACAACTAGCAGAATTGTGATCTTGAAAGCTCTGCGCATCAGTACGACCTCCCGGCAAACACTCGCACAGCCGACTCACAAATGGCTGGCTCTCACGTTGACTTCAACTGTTGTGTGCCGACAAAGCATGCAATGGCGCCTCGCGGCCGCGTGACGTGACCTGCTCCACACCGATAATGCGCCCGTCACGAACGATCAAGGCGTGATCAAAGTTGTTTACGGTTGGACACACGTGGCGCGGCACCAAGTACAGGCGTTCGCCTAATGTCGGCACAGGTGACCCGGGCGCAACCCGCAGCGGCAAGTGCTCTTCACTCGGCTTAAGCGGCTGTAGTTCGTTCCTTCCAATCGCCACGCAATTGGGGACACCGGTATCGAGGGAAACTGTTTTGTGTCCAGCGTCGCACGTAAAAAGGTTGTTAGCCGGATGGCTGACGACCGAGGATATTACCAGGGCCGCAGCACGCAGATGGTACTCGTCGGGAAGCTGCGAAAGGCTGGTGCAATCGTTGTAAACAACGGTTCCCGGAGAAATCCGGTGGACAAAGGTGCTGTTTCGGAAGCCGGCAAAGGAGAGAGCACAGGGAAAGGTCGGCGTCCCCGACGTAATCACCTCTTCAACGCAGATGCCGGCTTCTCCGAGGACTCTGACGATCTGCAGTAGTTGGGTGTATCCGTCGTGAGCCGCGAACGTTCGCTCGTCCAGGTTCGGGTGAGTATGATGCCCGTCGTAGTAGTGAACCCCTCGGAAGTGCAGGCCCGCGGCGATGACGTTGCGAACGATGTTCAGGATTTCATCGATTCGGAAGGGATCGATGCCCGTGCGGTTCATGCCCGAGTTGACGTCCAGGAAAATCCCCATCCGGCTGCCGCGCCAAAGTTCCACTTGCCCTGCCTGTTCGATCAGTGCGGAGACTTTCGCCGACGGGAAACAAGCTGCGACTTCTTTGACGCGCTCAGCGGCTCCTCCAACGATCGGGTAGGCAAATACCACATCCCGCGCGCCTGCTTCGCAGGCCGTGATCAATTCCAGCGTGGTGGCGCACTTCATGTGGACAATTCCGTGATCCACCAGTCGGCGAATGGTGTAAGCAAGTTTGGCCGTCTTCACGTGAGGCCGCCAACGGTTCGCATCGCCAACAATGGTCAGCATGCGCGAGATGTTGTGGTCCACCAAGTCGGCATAAACGGCGAGCGCGGGCGTCAGGAAATCCGTGGCGTCCGATATACGGTAGTTGGCAATGTCGGCGCGGGTTGGGGTCATGACTTTTTGTCGTCCTTCCACGGCAAGGAATCGTCTCTACCCGTCACGAGTACACGTCCAAAGTCTTGGCTTTCTTGCGTGCAGACCAGATGAAGAATGCGGGCGCACCAAGCAGCACGATGCTAAGCCCCAGGAAAGCGCGGCGAGGCTCCCCGAGCATGGTGTTGAGCACGAGAGCAACGGCGGCAGCAATGAAGAGAATCGGCGTCCAGGGATATCCCGGAACGCTATACGGGCGGCTAGCGTCTGGCGTCCGGCGCCGGTATACGAAAACGCATGCGGCACCCAGCGCATAAAAGATCCAGCCGGAAAATACTACGTAGGTGAGCAACTGTTCGAACGTTCCCGTAGCGGCCAGCACCGCGCTCCACGCTGCTCCGGAAATAACGGAAAAAGCCGGCGTGCCGAACCGAGGGTGCAAGTCGGCGAGGCGACGAAAGAATATGCCGTCAGCAGCCATGGCGTAGTACACGCGCGTGGACGTGAGAATGAAGCTGTTGGCTGCACTAAAGGTCGATACGAGAATGATGATGGAGATCAGTTTCGACGCAGCGGGGCCGAATACCGCAGCCGTGGCACTTGCAGCAATGCTATCGGATTCGGCGGCTCTTCCACCCAGAGCGGCTGCATAACCAATGTTGGCTAAAACATAGACGGCGATGATCAGTACTGTGCCGATCAAAAAGGCACGGGGGAGATTCTTCTGTGGATCGCGAGTCTCACCCGCGCTGAAGGTGCAATATTGCCATCCCTCGTAAGCCCAGAGGACGCTGATCATGGCAAGCCCGAAACCGGAAACCAGGGAAGAGTCGGCGTGCAGAGATGGATATGGCGCATGTCGCAGACCGCCACCCGCCCAGAGGAGTGCTGTCCCCAAGCCGACTACAGCCAGCAACTTGATCCCAGTGGTCCAGTTCTGAACGTCTGAGCTTTGCCGTGTGCCGCGGACGTTTATGACAGCAACGACCACGATCATCAACACGGAGACGATTTTGGTCGCCACTGGTGTAATTGGGACTAGCTGGGCGAAATAGGTGCCAAATGCGACCGATAAGGTAGCGACCGATCCACCGCACAGCACGAAAAAGAGAGCCCAACCATACAGGAACGCGGGAAAAGTTCCGAAGCAGTCACGGATGTATATGTAAAGACCGCCCGCCTGGGGCTTTTGTGCGCTGAGTTCGGCGTAGGTAAGTGCACCGAGAAGCGATAACAGGCCGCCAACGACCCACGCAAGCACGGCTATATCCAGCCGGCCTCCGAGTTGGCGCAGTACTGCGGCTGGAACCAGGAAGATCCCTGACCCGATAACAGCACCTACGATCAGCAGGACCAGATCCGGAAGCCGCAGAATGCGCGATAAGGGCACTGTCCCTCCACCGGAAGCATTACCGCTAAGTACCGCGAAACGAAAAACACTTGACAGCCACTCTGAATTGTATGAAATATACCGTACACAATCGAGAGCTGCAAGGAGAGTTTCTTTTGGGTTCAATCTCCAGACCGCAGTCGCTGATCGAGTTACACACCGAGCAGGGTCCTCCGCTCGCTTTGACGGACCGTGCCTACGCCGTACTTAAGCACCACATTCTCACTTGCGAATTACGTCCCGGACAGCGGCTTATCGAGAAGGACCTGTGTGCCGAAATCGGCATCTCGCGAACGCCACTGCGCGAAGCACTGAACAGACTCGGCCTCGAGGGACTCGTCTCGCTCGTACCGTACCGAGGCTACGAGGTAATGCCGGTCACCATGCAGGACATCCGGGACATGTGTGAACTGCGCTACATCGTGGAATCCGAGGCTGCGGCACGAGCAGCGGAAAGGGCAACGCCGGAAGAAGTTGATCGCCTGACTGAGCTTGCGGAGTTGAGGTACACGCCGGGCGATCGCAAAACGTACGAGAACTATCTCCGCGCGAACAGTGCGTTTCACCAATTGCTGGCGCACTGTTCGCACAATGCTCGATTGGAAGCCACCGTGGTTTCACTGCTCGATCACCTGCAGCGCCCTCTGTACCTGGGGCTGGATCTGGGTCTTGATGCCGAGGCGGCGACAGCCGAGCACATGGTTGTATTGGAAGCAGTTCGAAACAAAGACGGTGAACGCGCGGCGCGGCTTATGCGGGAACAGATCGTAGATGCCGAGCAGCGCATGATGGCAGCGCTAGCCTCTGAGGCCGGCACAAGTCTTATGCAAAGCAGTAACCAGAAGTAAGGCAACTGAATTCTCGAGAATTGAGGATCAAGGTATGAAGCGACATGCGGCATTTCTGATTGCCGTGCTTCTGTTGGCTGCGATACCGGTAGTTGCACAGACGACCGGCGCACGGCTTTCAGGCACGGTGAAAGATGCGACGGGCGCCCTGGTTACCGAAGCCAAGGTAACCATTCGCAACGAGGCGACCGGCATTACCCAAACCACCGATACCGGCACCACCGGTCTCTACATCTTCCGTGGCTTGCAGCCCGGAACCTATGACATCAAAGCCGAGAAATCTGGCTTCCAGGTCCTCGAGGCGAAGGGCTTGACGCTCATGATCGGTCAGGACATGGGCTATGACCTTGTTCTGAAAGTGGGCGCGGCTAACGAGGTGATGGATGTGAAAGCCGAGACGCCACTGGTCGAAAGCCAGAAGGCACAGGTGGACACCGTCATTACGACGGAACAGGTGATGAACACGCCGACCGGCCGGTACTTCTTTGACCTGGTCTTCATCACGACGCCTGGCGTCGCCGGCAACAATAACGGCGGACTCGGCGAGGGCCTGTCCGTAAACGGTCAGCGCGGCTACAACAACCAGTACAACCTCGATGGCGTGACCGAGACGAACTCCACCCTGCAGAGCGTACGCGGTCGCATCAACATTGACTCCATTCAGGAATTCCAAATCCTGACCCATCAGTTCGAAGCGCAGTACGGCAACGCCAGCGGCGCGGTTATCAACGTCGCCACTAAGGGCGGCACCAACCAGATGCATGGCACGGCGTATGCCAATTTCTACGAGTCCTCTCTGGACGCATACAACGCGTACCAGAAACGAATGGACTTCATCAATGCACAAGTGACCGGCGACCCGGTGGAGCACATCAAGCCCGATAGCTACAGCCGTGTGTTCGGAGGCACGATCGGCGGGCCGATAAAGTCGAACAAGCTTTTCTTCTTCGGCTCCTACGAGTACGCGAAAGAGATCGACACTCACAAGATCACAGCTCCGGAAGAATATAACGATCAGGTTCCTATCGGCCCGGTCACGAACCTGTGGAGTGCCCGTATCGACTACACCCCGTCCGAACTGAATAGTTTTAATTTCAGGTATACCGGCCAGCGTTCGAATGGCATCTGGGGCCCCGGCGGCAGGAACACCAAGAGCACGGAATATCGCGAAATTTTCCAGCCGCAGAGTTTTGCATTCACCTGGAATCGCACGATTTCGTCGCGGACCCTAAGCGAGCTGCGCGCGCAATTTGCCGAAACGCTCGACTACGGTGATACCACGCAGGATTTGGAATTCCCGTACGTCATCTATCGTCCACACTCGGTCAGCGGCAAGCTTCCCAATGTGCCGTTCGACGTTCCGGAATACAACGGACAGTTGGTCTACAACCTCAGCATGACGCGAGGCCGACACGACATCAAACTCGGCGGCTCGTACATGCGTGTCGTTTCCGATGGTTCCAACAAGAACTTCGGCGACGGTGAATACGATTTCTCGTTTGACACTCCGTTTGACGCCGTCAACGACCCGATGGTGTATCCCTACAGGGCTGCTTACACGTATCCCTGGCACTACATCCGCCGCATCGGTGCTGATGGCTGGCATGTGCCCGAGAACGTGTTCGCCATCTTCGCGCAGGACAAGTGGGCAATCACTGACAAGTTCGTCCTGACCTACGGCCTTCGCTGGGACTATGAGAATTGGTTCTCACAGGTTGACCCGGTTGGAACCCTCTCCGGCAAGAGAGCGAGCAACCCCCGTACGAACTTCAGCCCCCGCATTTCGTTCGCCTACAGCCCATTTGGACCGAAGACTGTGGTCCGCGGCGGTTTCGGACGGTTCTACAGTCGCGTACCGTTGAACGAAGCGGCGCTTGTGATCCAAAACACGGTCAATACCGTGAACCAACACTGGGTGGAAGATGTCTGGGGCTGGGGCTGCTGCGATATGACGCGAGATCCTCATCCTTGGTGGCCGAACCCGACCGTTCTCACGAGGGAGTATCCGACACATGTCGTCCCGTTCCCGGTGCCGCCGACACTCAACGAGTTCGGTTGGTTTAACGGCAGCATCGATGTGCTGGATAACAACCTGAAATACCCGTACACCGACCATTGGACTTTGGGATTGCAGCGTCAATTGAGCAATAAGCTAGCGCTCAACGTAGACTTCGTCCGCGTGCTCGGCAGGAATCTCTGGACGATGGTGGACCGCAATGCTCCGAATCCAGCTGGAGTCCAGAACCCGAACGGGACTTACTCCTATCCACGGCCCAACCCGGACTACCTCCATATTACGGGACAGGCCTCAATCGGACACTCGTGGTACACCGCGATGGAAGCGACTTTGAAGTACCGCGCGAGCAGAGGTGACTTTACGCTCACCTATACGCAATCCAAGGCGGTGGATGATGTTCGCGGCGACCCGAATGGCTACGGCGCGACTTGCAGCTGGGCCATCAACCAGAACGCCGATAACATCCGCTGCGATCGCGGTTTGTCGGCGAACGACATACCGTACCGTCTCACTTTCTACGGCATGTATCGCCTGTGGAAGGGGTTCAAGTTCTCCGGCACAGTGGATTGGCACGCCAGCTATCCGTGGACCGTACGAGCAGGCCAGGACCTGAACCATGATGCTTGGACGAATGAAGTTGCTCCCGGATACAGTCGCAACACCAAGCGTGGCGATCGTTACATCTGGACCCAAATGCGCGTTGGACGCGATTTCAAGTTCAGCGAGCGCTTCACCTGGGAGCCTTTCGTCGATATTTACAACGTAACGAACACGCCAAGTTATCTCGGCTACGACGGCAACATCCTCAACCAGGGCCACAACAATCCGCTGCTGGACACCTTCGGAAAACCGACGGGCAGCACCGGCGGCCGAGTGTTGCAGTTCGGTTGCCGCCTCACCTTCTAGGACCAAACAGCTGTAACAACCAGAAAGGCGGCGTTCTCGATGAGATCGCCGCCTTTATGCCGAAGGGCTGAGTTCCTGCTCATGCGAGATGCAATCATGAAGAGGCCGTTCCTTTCCTTTGTCTTTTTTCTCAGCATTCTGTTCGGTTTAACCATTACGGCGTGTGGCAGCGGTGGTGGCGAGGGAGGTGGGAGAACCATAGAGCCGCCTCCGCCGGCTCAGTTCCCAGTGAGCGGACCGGATGTGCCCGGTGTAAGCGCGTACGATAACGCAATCATCCCCGTATTGCAGAAGTGGAACATCCCGGGAGCGTCCGTGGCCGTGGCGAAGAACGGCAAGCTTGTGCTGGCGCGCGGTTATGGCTATGCCGATGTAGACGCAAAGACTATCGTGCAGCCGGACTCGATGTTCCGCATCGCGAGCATTTCGAAGCCGATCACAGCGGCGGCGGTCCTGCACCTGGTCGAACAACAGAAGATAGACCTCGATGCCAAGTTCCTCGACATCCTGACCGACTACACGCTGCCGGCGAACGCCGATGCGCGCCTGAAGAACGTCACCATTCGCCACTTGCTTGAACATGCAGGCGGCTGGGACCGCGACAAGAGCGGCGACCCCATGTTCATGTCCGACCAGATTGCAACGGCGCTGTCGGTTCCCGCACCTGCGACATGCAGCAACGTCATTCAGTACATGCTTGGCAAGAGCCTCGATTTCGATCCGGGCACGAAATACGCCTATTCGAACTTCGGATACTGCATCCTGGGTCGCGTCATCGAGAAAGTCACCGGAGTGTCGTACGAGGTTTACGTTCGCGACAACCTGCTTGCACCCATGGACATTCACGCGATGCGCATCGGGACTTCGCTCTTGTCCGGCCGCGTCGCGAACGAAGTGAAATATTACGATTACACCGGCGCGCCGACTACTTCGTCAGTTTTTCCCGGCGGCGGTCAGGTGGCCATGCCTTACGGCGGGTTCTACCTTGAAGCAATGGATGCGCACGGCGGCTGGATTGCCTCTGCCGTCGACCTGACGCGCTTCATGACTGCACTCGACGGTCATCGTGGGCCGGCTTATCTTTCCAGCAATAGTCTTATCGAGATGACAGCGCGCCCCGATGTGCCGCATTGGACAACGAGTGTGTCCTGGTACGGACTTGGCATCATGGTCCGCCCCGCCGAAGTGGACGCCAACTGGTGGCACACCGGAGCGCTTCGTGGCGGCACAACCATTCTTGTGCGCGGCTATAACGGCTACTGCTGGGCTGTGCTGCTTAATTCCAGGCCAAGTGACACCAGCAAAATCGACGCCGAAATAGATCAGGCAATGTGGAAGGCCCTGGGTACTGGACTTCAGGGGTCCACAACCGATCTTTACACTCAGTATCCCTCCCCCAACCTGCCCCCATTGGGGCAAACCGCTGTCCGGGCCACTACAACTACTGCCGCCAAGGAGCACTGAATGCCGGACCGCAGAAATTTCATCAAGCTGGCTTCCGCTGGTCTGCTGAGCGTGGGCGCTGGAGTGCGGGCTTTCGCTCAGATGGCCAGCAATGCCGTCACAAGTTTCGTGCAGGAGAGCGCGCCCAACGCCGAAACGATCTACAACGGGAAGAAATGCCTGTATTTCGGCGGCACTGGGTATCACGGACTGCAAAACCATCCGGAACTAATCAAAGCGGCACAGCAAGCCCTTGTGCAGTTCGGTACGCACTCGGGCACGAGCCGCTACCCTTACGGGACCACGTCGCTGTACATCGAGGTTGAGAAGAAAGCCGCCGAATTCTTCGGCACCGAAGACGCCGCCTATGTCTGCTCGGGCTATCTCCAGAACATGGCTGCGTTCCAGGCTATGGCCCAACTCAGAATGTTTGACGTCATCCTCTTGGACGAAACGGCGCACTACAGCGTGTTCGATTTCGCGTGGGCGTTGCGCAAGCCGGTTTTCACGTTCGCCCACGCTGATCCGGAAGACCTGGCCAGGCAACTGAAAGCCAACGTCAAGGCAGGAGAAAAACCGCTGGTCATGAGTGATGGCATCTTCCCGACCTTCGGCCTGCTCGCGCCGGTCCCCGAATACCTGAAGATCGTGGAGCAATACGACGGATTGATCTGGCTCGACGATGCGCATGCCGTTGGCGTTCTGGGCCCTCACGGCCGCGGAACCTTTGACCACTACGGCCTGAAATCCGAGCGCCTGTATTTCGGCGGAACTTTCAGCAAAGCTTTCGGGGCGCATGGTGGGGTCATCCCGGGGAAAGCCGAACTGGTACGGACGATCCGAAATGGGCACATCATGAACGGCGCCTCGGCCGGGCCGTCGGCCACAGCGGCTGCCGCTCTCAAGGGCATGGAACTGATCGCCGCGCATCCTGAATGGCGCGAGAAGCTGGCGAAGAACGCGCGTCAACTCAAGTCGGGGCTCAAGGAAATGGGGTTCGAGATGAACGATGGTCCAGTTCCTGTTGCAGCGTGGCGGCTAAAGTCCGGACAGGAAATGGACCGTGTTCACTCCGAACTGCTCAAGCGCGGAATCCTCATACAGCGATCTCGGTACGTTGGTGCGGGACCCGACGGTGCACTCCGTGCGGTCGTGTTCTCAACGCACACGCCTGAACAGATCGGGCGTCTGTTGAGTGAATTAAAAACTCTTGTGTAATGCATGCCGTAATGCGCCGGGGAAGCAGGCTCACCTGCCTCCTGCACTGCTTTTCCGGCGCGATTCGATCCTTGGCTGAAATAGCCCGAGTGAAGGACATTGGCGATGATTTCCTGTTCGACGCTGCTCAAGAAAAACTTAGTACAGCTTCTCGCTTTTCCATTCGTACTGGCCCTGTTCTCGGCGTTGCTAGTTGCCGAAACCACACCGCCGCCCGATCTTGATGCGTACGTTGCGCGCGTTATGAGGGAATTCGAAGTGCCCGGGTTGGCCGTGGCTATCGTCAAAGACGGTCAGATTGTCCTCGCGAAAGGTTACGGAGTCCGCGAACTGGGCAAGCCTGAGCGCGTGGACGAACACACATTGTTCGGCATCGCTTCAAACACTAAGGCATTCACGGCGGCGGCCCTGGCCATGCTCGTCGATGAAGGCAAGATCTCCTGGGACGATCCCGTTGTCAAGCACCTGCCGTGGTTTCAGCTCTACGACCCGTACGTCACGCGCGAACTAACCATACGCGACCTGCTGACACATCGCAGCGGCTTAGGACTCGGAGCCGGCGACTTGCTCTTCTGGCCTGGCACGACGTACACGCGCGACGAAATCCTCTATCGCATGCGCTACGTGAAACCCGCATCGAGCTTTCGCAGCCAGTATGCCTACGACAACATTCTGTACCTCGCGGCGGGACAAATCATTCCCGCGGTCACGGGCAAGTCGTGGGACGACTTCGTCAAGGAGCGCATATTCGCGCCGCTGGGGATGTCATCCTCCAACACGAGTGTCAGCGCGTTCAAGCCCGGAGACAACATAACTACACCACACGCGCGCATTGAAGGTCGTGTAAACCCTATCAAGTGGATGAACATCGACAATACGGCTCCAGCCGGCGCGATCAACTCGTCGGCGGCTGACATCGCAAAGTGGGTGCTCGTTCGACTGAACGAAGGGAAACTCGCGAATGGAAGCCGACTGTTCAGCGAGCAGCAGGCGCGGGAAATGTGGTCGGCGCAGACGATCATGCCCATCGGCGAACCTCCGGCCCCGCTCAGAGCCCTTAAGCCTAATTTCGCCGCATACGCACTTGGTTTCCGTGTCAGTGACTACAGGGGGCGCAAGCTGGTAGACCATACCGGCGGGCTGGCAGGGCTCGTGTCAAAGGTCGAGATGGTGCCAGAAGAGAATCTGGGAATCGTTGTGCTCACAAACCAGGAAGAGAACGGAGCGTACCAGTCGGTCATCTACCACATTCTCGATCACTACCTGAAGCTGCCTGCGACGGACTGGACCACGGCGTTCCGTAATGAGAAAAACCGTCAGCTCGCAGAAGCTGCCGAGGTCGAGAGAAGGCAGTCAACCGCCCGCAATCCGAATGCAAGGCCATCCCTGCCTCTTGAGAAGTATGCCGGCAAGTACAACGACGCATGGTACGGCACAGCCACAATCAAGCTCGAAAACGGCAAGCTGGTGATGCAGTTGGATCATACGCCTGCAATGGTGGGAGAACTGGAATACTGGCAGTACGATACGTTCAAAACCCGCTGGCGCGATCGCACCTTGGCCGATGCGTTCGTGACCTTTGTGCTGAAGGCTGACGGCGGGATCGAAGAAATGAAGATGGCGCCCGTTTCTCCACTGGCCGACTTCAGTTTCGATTATCAGGACCTTCTATTTAGGCCGGCGACCGAGAAGGCCGAAAGAGGGCAGTAGAGGGCTGTCCACTTCCATGGAGCGACGGAGACTGCATGAACACTAAGCTGGTCCGCTCAGTAGTACTGCTGCTCCTTGCGTTGACCTGTCGGTTCTCTGGGGCGCAAGCGCCAGCTTCTTTGGCGCCGTCCGACTCCAAAGTTCGGCAGATCCTTGCAGATCGGATCGACACGTACAAGAAGAGCAGGGGCATAGTGGTCGGAGTTGTCACGGCACAGGGCACGAGCGTGGTCGCCTACGGAGCACACGACGAACAGGACAATCGCGCCCTTTCCGCCGACAGCGTCTTCGAGATCGGTTCGATCAGCAAAGTCTTCACGGCATTGCTGCTCATGGACATGGTGCAGCGCGGCGAGGTGAAGCTAGAGGACCCGGTTGCGAAATACCTGCCCACCACCGTTCTCCTACCGTCCCGCAATGGAAAAGTAATCACTTTGGTTGACCTGGCGATGCATGTATCGGGTCTGCCCCGTATGCCTTCGAACATCGCTCCGAAAGATCCCACGAATCCCTACGCCGACTACACCGTTCAGCAGATGTACGAGTTTCTTTCCAAGTATCAACTGACGCGAGACGTCGGCGAACAATATGAGTACTCCAATCTCGGGGCGGGGTTGCTGGGTCATTCGCTCGCGCTGCGTGCCGGCACCGACTACGAAACGCTCTTGCGCGAACGAATCCTCCAGCCGCTTGGGATGAAGAGTACCGGCATTGCACTTACCCCCGACATGCGGGTGCGTCTTGTCCCAGGCCACACGGCAGCGCTGAGGCGAACCTCCAATTGGGACATTCCCACCCTGGCCGGTGCGGGTGCCATTCGTTCAACTGTTAAGGACATGCTTACGTTCCTGGCCGCGAACATGGGCATAAAGACGTCTCGGCTCGAACCGGCGATGAAGGCTATGCTCTCTAAACGGCACTCCGCTGCTAGGGGAAACGTGGAGATTGCGATCGGATGGCACATCCTCAACCGCTTCGGCAACGAAATCATTTGGCACAATGGTGGAACCGGCGGATATCACTCTTTCATCGGATTCGACCCCAGAAGACAAATCGGGATCGTCGTGCTCTCTAATTCAGCAAACGACATCGACGACATCGGACGGCACCTCTTAGACCCGCACCACGAACTCGCGAAATTGACCCCAACGAAAGAGCACAAGGAGATTGCCGTCGATCCGAAGATTTACGACGAGTACGTGGGCGTTTACGAATTCACCCCGGCATTCAAGATCACGATCACGCGCGAAGGCAACAAACTCTACGAGCAAGCCACCGGGCAGGGGCGCCTTCAAATCCATCCCGAAAGCGTCACGGGCTACTTCCTAACAGAAGTTGATGCCCAGATCACGTTCGAGAAGGACGCCAAAGGACAGGTGTTTCAACTTATTCTTCACCAGGGCGGAATCGAGCAACGTGCGAAGAGGGTTTCAGCCGCCACCCCGGTACGCAAGAGCATAACAGTGGCTTCGGAGATCTCGGCGGCGTACGTCGGCAAGTATGAGCTGGCGCCTAATTTCATTCTCACAATCACGAGCGAAAAGGGAGCGCTGTTCCTGCAAGCTACCGGGCAGCCGCGTTTCGAGATGCTCGCGGAATCCGAGACCAATTGGTTCCTGAAGGAGGTCGA
Organism: Terriglobales bacterium; assembly: GCA_035629075.1. Lineage (GTDB taxonomy): Bacteria > Acidobacteriota > Terriglobia > Terriglobales > Acidobacteriaceae > JAEZPW01. The sequence continues at coordinate 23,703 of DASPIK010000049.1, read as the reverse complement.
TGCCCAAATCACTTTCGTAAGGGACGCCGGGAAGGTAAACCAGGTGATTCTGCACCAGAACGCCGCCAACATGCCTGCGCGTCGCATAGAGTGAGATCGCAGGCAGTCTCTTTCGGCTGGCTGTCATCCCGATTTAAGTGTGCGCAAGGCTCCGCGCCTTCTCAAGACAGTCAATTCCAAACTGCAGATGTACTCCGATGCGGCCACAAAGGTCGCTTGCCGAAGTGTGTGCCTTCAAGGACTGCCGAAGTTGTGTGCGTACCGACGATTGGCAACGTTCTCGACAGCCGACGTGCCGTGCTACGCGATACTTAAGTTACGCTTAACGAACAAGGGCAATTTATGTACTTTTCTGCGCTGGCGTTCTTTCGTAACGTAACTGTGGAGGGTGGTGGCGCTATGAATTCTCAATTGAATCGGTGTGTTTCACGAACTGACCGATTGCGCCACTCGACAGCCGCTCTCTTCCGGCGCTGATACCGCGAAGGCTTACGACCGGATCCGATTCGAGACAGGCAAAAGCCAAGCGGTCCGAGAAAGCGCCGAACAGTCGACCCCGAGATCACAATTGAGAGGATCAGTCTTGAAACATGCGACCGTCTTGTCGCCGGTTTCGCGCGACACGACAATTCGAATGAACAACGACAGTACCCCCTGCCCCGCAAGCGGGCATGGTGCAAGCCTGGCGCAATGGCTGAGGCCCGGAAGTCTGCTCGTGTATCTACGCATGCTGCGCCTTCCAAAAGACGTTTTCGTTGACGGAAGGTGCTACGGGTATTGGCGCATCCTGGACCCGACATGCGCCTCCGCACTGAAGCAGTTGGTGGCTGATTCGGGGTGGCGGTTCTTCCGAATGGAGCCAATCGTCGACGTCAGCGCGTTCGGCAAAGACGAACCGTCAGCGCTTGCGAATGCTCTCCGTAAGGCCACCAGAACTGTCGAAAACGAGAACCTGAACGGTCTCGAAATTGTGCGCGTGCAGGGAGGCAAGCGGTTCAGCCTGCATACTGCGCGCATTCTCGCCGTCGCCGGTCACATTCAAAAAGCACAGCACTACGAGCCTGCGGGCCGCAATTCAGCCTTCAAGCCGGTCGAGCGGCAATTAGTCGTGAAGGGGAGGAACTTACAGTGAGCACTCAGATCGTTATCACCGAGCGTGACCTGACTCGCCTGCAGCAGTTAATCGATTCCGCGAGACTACAGTGGCGCGACCAGACCCTGCTCGACCGCCTAGAAGGTGAGTTGAGCCGGGCCAAGGTTGTGTCCGGAAAGCAAGTTTCGGCCGACGTGGTCACAATGAATTCTCGGGTCCGCGTCACTGACCTGGACACCGGGAAAGAAGCGACCTACCAAGTCGTTTTTCCGCGTGATGCGAATGCGTCGAAGAACATGATCTCGGTCCTGGCGCCGATTGGGACGGCGCTGCTTGGGTTCAAGGTGGGCAGCGAGATCGAGTGGGAAACGCCCGGAGGCTTGCGCCGGCTGCGGATTGATGCAATTGAATACCAGCCGGAATCCGCGGGTGTCGCAGCGTAAAAGTGTGACGAGCAAGGCGCGCCCACTGCGGCTCGCCTTGCGAGAACCTTGCAACGCTCAGCACGGCCACTCAGGCCTGGGCCTAAGTTCAACAAGATGAAACCGGCGCGGATCGCCTTCGCCGGCAATGAGTGGGGGCTGGCACCCGGAGAACGCCTGCGCCAGCCGTGCTCGCTCACGCTGCCTTTTTCTTGGCGGGGATTACGTAACCGCATTTTTCACAGATCAGTGAATCGTGAAACTCGCTTACCGCGACGAGATGCGTGTAGCCGCAGATCGGGCACTCCCGCTGCAAATAGCGGCGTTCTGATGTGTTTTGCTGAACCGCCATATTCCCCCCTAAGTCCTGATGATGTGGATTGTTCGGATTTGGAATCGAGGACAAAGCATCGCTACACGGAAACGTGTCCGCGAGCGTGTTGTCCAGGCCGTATTCGCGGAAATGCTTCAAATCATGCATGCTGCTCCTCCCCTGACGTCGGTCGATCATCACTCACCTCAACCTGCAGATGTGCTCCCAGAAGCCACAGGCCCCCTGTCAGCCTGCTTTACAACTTCGGTCAGCAAAAGACTGAACTCCGTTTAAATTCCAGTGCGCACGTTTCGCATGCGTCCGCGGGTCGGCAATGTCAGCCAGGCAGCAAGTCAACATGTTCACCATCTGCATCAGGATCTGTGATGTACGGGCGGTCGCAAATGTGCCTCGGATGGGCCGTTATCTTCACAATTCATGGCCCGAGTCGCCGCCTGGTCTGGACGCCCGGCGATTTCGACCGCGATAAATGTTTTGCCTTCCACTTGGCGAACGATGCCCTTCAGCGCGTTCATAACAGCTCTGTGGCGCTCGAGTGCAACCGCATTCACTGAATTGCTCAAACCTCTGAAACCTCACCGCGCCCTCCTTTCCACGGGCTGCGAACGCACGTTTGTGTATTGTTGCCAGCGCCTCACGCTGCCAGCCTTACGGACTCGCGCCCAACCCGAGCATCGTGCGTGCGCTGCAGTTCGCGGCCGAACAGGCGCCCGATTCGTCCGGTAGCGCGATCAATCGCAGCGAACAGGTCCGTATCAGCTTCCTCGACGGCAACCCTGCCGAACGGCTTCAGTTCCGTGCTTATTCGGCACTCCACCTCGGTTCTCGCATTTCTGCTAAGCCGAACCGTGATCTGCCCTACACGCTCTCCGAATCTGCTCAGGGCAAAACGCAGCCGGCGCTCCAAGTATGATTTCAATACTTCGGCAAGATCGAGACTGTGAGTGCGAACATCGATTTGCATACGGTGCCTCCTCGTTGTTGTTTCCACCTAAGCCAACTATACGAACAACGATCAATCACTAAAAGTACATAAACTGCGTTGTAGTGATAAGATTTTATTAACATTGGGTGTTAACTGGAGAATGCGATGGAGTGGCTGAATTATCACCACCTCTTGTACTTCTGGACTGTGGTCAGGGCGGGAAGCATTAACAAGGCGAGCAGTGAATTGCGGGTGTCACCGCCAGCCATCAGCACACAGTTGCGCCTGCTTGAAAATCAACTCGGGGAGAAGCTGCTGGCACGTTCCGGGCGACGTCTTGTCCTCACGGAGATGGGCAGGACTGTTTTCAGTTATGCGGAAGACATCTTCTCTCTCGGACGCGAACTCATGGACGTCGTTAAGAACAGACCCATTGGCCGCCCGCTGCGACTTGATGTAGGTGTGGTCGATGCGGTGCCCAAGACCATTGCGCAACTACTGCTCGAACCGGCAACGCACCTGAGAGAACCCGTCCGCATCGTGTGCCGGGAGGCTACGTCGTCGCAGTTGTTGGCACGGTTGGCTACGCACGAGTTGGACGTGGTGCTCTCAGACGCGCCGATCGATCCTAACTTGAGCATTCGTGGCTATAGCCACTTGCTTGGGCAATGTGACGTCATGTTCGTCGTCGCGTCTAAAATCGCCGGCCGGTTCCGCCGAAACTTCCCCCAGTGTCTTGACGGGGCGCCCTGCTTTTTGCCCACGGACAACACGGCCCTGCGTCGCGGCCTCGACTACTGGCTCGAGTCGCAGGCTGTGCACCCGAACGTCGTTGGAGAGTTCGAAGATGACGCGCTGCTGCGCGCATTCGGAGAAACCGGGGCTGGAGTCTATCCCGTGCCCTCGGTTTTTGAGAATCAAATGCAGAAGATGAAAGGGGTGCGAATCATAGGCCGTACCAACAAAGTTCGAATGCAGTTCTACGCCATCTCTGCGGAAAGAAAGTTGCAGCACCCTGCCGTCATCGCAATCTCCGAAGCAGCGAGGAACAAGATTTTCAAGAACGGACGCGCGTAGTTGCCAGCCCGAAAGCAATTTAAGTGTGGCTCGCGCCATGATTGGCGATGCAGTCTCCTACGCATGTTCCCGCGTCGCACCAGCACTGCCGGAGACAAGCTGGGCACGTGACGCCGGAGCCGGAGCATTCCCGCCACATGGGCTTCTTTGCAATCGTCCAAAACACCGGCCGATCATTCTGCCATTGGGCTGGTGACGTCCATCACGGAACTGTTGGTGAATCTTTGTAGTATCGTCGGACTATGCTAGCGCAACCGGGCGAAAGCACCGAGTGGGCACTACGAGAGCGCGTCAAGGAATTGACGTGCCTATACGGCATCGCGCGGGTCGCTCAACAGAGTGACTTTCCGCTCGATGAGGCCTTGCAGAGAATTGTGGAACTTCTGCCTCCCGCGCTTCAGTATCCGGAAGTCGCATCAGCCAAGATCGTCTTCAATGGCCGTGTATTCGCGACGGAACATTCTTTGAAACCAGTACATCGGCAGGTCGCGGACCTGATCGTGTCCGGTATTGAGCGGGGGTCAGTGGAGTTTTGTTACACTGCACAACTTTCGTCAACATCCCGTCCGCCGTTCCTCGAAGAAGAGGTCGCTCTTCTTGAGATGGCGGCTCGCGAAATTTCGTTCATCATAGAACGTCGTGAGAATGAGAGTCACAAGGCGCAGTTGCAGGACCAACTTCGGCACGCCGATCGCCTTGCTACGATCGGGCAACTGGCTGCCGGCGTTGCCCACGAGATCAACGAGCCACTAGCTAACATTCTGGGCTTTGCGCAGCTCGCAAAGAAAGTGCCGGAGCTCCCCGCGCAGGCTATCGGCGACCTGGAAAAAATAGTCAAGAATTGCCTGCACGCCCGCGAGGTGATTAACAAGCTGCTGACCTTCGCGAGACAGATGCCGCCAGAAAAAGTCCGCCTGAACTTGAACCAGATCGTTAGCGATGGCCTGTATTTTGTGGAGTCTCGCTGCGCCAAGGCCGCCGTGGTAATCGTTCGCGATCTCGACGCTGACCTGCCTGACATCCATGCCGATGCGTCGCAGTTGCACCAAGTGTTGGTGAACCTGGTGGTCAACGCGGTTCAGGCAATGCCCGATGGCGGTACGTTGACCATCAGCACACGTTACACAAGAGATGCCGCTTTGCTCCTGGTCAAAGATACCGGCACGGGCATGACAGACGACGTGAAGAAAAACATTTTCACCCCGTTCTTCACTACCAAGCAGGTCAACCAGGGGACCGGACTCGGACTCGCTGTTGTTCACGGCATTGTGGCATCTCACGGCGGCGTTATTCGTTGCGCCAGCGATGTGGGCCGGGGGACATGTTTCGAAATCAGTCTGCCTGTGGCGGATTCTGCTGACGTGGCGGATAGAGGGGATACTTAAACGAAATGCAGCCTGCGGCAAAAGAGCAGATTCTCGTGGTTGATGATGCACCGGATACTCTCGAAGTGCTGCAGCGCAACCTCGAAGCTGCCGGATACTGCGTCTTTACTGCTGGTGACGTCTCCGCGGCCGTTCGCACCCTCGAACAATCAGCCTTCGACCTGGTCATAACGGACTACAAGATGCCCAAGATCAGCGGACTGGATCTTGTGCGCCACGTTCGCGAAAATTTCAAAGACACCGAAGTGATGATGATCACGGGCTACCCGACAGTAGGGGGAGCGGTCGGGGCCGTCAAGGCAGGGGCTGCCGAGTATCTTACGAAGCCTTTCACCGACGAAGAACTTTTGTCTGCGGTAGCAAGCGTCCTCGAAAAGCTGCGCTCCCGCCGCACGGCGCACGTCCCGTCCTATCGTTGCTCGCAAGCGCCCTACGGGCTAGTTGGCGAATCGTCTGCCATGCAGAACGTGTTCAACACCATTGCGAAGGCCGCGCCGACGTCTGCGACAGTACTCATCACTGGCGAAAGTGGGACGGGCAAGGAACTCGTCGCCCGCGCAATTCACTACAGCAGCCCGCGCGCCTCAGCTGCGTTCGTGCCGGTTAACTGCTCTGCCATACCCGAAACTCTGCTTGAAAGCGAGCTGTTCGGATACGTGAAGGGAGCGTTCACCGGCGCGACCGACACGCGCACCGGCTTCTTTCAGGCTGCTGACGGCGGCACGATATTTCTGGATGAGATCAGCGCCACAACATTGTCCACACAGGTAAAACTCCTTCGCGTGCTGCAGGAACGCGAAGTGTGCATGGTCGGATCTTCGCGCCCACGGAAACTGGACATCCGGATCGTCGCCGCCACGAATAAGGACCTCTCTGTCCTGGTTAGGAAAGAGCTCTTCCGGGATGATCTGTACTTTCGCCTGAATGTTCTCACCGTCCCGATTCCACCGCTGCGCGATCGAGGAGACGACATTCTGCTGCTAACCCAGCACTTCGCGAGTAAATACGCTCTGGAACTAGGCAAGCCCGAACCAAAGTTTTCCGATGAAGTCCTGCTCGCTTTCCGTAATTATCACTGGCCCGGCAACGTTCGCGAGCTTGAAAACCTGATTCAGAGGCTGGTCGTTATGACCGACACAAATGTCATTGACGTCGCCGACCTGCCCTCGCTGATGCATTTTTCAGCCGCTCGCGGTAGCGGCTTCGACAGAAAATTGGCGCAAGTGGAAGCGGAGTACATTCAAAACGTGCTCGCGCATGTGGACGGTAATCGCACGCGTGCTGCCGAGATTCTAGGAATCGACCGGAAAACGCTCCGCGAGAAGCTCAAGCTCTACGAACCAGTATCTTCATAAACCGGGGCGGTTTTCCCCACTGAATCGAAACTCTCCAGTTCGGCCCGTTTGATCGAGCACGCCCTTTTACTCAATGGGCGATCTTCTGATCGCCGTTCTTGCCCGTAATCTGCACATCTCGCGGTACTTCGCCCACCACACGCATTCGGCCCTATCCACATACCGATCGCCTAGAGTTGTGGCAACGCGGGTGCACCTGCTCTGAGTGTTAGCAACCCTCGGGATCGGGAACCGTTTAGCGCGCAAAAGACTGCGCCGCGAAGGGAGATTTATGGCCGGAGTAGCACTCGCACCCGCAATCGAAGACGACCTCCTCGAGATAGAGCTTCAACAGCTCATTGAAGAAGAAGCCAAAAAGCAGCAGCTAATGGATCTGCTCTGTCCTTACTGCGGCTGGATGTATTCCCCGCACCAGGGGTGTTTTTGTTTTCGCCTTGTGAGCTGGGACGAGTTGACCTAAACGCGAGCAGAGTTTCTGGTGCTCATTTTTTCTAATCTGTGCAATTCATAAGGAGCTAAGTCATGAGCGTAGTGGAAACCATTGCGGTCGGAAGTCCCAGAAGCATCGTGGACCGCAACTTCGCCGTCGCCGCCGAGCGACTCGGATTGAGTGGTGAAGAACGACTCTTACTGAAGATGCCGTTCCGAGAGCTCAAAGTCGAAGTCCCGGTCCGGATGGATGACGGGTCCTTGAAGGTGTTCAGCGGGTACCGCGTTCAGCATAGCGGAGCACGTGGACCCGCGAAAGGCGGCATCCGGTTCCACCCCGCCGTGGATGAGGGCGAAGTCCAGTCGCTCGCCGAAGCCATGACGTGGAAAACGGCCTTGGCCAATATTCCATTCGGAGGCGCCAAGGGCGGCGTTAACTGTGATCCGATGGAAATGTCGCCGGCCGAAATAGAGCGCGTCACGCGAAAATTCATATCCCGCATTCATCACATTCTGGGAGCACACCGTGATGTGCCGGCACCTGACGTCAACACCAACCCGCAGGTTATGGCCTGGATTCTGGACGAGTACAGCTCGCGCCATGGGTATACGCCCGCATGTGTTACTGGTAAGCCCATAGAACTCGGCGGCTCGCTAGGCCGAAAACAGGCGACGGGACGCGGCGTCATGCTGGTGATAGCCGAGTACATGAAGGAAGTCGGCCGGTCATTGAAAGGCCAGCGCGTAGTTATCCAGGGCTTCGGCAACGTCGGCTCCCATGCGGCGCTGCTGCTGGAAGAGTGCGGCTGCGAGATATTTGCGGTGTCGGATATGTACGGTGGCATCACTAGCAGCAGCGGCAGCCGCCTGCCGATGGAAGAGCTCGCTGCTCACGTTCAGAAGACTGGCTCAGTGATTGAGTTCCCGGGCACGGAGCCAATTTCAAACGACGACCTGCTGCTTCTTCCCTGCGACATTCTGATACCCGCAGCGCTCGAATGCGTGCTGCACGTCGACAATGCTCCGCGGATCAAAGCAAAGGTCATCGCCGAGGCCGCCAACCTGCCCACGACACCCGAGGCAGACGACATACTGAGAAGCCGGCAGATCACCGTTCTTCCGGACATTCTGGCCAATGTCGGTGGCGTTATCGTCAGCTACTTCGAATGGGTACAGAACCTTCAGCAGATGTACTGGACGGAAGAGAAGGTCAACGAGGAACTGTATACGTACATCACGCGAGCTTACCGCGATGTTTCGAAGCTCGTGCGGCAGCACAAGATCACGTTCAAGGAAGCGGCATACCAGCTAGCTGTTGAACGTGTGGCCCGCGCTGAACAACTGCGGGGCCTTTAATGGCCGGGTGCGGGCGAACGACCAGGCGCGGTTCCGCCCGCACCACTCGGCTCGTAGCTTTGCTTTCTCTGCTGGCGACAGAGAGCCTGGGGCAAGACCACCATTCGGTGATGGCGGTCTCGCCCCGGGTTTGTTAAGAACCTGAGTCCCTGCAGGCACACCCTTCACTTCATGCCGAACAGCTTCTTGCTGCTAGCGCCTTCTCTTGCGCCTTTCCCGCGGCCTGGCCAAGCCAGACTTTGCGCCTCCTTAGAATCCTGCTGCTGGTAGCGGGACGCGCACGACCTTCGGAAAGTAGATGTAAGGGTTTGTGACCAGTTTTATGGGTTTGAGGGTGTTGCACACGTACGTAAACAGAATGTTGTCAGAGTTCCGGAACTGAGGGTGTTCCTTCGCCGCGTAACAAAAGGTGTCGGTGTCGTAAGCCACAGCGCTCTTTTGCATGTCGGGAATCGTGTAGATCGTTTTCCCCTCGCTCCAAGGACCACTCAAGGTCTTCGCGGTCCGGAGGATGATCCTGTCGGAAAACATAACCGGCTCATTGAGTACTGCAATCCACTCCTTGCGGCCGGCATGGTAGGAAACGGACATCTCCGAGTTTCCGCGTTCCATTACGGGTAACGCCTTTTCTGGCGCCAAACCCGGCTGCCAGGTGCCATCCTTGGCAAGGTAAGAAAGGTTCTTGGCCGGAGAACGAAGACCAGCCAAGGGAATTCGCGTCAGGATCGCCGGACGTGTGCCGTTTTCGTACAGGGTAAAAATGTAAGCATACTTGCCATCCACTGCAGCTGCTGCCGAGGGATAGGCCTTGACGCCGTCCGCCACGAAAGGAAGCACTTCGACTTTCCATTGTTGCGGGTCGCGATTTAAGCCGGACACTCTCGCCATGTCGACACCGCAGGTCTCAAAGCCGAGCGCCGCCTCGGGAGAGTCGGACGCAGGCGTGGCGCGAAGGCAAAGCAGCGTCACCCACAACTCGTTCCGATGCCGGAATCCTGCTAATGGCCAATACCACGTTTTCTTGTTCGCAGTTTCGAAAAAGTCCCGCGGAGCGCCCGCCGCATCCTGCTTGATGGCGTACTCGATGTGAAACTCGCCGTTTCGGCAGGTGGAAATGCCGATGCTGTTGTGCACCATTCTTGGTTCCGTGCCATGCACAACGCGTTCTTTCCCGTATAAGGTGTCGCCAAAGATCCAGACGTTCCTACCGTCAGCGAGCGGAATTGAGTAGGCTGCGTCCCCGCCTTGCCAGCCCTCTTTCAACGGGAACGATGGCGTACAGCCGCTTTCGCTATCGGCCGTAGCAAGAGCAGAAACACAGGAGCAAAACAGCAGCAGTGAAAGTGCGAACAGGACAGATCGACTGGCAGCCTGTGCTGAGATGGACATATCGATTGAATCCCTTTCATCGCTCTGTTGCTGCGTTGATCGTTTCAAAACTCACGGCCTGAGCGAACCGAAGGACAGCAACAGGGCGACCGAAAAGGTCCTTGCTCCGCTCGGGGCGATGAATATTTCAACTATCGGCTAGTTGAGTTTCGACTCTGCCATCGCACGTCCCGCAAATTTGCTTAGCACGCTTTCGACCTGCCGATTCCAGAATTCCCAATCATGTATTCCGGGAAGTTCGTGGTATTCGTACGCGACATGCTGCGCGGCGAGTGCGGCTGCAACTCGTCGATTCGCTGCAAGGAAGTAATCAGCCGTTCCGCAGTCGATATAGAGGTAGGGAACCGCGCCGGGCTTCTGTTTTGCGATTAGGAGCAGCAGGTCGTTATCGGTGCGAGCAGCACTTTGCAACTCGCCGAAAACTTCCTGCAATTTCTGCGCGAAATCCGGGCGCTCGGCACCGAGTTCCGCGGGAGCATTGAAAGCGCCGCTCATGCTTGCCGCCATGCCGAACGTCTGCGGGTTCTTGAGCGCGAACTTGAGGGCTCCGTAACCGCCCATTGAGAGGCCGGCAATCATGCGTGCGGAGCGAAGGCGCAGGACACGAAAGCGGTTCTCAACCTCCGTGAGCAAATCCTTGATTATGTAATCCTCGTACCGGTCTTGCGGTTGGGTTGCGGAGTTTACATACCAGGAGTCCCCAGCGTCGGGCATGACGATGATAATCGGCAGCGCGCGAGCATACTTGACTACGTTCGTGCGCGTTTCCCAGTTTTCATGACTGCCGTAAAGGCCATGGAGCAGATAAACGACCGGATAGCGGCGCGTGCTCTGGGCGTAGTCGGCAGGCAACAAAATGCGATAGTGCATGTCGCGGCCGAGGGACGCACTGTGAAATGTGACGTCCTGTACTGTAGGCCACTTTTCTGTGGTGGCCGCAGCAGTCGCTGCTTTCCGGTGTGCCGGTTTTTGAGTTGCCGCTTGCGCAAGCACGGGTGTGGTGAGCGCCAGCAAGAGTACCAGGGCGCAAACGGCATTCTTCATTTGCAGGTTCCTCACGCGCGGGTCCTCACAAACGCCTTAATCGTTCCGCACTCAGAGCCTTCCGAAGTTCCACTCGGACGCACTGTGAACTCGCCCACACTGGCAGGTACGATGAACGTCTCAGCGTAATGAACAACGAATGGATCGAAAGCTCCGGTCGGGCTTTCGACAACGGCTTCATCACCTTCGACAAGATTGAAAACCTGGACGCCGCCCTTGGTGCTGTGGGGAACTTTTCCGGTGAACCAGTGACGGCGTGTCTCGATGAATTCACGCTCGTGCAGGCCTGTACGTTCTTCTCGCCAGCTTTCGCCGCCGCTGATGGGTTCAATACGGTTCACCAGGTTCGCCTTCACCCAGGGCGTTGTGCGGTCCCACTGGATGTTCGCCAGGCCGTGTTCCAGATGGATTGGACGAGGACGGCCATCGAGTCCCAGCCGCCCCCAATCCCACAGCTTGAAAGTGAAGATGTAGGGCGTGGCACTGATTTCCAGCACCATGCTGTTCTTGCCCGAGCAATGAACAGTTCCGGCAGGAATGAGGAAATGATCGTGTTTCCGTGCTGGCCAGCAGTTGGCGTACTTCTCAGCAGGGAACATGATCTTCCCGTCTTGCGCGTCGCGGAGATCGCGGGCCATCTGCTCGCGGTCGATGCCTTCCCGAAGTCCGAGATAAACGCAGCCGTCCTCTTTGGTATCAAGCAGGTAGTAGCTTTCGTCCTGCGTGTAGGGGACGCCGAACTTTTCCTGTATGTACTCGGTCAGCGGATGGACTTGAAATGACAGATTGCCGCCGTCCATTGTGTCCAGAAAATCGAAACGTATCGGAAACTCCGCACCGAAGCGCGCGTGGACGGCTTCACCCAGAAGGTCGCGTGGATGCGCAAAGACGAGGTCGATCGAAGGGATCTCGACGCGAACCTCACCGAATCCAAGTAGCAGCGAGTTCTCCTCGGGAACGCAATCGAAGCACCATGCGTAGTTCGGCGGACCGTCGGGAAGGCCGCAGATTTCGCGCATCCATTGTCCGCCCCAAGGGCCTGGATCGAAGAACGGTACGACCCGAAATGGACGTGCTACCGCCATGCGCAACCCGGCGCGGAAGTGCTCGCCGGAAACCATCTTCGGTAGGGAGACGTCGTTCGTGTCCAGAAGAAGGTCGATGCGGTTGAGCAGCCTTCTCTTTAGTCGATCGGCTGCTCGCCAGTCAACGAAAAAGGCTCGTTTGTACTTCTCGGATGGTGAGTCGTTGCAGTTTTTGACGCCGAGGTTGCTGATGGTCCCCTTGCGCTGGCGCATCTGGATTTCCCAGCGAGCCATATCGGCATACACCAGCAGGTCGGCATCAGGGGCGATCAACGCAGCACCGGTGCCGACTACGAGCAGCATTCCGTCGGTCGAGGCGACGGTTTCGCGTGCTTTTGCCAGCAAAGAGGAGTCGAAGAAGTCTTCGAGTGCGATGTCGTTCAGGCGGCCGAAAACACGGTCATCCGTGAGATGGCGTGCCAACATGCGGTTAATTTCCCCATCTGATTTGTAGAAGTCTGCTGCCCGGAGCACGCGGTCGGGACGCAAGCGCGCAGTCAGCGCTTGCTCTATCTCGTCAACGAAAGCGCCGGGGTAACACTCCAGGCAAATCACGGTGCGTGCGCCGGTGCGCTGCTTCAACTCCGCCGCGATCGCGTCCCATCCCACGCGGCAATCGGTCGCGGCGGAGGTTACGGCTATATACGGGTACTTGTCGTAATTCGAACGTCTTGGCATCAGTTTTGATTTGTAAGCAGGGGAATGGCCCCGAGTAGACCTGCGTCATTGCCGAGGCGCGCCGCCGCGACTTTCACTTTGCCCCACGGTGTCCATGCATGTTCGGCAACGTAAGACTGGATACACGGGAGAATCACGTCGGCGCTCCTCATGACGCCTCCGCCGAAAACAACGACCTCCGGATCGAAACTGTGGACCAAACCAACGGCGGTTGCGGCCCAAACGCGAATACAGCGGTCGCGCACTTCGCAAGCGACTTGGTCGCCAGCGGCGGCGTTGCGAAACAGCGCTTCAAAGTTCAGCTCGGGTTCGCGAGCCAGGGCGCTGGACGCAAAACCCGACGACTCACGCGCGACAAGCGGCATCGACCACCCGCCCGCCTCGGCTTCGGCGCATCCGTAAGCACCACACATACACTTGCGTCCAGTGAACAACACGGGAATGTGGCCGCCGAGGTTGCCGGCCTGCGAGTGTTTCCCGCGCAGCAGCTTGCCGCCGATCATGGCAGCGCCGCCGATTCCGGTGCCCAGGGTGACCATCACGACTTCGGTGAAGTTTTGCGCTGCTCCGGCGTACCACTCGCCGAGCAACGCCATCCGGGCGTCGTTCTCGATTCGCAGTTCCAGCCCGAACGTTTCACGGCCCCAAGCAGGAAGATCAAGTGTCAGCGCGTCATCCCACTTGCCGTTCGTTGAAAGAAACTTGCCGGCCTTCGAATCAATGAGGCCACAGGAACTGATTGCGATACCTGCACAGTCGCTAATCCTGGTACCGCAAAGATTAGTTAGACGGCGGAACGCATCGGCAAAAAGTGGCAATACATTTACCAAGCCTTCAGCAGCATCGAGCGCCAATTCTTCCTTGGCCAAAATGCGCTGTTCTTCAACCAGCGCGATAGAGGCGTGGCTGCCTCCCAAGTCAACAGCTAATGCTTTCATTCTGATTCTCCGATCAGGCAATCACAGGTAGCGGCTCGCAGCCGACAGGGTGAACACGGCGACAACGAGCACCGCCACGCCACAGAGCATGATGTTTACGGGCTTGCGGCCTGCGTTCTTCCACTCACCGGTCGCCATGCCAAGCACGCTGGCAGTGATCACAATCAGCGACATGAAGAGCGGCCAGCCGAGCACCGGCCCAAGTGCGCCGAGTTTGCCGCTGGCGACGCCATACAGCAGCGTGCTCGCGAACCAGAAGAAGGCCATGAAGGCAGCGAGTGCCCAGTGTCCGGCAGTAGCGGATTGGCGGAATCGCGGAGCAGTTCCGTTCTTGCGCATTAAGAAGACGCAATAGGCGAGGTTGGCGATTGAACCCGCAAACATCACAGGAAGCCAAACGGCGTTGTTGGCCCACAGAGGATGGGCACCGGCGCGTTGAGCCGCATCAGTCAGGGGAGCACCGAATGCGAGGCCGAAGTTGATGAATGCTGCTCCCAAGCCGCTGCCGATGGCAAACAGAAGGCCGCGTCCGAACGAAGTTCGACCCGCTTCCGGAGCCAATCCCATCTCAGCCTCGCGGCGGCGACCAGCCAGGGCAAGTACCGCCACACCGATGATCACGAGAGCAACGCCGGCGATTACGCCCATGCCGCCCGTTGTTAGCACGCGGTCAGCATGCAACTGGAACAGCGGAATCAAGCTGCCGACTGCGGCCGAGATTCCGAGAATGATGGAAAACGCCAGCGCAATACCAATGGCTTCCACTGCCAAACCGAACAAAACCTGCGCGATACCCCAGCCTGCGCCGAACACAGCGACCGTAAGCACGAGGCCAAGTCCAGCTTCGCGGTAAACGCTGCCTAGGCTCGGAACGGTCATGAACGTGACCACCGGCGGCAGCACCCAGAGGGCGAAAATGGTCCACACGAGCCAGGTATTCTCCCAGGCCCAGCGACGGGTGTACTTCATCGGCAGGGTGAAGCTGGCGTTCATAACGCCAGCGACGAAAAGCAGCGAAAGACCGACCATGGTCTGATTCATCGAATGATCTCCGGTCCACTCCCTTGCTAGCGGGAGTAGGCCATTCACTTAAACTTGTTTCGCGAGCGCTAGGCTCGGCTTCGAGTCGCGCCTCCGGCGGCCAGCATCAACCCACCATCGACGAGAAGAGCTGCGCCCGTGATGAACGACGCCCAGTCGCTGGCCAAAAAGGCGATTGCGTTCGCAACCTCTTCGGGCGTGCCCAACCGCCCGAGTGGATGCCTGCTTCGCAGTTGCGCCAGCAGAGCCTCAGGATCGGGCGACAGGCCGGCTGCCCATTGCAACATCGGTGTATCGATCGAGCCCGGAAGAACGCAGTTCACGCGAATATTGTCCGCAGCGTAGTCCAGTGCCAGTGACCGCACTAACCCCAGCAGGCCGTGCTTCGAAGTGACATAAGCGGCCGAGTTTTCAATCGCTCCGATCGACTGCACAGAGCCGACCGCGACGATGGCGCCTCCACCTCGCTCGCGCAGCATCCCAACAGCGTGCCTTGCACAGAGATAAAGTCCCTTGAGGTTGACGGCCAGGACCTCGTTAAACTGCTCCTCTGAGATCTCTGCCGACTTGCCGTAACGCTGTATGCCCGCATTGCTGACGAGCACATCGAGTCCGCCAAGAGTCTGGCGGAGGGCAGAGAAGGCCTTCTCCACGTCGCAAGCGCGACTTACGTCGCACTCGAAGAATTCGCCGTGCCAGCCGGATCCTTTCAATTCCGCCAACATTCGTCGACCGGCTGCAGCATCCCTGTCGAGAATAGCGACTGTCGCACCGAGACCGGCAAACCGGCGCGTAGTTGCGGCGCCGATACCCATTGCGCCTCCGGTTACGGCGATTGTTTTGCCGGAGAACCCCATGTCCATAGCGTCCTCATCGCGTTACGGAAGTGCCGAGCCTCAGGGTCAGCACCTCATACGGCTTGATCTCGATCTCAACCCCACCATTGGAGATCTCGAGCTTCTGCTGGTCTTCCTCTACCAGCGAGCAGCGAAATGCCGATTCGAGCCGAACAAGCTTGCTCGAGATCCGGACGCGCGATGTGCGTCCCGAAGTCTCCTGAATGCGCAGGATGGATCCACGTCCATCCTCCGACGGCTTCCACGTGCTGGCAACTACGTTTTGTGCGTCGACCTCGAGCAGGCTGCCTTGGGCCGGCGGAATACGCGGTGTGTCAATAGAAGCGAGCACGTCGGAGCTCTCCAGTGGCGCAAGCTGGTTCCATGCGCGTCGGGTCAGCAGGGCTGTATCGAAATCCTTGTCGGAGAAGATCGCGTAGCGGAATGTGAAGTCCCCGCCCTGGTGCGAAACGAAATTCGTTCCCCAGTAGTTGTTCATCACCCAGGAAAACATCGTGGAACTCGCCCTACGGAACTGTTCTGGCCAGGCGCCGCGGACGATGTCGCCGAAGGCCATCAAGGGTGCATCAACAGGGACTACCGCGACTGACGCGTTCGGATCACGGACGGCCGCCCAATGCGAAACGGTGAACCATTCGCGGCTGGCACCGGGAAGCGAATCACGCGCTGGGTCTACCCACCCCGTTTGATTGCTGTAGGCGAACGAAGCGCCGGGCATCGCAACCGGGAAAGCGAAGTACGCCGATTCCTTGCTCAGCACGTCGTCCTTGCGGACGCGGTACGCCAGCTCGATCTTCTTTTCGCTATCGAACACCGTGATCTCGGTGCGGACGAGGGGCGTGTTCTTTGCTTGCGATTCAAGCACTGCGACCGTGCCGAACGGCGTGCGACGTACGCTGACAATGCGACCCTGCGAGGCCTGGTGCACTTCCAATTTCGGTGCAGGACCAGCGGCGTACCGGTAAAGCGAGTTGTTTGGCATGTTGTCGGCACCGGTCACGTAAAGAAAAGCGCCGAAGCGGTACGGACTGGCCGCATCCACCAGTTCGCGTCCTAACTGCTTGTCGAAGACTTGGCGAATTGCGCCCGATTCCGAGTCCAGAGTCACTCGATAAAACGCACTCTCTATTACGTCCTGCGTGGTGACCTGCCCCTCTGGTGCTGGCTGCGCTGTCGTCGGGCGAATGGCGTAGCTCTTGTATCCGAGTGCGGGGACTTTCTCGGCAACGAAGCGCACCCGCTTATACCCGGCGCCGAATCCGGGCAGGCGGGTGCCGCGTCCAGTCGCAACGATTTCGAACGGCACGGAAGCGCCGGTGACCGTATCAACGATCTCGTTGCCGTCCTGCAAGTCGGTTGTGACCAGACCACTGCGCTCCCAGTTCATGGGGTTGAAGGCGACTAGGGCGTTGTCCTTGCTGGCGAGCAGGGATCCGAACTGGGACCAGCTACGCTGCACCGACTCGTCGATCGCGCGACGTGCTTCAGTCGTGCGGGCGCGCTTCAACGCAGTTTGTGCTACGGCCTGCTGGTGATCTGGCTGCGTGGTCGCGCCGACGTAGGTCCAAGTGTGTTCGTCGTAGAGCAGAATGTTTTCCCACGCGCTCCGCAGCAAGGTGTTGTCCGCGCGTACGGCTGGCTCAATCACGGCTGTGGCCGCGGCGAGCTTTTCGGCACTGAGGACACGTTGCAGGTTGGCGCGGTGCGTGGCCGTTGGTGCCGCATCGGACCCGAAACCATCTTCCCAGTAGGGTCCGAAGTCGCCACGGAAAACAGGGAACTTGCCCCCGGCTTCGCGCTCGATAGAGGACATTGCCTCCGTGACGGTGGAAGGCACGACACGAGGATAAGCGAACTCCGCGTTCCAGTTCCCGGCGAACTCGGCCTGCTCCTTACTGAACTTGGTGTTTTCAAGCTGCGAGCCGAAGATGATGGTCGAATTCGCCGTGTAGTCCGGTCGCGTATAGGCCTGGAGGAACACCGGCATCGCATCTTTCGCGGCTGCAATTGTGGGAGGGCCACCAAACAGCGTGTGCAATTGCAGATAAGCCCGCGAATACCACATCAGGACGCGTTTGCCGTCCGGTCCTTCCCAGTAGAAGGGCGATTTTTCGTTCCACCGCGCCTGCAGCAGGATCGGTGCGCGCCAGTTATTGGCGGCAGCCAGGAAGTACTTCACGCCGGCATCGTGCAAGACGGAAGCGTAAGACCATGTGTAAGAAGGAACATCGACGATGTGCGCTGCTCCGAGCGGCACGTCGTTCCGCGAGGCAAACTGGTGTGCGTCGTAAAACGAACGAGCCAGACTTTCGAGCGATGCCGTGCCCGTGTGCTGGTTCGCGTACTGCGGTGGCAATACGATCTTGCCATCGCGCAACAGGGTTAAGACTTCCTTGTGTTTTTCCGGCGAGCGACCCTTAAGGTATTGGTCGAGAACCCAGTAGCCGTCCAGGGTCCAACGAAAGTCGGGGAAGCGTCGAATCGCATCGGCCGCGTGGTCAATCGATTGCGCGTGCAGTTCCGCGACTTTAGCGGGATAGTCCGTAAAGCCGATGTCCAGGTGCTCGTGGGGAACAACGTAAACGGTCCACTTCTTCGCCGCGGTGAGCCGTACGGGGAAGCGGCGCGACCGTCCATCAATCGTTAGCTCAAGGTCGCCGGCAGTCGTGCCACTCCACTCCGGCATTTCGATCTCGCTTCGAACCTCGCCGAAAGCGACGTTCACACTGACGTTGCGCGCCTGTGTCTTACCGTTGGCCGTCAGCTTGATACTTACCCGTCGCGCCGCGGAGTTGAATGATGCTATGACCTCGACCACCTCACTCAAGCCACCCGCGCCTTTACGGAAGAACAGCGTGGGAGTTGCGCTGACTTTCACGCTGCGCTCGTCATAGCGAGCCGAGGCGTCGTGCGAAAGTTCCAAAGCGTCGTATACGATTCCGCTCTGCCCCGGGGCGATGCTCCCGAGCACATTTTCCGCTTTCGCCGGGTCGTCGAGTGCGGTCAGGACGATCTTGTTCTCGCCCTGCTTGAACCAACTGGCAGGGATGTCGATTATTTTCGTGTCGCTGCTGGTCTGCGGAACGAAAGTGCCTTCCCAATCGGCGTTTGCATAATCGAGCTTGGGATGGAAGTAGAAGTTACCAGAGCGGCCGTTTATCTCAACCCGCAGCGACGAAAGTCTCGGTGTCTCGTAGATTACGCCGAGTTTCAGCCGGTACACTCCACTGGGTGTCTTCGGGAGATCAAACATGATGGTGAACGGATGCAGCCTGCCGCCCGCGATGCCATTGGCCGGTCCCGGTTGAAAACGCCACCAATCTTTGTCCGTGTCCTTGCCGACGCGATAGACGAGGCTCTCCTTCGCATTTGTGTAGTCCACGCCCTCAGTGCGGAACTCATTGGACGAGTGGTCGAATGAACCGATGCGCCACACATGACGTTCGCTTGCCGAAGCTCCGAGGGCGAGTAACACCGTCGCTGCCAGAAGCACCTTGCGGGTTGTTGTCTTCCAATTCATGTTGAGTTCCTATTTGCTTATTTCTGTGGTGTGGCCAGCGGTAGCCCGGGCAGGCGACCTTCAACCGGGAGATGCGCCAAACTTCGAGGACTGCGATATGCGCCGCATCTGCTCGGTCGGCCCCGAAAGCTATGTTGGTCGGCTGTGCGAACGTGATTTCTTGCGGATAGCGGGCTCGCAGTTGCATCTTGCCACCCGGCGTCGTGCAGTCCGTCAAAATCGCTGGGGAAGAGGCTGCCTCTGGAATCGAAGACGGAGAACTTTGCATTGCGGAGCGACCTGCTCGCGGCGTGCTCTACGAATGGCTTCACGCGATCGCACGCGTGCCCATGTCCCTCGACCCGATAAATCTGGCTGATCTCGCCACCGGCCCATAGCGTGTGAGCGGCATCAAAGGCTAAGCCTTCGAGGTGGTCCAGCCCCACTGCGAACGTCTCGAATTCGCGCAGCCATGCGAGCGGTCTCATACCCCGTTGCCGATATAACCAGGAACTTTGTCGGACAAACGAACATAGTCGCGAAAATTCGAAGCTGTCAACGAAAAACTGAGTTGCTGAATACCGTTCGGGATTGTTTTTTGCGGGCTTGTCAGTTTGGCGCGTAACGGCCAATAACGGTACGTCGAGGCAATAAACTCAGCGGCGCATACGAGAGTTTACTTGACTTTCAGCTACTTTGTTGTATTGTTCGACAAAGTCAGAGACTCTGAATATGAGCCGCACTGCGAAGTCTAACGCAGCAGTCCCCGAGGCCTTCATCGAACCCGTCCGTCGCGAGACCGTGATGGAGTTGGTGTGCAGCCGCATTGAATCCCTCGTTCGTGATGGCCGGTTACGTTGTGGAGACCGCCTTCCCCCCGAACCGCAACTAGCCAAAATGCTGAAGGTCAGCCGTAGTTCGCTGAGGGAAGCGTTGAAAGGGCTACTGTTTATCGGGCTCATCCAGGCGCGGCCGGGATACGGGACCTATATCCGTCCATCCGTCACTCGCATCATGGGGCGACACTTCCACTGGATGGTGCTGCTGCGGGAGATTTCGTACCTGGAGATATATGAGCTGCGGCAGATGATCGAACCCGCCGCTGCCGCAATTGCCGCAGACAGGGCTGACGAGAACGACATCGACCGCATGGAGCGAGCTCTGGCTGCCATGCGGCTCAATGTTGATGCGCCACGTGGTTTCCACAAACACGATATCGAGTTTCATCAGGCCCTTGCGGGGGCAGCCCATAACAGTGCCATTGAAGCGACAATGCAGTTGCTTTACGACGCGATGACAGAGGCGCGCCTTCGCGTGCTGCCGCTGATCGGCGACATGAGGGAGCACTGGGAGCGTCACGAAAGAATGTTCCGCCACATTCGCGACCGGCAACCCGAACTGGCGCGCCGTGCTGTCGCCAATGACCTTCTCTTTGCCGAGACCCTGCTGCGCAAGCAGTTGGAATCGGCGCTGCAAGACAACCCAAAAGAACAAGACAGTAAAACAGCTGGCAGTCGGAGCACGCGTACGCGTGCGAAATCTGTTGGCAAAAGAAAACATACAAACGAACAAGTAGCTGCTGGAGGGAGTCGATGAGCAGGAGGCAATTACAAACCTGGCTGGTCGGCCTGGTACTGCTGGCATTAGCTGCGGTGCCCGGTTGGGCTCAGTTGGATACTGGCCGTATCGTAGGTACGGTCGTTGATAAAACCGGTGCCGCTATCGCGAGTGCCGACATCAAGATCACGAACCAGCGCACGGGCCGCGTGACTGAAGCCAAAACCGGCTCTATCGGTGAGTTCGCCACGCCACCGCTACCGGTCGGCGTTTACAAAGTTGAAGCCGCGCGCGACGGATTCAAAACCGCGGCTGTAACTGACATTGTCCTGCACGCGACTGAGACAGCCCGCGCAGATATGAAACTCGATGTCGGCGGCGCTTCGGAAATTGTGGAAGTCACAGCGGAGCAGACGTCTGTCAACACGACCTCAGCCGACCTTGGCGCTACAGTCGATACGACACGAGTGAACAATCTGCCGCTGAACGGCCGCGATTTCATATCCCTCGTCGCATTAGTTCCGGGTTCGGTGACGACGACGGGTGGCCAGAACAGCATCGGCGGCTTCGAAACCACCTATGCGGGCGTGAACGTGCTGCTTGACGGCGCCGATGCCACTCGTATCGATACCAACGCGACCAGTACGCAAATGGGCCGCCAAGAGTCCCGCATCAGTCGTGCCAGCGTGGACTCCATCGCCGAGTTCCGCGTCCTTCAGTCGAACTACTCCGCTGAGTACGGACGCTCGATGGGCGACATTCTCAATGTCATCACCAAGTCGGGCGGTAATGAGTTCCACGGTTCCGTCTTCGAATACCTGCGAAACAACAAGTTCGACGCCCGCAATTACTTCGACAAGCAGGAAAACCCGCTGCGCCTCAATCAATTCGGCGGCAACGTCAGCGGTCCGCTCGTGAAAGACAAGCTGTTCTTCTTCACGAACTATGAAGGCGTTCGCCAGGTCGTCCATACCCCGGTTGAAAAGGCGAC
Source organism: Terriglobales bacterium (assembly GCA_035629075.1). Lineage (GTDB taxonomy): Bacteria > Acidobacteriota > Terriglobia > Terriglobales > Acidobacteriaceae > JAEZPW01. The sequence continues at coordinate 2,248 of DASPIK010000049.1, read as the reverse complement.
GGTCCTGAGCGCAGCCCGGCGTGCGCAATTCGTGCCTTCGATGTACCCGGTGCGTGATGCTATCCCCGTCGGCAATGGCGGCCCGGTTCCCGACAATCCCAACCTCGAGTACTACAACGGCGCACTGCGCAACGCTCTTCGTGAAGACACCGGCTCCGTGAAGGTGGACTGGAACGCCAGCACGAGCGACACTTTCAATTTCCGCTACAACATCGCCGATTCATTCACCAGCACGCAATACGGCTTCGCGGCCGGACAGGTTTCGCCCTCGTATAGCCGCAATCACCTGCTTAAGGGCACCTGGAATCACACGTTCGCGCCCACGATCCTGAACGAGTTCGGCGTCGCTTTCAATCGTCCGCAGACTAATTCGCTGGGCGGTGGCGGCGACTTCCCGATCTTCCAGTGCTTCTACTGCACTGCCAACCAGGAATTCGGACTCACGCCGGGGCCGGCTCTGTTCTCCAACCGCAGCCCACAGTATTCCTATCAGTTCATGGACAACCTGAGCTGGATCAAGAACCGTCACTCGATCCGGTTTGGCGGCGAGATCCGCCACAACATGACGAAGCGAGCGACCGATCCGCAGCGGTTCCTGTCCTATGCTGGGATTAACGATTTCCTGTCCAATACAGGGTTCGTGCTCAGCACGCTCGGGTACGACATGGTGGGGATTGAGAACACCAACTACAACTTCTATTTCCAGGACGATATTCGCGTTACGTCGCGTTTGTCCCTGAACCTCGGCCTCCGTTACGAGTACAACAGCGTCCTGCACGGCGACCGAATCGCTAATTTCGATTTCGCCAGCCTGAAGGTGCTCAAAGAGGGCGACGGTCTCTACGAACCAGATCGCAACAACTTCGCACCGCGTGTTGGCTTTTCGTATGATCCGTTCGGAACGGGCAAGACGGTCATCCGCGGCGGATTTGGTATCTTCTTCAATCCGCTGCTGACCGGCGCCGGCCTGCAACTGGCCCAGAATACCCAGCCGACATTCAACGTTAATCTCATCGACCTGGCCTTTGGCCTGCGCAGCTGCACTCCGGCGCTGAACATCGCTTATCCGGTGCCAGCTACGCTGCCCACCTGCGAGCCGGCGCTGCCGATGAACATCACGTTCCTCGATCGCAACATGCGTGACACTTACGCCCAGCACTGGAGTTTCGGTATCCAGCAGGAGCTGTTCAAGAACACAATTCTTGAACTGGCGTATGTTGGCAATCATGGTGTGAAACTACCGGCGGGCGCCGCGTCAGCCGGTCTCGAGCTCAACCTGGAACCCTGGTTAGGTACGCCGCAGATCGAAGCTGCCAGGGACAAGTATGGCAACATTCGCCGCTTCGGCAATTTCCTCGGCTCGCGTTATGACGCGCTCCAGGCCAGCCTGCGCCGTCACATCGGCAACGGCCTGAACCTGGACGTGAACTACACCTGGTCGCACGAGTTCGACAACGCGGTGAACATCTTCAGCGCGTTCCAGAATTCGGCCCGTCCGCAGGATGACTGGTCGGTGGGTGACATCGACATTCGCCACAACTTCACGCTGGCGCTCGTCTATGACGTTCCGGCCGCAAGCTGGCTTCCGAAAGGCGTCGCCAAGGGCTGGCAGGTGAGCAGCCTGTTCCAGACCCGCACCGGTATGCCGTTCAACATTTCGATGAGCACCCCATTCCTCGGGCTAGATCTCATCCGGCCGAACTTAAAGCCGGGACAGAGCATCCGTCCGGCGGATTACACCTTGCCCAACGGCCAACTGAACTACGCCGCGTTCGAAGATCCGGGTTTCCTCGCCTACGGCAACCTGCCTCGCAATGCTGGCCGCGGCCCCGGTTTTGCACAGCTTGATTTTGCGGTCGCCAAGACCACGAAGTTGACTGAGCGCCTCGGCCTCCAGTTCCGGGTCGAAACCTTCAACCTGCTGAACCGTCCGAACTTTGCGAACCCTGTCAGCACGCTGAGCAGCGGCGAAGACAAGTTCGGCAAGAGTGTTAGCACGATCGGCAACAAGATCGGCACCGGCACCTCGCGCCAGTTGCAGTTCGTGACAAAGCTGGTGTTCTAGCGACACTAGAAAGGCGATAGCAAAGGGAGCCTTCTTGAAGGCTCCCTCAGGCTGCTGACGAACCCACCCTTTTTCGGGGTGGGTTCGGTGTTTTTACAGGACTTCAGTGTCGAGAGTGAGGTTCGCTGTACCACGCCGATGCGAGCTGCAGGAGGCGTATATAGGCCGATAGAACGGCCGAGA
>DASPIK010000048.1:0-11766 GCA_035629075.1 Terriglobales bacterium | reverse complement strand
CTTCACGTCCGCGCAACGTGATGCAATGGTCGCAGAAATCAACCGCCGCTTGGATCAGCTAATTTCTTCTCCCGATCCGAATTGGGGGTCGATCACGAATACGTCTATTGAAGGTGGACGAACCAACCTCCAGACTGGCATCAGAGGCGATTGGTCAGGGACGGTGTTTCAGCCGATCTACGATCACTTCGGCGATGAGGGACTGGCGGGAATGTACTACGGGAATGTTTGGAAACAGATCATAATCGACCGCGAAGAACGGTGGATTGGCATCCGGTCAGACCCAACGTTCCCGCAGCGTGGAATCACCCTTCAGGGCAAGACTTACTTCCTCGACACGAATCCATGATGGTGATCCAAATGGCGTCGGGTCGTCACTTGCTCCCGCTTCAAGACAAGCCCGACTGTCGCAATGAGTCATCTCCACTTGCAGCGGCAAACGCCCTCACGCACGAATCCCAACCGATGAGATCGGGATCACGTTCCCGCTCTCGCTCGAAAAGCTCTTCCCGCCCGATCCACTGACTGTAGTTCCGATTGCGAATCTTGAACCACGTCGGCTCCCGATCAGGCAGGTACGGGGCGTTCTTGTGTTTGGCGACAACGCCTTCCAAGTCGTGCTCGCACGCCAGCCGGAACAGCCCCTCGCCATCGCCCTCGATGTGATCGCAGTACAACGAACGCTCACCACTGCGGGGCACGACAGACCTAAGACGTAGCTTGCGGTCAGACAGCGGCAGGTATCGTGTGTCCTCGCCTTTGCGGAACCTGCGCCTCTCATGCTCGTCGTCTGACCAAGCGTGCTCGTCCCAAAGGATATCGAAGGCGTAAAAGAAAGGCTCGTTACGGCGAAAGAGCAGACTTCGGAAGTTCGTTCGCCCGTCAGGATCGAGGGAAACAATCTCGCCGTCGAGCACGCACCGTCGTCCCCGGAGGTCACGAGCCAGCCCCTCGACCAACCGGGGAAATGACTTGAACTGATTTCCGTTGCGAGAGACCAGCCGCACGCTGTCATTATCGGAGAACAGCAATGCCCGGAAGCCGTCCCATTTGACCTCGAAGAGCCAGTCGGGATCAGAAAACGGCTCAGGGACACGCCCAAGGGGCATCGGCTGGAACTGCGGGAGGGGCATTCACTCGAGTATAGCTCTACGTAGCGGAATTATTGATGCACGCGCCGGGTGTTTTCGATTCCGACACCGCCTCCCAAATTCCTTTTCTGTGCTGCTGAAACGTGCTGTAATGCCGCTTCGGAATAAAGAACTCAGAAGTTTGACAGGGAAACCGATGAGTACTTCTGCACTTGCTGAACCCGTATCGGCATCATACCCACAACTCATAGCAGCGATTCGAGCAGCGAAGATCACTGTAATTGGGCAAGATGACATCAAGAACGAGGCACAAGCGGAAGTTGCCACTGCTGTGATCCGTGCATTTGGCGACTCGCCAGCGGGGTTCATCTATTGCGAACCCTGTACCGCCCGTAGCACTCGCCGACCGCCCGATGTCGTACTTTGCCACCCACAGTTCGGATTGGTAGTTTTCGAGGTCAAGGGCTATTCAATTTCGAGTATTGAGTCAGTGACGGCAGGCAGCCTCTTTGTTCGGCATCAGGGCATCGTTCGCCCCATCAATGCCTTTCGGCAAGCTGAACAGGCGATGTTTGACATCAAGCACCAAGTCGAGCGGAATAGTGGAGGGAAAGACCTGCCTCTATTCAATGCAGTGGTTGCGCTGCCGAACATTAAACAGCGCGAATGGGAGTCCAAAGGATTCGCCACAAGCTTCCCCGATGCCGTTTTGCTACTGAAGGAAGACCTCAGCACGGAAGCCCTGAACAAAAAGCTCAATAGTCTCGTTGCTCCCCACCGCCGTGCGCTCACGCCTGAGCAAATCGACATGGTGCAGCGTGTGTTCGGGGACTCGGCAACAATCAACGACAATCGTGAACTGCGGCCCGAGATTGCGGAGACGGCGCTCGGCGCACTTATCGACGAGATGGCCGTCATGGACAAGTATCTGTCCGCTGAACAGACCGACCTCTCGCGACTCACGGTAGGGGGATTTCCGCGATTGATCCGCGGCGTAGCCGGAAGCGGCAAGACCGTTGTACTGGCAAACATCATTGCCAGATACCTAAATCGTGAAAAGAATTCGCACCCAACACTCTTTGACGAAGGTGAAGGTAAGCACTTCAGGGTAGCCGTTCTCTGCTTCAACCGGGCATTGGTCTCATTTCTCCGCCAGAAAATAAAGGACGCATACAAGCAGCAGACGTTTGAGGATGTGCCGAAAGGCGATGTGTTGTGGGTCGGTCACCTTAATAGCCTTATGCGGAAATTGACGTACGGCAAGAGTCCTGATCTGCAATACATCACAGTGAGTGCTGTGCCGGACGCTTCAGAGAGAGCGATGCAGTACGAAAACCAATTCCGGGCTTTCGCCGAAAAGAACGACTCGAATGCAGAGCATCTCCTTTACGACGCCATCTTCATTGACGAGGGACAGGACTTCGAGCCAGCAGAGTTTCAGCTTCTCCTTAGGCTTGAAGCCCGACCCGAAGACCGGCGAGAAGAATCTCATCATCTTCTATGACGACGCCCAAAACCTCTATGGTCGACAACGACCGAATTGGAAACAGATCGGCATCGACGTGCAGCGCGGCGACAGAGCGAAAGTGATGAAGGAGTGCTTCCGCAACACGCGAGAGATCGTGGATGTTGCTTTCAATGTCCTCCTTGGTTCAGAAGCGACGGCTGAAGATAAGGTCAACATGAAGTCGTATGCCGATGTGGCGTACCTGCGTCAGGCGAACTTAATCGAGGAGGTCGGAGGGTTTTACAAGGTTGGTTTTGCTGAGCGGCGGGGTGACTATCCAAAGTTAAGTGTGTTTGCCTCTCGAATAGACGAGATGCAGTGGATCGCAGATGAAGTGAAGCGCCTCGTGTGCGACGAACACGTTCGGCCCGAAGACATTCTTGTCCTCTTTGGTTATGCCGACAAGTTTGAACGTTTGCCGCAGATGATCCGTCAGCGTGTGGGGATTGAGTATGTGGCGGATTTCGTTCAGCCGTTTGGGGAAAGTCAAGATCGGGACAGCTATATCTTCCGACCTCAGTGCATGACCCTTTCTACCGTGCATGGAGCGAAAGGGTACGATTCGTACGTGACATTTCTTGCGGGGGTGGACTTGTTCCGCTCGGACGAGGCAGGAAGGGCGTCATTGTACGTGGGGGCGACTCGATCCAAGCTGTTGCTGAATGTAAGTGGACTGTCGTCGCCTCTTATGTCAGAGATGGAGCGTGTCATAGCTCGTGCCCGTGCTCTGCGACGGGAGAGCTAGTAGCTCGCTTCGATGGGGACTCTTGCACGAGTGCGATTCCCGGACTCGGGCAGTTTCTCAGTCGTGGTGGGACGACGTTACTGTATTTGTCAAACTTCTTCGGGCCACTCGTCCCACTCGTTGTAGAAGCCGACCGGATCGAGGTATTCCATTTGCATCCAAATCGGCTCTGACTTTCCACCCGGCGAGGCGGGGCCTAGCGATCGACGCCAACTATCAATCCGCTCTTGTTCATCTCTGTGAAACTGGAGATATTCTGCCACGGCACTCGGCGCTTCTTCTGCTTCGCGGAAACGCTTGAGTTGTTCGTCGGTCTCCGCTTTAAGTTGCTGACGACGCAACTTGACTTCCAACTCGTCCTTGCCACGCCCCGTTCGTGCCAGTGACTCGGCAACAACGGGGAGAAAGCTGATCAATGCACATCGGGCCGCCGGATCGTCCGGGACGATGCGACTGGCGTTGGCGAGTATCGATGACGCTTCTGCGCTGTCGCCGCTCTTTAAGAGTATTCTCCCTAGATGTAGCTGTATCAGTGATGCTTGCCAGTCAGCATTCGACGGGCACAACGCGGCAGCTTCCTTGACCATCGCCAGCGCAGAATCCCTACGCTGCTGAAGTTCGTAGATATACGCGCAGCCGAGGTATGCATGTAGCACTTCGCCGAAATGTCTGGTGGGCATCTTATGCCATGCTGCGATGGCAACCCGGTAGTCCACTTCTGCCGTGGAGTATCGACCTTGTGTCAGGGCAATCCATCCCATCAATGAAAGAGTGGACACACAAACTCGATCATTATCTTCTGTCTCTGGCAGAAAACCCGGGATACCTAAGCTGCCTATGACTTCATGCAGGTCGTGCTCCGCATGGACAAAATAACCGTTCTCCAATGCCAGCTCCGCACGGAGCGCATATACTTGCCAACCCGAACCCAAAAACGACCTTTTGGCTCGTAGATACTGTCCGCGTCGAGCGTCTTGGAAGGCTACCCGATCCATAGCGCTACGGAATGAACGCAAAGAGCCGATTGGAACGGCAAATCGAGCGTGGATACCATCACGTGCAATCTCGTGCAGCCTTGCCGTGCGCCAATTTGCCTTATACCTAAAAAGCATCGCACTTCGGGCATGGAGTTGAGCCATCACAGGGCGTTGTTGATGTAGTGCGTTTTGACCGACCCGATTTAGCTCAGCGAGCTTAAAGTCCGTGTCACGCGAGTAGCTTGATTCCGGCACTCCGGTTAGAGCTTCCAAGTCTGTCAAATTGACAGTCAGTTGGACATCAGCCACGGGATCGCCAAAATAGTCAGCCTCATCTAAGAACCTGTCGGGGTTTCTCTTCGCCCAATCGCAGAAGCGTACCAGTTCGCATTTGTTGTATTCAGCCGGGCCATCAAGACCCGCCATGGCGAACATCATCGAGCGAGACAGCAGAAGCTCAAACACCGTCCTGAACAACTTGCCGGACAGCCACCTCTCATCGATGTCGGTACTGGTTCGGTAGTTCTTGTAAGCGAACATCCGGGCACGCTTGATGCTGTAGTCGGTGCGCTGGAGTTCACGGCATAAAGCTTCGGCCCGGTCGATGCCAGACGCTTGGAAATCAAGTAATCGGCAGATATTGGAGTCACTCTCTTTTGCGTGGGCATCGCCGCTCTTGATGAGCCGCACGTGGTATAGCGACGCCGCCCAATAAGAAAGCTCCGGCGATTGTGATTTAGTTGCTTCGGAAACCTTTGCGGATACGTAATCCTCGATAGCTGCAACCCTATGGTGGTCGTGCTTTTCAGACTCAAACAATACTTCCAACGCTCTCGACACCTGTTTACTCCCTTGAGTCGTTTCCTCGTTCGTCCCCACCCCAACAGCGTTGCGGATCGAAAGCTAACAGACGATGATGCCGCATTTTCGCAACGAAGTCTTGCATAAAGCCTTACGGCTGTTGCATGAGCTATCCAGCACAAGCCGGGTTGGACTGCTGCAACGGTGTCCTAGTCGGACGACTGCTGGTGTGAAATGTAAAGACTAGTGGCCCCACGAACTGCCGATTTTCTCAGTTCTATTGGGAATTTTAGCCCCTCTGAAATCAGTGACTTGAGGTTTGACGAGGTTGGGCGAGTTTCGAGGTATTTTGGCCGGGGGGCGGGACGGCGGTTCCGCTTTTAAACAGCATCCTTCCCGTCGCGCTGAACATGGGTTTCAACGACGTGTGCGGCGCTGGCGTTTAACGTACCGGTACTGAATCAAACTCGTTCGCCTTCTATGATCCGTACGCGTGCAGGGGTCGGAACCACTCTCATGAGCCGAAAACCGGACGCCGCCAGCAGTTCTCGGAACTCCGCCTCGGAACGCTGCCGCCCCCCCATGCAAACCAGCATGAGCACATCGTTGGCGGTTGCCCTGCGGCTCTCGGCGGACTGATCAATCCGTTCAGGGTAAACGTCCTCGATGATTACCAGCTTTCCGTGCGCGGGCATCGCGGCGCGGCAATTCTTCAGGATGGCGGTCGCATGGTCGTCGTCCCAATCGATGAGCACTTCCTTTAGCAGGTAGGCGTCAGCACCACACGGGATTTCGTCGAAGAAGCTGCCGCCGATTACTTGGCATCGGTCGCTCAATCCCGCAGCGGCGACCTGCTGCTTGGCACGCTCGGCGGCGTGTGGCTGGTCGAAGACAATGCCTGTCAATTTCGGATACGCCTTCAGGAGACCGATCAGCAACTTCCCGGTGCCGCCGCCCACGTCGATCACCGTGTTGAACCCGGAAAAGTCAAAAGCTTTTGCCACCGCTGCTGCCGTCAGGGGCACGAATGTCGCCATTGCCTTGTCAAACAACTCGGTCGCGTCCGGGTCTAGGTCGATCAGACTGTACGGGGTCGCGCCGGGTGCTGCGCGTCGAAACGCCGGCTCGCCCGTTCGCACACAATACTCAAGGTTATTCCAAGCATCCTGTAGCCCAATTCCGGCGAACAGCAATATAAGCGAGCGCAGCGAACCGGGGACATCAGAACGCAGCAGTTCGCCGAGAGGCACCAGCGCAAAGCGGCCGTCGCGTTGCTCTTCAAATACTCCGACGCTCGCCAGTAACCGCATAAGTCGTATCAACGATGCTGCGTGCGTCTGCGTCGCAGCAGCTAGGTCGCGACCCTCACGCGGGCCATTCTTCAGCAGATCAGCGAGACCCAATTTCGCGGCTAGGTAAAGCGCGTGAGAAACGTAATAGCCGATAGCCATCTGCGAGAGCGCAACGCCGCGAGGCACTGCTAGTGTTTCGGGGTGGATTGTGGAACTTTCGTCTGCGCCTGCCATCAGCGGTCTCCTCCATGAGGCCGTTCTACTGGCACATCGATTCCTACCATTCTCGCCTGTCCAGTGTCCCATTTTGATGGGACTGTTATTGCCACCAGAAGATTGAACAATCCAATTGCCCCTCAGTGTACGCGCCCGCCCTCGTGGAAGACGCGGCACCATTGTTGACCGTGAGACGCATAGGCCGTTAACCGTCGGTTACGAATGCGCTGCACCAATTGACAAGAAACTGCTGATCGTAAATGTAGCGAACGTGGGGCATGGAGAAGAACATGCTTTCCTGACCACGGATGCTCGGAACGTGAAAGTCTACGAGACCACGGTCAAAGACGAATCCGGTAACACCTTCCAAGCTGGAACACTTGTGGTATCGGGCAACTATTGTGTACCCGGGGTTTACACGGTTTCCGTGAAGAAAGACGCGCTCCTCAACGGACAGTTTGCACACAGTCAAGCAGCGAACTTCACTCTCGTGAACCACTAGACCAAAGTAAACCATGCGTTCCTTGGAGATAGTTCTGGAGTCTTGAAACTTGCGGCGGGTGTGCAGCATGATGCAGAAGGTGGCGGCGGCTGGACTCCGAACCAGCGACCTACGGATTATGAGCACAAGTGTCGAAGTCGTCGTGCGATCCTCCGGCAACTCCATGGCCTTTCCGATCCGCTTCAGCACAGCGTCGTTGGCGAGAATGAACGGAACAGCGTAGATGACGTACTGGCCGTCTCCTCTGTGATAGGCGACCCGCCCACGTGGGGGTTCGTCGTGATCAATGTTCGATGGAACGACGCCGCTGCGCTGAAGTTCACGCCAGTAAGCAAGGTGTCCTTTAGCGTGAGTGACGGAATAGGCATTCGGGTTGGAGGCATTGATTGGAGTCGTGTCGAGGATCAGCTTGCCGCCAAGCAGCCAAAAGATGCCGACGTGAGAATTCTTCGGGGTTGTCATCTCTCGCGAAGGTAGATGCCTTACCACTTAAACTCCTTCTTTGTGATGACGACCTCTGATTGCACGGAATCCGGGATAAAGCGGTGCGCAGGGTTATAGGCGGCGTCACTGGTGTACGACGAGCCTGCCTTGAGCGTGGGGATCAGCATGTTACCATCCCACACGAGATTGTTCTTTTCGTCGTAGACTTGGAATTCCAAGTAGATTCGTTCCAACGGCATGATTGAGTTGTTGTTGTGAACCGTGATCTGCGGAATCCAGCCGCCGTTCCCGTTGTGGTGGGGCTTGGAGTCAATCGTGAGCATGTTGTCCCGAAGTTTGCGGTCTATCAAATCCCTCTTTTCACGTTGGGATGGACTCAAGTTATCCCCGAACATCTTGTCATTGATAATCGTCATGAGGTCAGGTTGGGTTGGTATGCCCAGCCGTTGCAATTCCTCGGCCGGGTGCAATTGAATGCCGAGTTCGACGGCGACGCAATCTAGCCCACCGGTCGTGTTCTTCTCTGTGCGATTAAGCTTTTCTGCTGTCTCCCACGCAACCGCAGGATCAAGGGTTCGCCAATCATTCAATAATTGCTCACAAGTCTGAATGTTCGTGCCGTGTTCCAGCGAGGATTGTCCCGCCGCAGCGGTGTCAGATTTGTGGTTCGAGTCCTTGTTGCACGCTAGTAAGCCGAAACAGAGGATGAGTGCTGCCATGAATACAATTCGGCACCTTGCATTACGAAATGTCCGGCTGTTGCGGGTGTGTGCGGCTTTCATAGACCCCCATTGATTTTGGGATAGCACAACTACTTCCTGAATTCAATTCCTGTTGCGCAGCTAATCTGCTCGTGGTGTATTTGCACGTGACACTCTACAAACGGGGGCGTGGCAGATCAAGCGAAATTCTTCCTCGCTCTTGGGCAACGAGTCCGCAAACTTCGCAAGGAACGCGGCTACTCGCAGGAGGACATGATCTCGTTTGGGTTTTCAGCCCGGCACTGGCAACAAGTCGAGGCTGGTCGGCCGATCACCGTGACCACGCTGCTGCGAATCTGCGAAGTGATCGGCGTTCCGATGTGGAAGTTGGTTCGGGGACTGGACGAAAGCATTTACGAAAAGCCCGTGGTGGAGCGTGTCCAGCCTCGCCGGAGAAACCGCACCTAGTGGGCGGTGCTTCAAGCGAACGGCTTCTTCCCATAAAGCTTCTCGAATAACTCGTCCTGTTTGCGAGACCACTCATCAAGTTCTCGCTTGCGCTCAGGATAGATCGCCCACTCGACCTGTTCGCACACCCAAGCCGTCCCGCCGTCTGGCAAGTTGATCAAGCACATGTCGCTAACAGGATATGAGTAGTGGCAGACCTCGCAACACGTTGCTCCCAAATGCACGAAATCCTCACACGTCTTGATGTCCACACCATCCGGCAGCCTATTCGCTAGCGCCGCCTCAAGCTCCGGCTCGTCGCTGTCTCGTCTGACTCACTCAGCCGTTCGAGAGCCTCGGTCATAGCCCGGCTAGGCTGCTTCTTCAGTGAGCCGGCCGGACGCCGAAACTTGAACACGACTTGTGATCTGCTCTTGCTCATCTGATCTCCCTCGTCAGGCGATGCATTCGACCGCCGCAGCCTGCTCCGGCACGGGCATGAAGCCGCCCTTTTCAGCAGACTCCCTGCGCTGCGCTTCACGAACAAAGCGAATGACTGATGCCCGGCTTACGGCGTACTTCTTTGCGGTCTTGCTCAGGCTCATACCATTGAGGCGGTCACGGACGAGAGCGGCGTGATCCACGGACAAAGGTCGCCTGCCAAGGGGCAGCCCTTCGAGTCGCCTGCGCCTGATGCCTGCCCGAATTCGTTCCTTGATCAGATCGGCTTCAAGTTCGGCAATGCTGCCGATGAGAGTGAGGAAGAGTCGTCCCATCGGGCCGCTGGTATCAATATTTTCCCGCCGTGAGACAAATTCAATTCCAAGGCTGTCGAATTCATCGATGACCGCCAAAAAGTGTTTCGTCGAACGTGCAAGCCGATCAAAGGCGCTGACCAGTACGACTGAGAAGTTGCGACGACGAGCATCGCCCATGAGCGAATCGAGACCGGGACGACGAGCTTTGGTACCGGAGATGCCGCAGTCGGCATATTCGGCTACGACTTCCAGCCCCCGTGAGTGGCAAGGTGCCGGAGATCGTATAACTGGCTCTCGATATGCTGCTCCGGGGTCGAGACCCTCGCGTAGATGGCTGCCTTCTTCATCTCAAATGCCCCCTCACACTGTTCAGCAAGACTGTCGATGGATTGATGGAACCTAATCTCAGCCAAGGCTGCGTCGATGTTCAGGTAACCAACCGCGTCCATGTACGCCGCTGTCATAATCGGGGCACGGCTGATTCCCAACCCGCAATGAACGAGCACTTTGCCCCACCGAATGTTTTCGATTATGGCGTCCATCACTGCATCGAACTGACCCACGCAAACGGGGCGCTCGTCCTCAATTGGAATGTGCAGGTAGTTGATCGTGGGATTGCGACGAACCACCGGAACATCGCACAATGAGACCACGGTCTCGATCCCGTGCGGGTTCGACTTGGCGAGATGCTCCGCATCGTCCTTTCCACCAACGTACAGCCGTTCCCAAAGTGCCGTGATGTCGTTCATCCGATCTCTTCCTCATTGCTGCCGACGATCTCTTCGTACTTGCACGCCAACGACACGCACCGCCAGCAGTCCGGCTCCTCGATTCCGTAATGCTGCAACATTTCATTGCCGCAGCGTGGGCAGGATCGCCGCTCTTGCTGCTTCTCGATCTCCGCTTCCGTGAACTTCCCGCAAGTCGAGCGAAAAAGCCGCTGTGTGGCGTGTTGGCAGATCGTCATCGCCGGGGTGCCCATCGCCAGATCAGGCAAGACGAGATCGAGCACCACTTGCCCGATTTGCTTGTCCCTGAGTTCACGCAGCCGCCTGTCGAGCACGGCTGCCACTAGTAATGAGCCAAAGCGCCGAAGAGCGTTCTTGGATTCACACAGCCGACCTTGCATTTCGATCAGTGTTCGGATCGTCGGCTGATGGTTGTACACAGGAGGAATATACAAACGAGTCGCCGAAATCGGCTAAGAACGGCGCAACAAATCTGCCGATAAATAGTGGATTTCTCGATCTGCTCTGTATATTCCCGGCGTGGCGAGAGATGACGAGTCGATGACAGCCGCCATCGATGAATGGCTATCAGCACGGAAGAGGTTCCTCGCAGACCGCCGGGAGGGGGTGGACGCATACTGCACCGCTAACCTCCGGTTGCTGGCTGCATTTGCGTCGGACTGGAATGCGGACGACCCCACGATGTTTGCGAAGGCATACCAATCGTTCAAAGCGAGATTGATTGCCGAAGCGAATCGAGAGGCTGCAAGAAAGTGCAACGAAGCATGAATGGCGGTTTCGGTACCTGCCGCGTTTCAATTTGGAGGGGAGCAACAATGGACGAGCGCAAATTGAATCAACTCGCAGACGATGTTCACCTGATCACCGCTCCGGTTCGACTCGTGGTGGACTGGATCAAGATTCTGCTGTTCCTTGCTGCGATCCCAATCCTCATTGTCGCCTCTATCGTGAATTGGCTGTTCACTGGCAAGTCTCTCCTGCACCCGGAGGAAATCTGGTTTATCAAAGTTCTGCTGACTGTGCTCAGTCCTTGGATCACGATGCTGGCGTACATCTTCCGCAGTGAGTGGCGCTCATTCCATGGGCACGAGGATCAGTGCCGTGTCCCGTCCTTCCTCATCTTCTTCGGAACGATTGGGATCGTGCTTCTGCTCGTGAAGTGCAATTTCTACTATGGATGGGGTTTCTACGACTGAGGGTCAAGTGAAGAAAGCGAGTGAGCGATCACGCTGCTGGAGCCGCCAGACTGTTCCACGTATCCGCTGACGCCCTGCACAGAGCGAGATTGGCAGCAATGCGACTGGTGCGGAGGATTGGTGTGCTCAGTTCACGCGGTCGTCTACCCCGTTTTCCATTCCACCAGCGATGAATTCCCCGGAATCGACATGATGTGCGGCTGGTGCGTCCGGGAGTGCTATCGATTTGGGGGAAATCATGGCATCGGAACACGGCTACGAGTACATCAATCGCCGCTAGTCAGTTCGCCAGTGTTTCTATCCACATCGTGTTCGGCTGGTCGCATCTTCCATCGAGTTA
>DASPIK010000047.1:0-27629 GCA_035629075.1 Terriglobales bacterium | reverse complement strand
AGAACTCCATCGGCCTCACTGGTGGCGTCAGCGGACTGGCAGGCTCATTCATCGGCCTGAACTACGAAACGAACAACTTCCTCGGACTAGGCGAAACGCTCCGCATATCGGCCGATGTGGGCAGCCGTCAACGCAACTTGTTGTTCGGCTTCACCGAGCCGTATATGTTCGACCGACCGCTGCAGGTCGGATTCACGGTGTTCACGAGCCGATATGAGTTCAACCAGGCTGAAGAGTTGGACATCGCGTACAACCAGGAACTGAACCTGCCGCAGAACGTGCTGGACACGCTGCAGAACTTCTCGCAGTCCAGGACGGGTTTCACCGTTTCGGCCAGCTACCCTCTGCGCCGCTCGTTTAAGCGCGTAGGCCTGAGCTACTCGTTCGATAACTCATCGCTGCGCACGTTCAACACGGCTACGCAGCAGTACTTCGAGTTCCTGACCTTCCGTTCCGGATTGTCTGGCCCGAACTCGCTGCAAGGCATCAAGACCAGCAAGATCATTCCGAGCATCTCCTGGAACACGATCGACAGTCCCATGCGCCCGACGCGTGGACGTAGCGTGTTCTTCGGAGGCGATATTTCTGGCCTTGGCGGCAACGTCAAGTCCATTCGTCCCGTCTTTGAATTCAAGCAGTTCATGCCGATGAAGATCCTCCGGCCAACGCGTGAAGGCCGCCAGGTCCTCGGCTTCCGCTTCCAGGGATCGTTCACGACCGGTTACGGCGGATTGGTCGCCCCACCGTTTGAGCGCTTCTATCTGGGCGGCGACACCGATATCCGCGGTTTCGACATCCGTGCAATCACTCCTTACGCGTTCATCACGAACCGCGTTGACGTTCCACTCGTAAGCCCGGGTGACCCATGCGTAACCTTCCCCGGTTCTGCATGCGTAGGCATACCTCTAGACCCTGGCAATCCGCGACGCGGAATCAAGACCATCCCGCTTGCAGTCCCGCAAATCGTATTCACTGGCGGCGACACCAGCCTGGTTGGCAACGTGGAGTACCGCATACCCATCGCCGGCCCGGTCACGTTGGCCATCTTCAACGATTTCGGCTTCAACGGCATCGCCAGAACATCGCAACTGCAGCTCAGCGATGTCCAGTTGAGAGACTTGACTGGTGTGGCATTCGGCTGCACCGATTTCGTGAATTTCCAGTGCGTCGGCGGCAAGAACATCACCGTCAGCAAGGAACTGAAACCGGTCGCAGGTACGAACTGGGCTCCGCGCATGTCGACGGGTATCGAACTTCAAGTCATCATGCCCGTGGTCAATGCTCCGTTCCGCATTTATTACGCGTACAACCCACTGCGTCTGGACACAACGGCTCCATCACCGATCCAGATCACGAGGGATATGTTCCCGGCGGGCGGCGCAGGCGACGCCACTTTTGAACGTGTGCGTAGCATCTACGGGTCCGGTTTCAACTTGAAAGAACCGCGCAAGACCTTCCGGTTCACGGTGAGCACGACATTCTAATAGTCGTCGCTCAACATTCAGCAGTCATCGAACGCCGCGAAAACGCGGCGTTCTTTCTTTTAGCGCTTCATGTACTCGAGGAAGAATAGAACTAGTTCCAAGAAGGACCGGGCTCTGCCGAAGACTTGAATGGTCTGCACGTCCTGCACGCTCGCAGATCAGCGCCACTGTGTTCGACTGCTCGGGCTGACAACCCAGGCACCACTTGCAGCAACTTACGATTGTGGCACCTGCATTGACGCTCTTTGCGCGCTGCTCCTATAATGAGACATCTGCAACCCTGAATAAAATTCAGCTTAGTTCCTCGCGTGTGGAGTGTCAGGGTCTGAGTGCAGTCCCAAGTTTGGGAAATTCGGAGTTCCAGAGGATCTCCAAGGAGTTCAAGCGCACCAATGACAAAGTTTGCAAGTCTGTTCGCCGTTGCCGTTCTCGCCTCGGTCGGCGCATTCGCCCAGGCCGGTGCTCCGGCCACCACCGCCGCACCTGCTGATGGCCCGGCAAAGATCGGTATCATCAACATCCAGCAGGCGATCGTTGCTACGAACGAAGGCCGCCGCGACCTTGAGGCATTGCAGAAGAAGTTTGAACCCAAACAGGCCGAGCTGCAGAACCTGAACAAAGAAGTAACCGACATGCAGAACCAGCTCAAGACGCAGGGCGACAAGCTGAACGAAGACGCCCGCAACAACCTGGTTCGCAACATCGATACGAAACAGAAGAATCTGCAGCGCTCGTTTGAGGACGCCCAGCAAGACTTCCAGGCTCAGCAGAACGAAGTCGTCAACCGTATCGGCGGCAAGCTGATGCAGGTGCTCGACACCTACGCCAAGCAGAACGGCTACACGGTTGTCCTCGACGTTTCGACCGCGCAGAGCCCGGTTCTGTGGGCAGCACAGACTACCGATGTAACGAAGCCGGTGGTGGACGCCTACAACGCTCAATCTGGCGTAGCCGCTCCGGCCACCAGCGCGACCGCGCCGAAGACCGGTGCTCCGGCTCGCCCGGCTGCCGCTGCTCCCAAGACACCACCGCCAGCCACCAAGAAGCCGTAAGCTGGAACATACATTCCATTCCTAATAAAGGCCGCCTTCAGGCGGCCTTTTTGTGTCCGCAGTCGATCGGACCGGGACTCCCCCTCACTCGCACAGTTCGTTGCCTGTCGTCGGTGGCCGCTTGTGTCCAACAGCGATGCTTCCCATTTTGGGAATCGCCGACTCGCTCTAGTTACCTGCCTGTGTTCACAATAAGTTAGTGACTGCATCGCTCGCGATTTATGGTGGCCGTTTGTCAGGAGATCGCGGTTATGCAATGCAGTACCAGACGTGTGTTCGTTTGGGTTGTAGTCGTCTTTGCCTTATCTTTCCCCGCTTTCGGGCAGAATACCGGTGAGCTCAGAGGCACGGTTCAGGACGCCATCGGAGCGCCGGTCGTCAGTGCTTTCGTCATGGTTGAGGGCCGCGAAACGGCGCTGATCCGTGCGGCTACTACTGACGATGCCGGAGCTTTCATTATCCCTTCGCTGCCGGTCGGCCTGTACCGCATTCAGGTGAAAGCAGACGGTTTCAGCACGTTGGACATCGCTGGGTCCCGGATCAGCATAGGGCAGGTCGTGACGCTGAACCTGCGTCTAACCCCTGGCTCCGGAGTCAGCGAACGCGCAGAAGCGGCATCCGTGCTTGAGACGGGGGACACGCAGCTGGGCGTTGTCATGACGGACAGCATTGTGTCGGCGCTGCCGCTAAAGTCTCGTGACGGGTTCGATCTCCTGCAACTGCAACCCGGTGTTCAGAGCACCGTTGGAGCCGATCTGTTCTACGGTGGCGACCGACCTGGCGTCGTGTCGGTCAACGGCGGTCGCGCACGCTCAAACGACTACAAGGTTAATGGCGGACATTCGAGCGATCAGTTCGTCAACGCGCCAACCATTCAGCCTTCGCCCGATACCATCGCGGAATTTCGCGTGATCTCGCACAACTACGACGCCGAGCTTGGCCGTAATTCCGGTTCCGTGCTGAACGTCATAACTAAGTCTGGCAATAATGCGCTTCACGGTACTGCGTATGAATACTTCCGCAACCGTGTGTTGAATTCGAAGGGATACTTCGACCCCCAGAAGCCTGACTTCAAACAGAACGAGTTTGGCGGCACGCTGGGCGGCGCAGTCCAGAAGGACCGTAGTTTCTTTTTCGTGTCGTATGAAGGTCGGCGAATGCGTCGTGGTATCACCTCCGACACAGTAGCCGTTCCGACGCTTCTTGAACGTCAGGGCGACTTCTCGGCGGGCTCGCCGTTCTCAGGTGTCCTCACAGACGCAGCGGTTGCGGAAGCTCTAAACAGTCGCTCCGGATGCGCCTCCGCAATTGCTTCGCGCGGAGGATCTCCGATCGCAGCCGGCACTTCGTATGCCGATATCTTTCCTGGTAACGTCATACCTGCCGAGTGCTTCGATCGGACGGCGGCAGACCTGCTCCAGCAATTCGTCCCGTTGGCGAACGCAGGCAGTGTATATCTCTCGAGCGCTGGCTCTGTCGTGCGAAAGGATCAAGTCACAGCCCGTCTCGATCATCAGATCAATTCCGCGCAGCAATTGAGCTTCTTTTACTACGGTGTCGGCCTTCTCGGCACAGCCGCCGTTCGGCGGCAGCACGTTCCTTACGAATCCGTTCTTCAACACCCCCTTCCTTGCGCAGGACGGCACAGCCAGACCGAACCCTTTCCACGGGTTCTTGAATCCCGCAGCGGGCTCGGCGGTTGACTTTGCACTGTTCCGTCCGATCCTGCTCTACGGCAATTTTCCTGAGACGCTGCGAAGCCAATACGCTATTCACTACAACCTGACTGTTCAGCGCCAGTTGTCTCGCGATGCCTTGTTGCAGGTGGGGTTCGTAGGGAACCAGGGGCATCGCCTCCTCGCGACTCTCGACCAGAACTACGGAAATCCGCAGACCTGCCTGGACCTGAACAAGATTCCGGGTATGTCGTGCGGTCCGTTTGGCGCTGATGATTCTTATGTCATTCCAGCGGGCGCGATCCCAGCAGGTGTGACGCTTCACCTGCCCTACGGCTCGGTAGCCAGCGTTACCGGTCCGAATGCGAATCCCATCACCCTCGTCGGCCTGCGTCGATATTCTTCGCCCCTATGCGAACCGACCACGGGCGGGGGCTGCCCGCCGGATGGTGTTCCGGTTTTCAGCAGCATTTTCGGCATGCAGCCGATCGCGAATTCTTCCTACAACTCGCTACAAACCATGCTCAGCCATCGGTTGGCTCACGGGCTTCAGTTCGTTGCTGCATACACCTGGAGCAAGTCGATCGACAATGCGTCCAGCGTGGAGAATTCAGTCAACCCGCTCGATCCGCGGCGTTCGCGCTCTTTGTCACTTTTCGACGCCCGCCATCGGTTTGCGCTGAGTTACTACTGGCAGCTACCGAAAATAGGGGTCTCCAACTGGACGAAGCACCTCATCAACAACTGGGCTCTTTCAGGCATCACGAGCATTCAGTCCGGCTTCCCCATCCGCCTAGTTTCGTTCAGCGATCAGGAACTGATGAGCAGCCTCAACTACGAAACTCCCGGACAGCCTGATCAGGTCGCGCCGTTCCGCCGACTGGATCCGCGCAGTTCTGGCGGCTACTACTTCGATCCGTCCTCGTTCACGGAATCGGCGCTGGGACAGATCGGCAATACCCCGCGCACCATTTGTTGTGGCCCGGGCATCGCCAACTTCGACCTGGCTTTTCACAAATCGATCGGGCTCAGCGAAGGCAAGAACCTGCAATTCCGCACGGAAATTTTCAACGTCTTCAACCACACCCAATTCCTGAATCCCGACGGCAACATCACGGGTGCGGACACATTTGGTGTGGTACGCCGGGCTAGAGATCCGAGGCTGTTGCAATTCGCTCTGCGATTGTCGTTCTAATGCGCGAGGCTGCCATGAGACTGCTTAAATACTTGATGACGTGCGTTGTACTTCTGGTCGCTTTGGCCGTGCTCGCTCAGAATGCCGGTCGCAAGATTATCAGCCGCGAAGAACCCGCGTACCCCGAACTCGCGCGCAAGATGGAGCTGCACGGCACGGTCAAATTCAAGCTCTGGGTGAACCCGGACGGAACCGTTCGCCGCGTCGAATACATCGGCGGCCACCCCTGTTCGCCGATGCCGCACTGAGTACGGTCAAGAAGTATCGGTACGAGACTGCCCCAAAAGAAACAACGGAGATGGTGGAACTCAAGTTCTAGCTACACCTACTCCAAGAGGAACACTTATGCCCCACATCTGCCGGATTGCCGATCTGGGGTTCTGTTGAGTGCCTCAGGTACTAAGGTGCGATTTCGGGCACTCAGATTTGACGTGGCACTCGCGAATTTCTATCCTGAGAAGTACCCATATTAGACAGATTCATACCTGTATTACCTGCAAGCGAAAGGTGTCTTAATACATGTCCTCAACCCCGGCTCCTGCAAAATCTCGTGTGTTGAATTCCACGTTAGCTCAGCGTGTCATGACGGCTGAAGAGGCTGCGGCGCTGATCCCGTCGGGTGCGCAAATCGGCGTTAGCGGATTCACTGGTTCAGGCCACGCCAAGGCAGTCCCCTTGGCCCTAGCCAGGCGCATCAGTGAAGCGAACCTTCACGGCAAGAACCTCAAGATCAACCTATTCACCGGTGCCTCGACCGGACCGGAACTTGACGGCGCTCTGGCCAAGGCGGGCGGCGTACAGTTCCGTCTTCCGTACCAGTCCGATACGGACATGCGTAAACGCATCAACGCCGGTGAAGCCGAGTACATGGACGTTCACCTGAGCCATGTGGCTCAGTACGTTGAGTACGGCTTTCTTGGCAAACTGGACTTCGCCATCATTGAGGTCACGGCGGTACTTGAAGACGGACGCCTGATTCCGAGCACCTCAATCGGCAACAACAAGACCTGGGTCGAACAGGCCGACAAAGTCATTCTGGAAGTGAACTCGTGGCAGCCCATGGAACTCGAGGGCATGCACGACATCTATTACGGTCTGGATGCCCCTCCGAATCGTTTGCCGATCCCGTTGGTTCGTCCCGGAGACCGCATCGGCGATGCGTATTTAAAGGTGCCGCTCGATAAGGTCGTCGGCGTGGTCCACACCGATATTCCTGATCGCAACAACGCATTCAAGGAACCCGACAAGAGTTCCCAAGCCATTGCCAGCCACCTGCTCGAGTTCTTAGGCACGGAAGTTAAGAAAGGTCGCATGCCCGCGAACTTACTGCCGCTGCAGTCGGGTGTGGGCAACATCGCGAATGCCGTGCTGTATGGACTCGGCGACGCGCCTTTCGAGAACCTGACGGCCTACACCGAGGTGATTCAGGACGGCATGATTGACCTGATGGATAAGGGCAAGCTGGTCTGCGCTTCGGCGACTGCAATCTCCCTCGGGCCCGGCGTTTTGGAACGGGTCATGAATGATATCAAGGCCTACCGCGACCGGATCGTGCTGCGTCCGCAGGAGATTTCGAACAATCCGGGCATCATTCGCCGGTTGGGCGTGGTTGCTTCAAACGGCATGATCGAAGCCGACATCTACGGCAATGTGAATTCCACACACGTGATGGGCTCGCGCATCATGAACGGCATCGGCGGCTCGGGCGACTTCGCGCGCAACGCATACCTTGCCATCTTCATGGCTCCGTCGCTGGCGCAGAAGGGGCAGATCTCGACGATTGTCCCGATGGTGTCGCACGTCGATCACACCGAGCACGACGTCCACGTCATCATCACCGACCAGGGCCTGGCTGATCTGCGCGGGTTGTCGCCGAAGCAGCGTGCCAAGCTCATCATCGAAAACTGCGCACACCCGGATTATCGTCCGCTGCTGCGCGACTACTACAACCGGGCAGAGCGCGTTGCGTACGGCAGCCATACCCCGCATATCCTGGGAGAGGCGCTAAGCTGGCACAACCGTTACGTTCGCAGCGGAAGCATGAAGCCTCAGGGCAACGAATAACGAGCGTCGAACTTACGAGGGCGCTCCGCAAGGGCGCCCTTTTTCATCATGACGGGCCGCGTGGGCATCATCCCGTACAGACGCGGCGGCCAAACGTTGGGCTTCACGGATTGACACGTAAGCTACAATCGCTGCTGCAATCCGTTGAGACTCTCATCTGTCGAAGGGATGGGCCTTCTATCGGGCGCCGTCACTTGGAGCGCGCAATGCATACAGGACTTCTATTCGCGGCAGCCATTGCCGTATTAGCTTGCAACGTGAACGTAATGAGCCAATCCGGTCCGGCACCGACCCCGCAGCAGCTTTCGGCCGACAACCCGTTCGCGCGGCCAAGCACACTGCCCTATCACCTGCCTCAGTTTGATCGCATCAAAGACGCCCACTTCCGGCCCGCTTTCGAGGCCGGTATGGCCGAGCAGCGCAAGGAAATTGAGGCCATTGCCCAGAACACCGCCGCACCAACCTTTGAGAACACAATCGTCGCCATGGAGAAATCCGGCCGGTTGCTTGATCGGGCAGCCTCGGTGTTCTTTAACCTCAATTCCTCGAACACAAACCCCGAAATTCTGAAGATTGCTTCGGAAATGGCGCCTAAGCTCGCCGCCCATCAGGACGCAATCATGCTCGATGAGGCGCTATTCGCGCGCGTCAACGCCGTTTACGAGGAACGCGCCGCCCTGAAGCTCGATCCTGAGTCCATGCAACTGCTGGAGCGAACCTATACCGAATTCGTTCGCGCCGGGGCAAAACTGAAGCCGGCGCAGAAGACGACGCTCAAACAGCTAAACGAGCAGATCGCGTCACTGACGAATCAGTTCCAGCAGAATGTGCTGAAGGCCACCAAGGACTCCGCCGTGGTGGTCGAAAATGTCAGCGAACTCGAGGGCCTATCGGCTAATCAGATCAGTGCGGCAGCCGAGGCGGCAAAAGCGCGTGGGCTTGAAGGCAAGTGGGTCATCACGCTGCAAAACACGACAACCCAGCCGGCCCTCGCTGAACTTCGCAACCGCGCTCTGCGTGAGAGGTTATTCAAAGCCTCGATTGGACGCGCGCAAAGCGGCGCTGAAGACAACACGGTTGTGTTGTCGAAAATCGTGAAGCTGCGGGCGGAAAAGGCCAAGCTCCTTGGCTATGCCGATTATGCTACCTATGCGCTCGCCGACCAGACTGCCGGCACGCCCGCTGCCGTCAACCAGATGTTGACGCGACTGGTCGCCCCCGCTATTGCCAACGCGAAAAAGGAAGCAGCCGAGAACCAGAAACTCATTGAGCAGCAGGCCGCAGCCAGCACTGGTCAGCCGTTCCAGCTCGAACCATGGGACTGGGACTTCTATGCCGAACAGGTGCGCAAGTCCCGTTTTGGCTTTGACCAGTCTGAAGTAAAGCCCTATTTCGAGATGAGCCGTGTGCTTCAGGATGGCGTGTTCTATGCCGCCCACGAACTGTTCGGCCTCTCATTTAAGGAGCGGCACGACCTTCCGGTATATCACCCGGATGTGCGCGTTTTCGAGGTCTTCAATGCTGACGGGTCGGCTGTGGGCTTGTTCCTGGTCGACTACTTCTCGCGCGACAACAAGCGTGGTGGCGCCTGGTCCAGCGGGTTTGTTGATCAGTCTGGCCTGCTTGGCTTCAAGCCGGTTATCGTCAACAACCTCAACGTCCCGAAACCCTCGCAAGGGCAGCCTGCGTTGCTCACCTTCGACGAAGTGAGGACCATGTTCCACGAGTTTGGACATGCGCTTCACGCCCTGCTTTCAGACGTGAAGTATCCGTCGCTGGCCGGAACCAACGTGCCACGTGACTTCGTGGAGTTCCCGTCGCAATGGAACGAGATGTGGGCGCGCGATCCGAAGGTGTTCGCGAATTACGCTAAGCACTACCAGACCGGCGCGCCGATGCCGCAGGCACTCCTTGAGAAGGTGCTCGCAGCCGAGAAGTTCGGTCAGGGCTACAGCACGACCGAATACATCGCTGCCGCTCTTCTAGACCAGGCATTCCACCAGATGCCCGCTACTGAAACACCTTCTGCCGATAAGGTGATGGCGTTCCAGGCTGCCGCGCTGAAGAAGTACGGCGTGGACTACGCGCCGGTTCCTCCCCGCTACTTTAGTCCGTATTTCACACACTCCTTTACGGGCGGCTATGCTGCGGGCTACTACGCGTACATCTGGAGCGAGGTGCTGGCACGGGACGCCGAAAAATGGTTTGCAAAGAACGGCGGTCTCACCCGCACCAACGGCGACATCATTCGAGCCAAGGTGCTATCGCGTGGGCGCAGCACGAACCCGGAGGTCATGTTTGAACAGTTCTACGGTGGAAAGCCGGACATCGATGCCCTGCTGGAACATCGTGGGCTGAAGTAGCCTATCAAGATAAGTCACACGGAACGGCCGCGAACCATCGCGGCCGTTCTCATTTAAGCCATTTCCCACCCGAGCAGCCAAGCCGGCTGCAACTCCTTGCTTGTTAGCTTTTGCTACGCGCAATTGGTGCTGTGCTTGCTTCGGTAGCCCTCAGGTAGTCGGAAGGTTCAAGGAAGATCTGAGTTCCGCGCACGCCAGCCGAAACGGAGATCACGTCGAACAATTCGATTGTCTCGTCCACCACTGCGGGGTACTCCTTCTTCGCTCCCAGCACGGTGACGCCGCCACGAATGTATCCGGTCAATGGCTGCACTTCTTTTAGCGGCACCAGATCGATCTTCTTGTTCCCCGTCGCGGTCGCCAGCGCTTTCAAGTCCAATTCCGTATCGGCCGGAATCACCGCGAAACACACGCCGTTGCGGTCTCCGCGCGCGACCAGGGTCTTGAAAACCTGCTCCGGCGGCAGGCCGACTTTGGCGGCCACGCTCTCCGCAGCTAAATCGTCAGGGTCCACTTCGTAATCGTGAAGCTCGTACTTGATTCCAAGCGAATCGAGCAGCCGAGCAGCATTGGTCTTCATGAGTTCAGATTGTTGATTGTTCGTTCCCGATTTGCAACCATCTGGTGCCTCACTGGCCCAGGTTCTCACCATGTGAGTCATCGTCTAACATCGCATCGAATTGATCGACACTGAAATGACTTACACGCTCTACTACACCGACCATCACGAAGTCGTATTGCCGCCCGGCCACAAATTCCCGATGCCGAAGTACCGGCTGGTTCGCGAACTCCTGGGAAGCAACGGGCATTTCCGCTTCGTCCCCGCTCCCGAAGCCGATCCCGAGACCATTGCGCTTGCCCACGATCGTTCTTACGTCGAGAGCTTTCTTCAAGGTACGCTCGCCACCCCGGTCATGCGGCGCATCGGATTCCCCTGGTCGGAGACGCTGGTGCAGCGAACCCTGTCGAGTGTTGGCGGCACCCTGCAAGCAACCCGCGACGCCCTTAGTTCCGGCACCTTCGGGGGAACACTGGCCGGCGGCACTCATCATGCATTTCCTGCCGAAGGCTCCGGCTTTTGCGTCTTCAATGACATCGCCGTAGCGATCCGAGCGTTGCAGCACGAGAACCGCCTGCGTCGCTACGCCGTGGTTGATCTCGACGTTCACCAGGGAGACGGAACCGCACTGTTCTTCGAAGACGATCCCGCCGTGCTGACACTCTCGATGCATGGCCGAAACAACTTTCCGTTTCGCAAACAACGCAGCAAGCTCGATATCGAACTGGAAGACAGGACTGGCGATGAGGAATACTTGAGGATGTTGGAAGACGTTCTGCCGCGGGTGGC
The DNA here is from genome assembly GCA_035629075.1 of Terriglobales bacterium. Taxonomy (GTDB): domain Bacteria; phylum Acidobacteriota; class Terriglobia; order Terriglobales; family Acidobacteriaceae; genus JAEZPW01. Next base: position 16,447 of record DASPIK010000047.1, on the reverse strand, counting down.
CAATTTCGATCCGGAAATCATCTTTTATCAATCGGGCGTTGATGCTCTCTGTTGCGACCGTCTGGGACGCTTGGAACTGACGCACGAGGGGCTGAAACAGCGCGACACAATCGTCGCCGGGCTCGCCCGCGACCTGCGCGTTCCGCTCGTCGTCACCCTCGGCGGCGGCTACGGCGACCCAATCGAAGCAACGGCGCTCGCCCACGCAAACACGTTCAAAGTCATTTCATCATTGATGAAATGAATCACTGATTCATTGGTCGATTTCATCATCGATTGGACCATTTCATCATTACGGTCGAGCCGCCAAGCCTGCGACGCTGATGACTCGATGACCCGATGGCTCAATGGCCCGATGACTCATACTCCCACTCTCTCCACGCTCGCAGCAGCGGAAAGTAGAGCCCCAACTTGATAGTTCTCTGCTCTACCTCGCGCATTAACCGAGCATAGTTTTCCAGTTGCGCGCGGTACCGTTCCTGTTCATTGTCTAGGAATTGTTGCAGGTCGCCACCTTCATGCGTACTCGTCTTGAAGTCGATGATCCAGCGAGTGCCGTTCTCGTCGACGAAGGTGCGATCGAACTTGAAGTGACGCACCTGCCCGTCGAGTACGCCACTCAGCGCGTATTCGCTGCCTGCTTCGGAGTGCGGCGCGAGTGTCCAACAGCCTTTAGCGTCCTGAAGGATTTGGACCAGTGCGCGTTCGACCTCGGCTGCCGCGCCATCAACATCGGCAGGCGCCAGGCCCTGTCCCGCCAGCGCAGTACGGAACAGCGTGCGAGAGGCGGCAACCTTCGACGCGTTCCAGTTCGCCGCGCCGTCGCGAGCGACGCGTTGAAGCATGGCATGAACAACGGTGCCGATACGGCGCGCCCTGTCCTTCGCCCAGTCGTATGTGACACGATCGAACTCAGGCACGGCAGTCGAATCCTGCTCGGCAGTCCAACACACAGGCGACGGCCCCGGCGGCAACTGCCATCCGTCGGGCAGGCGATGTATCGGAATCGGCTGCCGTTCCTTTGCATCCGAAGAGGGTTCGCCGTCGTCGTCCCCGGACGAAGCAGCGATCTGGAGTCCGCTGTCACTGAATTCGCCGCGGTATTCCTCGGCGACGCTCGGCCACAGATACCACAGCAACGATCCGTCTTTTCTTACATTGCCGTCTTCCTTCAGTTTGGGAACGGCGACCAAGTACAACTGTTTCCTGGCGCGCGTCACCGCCACGTAGAGAAGGCGCTTCGTTTCTTCGACGGCGCGTTCGCTCTCGAGGGTCCGCAGATACTGGTAGATCGGATCCCTGAATTCAGCACCCTTTTGTGTGATCGGTGCCAGCAAGAGTTCCGTGCCCGTTTCCGAAGGACGCTCTTCCCAGATCAGCAGTCGCGAGCTGTCTCGCTGTCCTGCCCGGCCAAGGCCTGGAACGATGACGGTATCGAACTCCAAACCCTTTGCCTTGTGCACGGTCAGAATCTTCACTCGTGCTTCATCGGACGAGTCTGGTTTCGCGAACAGACCGCCGAGTGCGGCCGCGAGTTCTTCTGCCGCAGGTTCGCCTTCACGAGCAAGGTCGTCCAGCATGTCGAAGTACGCTTCGGCGTTCTCGACATCCACCGTTTCGCGAATACATGCCGGGCCACCGAGTGCGATCCATGCGCCTTCAACTCGCTCGCGCAGCGACTTGCGGCCAGCAGTCTCGATTGCGGCGCGAAGCACCGGGCGAACGCGCTCCAACTGGCGAGCGCCATCTGTGCTCAGTGCGATAGTCGAGTCGTTCAATGCCGTCCAAATCGCCACGTCGTGGTCACGGCAGAGTTCGTAAAGATCGTTGAGCGTGAGCCCGCACCAGGGCGCGCGGAGAACGGCGATCCAGGCAGCACGATCCGCCGGATGGAGCAGTGCCCTCGTAAGCATCACCAGATCGCTAATCACGGCGCGTTCGCCGAGTTTCTCGATATCCACCGCCTGGAACCGAATGCCGGCTTTCCGCAACTCGGCGATGATCGAAGCCAGATGCGAACGAGCGCGTACGAGAATAGCGATGCCCTTCTGGTTCTCATCTGGCCGCGCAAGCGCATCTCGCACAAGATCCACAACTCGAGACGCCTCGTCACTCTCATCCGCCGCCCAGAAGATTCGCGGGCGCAATCCGCCCGGTTTACGCGGACCGGGGTCACATTGGCTGAATTTCACCAGGCCGCGTGTCGCGTCATCACGATCCCCGAAGATGCCTTCGAACTTCTCATTGAACCAGTCGACCAGCGCGGCATCCGACCGGAAGTTCACCGTCAAAACCAATGACTTCGGCTTGAGTTCGCCCAGGCCCTTCTGCCGCGCCTGCAAGAACAGTCCGACTTCCGCCTGCCGGAAACGGTAGATGGACTGCATCGGATCGCCAACCAGGAACAACGTGCGCCCGTCTCCATCCTTCCATCCATCGGTGACCGCCCGGAGCAATCGCCACTGCATGACCGAAGTGTCCTGGAATTCATCGACAAGCAGATGACGTATGCGCGTGATCGTCGAAGGAAGGCGCTTGCCCACGCGGCATCGCTCAATCGCGTTGGAAGCAGCTTGCGCAACTTCGATGAAGTCCGTCGTGCTGCGCTCTCGAAAGAGCTTTCGCAACTCGGCTGTTGCGATCGGCAATAGCGTCAGCAGCGCTTCGAGAACTTCCCATTGGTAATTTTCGAAACGCGTGCCCGGCAGCTTGTCCAGGGCGAGCAGTGCGCTTTCAAGGCCGGGGACCTGCATCAACGCTTTAAGCAGTTCGGCAAACCGCTGCTGCTCCGGGGTCCCTCGCTCGAAGCCAATGTCCGTATGCCGCTTGCGCCAACTTCCTGTATTGGTCAGCAGGAACTTGCGAATGCCGATCCAGGTGGCGCAAGCCTCGGGCGAACACTCGGGCATCCGGTCGAGATCGACACATGCTTCCAGCATGTTCTTCGGGCCGCTGAGTGTATCGGCAGACCACCGAGCCAGATCCACAAGTTCGTCACGGCAGCCGCGCGGAATCAGACGATCCACTCTTCGCAGGGCATCGCACACAATTGTTCCGAGCACGGCTTCGAATTGATCGCGCAGCAGCTTTGGATCGTTCCCCGATATATGCCGTTCCCACTGGTCGCGCTGCTTCAGCATGGCCGCAACGAGTTTCGCAACCTCCCCGACGTTGTTGTCCAGGTGCGTCAACACGCGCGCAATCGCATCGTTCTTGTCTTTCTCAGACCCGAGCAGCTTGATCGCACTGAAAGCTGCGTCCATGCACAGCCTGTCGCGCGTGGCCTCGTCTTCGGCAATCCCCATCACGGCGCCAAAACGCGCATCTAGCGGGACTTGCTGCACAATCGAGTGGCTGAACGAGTCAATCGTCTGAATGCGCAGGCGCGACGGCGAATCCAGGATGCCCCATCCACGCTCACGATCGCGGCTGAGCACGGAGGCCCCGAGTGCGATCGTCGCGCGCGTGTGGTCGTCCATTGACGTTTCGCCCGCCTGCGCTGCACGAATCGCATTCAGCACGCGATCGCGCATCTCGCCCGCCGCCTTTTTCGTGAACGTGATGGCAACGATCTCTTCGGGTTCCTCGGCGAGTCCCAGCAGCGTGAGATACCGCTGGCTCAGCAACTCGGTCTTCCCTGATCCGGCAGGTGCCTGCACGATGAAGGATCGAGAAGGCGTGAGCGCTTCGCGCCGGACTGCTGCATCGCGTGGCTCGTTACTCATCATCGGCCGCCTCCTCCTCTTCAGCTTGAATGAGGTCGTCCTCAACGCGACAAATTGCTGGCAAAGCACAGTACTTGCAAACGTCTTCGTTCGCGCGATCGACTGCCGCATGACCTTCGCGGTATTCCGTTGCGAGCCGCTCGATGATGCGCTTCCAGCGATCAACAACGGGGGCGAGCGAACTCTCCCCCAAAGTACCTGGCTCTGTTTTGCGGAATGGATTACTGCATGGCAGAACCGCCGGATCGGGCGAATAGCCGGTGAATCGCACCTTCCCAACCTTCATCTGCGCGAACGCCACGGCTGCGATGTCGCCCTCCGTTGTCGCGGCGTAAGCCGGCAATTGAGGTGCGAGCGGGCGCTCACCTTCCCATTCACCGCAGTCCACCTCGCCGGTTTTGTAGTCGATGAGGACGCGAGCGCCGTCTTCAAGCTCATCCACGCGGTCAGCCTTGATTTGTACGCGAAGACCGCCAATGTCGACGACGCGGTCCTGCTCGGGCTCAAGGACTGTGAATTCGCTGCGATATTTTTCAAATTCCAATAGCTGGCGTATGAGATCGCTGACACGGCCACACTCTATTTGCGCCAGCCGTTTCTCCCACTCGGATGCTCCGCCGGCGTGAGCTTCCTCGATTGCGCTTGTCACGCATCCCTCAATAACATCATCCAAGTTGGTGCATTCCAGCAGCGCCCTGCGAGTCTTGAGCGTCTTCCACAGATGCTCCATCGCGATGTGAACGATCGTGCCCCGCTGGCGATTGTCCAGTCCCGGCTGCGGAGACTCGATCTCGCGCGCGCCGAGCCGCAGCTCGAAGAAGGCACGGAATGGGCAGGCCGATTGAAACTCCAATATGCGTGTGCCCCCGCGCGCCTCGACACCTTTGGCCAATGCCGGACCACTCTCGTCGCACAGTGAGTCCAGTTCACAGCAGCCGAACATTGCATTTGTCCACGTCTCGACTGGCGTGCCTGCTATCTCCTCTATGACCCGCGTCTCGATACCATCCAGCAGCGGACTCCGGCGCAGGTCGGCGTCGCCCTCTTTTCTCGGATAGCTAAAAACGACCTCGCCCGCACTGTGCAGCAAGCGGTCACGCACACGCCGCGCGAAGGCCAACTCGGCTGCTGGCGAGGCATGCGGAACGCCGCATTGAGCTTGCAGCGCCGGAGGTATGTACGGAGTGGGCGCAGCATGAGCAGGCCACGCAGCATCGTGCAGTCCCACCACCCACACGTGGTCGAACTCACTGCCGGCTGCTTCCAACAGCCCCATGACCTGGATCGGGGCACCAGATTTTTCCGGCTCGAAGACGCGCTGCTCGGCTGCGTCTTCCAGTCGCGCATAGAATTGCTCGGCCGTCATCACAGCTTCAAGGGCATCCAGCGACCCTAGGTCGGCCAGCAGGTCTGACCAAGCACTTAGCGCCTGATGTTCGTCGCTTGAGAGCGTGCGCTCCTGGTTGGGCCACCCTGCCGCGTCAAGGACAGCAGAGGCCGCTTCTGCCCAGGAACGCGGGGACATGTTGGCGTCCGATGGCCAGCCCCGGCGCGCCGCGTCGAGATGTTTCGTCAAAACCGGACAGCGGCTATATGCGGCTGAAGCAAGTTTCGACAACGAGAGTTCGAGTACGCGGTTGCGCCGCAGGCGAATATCGACATCAGCACGCGAGCTAAGTTCCTGCTCCGCACCGGGCAGAAATGGAGAGCGCAGCAGCGCGCCAGCCTCGGCAAGCGTCAACCCACGCGCCGCCAATCGCAAAACTAGAAACGCCGTGTTGATGATTGAATATTCGATGAGCGGACGCCCTAGCGAAATTTCGAACGCCTCTCGTTTTGGGGGAGCTCCTGCCGGTATGAGATTAGGCTGCAACGCAGCACGGAAAACACTCTCCAGCTTGCTGCGAACTGCATCCAGATCAGGCACGATCACGCCGATGCGCGCTTCCGGCGACGATTCCAGCTTGTACCGAGCCCAGCTCGCAGCAGCCTTGATTTCGCTGGACGTGTCTGCTGCGGCCACCACACAGGCTTCGCCAGCCACGTTGCGCAAGCGTTCGAGTTCGGCGCATTCGGCACCGCGTGAAACAAACGCCTCCACCAGCTCGCGCTGTTGCGGTGTGATTTGGTCGAAGCCGACCAGCACGAGGCGGCGACGTGATGTAATACGTCCCGCCAGAACTTCGCCTGGCACCACATCGGCCATCGAAGCTTCGTCGATCCACGAGGCACGACGGCACGCGGTAGCGAATGCCTCCGCCCACGAAGCGAGGGCCGCGGTTTCAGGACGCGCCTGATAAACAGGCAAATCGAGCGGAACGCGATAGGCCATCGCCAGCCGCCACGCACGTTGCGCGTTTTCGGCAGTGGCGGACGGGTTCAGCAACTCCGCGGCTGCACCGTGCGAGCCAACAATCTGCGCCCAAAGCGCCCGTTCCTGCGCAGCGTTGAGCAACGTCAGCGAAGTCGATCCCGAGTAAACCAATTCGTTCCAGCAGCGCAGGACGAAGCCATCCCAACTCAGGATGTCAGGCGTCGCCCAGACCCGTGCCTTCTCGGACTGCCTGCGGTCATAAGCCTGCAACAGAGTTCGCGAGCTGCGCTTGTTGGCCGTGAGGATGGTCGCGCCCTGCTCGGCGGCGGCGAGCGCATCCGAAAGCGCGAACCCATTCGGTGACATAAGAGATACTCCGTGATGAAACTCTGCGGCTTTCAGTGCAGCGGATTCTAAACCCCTGCGAGTCCTAAGTCACTGTGGAAAGAGGGCCGGAAGTGGAAAACCTTCAAAGCCGCCAGCGGTCGGGAAGGAGAGGATCAAGTGCCGTAGGCACGACCGAGCTTATGGGCGACGTTCGCGCAAATCCGCCATGATGGTCGCTATCTCGTTCTCCTGGAAGAGCCGTATGCCCGCAACACCCGCCGCGCCCGCTCGCACGCACTGCTCAGCGTTCTCAAGTGTGACGCCTCCGAGCGCGAGCACCGGCATGCGTGTTGTTCCGATCCCTTCTGGCCCGATCGGGCGGCGCTCAGAACGGCACGCCTGGCGCAGTTGCTCCAGTCCTATACCGGTTAGCTGCGCAACCGCTTTCTCGAAAACCGGCGCAAACACGGCGAAATCCGCTCCATGCGACTCGGCCAGACGAACTTCCTGCGGTGTGTGGCAGGAAACCGCTACGACCCAGTTTCGAGTTTCCGATTGGGAGTTTTGGATGGCACTGGCCCAGATCGCGCGGGCATCACTCGCCGGTATGTCGGTCGAGGTCAGGTGTACACCATCGGCGCCCGCCGCGAGCGCAACGTCGATACGGGAGTTCACAAGCAGTTTCGAGTGTCGAGTTTCGAGTCTCGAATCGGCTTCCCCGACGAGGCGCATGGCCCCACGTGCAAGCTCAACCAGTTCTCGCGGCGAAAGCTCTTTTTCGCGCAGCTGGATAAAGTCCACTCCGCAGCGCGCCGCTTCGGCAATCTTCGCCAGCAGGCGCTCGCGCTGTTGAGCCTCTGTGCCGGGCAACTGTCGGCGGTCGGTGATGTAGTAGAGGATCATCTTGCGGTGACCAACTGCTGGATGGCGCTGCGAAGGTTCGATGTAGTCACGACTGTAATAAAAACCAACCAGAATAGCCAGCCCATTGCCGTTGGCTCGAACACATCGAGATCTCTCGCAAGAACCATGGCGTACGTTGCGAGACAAATGTACCCGACCAGCAGAACACCTGACACGGACGCAGACGCGATCCTCAGAATCCTCGCAGTTCGTGTCTGGCGAAATCGCACTGGCGGCAAGATGCCGACTTGTCGATCAACCCAGCGGCCAGCAAAAAACCAGAACACGGGTACAAAGGCGAGCGTCCAGACGGCGATGAATACAGCCTCGGACCAGAACACGCCCCAGTCCAGCTTCCAAAGCTTCAAGCCGCGCCACAAAGCGCCCCCGACCACACCCCCGGAAACGCTGGCAGGAAGGTTGATCGTATAAGCAAGCTCGTGCTCCTTGGGTACCCAGTAGCAGACGTACTCGGGGTTCCAGCCCACATCTCCGCCTTCTTGCCAAGCTGCATTCACGAGAACCACGCCTTGTGAGCTATACGACTCCAACCTGCGTTGAAAGACACTTCGGAGATCGCCAGCAAAGCCTGCGTATATCAACACCAAATAAACCACGACGTTAAGTAGCGGCAGCAAACGCCTGAATGCAAATCTTCGCATCGGAAACACCCGTCCGGGTGAATTAGACACCGCTCACGTGCAACTCGCAATCGCAGCGTTCATTCGCGCATCGAAACAGGTAACCATGTCTCTCGGAACTCAGGTTGTCTGGCTCTTCATCATGGCGATCCCCATTGCGTGTGTCGCCTGGACCGTGACGCACGAAGAAGTCTTTCGCGAGCTGCGCGAATACTGCGAGCGTCGCTCCGAAAACGCGCGCAGCATCTGGGAGCGCAAGTTCTTCTACCTGTTCACGTGCGAGTACTGCTTCAGCCATTACGTGACGGCCTTTTTCCTTTTCCTGACCGAATACAAGTTGCTCTACCAGGACTGGCGCGGATACCTGCTGGCCTTCTTCGCATTCCCGTTCCTCTCGAACCTCTACATGGGCCTTTACGCCCAGACCAAGCTGGGGGTGAAGAAAGAGCGCACGCAGATTAAGGCCATTCAGGAAGACGTCGAAATCAAGAAGGTTGAGAAGGAAGCGCTTGCGAACGGTCATGGCCGCAAGCTGCACAGGCCTGCAGCTTGATGGCGAGTCCTCGAAACTTCATCCCGCGCGAAATCCACAACGCACATCTCCAGGAGTTCTGAGACAATGAACACTTACCCCTAGTCAGAGGAACGAAATGAAGCACGCACGCAGCGACTACGACCACATTCAGGACCCAACCGGCAAGATTCCCGAAGACGAGCCCGTGATGATGTTTCGTGGTCAGGATGTTTTCGCCCCGGTGGCCTTGGAAGCCTACGTTGCCATGTGCGAAGCGATGGCGTCGACCATGCCGCTGGACTCGCCCGCCAGGCAGAACCTGCGAGATATGGCCGTGACCGTCCGCGTTCACATCAACCGCATGCACCGCTGGCAGGCCGAACACAAGGCCAAGATGCCTGACCTTTCCCCCACGGCCAAATAACGAATCGCGTCGACACCTTAACAACTTCGGACACGGATCTGCTTACTTCACGATCGCGTGTCGGCGCAGAATCTCCAGCGTCTTCTCGATTGGCAGTGCTTCGATGGTGCGACCACGCGAACTGACGCTAGTGGCGCGTAGCAGCGAATTGTAGATGGCCTCCTCTGTGGCATCGATCACTGCCAGAAACAGCGGAGACATGGCATCGTTAGCCAGAGTCTGAACCGAGCGAGCGGTTTTGGCGTCAGCACGAATGCGTACCGACTCCGCCGTGGAGAATGCGATGGCGTAATCGCCGCTGCCGTTCGAACCTGCGGCACCTGTGCGTGCCAGACCAAGCATCGACCTCGCGGCCATGCGGTTCAGGTTGCGGTGATCCACTGGCGCATCGGTGGCGATGACTATGATGATCGAGCCGTCAACGTCGTTACCGCGAGACCTTCTCTGGCTGGCCTCTGGCCCTTGCGCTCCGAAGTCGTAGGTTGGGCGCTGCCCAAGCTCCCGGCCGACCGGGGCACCGGCGATCGTGAGATCACCACCGAAGTTTGTTTGGACGAGCACGCCTACGGTGTACCCGCCCAACTTAAGCGGAAGGCGACGTGAGGATGTTCCGATGCCACCTTTGAAACCGAAAGCAATGGTGCCGGTTCCCGCGCCAACCGAGCCCTCGTCCACCGCACCGTCTCTTGCACTCCGCAACGCGGCGAACACGTCATTCCGTGAAACGTGGCGGCCGCGAATGTCGTTCAGATCGCCGTCATTCGTCTCGGCAACGACGGGATTTACGCTCTGCACGTTCTCGTTGCCGGGCAGCGCCAGCATATAGTCGAGCAGCGCATCAGCAACGCGTGGAACGGCCAGCGTATTCGTCAGCAGGATGGGAGTTTCGATTTCACCGAGCTCGTTGACCTGAGTCGATCCCATCAGCTTGCCAAAGCCATTGCCGACGAAAACAGCTCCGGGGACTTTCTCGCGAAACAAGTTGCCTCCGTGCGGCAGGACGGCGGTGACTCCGGTGCGAACGTTTTCGCCTCGCACGATCGTGGCATGACCGACACGTACCCCCGGAACGTCGGTAATTGCGTTCATCGGCCCGGGCGGCAGGGCACCAACCTGAATGCCCAGATCGCGTGCGCGAGGACGATTATTGTTTGCGGGCGCGTTATTCTGTGCTGACACGAAAAGCGGCAATACGCATGCGGCGAAGGCGAACAGCACGTTTGCGGTTCTCACGTCCGCGAAGGGTAGCATGGGAAGGAGTAATTCGCGAAAAAGCAATAATTAGCAGGTTTCGAGAGATGACTAAGCACCTTTCGGTTCTGGACCAACCGCTGATTACTTCTGGTGAACAGTTGTTGCCGCCTTTACGCTATCGCCCTGGTCTCGGACCTTCTTCTTTCTTTCATTTCCGACAGAATCGCGGCAACTTCCTCGCGGGGCAGGCGCTGAATGGCCGGAAACACCTGTTCTTCTTCCAGGCACAGGTGTGCGTCCCACAACCGTTCCAACTCCGAGACCAAGTGCATGATCCGCGACGCGAACCTCGGAAGCTTCTCCGGTTCGCGGCAGAGCGCGTCCCACAGGGGCAGGAGCTGCTTCAGCACGCGGTTGATCTCCGTGTGCTGCCGAACCATCTCTTCTGACGCCTGACTCACCTCCGCTACATCATGCAACCGAGGATCGAGTGAAATGTTCTCGTCGGCCTCATGCAGCGGTAAAGCCACATGGAAGTAGCGGTATACGGCTGCGGCAGCTTCGGATATCTCGTCTAACGACGCTGTCGGGTTCTCAGCCATGCGCCGCGCGATAGCCGTGAAGTGGCGGATCCGCTGGTGACAGCCCAGCAGCAGTTCAAGAGGTGTTTCCTCCTTTCCAGCGGGATCGGCGTTCGGAGTACGAATTCCGGTGAGCATTGCGGGACCTCTTCGGCAGGATGACCAACCCATTATTAGACGAGGGCAGAGCTGTGTCCAAGTCGCCAGCGACCTTTTTTATTCGGTTTTCTAGATCATCTATTATTTTGCTTTCGAAGGACCTAAGGTTGGGATTGCTCCCGGGGGCCGCGGCTCAACTACCTGGTCAAGATAAGCCATATAGGCCGAAATCAAGCGGTAACTATCGTAGTAGTCGTCGAGATTAACTGCGGAAAGCTTGTCCTTCGGGGTATGCAGGATCGGCATCGTCTCGGGAGTGGCGGAGTGGATGGTGATCGAAGGTATGCCTGCGTTCTTGAATGGTTCCGAATCGGACGTGCCTGCACCATCAACGTTCATCACCGTGCAAGGGAGCTTCATGGCTGCGGCTACGGCCGCGAGTGCGCTCGCGAGTTTCTTATCGGCTTGCGTTAGCCACATCTTCGTCGGTGACAGGCCGAGGGTGTCCATGTTGACCATGGCTTCAACCCGCATCTTGTCGGAGTAGTTCAACCTTTCAACGTAACGACGCGAGCCAACCAGACCTTTCTCCTCCTGCGCAAACGCGACGAACACATACGTATGGCGCCGTGGTTGCTGACGCAAGGCCTCAAGCAGACTCGGCAGGAGCGAAGCACCGGTCCAGTTGTCCACCACACCGTCGCCTTTATTGATATGGTCGAAGTGTGCGCCGACCACGATTTCACCTTCACTCTCGCCAGGAAGAACACAAATCACGTTGGCGGCAGAGCCAACTTTCTCTTCGCGGAGTAGTTCTGGCGCACAGCCCGCATCGAGAAGTAGTTTCTTAATGAGCGCCTGTCGATCGGAGTCCTTGCGCGGTGCCAGTCGAAGTCGCTCTTCTATGGTCTGGCGGGGCAGCGTGACGAATTCCGTCTTCTGTGCAGAGACAAAACTCGCCGCCAGCAGCACGGACACAAGGACAAAAATGCGGTTGTGACGAATACGGGCCATGTGAGTTAGGTGTTTCTCAGGATTGTATGGTTCCGACCGGGTGAAAACAACAAGGTCAGCCAGTCAGCACCTCAGTAGCCACCAGACCCGCCAGGGGCTTCTTGCTTCTCTTGGTACATGCCCCTCCGTGCAATGCCGGGGGTGTTTAGGGGTGTGATACTGTTAGCGGCAATTCTGAGTAGCTCATTGCTTCGCTCCGCAGAGACACATTCCGGGCGTGGCAGATGAAGCTGCGGAGACCGGTCATCTATGGTATTCGGCTTTGGTTTCAACAAGGCGAAGGTCCTCGCCTCGGCGGAGAGGAACGTTAAACAGGGCAAGCTGCATCACGCCATCGCTGATTACGAAAAAGTAATTAAGGAAGACCCGAAGGACCTGACGGTAATGAACGCCATCGGGGACCTATATGCACGCGTCGGGAACCCGGAGAAGGCCGCCGAATATTTCCGCAAAGTCGGTGACGCCTACGCGGCTGATGGGTTCACTGTCAGGGCGATCGCACTCTACAAGAAGCTCGCCAAGCAGGATCCGAACTCGCTGGATATCGTCCTCAAACTGGCGGAACTCTACACTCAGCAAGGGCTTTACAACGATGCGCGCACACAATATCTGCAAGTCGCCGAATTCCGACTGCGCAATGGCGAGTTGCAGAAGGCCGCCGGCATTTTTCAAAAGATGCTGGAGCTTGACCCTGAGAACATTCCGCTGCAGAGCAGGCTGGCCGAGCTACTGGTTCGCCTGAACCGCAGCGCAGAGGCGCGTGATCTTTATTTCCGCAATGCTGAAGGCCTTTTCTCGCGCGGAGCTCTGGACCAGGCGGACGACGCCTTGGCGCGTGTAATCGGCATCGATCCTGCTTTCAGCCAAGCCATCCTGCTACGCGGCACGGTCAAGCTGAAATCGGGCGACCCGGCAGCCGCGGCGCAAATATTGGAAAAGCTACCCGATATCGACTCGCGGCCCGACGGCCTGCAAACGCTGCTCAAAGCGTACCTCGAAATCGGAAAACTGGACGACGCCGAACCGGTCGCGCGCAAGATGCTCCGGGTGTTCAACGACGCTTCGGGAATCGCCGCCTACGCGGAGGCGCTGATGGCCTCGGGCGCGCACGAACAGGCGCTCCGCTGCTACCGTGAACATGCCGATTGTCTGCTAGTGAGTCAAACAGCGCGTCTAGCCGAAGCACTGGAGTCGTGCATCGCGCGCGTCAAATCCAGTACCAGCGCACTCGAGATTCTGGCTGAATTATTCCACAGGGCAGGCAAGTCCGAATTTGTGGTCGAGGTTACCGAGCTCCTCGCGCACGCTTTCGTGCAGGACGGCGATATTCTTCGCGCACGCGACCACTACCAGAAGCTGATGGCGCTCGAGCCCGATAATGCCCAGCATGCACAAAACTATCGCCAATGCGTAGCCCGGCTCTCGGGGAGCAACGCGAGGACGATCGGACAGCCGCTCGACCAGGAAGCGCAGGCGTTCGCCATTGAAGAAGTGCAGGTTGCGGGTGAAGTCGAGCAGAGTTATCCCACTCACATTGCCGAGGCGGTCGAGGCTGCTCTCACAGATTCGGAGCTCTTCGATTCTTATAACCTTGCCGGAAAAGCGATCGTGCCGCTTGAGAAGGTACTGGCGAAGGCTCCTCGTGACATTCGCCTAAATAGGCGACTTGCTTCTCTCTACGCCCGCTCTGGACGACCTGCCGAGGCTGCCGCCCGGTGTCGAGTGCTCGAGAACGTGTATCTGGAGGCGGGACACGTTTCGGATGCGAGCCAGTTCGCCGAGCTTGCCGTGAGGTACCGCGAGAGGGCTGGACTCGCTCCCGAAGAGCCAAGTGCGAATACAGTTGCTTCCGCCGTTCCGGCCAGCCCTGAACCCGTAATACCTGCGGATTGTGCAGCTACTCAGCCTATCGCGGCACCCCAACCACTTCCCGCCGCCGCAATCGAGTCGACTCCACGGCCGGAACCACTGGTCAGACCGTCGGTGCAGGAACCCTCGTCGGCGGCTCACGAATTCGACCTCTCGGCCGAATGGGACGAGATGGTCGAACTGGAGCCACCCGAGGACACAGGGTCGCCTGCAGCCGAGTTAGCTCCTACTCCGTCCAGTGTGGAAGACCCGGGGCAGACCGTAGCTGTTTTCGACTCCTTCGACGATCCGTCCGGGTTGGCAGGCATCGATCCTGCGGCTTCAGACCAGCTAGACGAAATTCGGTTCTACATCTCGCAGTCTATGTGGGTTGAGGCTCGTGCGGCCATGGCGCGCTTTGAGAGCGCCTTCCCAGGCTTACCGGAACTGGCGGAACTCAAGGCTGAATTGGCCTCCGACCAGGGCGAAGCAGCTTCGATTCCAACTGAATTGCAGGTTGAAATCCTTGACGAGGGACCAATAGGAGTTGGCCCGACGAGCGAAGCCGCAACAACCTCGATCACGGCAAGCGCCGGAACCGAAGATGACCCGCTCGACAAGCTGGTCCTCGACCTCGAAGCGTCGCTCGGCAAGAACTTTGAGCTTGTACCAGTACCGGCCGTCAGTTCTGGTACGGAACATGCCAGCGAAGTGCTAAAACCTCAGCCTTCATCCCCGCCTCAGTTTGATTCGGCGATAAAGATTGCAACTACAGTCCCATCGCACCATTCGGTAAGCGCGGCGACTGAAGTAGTTGCTGAAGAGGAAGACGCGCCTGGCGCGCTCTCCGACATCTTCGCTGAGTTCAAGGAGAGCATGGAGGCCGGGGCCGACACGAACGAGGATCCCGAGACTCACTACAACCTGGGCGTTGCATTCAAAGAAATGGGCCTGTTGGACGAGGCGATCGGCGAATTGCAGAAAGTATGCCAGGCGATCGAACGCGGGCATTCTTTCTCTCAGGCGATGCAGGCGTACACGTGGCTGGCAGACTGTTTCCTCCAGAAAGGAGTGCCGGAGGCGGCCGTACGCTGGTACGAGAAAGCTCTCAAAACCAGCATGTTAGACAACGAGGTCGCCACTGCCATCCACTACGAATTAGCTTGCGCGCATGAGGCTGCCGGCAACCGGGCCTCGGCACTCACCCACTTCATGGAGGTTTACGGGACAAACATCGACTACCGCGATGTTGCTGAACGCATCAAAGCCCTAAAGTCGTAGAATTCGGGTATGGATCCTACGGCCAACGGCAGGCAACCGCGCCCCGGCACCGCATCGCAACCCGGTCTGTTTGACGACCTCGATCGGAAGGAGCAGGCGCGTGATGAGGTGCACCCGGCTTTGAGCGCAGATCCCAACGTTCCTTATCGAGCTGAATCCTTGAACGTTTTCGACGGTTCGCATGTCGAGCCCTCAGGAACCCACAGCCCGGTGCGCACGAACCCAGCAGAACAGTCTGGTAGCGCTGAACCTGTGTGGGCACAACGCCTAAAGCTGGTGATCTTCGTGCTGTTCTGCATCGAGCTTGGCATGCTGCTCGCCGTCCTGCCGTGGACGCGAGTGTGGAGCGAAAACAGTCTCTTGGCCGCATATCCAACCCTGCGAGCGGCATTGCAAAACGGATTCGTGCGAGGCGCCATCAGCGGCGTTGGGTTGATTGACATTTGGCTCGGCATCCGCGAAGCCGTGATCTACCGTGACAAGAAACCAACCTAATGAAAACGTAATCTCTTGATTGGTTTCGCTCGATCTCTTCCCGCCTGTTATGCTTGTCCTCTTTACCGATAAGGTCGTCATCTAAAGAGAACGATGGAAGAGAACAACATTTTCCGTTCGCCGCTGGCTTACGAGAACAAGAAATTTCTGAACAGTTCCGATGGTCGCATTCTGCGAATCCTGTCTGAGTACCAGGAGCCGCTGGCGCGCTTTCGCCGCGAGCGAGTGCAGGACACAGTCGTGTTCTTCGGATCGGCACGGTTCCACAGCCGCTCCGACGCCGAGAGCGCGCTCGAAGTTTTGAAGAAACCTGGTTCGAAGCAGCCTGCCCCTCCCGACCAGCAGGCTCAGATGAAACTTGCGCTCGCCGGAGTGGAGATGGCGCGCTACTACGAAGACGCGCGTCGCCTTGCTTACCTGCTGACCGAGTGGTCCATGCAGCTGCCTTCAAAAAAGCAGCGGTTTGTGGTCACCACCGGCGGCGGCCCCGGCATCATGGAAGCGGCAAACCGCGGGGCAAGTGAAGCAGGAGGCAGAACCATCGGTCTGAACATCGCGCTGCCCTACGAGCAGATGCCGAACCCGTATATTTCGCCGGAGCTGAATTTCGAATTCCACTACTTCTTCATGCGTAAGTTGTGGTTCGCATATCTCGCGAAGGCGCTCATCGTGTTCCCCGGCGGCTTCGGCACGTTCGACGAGTTGTTCGAAATCCTGACGTTGGCCCAGACTGAGAAGATGGCCAAGAGGATCTTCGTGGTTCTGTACGGCTCCGACTACTGGAACCGCATAGTCAATTTTCAGGCGATGGCCGATTCAGGCGTGATCGCGCCCGAAGACATGAATCTGTTCTATATGTGCAACACGCCCGAGGACGCTTTCGACTACCTCCGAGAGGGACTCACGAAGCATCACCTGTACTTGCCGCCTCAGGGCAAGGCCGCTCGCGCGCCAGAAATCGCAAAGACTAGACGGTAGGAACTTTTGGCTCGGCGGTGGTATTCGCAACGTTCAGTGCAGCGACTGAACGTTGCTTAAGTGCCCGCCCACCCGTTTGTAGTTCCTCGCATTCCGCCATAGAATCCTT
>DASPIK010000046.1:0-23796 GCA_035629075.1 Terriglobales bacterium | reverse complement strand
GCCGGCATCATGCGTAACGGCTTTTCGTTCCAGGCCGGCGCGGGCGGAATCGCTCTCGCCTTCGTCCAGTACCTCAAGGACATGATGAAGGAAGCCGGCGTGAAAGCGCGTTTTGTGCGCGGCGGCTCCACCAAGTACCTCGTGGAACTTCTCAACGAAGGGCTCGTTGACTACATCCTCGACGGCCAGACATTCGATCTTGATGCGGTTAAGTCGATCGCAAGCGACCCGCGGCACGTCGCGACCTCTCCATTCACCTCATACAACTTTCACGGCAAAGGCAACTTCGCTTCGATGGTCGACGCTGTCATTCTCGGCGCCACAGAAGTTGACGTGAACTTCAACGCCAACGTTGTGACGCACAGCGACGGACGCCTGTTGCACGGCATCGGAGGCTGGCAGAACTGCCTCTATTCGGGCTGCACAATTCTCGCGCTGCCATCCTTCCGCGATCGTATTCCCGTGATCGTGGATCAAGTGACGACACTCACCGGACCTGGCGAACTGATTGACGTGATCGTTACTGAGCGGGGCATCGCCATCAACCCGCGCCGTCAAGACCTGATTGACGCAACCAAGGGCTCCGGCCTGCCGATCCGACCGATTCAAGACATCAAGAACGACGTCGAAGCGATCTGCGGAAAGCCCGAGAAACCAAGATTGGGGGATAAGCCTGTCGCTATCGTGAAGTGGGTCGATGGCACGGTGCTGGATACCATTTGGCAGGTGCTCTGATCTGCCTGGAATTGGTCGCCCAATTGTCAAACGAGGGGCGGCGATTGAGGCGTCGCCCTTCGTTCATGTTCTACCAGCAAATCACGCTGCTGCCGCCTGATAACTCGCGCCCACTGTCAGCACAGGGCATGGCGCCTCGACGATCACCCTGTACGCCGTGTCCATCAGACGAGTTGTTAAAACAGCCGGACGTCGTGCTCCAAGCACGATCAGGTCTGCGTGACGTGTGGCAGCTGCGCTCACGATGAGTTCAGCGGGGCTGCCAATCTCGACGACTGCTTCGGGCTGGAACTTGCGATCGCGCTCCAGCGGCACTAATTCCATCAGTTTGCGACGAAGAACGCTTACCGCAGTGTAGGCGTCCACTACTGGCGCGGTCGGAATCGCGTGGAACAATGTGAGCGCCGCATGGTACTCGTTGGCAATGCACATCGCATGCTTCAGCGCGGGCTCATTGACGCGGGCAAGGTCGGTTGCGAAGAGGATGTGGTTGAACTTCGCTTCCCGGCGTTCTTCGGCAGACACTCTCGGGCCAAGCGTAAGTACTGGGCACGTGGCATGACGAACAATTTCCTCTGCCACCGAGCCTAGGACGAACTTTCTAATGCCTGTGCGTCCGTGTGTGCCCACCAGTACCAGGTCAATGTCGTTGTCGTGCACGATCGCGTTTATGGTTTCGGTTGTGTCTCCGCTGGCGACTACCTCGGTATGGTGCACTCCTTCGAGCTGTTCCGAGGCAGCGAGGTCCTGCATTTGGCGCTCGGCGTTTTCCCGCGCCTCCAGAATTAGTGGCGGATCAATGCTGAGCACCTCAGGCGAGAGTACGTGAACAATGTGAAGCGTGGCCTCATTCTTCCGCGCGATGCTGCAAACGTAGGGAAAAACCGTTTCGGAACACGGCGAGAAGTCTGTGGCGAAGAGAATATTTCGGGCAGGGATGCGGGCCGGGACGTCCGTGAACATACGTCACCTCCCAGACAAAAGCCAACGTAGTCCAGACTGGTCACCGGACGCGAGGGCATCGGTCACATGGCGCGGTGACGTCTCCGTATTAATCCACGGCTCCGGCCAACTCTTCTTCTAGCAATTGCTTGTTGTAGAGGTCGTTGTAGTAGCCGTTGAGAGACACCAGTTCGTCGTGCGAACCATACTCAACGATGTGTCCGCCGTGCAGCACGGCGATCCTATCGGCGTTTCGCACGGTTGACACGCGATGCGAGATGAAGATGGTCGTGCGACCGCGCATGATCTCTCGCAGGTGGTTTAGTATTTTGTCTTCGGTGTGCGTGTCGACACTCGACAGCGCGTCGTCAAGAATCAAAATCTTTGGATCGCGGATGATGGCCCGCGCGATGGCGGTACGCTGTTTCTGCCCACCCGACAGAGTGATGCCGCGTTCACCAACGGTGGTGTTGTACTTCTCAGGGAAGCCCTCGATGTCGGCAGAGATGCTTGCCGCCTCGGCCGCAAGTTTTATCTGATCATCGGTTGCATCCTCGACACCGAAAGCGATGTTTTCCCGAATGCTATCTCCGAACAGAAAAGTCTCTTGCGGGACAAAGCCGATGCTGCGCCGCAGAGTCTCCAACGAATAATCGCGGATCGGTCGGCCGTCGATCAGCACCGAACCGGGAGCGGAGTCGTAGATACGAGGGATAAGGCTTACCAGCGTTGATTTTCCCGACCCGGTCGGACCGACAATCGCCAGGCTCGTTCCGGCAGGAACGGTCAGGTTTATGCCACGCAAAACCGGAACACCGTCATACGAGAAGTTCAGGTTCCTGAATTCAATCGTGCCCCGAATGTCGCGAGGCTGACCATCGCTGCTTGGCTTGGCAGCCGAATCGGTGATTTCAGGCTTGGCACGCAGAATTTCGGCGATACGCCCCATCGAAGCCGTTCCGCGCTGGAAGATGTCGATGACCCATCCCATGGCGATCACCGGCCAAGTGAGCTGCACCATGTAAGTGTTGAAGGCAACGAAGCCACCTACGCTCACGCGTCCGGAAAGCACTTCGCGTCCGCCTATCCAGAGCACAGTAACAATGGCCAACCCGAGCATTAGCTGGAGAGTTGGCCACAACATTCCCCTGATCCGGACAAGTTTTAAGCTTCGCGATATGTACTCCTGGTTTTCCGTTTCGAACAATCGAACTTCTGCGTGTTCCTGCGCATACGCTCGAATCACCCGCGCTCCGGAGAAGTTCTCCTGGGCTCGCGCCGAGATATCCGAGAACATCGCCTGTATACGTTCGAATCGTTCGTGTATCTGGCGGCCGAAATACTGCACGATAATGCTGGCGATTGGCAGGGGCGTGAAAGCCAGCAGCGTCAGCTTGGGGCTGATGCTGAACATGAAGATCAGGGCGCCAATGGTGAACACCAGCGTATTAGCCGAGTACATGATGGCCGGGCCAAGCAGCATTCGGACGGCATTCAGGTCATTCGTCGCCCGCGCCATGATGTCGCCCGTACGGTTCCGCTGATAGTACGAAAAAGAAAGGCGTTCCAGGTGATGGAAGAGATCGTTGCGCAGGTCGAATTCAATGTCTCGCGAAATGCCTATCACGATCCAGCGCGTCAGGAACTGAAAGATGCCCTTCGTCGCCGCGACAGCCACAAGCAAAAGGGAGTAGGTGATCAACTTGTCCCGCGTGACGCCCTGGTTAAGTCCGTCAATTGCACGCTTGATCACGAGCGGGAACAATATCCAAACCAGGTTGTTCCCCAGTACAGACAAAGTGCCCCAAAAGTATGGCCAGCGATACTTCTTGACGTAGGGGAACAGGGGACGCAGTGAACTCAGCATAGCTATATGGATGAATTGTAGAGGATAGACGACTTACGAGTAAGGGCCCAAAGCTCACGTACGACGCGAAGGAAAGTTGACGCCGCCTCGGCGTAATGATTCAATTGCCGACTCAGTCATTCAAGTGCAAACGAACACCCTCGTCGGGGCCTTTTACCGGACGTCGGGCGTACCATGCGCGCAGGATGAACGTGATTCCCACGCCAAGGATGAAGGCGCCCAACAGAAACCACTTCAACGCCGGAATCCAAAGAACCAGCCCGACCACAGCTACGACAGCGATGACGAGACTCGCAATCCCTTTGATCTTCATATTGCCTCCGCTTCCGCCTAGTGCACGGATCTTACGTCGGCACCTTTAAAATCATATACCCGCCTACAAGCGCAAATATCACGTCGGGCGACCATGCGGCTAGAAACGCGGGGAGCTGGTTTGCGTTTCCGAGACCCTCAAACAGACCAGAGGAAATCCAGTATACGGCTGCTATTCCTATCGCTACCGCTACACCTGTCAAAGCACCTCGCTTTGCTGTCGACAAGGCGAATGGGATAGCGAGTACAGCCATTACGAATGTTATCAGCGGGTAAGAGAATTTCTTCTGTAATTGGACGCGCAGCCGCACAACATCGAAGCCGCTCTGCTGCAATTCGTGAATGTAGCGCTTCAGTTCGGCATAGTTCATCTCTGACGACTGCTTAACTTCTTTAAGGAAGTACGAAGGCGGCTCATTCACTTCCGCGAAGGTCGCCACGTCGAATGTCCTATATTCATGGACGGTGGAACCGTCCAACGACCGTTCCCACCCCTGCTCGAACACCCACTTGCCCAGGTTCTCGCCCCAGTGCGCCCGGGTTGCGTAAATTCGCTTTTTCAGCTCGAACGTGGCGGGGTCGAACTCGAATACAGATATGCTGCCAAACCGGTTCTGATCCGCGTCGAAGAACTCGTAGTAGAACATCGTGTTGTTCTCGCCGAAGATCCACTTACGGTCGGGACGCAAGTACGTTTGCGGCGGCTTGCCCTTGATCTGGTTGCGCAGCGCGTCCTGGCGCTTGTTCGCCTTGGGCAAGTAGAACTGATCGAACGCGAACAGTCCGATGGCGATCAACATGGAGACGGTAAGCACGGGTACGATCACCCGATAAATGCTGATGCCGGTCGCCTTCATGGCCGTGATCTCGTTCGATTTCTGCATAAGACCGAACGTTACGAGTACCGCAAGCAGCACGCTCAGCGGCATCATGTTGTAGATCATGTAAGGCGTAACGTTAATCAGGTACTCGCCTACGAGTATCAGCGGGACCCGGTTGGCGATGATGTCCTTCAGCAACTCGAAAAACGTGAACACCAGCAGGAGCACCAGGAATGTCGCCAGGATCATTCCCAGGTAAAGCATGAAGTCCTTCAGGATCAAGTCATCGATGATTAGCGGGAACTTGGTGTGAAGAACTCGTCTCCGGGGCATCAGGCGATCATAAGGACTTCCGTTGCTCAGCCCTCGTGAGAGCCGCAACTTCGCACCTAACCCGGTTTTCAGCCGCGCCCAAATGCTTTTCATGGACGCGATTTCAATCGGCATTTTGTCTACGCGCCAGAGCAGAAGGAATCCGCCGATCAGGAACAGAATGTTCCCCATCCAGATCGCAGGCGCGACCGGCATTCGGCCCTGACGCGCCAAAGCCATTCCGGCCAGCATGGCGAAGTAGTACAGAAAGACCAGCGCGATTGTGAGCACGAACCCTGTGCTCTTTCCACCCCTCTTGGATGAAAGACCGAGCGGAATTCCAACTAGCGCCAGCACCAGGCAGGCGCTGGCGAAAGCTAATCGCCGGTGAAACTCGATCAAGAGTAGACGCTGCTTGAACGGATCAGATTCCGCTTTCGCGAGTCGCCAAAGTTCGACCGTACCCGCCTGAGTCACCGGAGTGATTTGTCGGGTCTTTGGCCTATCGGACGACGGCAGTGGGATAACGATGTCGGTTGCCGCGAAGGTTGACGCCTGGTACTGGTCGGGTTGTTTAGCGACAGTTTCGTGCTGCGCGCCTTGACGTAGGTGAAGCCTAAGCCGGTCGCCCCCCTCGTTGATCACCAGTCCGTCGTGCGCGACAGTGATTCTCGGCGCGGACGGGTTCGATATATCGGCGAGGAACACGCCCTTCCACAGCGCCGCACCCTCTCCGGGGCTGGCATCCTGTACGTAAAGGACGTAGTTCTTTAGGTCTTCGTAAAAAACTCGCGGCTGAATCTCGAAAGATGCTTGAGACGCGGTGAGCTTGGCCTGAAGGCGGTCCAGTGCTGCTGCAGAGCGCGGAGCGAGGTAGGCATTGTTGAACAGTGCCAGAAACCATGCCCCGATTACCAGGATGAAGATGACGCGCACGAAGGCTAACGCACCCATCCCGGAGCTTCGCATCGCGGTGATCTCGCTATCGGCTGCCAGTCGGCTTAGCCCGATCAGGATGCCGACCAGGACTGCCATCGGTATGGTGAAGGTCAGCGTGGCGGGCAGGGTATAGGCGAAAACCTTGATCACGCTGGACAGTGGCGCACTCTGGCGAACGATCAACTCCAGGATGCGCCCGATGTCACGCATGAAAAAGATAAAGGTAAACACCGCCGCGCCTATGGCGGCGTGCGACAGGACCTCGCGCAGAATGTAACGGGTCAGTATGCGCATGCGCCTAAGGCATGAGTCTAGCATGTGAACGGCGGGAGCACGGGTGTGTGTTTTTCAACGTGTTGATGCGTCCAATGGCCAGAGACGGGCGAGGCTCGTCTCCGGCCCGGTACTCTGATTTATGTCTTGTACGCAACGCAGCGCGCCATTCACCGCGTCGAAATGACCGGCGAATGCTAATCCTTGGCATTTCTGATGGTTACGTTCGACTGATGCAGCAACCCACGCTAGTTTTGCATCTTTAAGGTTTAGGACAGCTCCGACTATACTTGGACACTAAATGACATTTGCTTCCGAACCGAAGACCGTGCTCCTGCTGAAGCCGCGTGGCTTCTGCGCTGGAGTCGTACGCGCGATTGACATCGTACGCATCGCGCTGGAGACTTTCGGGCCCCCGATCTACGTGCGCAAAGAGATCGTTCATAACCGCTATGTCGTCGAAGAACTAATGGCGAAAGGCGCGATCTTTGTTGACACAGTGGAGGAAGTTCCGGAAGGCGAACGTGTCATTTACAGCGCTCACGGAGTTGCCCCCGAAGTGCGGGAAGCAAGCGAGCACCGGCGCCTACGTGTCATCGATGCTACTTGTCCTCTGGTGACAAAAGTCCACGTGGAAGCAGTTCGGTTTGCGAAACAAGGATACTCGTTGATTCTGATCGGCCACCACGATCATGACGAGGTGGTGGGCACGTTAGGCGAAGCACCTGCCGTTACACAGGTTGTCGGCTCTGCAGAAGATGTCGAGAGCATCAGCGTCCCCGATCCCGATCGTGTCGCTTATCTGACCCAGACAACGCTGAGCCTGGATGAGACCCGCGACATAATCGCGGCGCTGCGAGGCAAATTCCCCAACATCACTGGCCCTGCGGCATCGGACATCTGCTACGCGACTCAGAATCGGCAAACAGCGGTGAAGAACGCCGCAGTGGGTGCTGATCTGTTGCTCGTCGTTGGTTCAGTCAACAGTTCGAATTCGAACAGGTTGGTAGAGGTCTCACGTAATCTCGGCACCCCGTCGTACTTGATCGAGAATTATAAGTCGATTCAACCGGACTGGCTTGAGGGTGCCAAGACTGTGGCGCTCACGGCGGGAGCATCTGCTCCGGAGTGTCTCGTTGAAGAGGTCGTGAACTATCTTCAGACCAGAGGATACAGTGACGTCCGCGAAGTAGAAGTCATGCCAGAGAACGTCCGCTTCGGACTGCCACCGGAGATCGTCGATGCTATTTCCGGCGTTCCCGTAGCTGGTTCATCGGCTGACTCTGGAATAGCGACTGTGCGGGCGGAGAAATAGCAGAATGGGTGAAAGCTCCGAGGCGATAAACGCGAAAGCTGAGATGCGGTTCGGCAAGGTTGACGACATGAGCGGTCGGGTTGCCGCTGCCATGGACGCCGCCGGGAGCTACCTGTTCTCGAGACAGCACGAAGAAGGTTACTGGTGCGGCGAACTCGAAGCCGATACCACCCTCGAAGCCGAGTACATCATGATGCACACGCTGCTCGGCACCGGCGATCCGAAGAAAATGTACAAGGCTTGCCGGTGGATGCTCGATCATCAGAATGATGATGGTGGTTGGCCTGTTTACGCCGGCGGCCCATCGGAGATCAGCGCCTCAGTTCTCACGTACTTTGCTCTGAAGCTATGCGGCTATAGTGCCGATGACCCCCGCTTGGTTGAGGCTCGCGAATGTATCACTAGGCTGGGTGGTCCGACCAAGTGCAACACGTACACCAAGATCTATCTGTGCTT
This sequence comes from Terriglobales bacterium, assembly GCA_035629075.1. Classification (GTDB taxonomy): domain Bacteria; phylum Acidobacteriota; class Terriglobia; order Terriglobales; family Acidobacteriaceae; genus JAEZPW01. Next base: position 15,824 of record DASPIK010000046.1, on the reverse strand, counting down.
CTTCGGACAATATGAGTGGTGGGCTGTTCCCGCAGTGCCGCCGGAAATCGTCCTTTTTCCGAACTGGTTCTGGTTCAACATTTACGAGATATCATCCTGGTCTCGCGGCATTTTCATTCCCCTATCGATCGTTTATTCCAGGAAAGCATTCAAGAAGATCGCGCCAGAGCAGGGGGTTCAGGAACTGTTCCCCGGCGGGGACATGCACAACATCAACTTACACCTGTCCTGGGACAGGAAGGTTGTAAGCTGGCGCAACTTCTTCCTGCTATTGAACCAGTTGACGCACTTCTTCGAACGCGTGCATATCCGCCCGTTGCGCAGCATTGCAATGAAAAAGGCGGAAAAGTGGATGCTGGAGCGCTTCGAGATGAGCGATGGCCTGGGTGCGATTTACCCGGCGATGATGAACTCGATTATCGCGTTGCGGTGCCTCGGCTACTCCCTTGACGACCCGCAGTTTATACGCGCGATGGACGAGTTCGAGGAACTCGGAATCGAGGAAGAAGACACGTTTCGCATGCAGCCCTGCAAGTCGCCAGTATGGGACACGGTTTACGCGATGTTCGCATTAGGGGAAGCAGGGGTGTCGCGCAGAGATCCGCGCATGATCGCGGCAGCCGATTGGGTGCTGAAAAAGCAGGTCACTCATAAAGGCGATTGGGCAGTTAAAGTAAATAACGTGTCACCGGCCGGCTGGTACTTCGAGTTCAACAACGAGTTCTATCCCGACGTGGATGACACCGGCATGGTCAATTTGGCGTTGACTCACGTCGAACATCCGAACGAGCGGTACCAGCACGACTCCGTGAACCGAGCGATCGACTGGATTTTCGCGATGCAGTGCAAGAACGGCGGCTGGGCGGCTTTCGATAAGGACAACACGCGAGTCGTGTTCCAGTACATTCCCTTTGCCGACCACAATGCCATGCTCGACCCGCCTACGGTCGACATCACCGGACGCATGTTGGAGATGCTGGCGGCGTATGGATACACGGATGATCATCCAAATGTCCAGCGAGCCATAGAATTCATCAAGAAAGAGCAGGAGCCTGATGGTTCCTGGTTCGGGCGTTGGGGCTGCAACTATATCTACGGCACGATGCTTTGTTTGCGCGGCCTCGAAGCGATAGGAATCGACCATCACGAACCCTATGTTCAGCAGGCTGCTGAATGGCTCCGCAGTATTCAGAACCCAGACGGCGGTTGGGGCGAGACCATGGGCTCCTATGACGATCCAGATTCACGCGGACAAGGTCCAAGCACTGCTTCCCAAACAGCCTGGGCGGTTATGGGCCTGCTTGCGGCTGGCGATACGCGAAGCGACTCGGTCGAGCGCGGCATAGCGTATCTCATCAGCGCCCAGCGAAAGAACGGTTCGTGGAAGGACGACTACTACACCGGGACGGGGTTCCCGAAAGTTTTCTATCTGAAGTACCACATGTACGCCGAGTATTTTCCACTCATCGCTTTAGCGGCGTATTCCAAGGCTATGGGCTTTAAGGCGCTGCAGGGCAGTAAAGCTGTGAAGCGCTCAGCAGCAACAGAGGCGTGAATTAGCGAGAGTTTCACATGTCCGGTAGCTTAAAGCCGGGTTCTAACACGAGAGATACGAGACAGACTGGTCTTTCATGCGTTTCCCTATAGTACTGACGACTGATCTAACGAAGTACATCGTCAAGCAGAAACTCGCAGGACGCGACAAGTTCCCGCTTGTCATGATGCTTGAGCCGCTGCATGCGTGTAACCTCACCTGCACCGGTTGCGGACGCATTCGAGAGTATGAGAGCACGATTCGCGAGGTCATCCCCGTTGACAAGTGCTTGCAAGCCGCTGAGGATTGCGGCGCTCCGATTGTTTCCATTTGCGGTGGCGAACCGCTCATTTACAAAGAAATCGGCGAACTGGTCGCTACTCTGATACAGCGCAAGAAACATGTCATCCTTTGCACCAACGGGATGTTCATGCGCAAGAAGCTTGACGAGTTCAAACCCGATAACCGGTTTTGCTTCAACGTGCACCTGGACGGAATGAAGAAGTCGCACGACCTTGCGGTTGAGAGAGACGGTGTGTTCGACGCCGCCATCGACGGCATCAAGGCCGCCAAGCAGCGTGGCTTCCGGGTAACAACCAACACGACGGTGTACGTTGAAACGGACATGAACGAGATTGAGGCGCTCTATGAACATCTGGCGACCCTGGGCGTAGACGGACACACACTATCGCCTGGATATTCGTACAGTGCCGTACAAACGAAAGAGATCTTCCTGGATCGGGCGATGATTCGGGAGAAGTTCAAGAATGTCGATCGGCTGATGAAGCGTTTCCCGCTGATCAATACGCCCATCTATAGCGAGTTCCTGTCAGGCAAGAGAGAGTTGACGTGCACGGCATGGGGAAATCCGACGTACAACACCAAAGGGTGGCGAGCACCGTGTTATTTGATGTCGGATGGACATTACGCCGGCTTCGATGAATTCATGAACAAGACGCAGTGGGAGCGATACGGTTACGGACGCGACCCGCGCTGCGAGAACTGCCTGGTTCACTCCGGATACGAGGCCAGTGCGGCAACTGCCAAGAACGCCCGCTTTGGTGATACTTGGAAGATGGTGGCGTTTACACTGTTTAGTTGAGCAGTTAGCGCTCGACAGTCAAGACACGTTTACTTGTGAGCGGATTGTTAGTTCTCCTGCTGCCTTGTGCAGGAGCACCGTTGGTGAGGCGCGCCAATGCCAAGGATGGGTGCGAACCGTCCATGGCTGAACTGCTGAGTCCTGACAGCTGGATTCTACTTTGAAGGTTTTCGTTACAGGTGCGACTGGTTTTGTGGGCAGCCATGTGGCTCGCGTGCTGCATGACTCTGGTGCTGACTTGCGGCTGCTCGTTCGTGCAACCAGCCGGACGGAAAACATCGATGGAATTCCGGCCGATCGTGTTATAGGCGATCTTCGCGAGCCGGATTCGCTTCGGCCTGCGATGTCGGGTTGTGAGGTCGTGTTCCATGTAGCGGCCGATTATCGGCTGTGGACTCGCGACTCCGCAGACATGTATCGCGCGAATGTGGGTGGAACGCGAGGAGTAATCCGTACTGCGCAGGAGGCCGGTGTTCGTCGCATCGTTTATACCAGCAGTGTCGCAACCATGGGCTTTACCGCCGACGGCACGCTGGCTGATGAAGATTCACCTGTAACAATGGCGGACATGATCGGCCCTTACAAGCGATCGAAATTCGTTGCCGAACAGGTGGCGCTGGAGGCCGCTCGCGACGGAGTGGACGTCGTGGTCGTCAATCCCACAACCCCGGTGGGGGAGCAGGATATCAAGCCAACCCCGACGGGTCGTATTATTGTGGACTTTCTCAAACGAAAGTTTCCTGCGTACGTGGACACCGGCTTGAACCTGGTTGACGTTGTCGTCTGCGCTCGCGGCCATGTTGCCGCCCTTGAGAAGGGAAGGTCGGGGGAGCGATACATTTTGGGTGGCGAGAATCTTACACTGAAGCAGATCCTCGACAAACTCGCGGTGATCACTGGGTTACCTTCTCCGAAAGTCCGCCTGCCGTATGCTGTCGCGTTTGCCGCTGCCGTGGCTGACACTGGCGTGAGCGGCTATATGCTGCATCGAGAACCTCGAGCTACTGTCGACGCGGTTCGAATGGGACGAAAGAAGATGTTTGTCAGTTCGAGCAAAGCCGAACGTGAGTTAGGTTGGAAGATCGTCCCGGTAGATGCTGCACTTATACGTGCCGTGGAGTGGTTCCGGAATCACAATTATGTCGATTAAGGTCGTCATCATCGCCGCCCTGGAACGCGAGGTTGCGCCTCTTGTAAAGGGTTGGCGTGTGCTCGACAACAGTCATTCCGGGGTTTACAGGACGTTCCAGCACGGCGATACCACAGTCGTTTGCTCCGGCATCGGCTTCGGTCCGGCCCAGAAATGTGCGGAGTCGGCGATCTCGATCCTAACTCCTCAGGTGGTTGTTTCAGCAGGACTTGCTGGAGCGCTCGTCCCCGAGATGAAAGTTGGCCAGGTGCTTGTCCCAGCAACAATCGTCAACTCGCGAACGGGTGCCCGGATCAACACGGGGCACGGATCAGGCACATTGGTAAGCGCAGCAGGGATTGCCGGTCCTGAGGGCAAACGGTTGCTCGCCCACCAGCACAGCGGTCTCGCAGTGGACATGGAAGCCGCTGCGGTGGCCGAGGTCGCTGAAGGACACAAGATCGGATTCACCGCCGTCAAGGCGATCTCGGATGACGCCGATTTCCCAGTCCCCGATCTGGAGCGTTTTGTTGACGATGAAGGTAGATTCTTGACGGGAAAATTCGTTGCACACGTAGGTTTGCATCCGCGGCTCTGGGGGACGGTTCGTCAATTCGCGTTGAACAGTGCCCACGCTTCTCAGGAGCTTTGTCGTGTGCTCCGGAATCTAATCGAATCAGGCAAGTGGCAAGTCGGACCGAAGTCCGTGCGTCCTGCCGCAACTATTGAGGGTATTCGCGTCCCATGAGTGTTGTTGCTAACCCAGCCGCAGTCGAAGGACTTGCGGCAGTTCCTACGATTATGCTTGCAGCCGTTTATCGCGGCAAAGACGACGTTCGCATGCAGACCGTGCCAGTCCCTGAGATTGGGCCGGGCGAACTTCTGGTTCGTGTCCATAGCTGCGGTGTTTGTGGAACGGATTTGAAGAAGATCAGCACCGGTTCGCACTCTGCCCCGCGCATCTTCGGACACGAGACCACCGGAATGGTAGTTCGGGTGGGAGAGGGTGTGACGAAGTTTCTTCCAGGTGACCGCGTTCTCGTATTCCACCATATTCCTTGCAATCAGCCGGATTGCTTTTATTGCGCTCGCAAAGTTTTCGCACAGTGCCCGACCTACAAGAGAGTCGGCGCCACCGCCGGATTCGAACCGAGCGGCGGTGGGTTCGCCGAGTACGTTCGTGTAATGGAGTGGATTGTCCGGTTGGGCGGGGTAGTGCGAATACCCGACGAGGTGTCTTGGGAACAGGCAGCGTTCGTTGAGCCCGTGAATACCTGCATGAAAGGTGTGCAGACGCTTAACTTGAACCCCGGCGAGGTCGTTCTCGTGATCGGCCAAGGCCCAATCGGCATCATTTTAGGTGTTCTCGCACGCCGGCTTGGTGCACAGGTAATAACTTCCGATTTGTTCCCTCAGAGGCTTACAATTGCAAAAGGCTTTGGCCTAGGGGATTCCATTGATGCCTCGTCCGCTGATGCGGTTAAGTCCATACTGGACCGTACCGATGGGCGCGGGGCTGACGCGGTGATTTTGGCCGTGGGCGGGAACGCTTTAATTCCGGCTGCCTTGGACGCCGTGCGTCCGGGCGGAAGGGTTCTGTTATTCGCGCAAACCGTACATAGCGAGGCGAAGTTTGACCCCGCGGCCGTCTGCGTTGAGGAAAAGGCCCTTCTGGGCTCGTACAGTGCTTCTATTGACTTGCAGGAGGAATCGGTCGAGTTCGTGTTCAGCCGCGAAGCAAATCTGGAACGGCTGATTAGCCACCGTTTTCCTTTGGAGCGAGCCGTCGAGGCCCTGAGCTTGGCTGCCCACCCCCAACCGGATACGCTGAAACTCATGATTCAGCCGGGCAGCAAGTGGGAAGGACATCGCTAGTGAACGGACAGATGACAGCCGCCGTCCTCTATGGCAAGGAGGACGTCAAGATTGAACAGGTGCCAATTCCGCGCGTTGCGGACGGGGAAGTGCTGATCAAGGTGCATGTCGCTTTGACCTGCGGCACGGACCTGAAGGTGTACCAGCGCGGATACCACGCGCGCATGATCGTACCCCCGGCGCTGTTCGGCCATGAACTGGCCGGAGTCATTGAGGAGGTTGGCGCAGGAGTAAAGAATTTCCGCAAAGGCCAGCGCGTCGTTGCGCTCAATTCCGCCCCTTGCGGCCAGTGTTTCTATTGCTCCCGTCATCAGGAAAATCTTTGCCAGGATCTTCTCTTCAACAACGGGGCATACGCCGAGTACATCAAGGTCCCCAGGCGAATCGTTGAAACGAACATGCTCGCCATCCCAGCCAATGTCACTTATGAAGAGGCGGCGATGGTTGAACCGCTGGCCTGCGTCTTACGCGGCCTGCACGAGACTGGCGTGGAGATAGGCGACACCGTAGCCGTGATGGGTGGAGGCCCGATTGGCCTGATGTTCATGCAGGTAGCCAAGCTGACTGGGTGCAACGTCATCGCGGTGGTCAAGCGTGATTCTCAGGTGGCCTTTGCGAAGCGGCTTGGAGCAGATGAGATCGTTCAGATCACGCAGGTTCATGATCCCGTTGAGGTCGTTCGCGCGCTGACGCCGGACCGGCGTGGCGCCGATGTGGTTATCGAGGCCGTTGGCCGCACCGATGCGTGGGAGTCGGCTATTGAGATGGTTCGCCGTGGTGGTACGGTCAATTTCTTTGGCGGATGCGCCAGCGGCACGAAAGTGCGCCTCGATACTCAGCGCCTGCACTACTCCGAGATCACATTAAAGGCCACGTTCCACCACACGCCTGAGAGTGTGCGAAAGGCCTTCGCTCTGATTGCTGAAAAGAAGATCAAAGGGACTGACTACATCACGGGCGAAGCTCCGCTGTCGAGCCTGAACAGCGTCCTCCGCCACATGCTCAATCGTAACGGCGACATCAAGACCGCCATAATCCCGGGTCAGTAAGGGCCGGTCACCCGGAACCGCAAAACATGGCCCCTCCCCCCAGCAACGGATCCGAATCACACGGGCTGCACTCAGCCCGTGTATCCGATTCCGGCTCTGCGAACGATCAACTCAGTCATCCTGAGCGCAATGAAGGACCTTCCGCTACGTCCGATACGTGTGCATTCACCCGCACTCCGCCCAGCCCAGCACTGCTGGAATCCGCGTGGTCAAAGCTTCCACCGGAGTACCGCATTCCCGACCAGGCACCCTCGCTCGAAGAAGCGAACGCCTACTGCGAACGTCTCGCGCGAAGCCACTACGAAAATTTCTCCGTAGCGACGTGGTTCCTCCCTGAGCGCCTGCGCCCGCACTTCCACAGCGTGTATGCCTATTGCCGCATCTCCGACGACCTCGGCGACGAAGTTGGCGACGCGCAACAATCGCTCGCGCTGCTCGATCTTTGGGAATCAGAACTGAACGCTACGTATGCCAGTGTGGGCCGGGACCCCGACATCCATGAGTTCCCGCCAGATACAAACGTAGACATCGAGAAAGGAACCGACTGGTTCTGTTCTGACGTCCCAACTGGACCCGCTGGCCCACGCCATCCCGTTTTCGTTGCCCTCAGCCGCACTATCTGTGCCTGCGACATTCCCAAGCAGCCTTTTGTCGACCTGCTCCGTGCTTTTCGTCAGGATCAGACCGTCAAGCGGTATGACACGTTCGACCAGCTTCGGGAATACTGCCGATATTCAGCGGACCCGGTAGGCCGCCTCGTACTCTACATCTGTGGCTACCGCGAAGATTACCGCCAAGAGCTCTCGGACAACACTTGCACAGCTCTTCAACTGGCGAATTTCTGGCAGGACGTCAGCGTGGATTATGGAAAGGGCCGCATTTACCTGCCGCGCGAGAGCATGAGCCGGTTCGGCGTAACGGAAGATCAGATTGGAGCACGTCGATTCACGTCCGAATTTCGCGAACTGATGCGCTTCGAAGTCAATCGCGCCCGCGAGTGGTTCGAGCGTGGTCTGCCCCTGGCAAAAGAGGTCGACCGCGAACTGGCCGTAGACATTGAACTGTTCAGTCGCGGAGGGCTGGAGATCCTCAATGCCATTGAACACCAAGACTTCGATGTGCTGAGGTCGCGCCCGGCAATTTCCAAGCTTCGCAAACTGTCCCTCGTAGCACGTGCCGCGCTAAGGAGGCTCGTCGCGTAATGAAGTCTCACGTTCAAGCCGAAAAGCGCGCCGAGGTTCCCCACAAAACGAATTCGCTTCAGTTGCGTGCCGCTTACGCGGTGTGCCGCAGCATCGCCCGTTCAGCGGCGAAGAACTTCTACTACGGCTTTCTCGCGCTGCCTCGATACAAACGGAACGCCCTCTGCGCGGTGTATGCATTCATGCGCCAAGCGGACGATATCAGCGACGACCCGACGTTGCCGATTGAGGAAAGACGCGTGCGCCTCGCGGAACTCAGCGAGCGTATGCACCGCGTCGTTAACGGTCAGCCTACGGACGATCCTGTTCTGCTTGCGTTGGCCGACACATCAAGGCGATATAACATACCGGTGGAGTTGCTCGATCAGTTGGTTCACGGTACGGCCATGGACCTCGACGAGGCGATTCCGCCAGTGATCGAGCCGAGACCACTGAACGCGCCGCCTCCTGCCGTGCTGTACCTTACCTTTGATGCCCTGTACGGGTATTGCTACCACGTTGCTTCAGTAGTCGGTCTGGCCTGCATACATATATTCGGCTATAAGGATCCCGCAGCGGAACGCTACGCCGAACAAACCGGCATTGCCTTCCAGTTAACCAATATCATCCGTGATGTCAAAGAAGACGCGCTCATGGGGCGAGTCTACCTTCCGCAAGAAGACCTGCAGCGCTTTGGCATCTCGGATGTGGAATTCCTCAATCCGGATCCGGTTCGCCTGCGACCGCTGCTGGAGTTTGAGGCGCAGCGTGCTCGCGACTACTATCAGTCCGCTCAAAGGCTACTCCCACTCATAGATGAGGACAGTCAGCCCGCACTCTGGACGCTCGTCGAAATCTACCGCCGGTTGCTCGAGAAGATCGCTGCGAATGAATATAACGTCTTCGGCGACAAGATTCGTCTCACCACTCGCGAAAAGCTGAGTATTTTAGCTCGAGGACTGTGGCGACGACTCCTATGAGCACCCGCAATCAACGCAAGACGGTGGCAATCGCCGGAGGCGGTCTCGCGGGCCTGGCCGCCGGGTGTGCGCTCTCCGACGCCGGATTCGATGTGACGGTCTACGAGCGGCGCCCCTACCTGGGTGGACGCGCTTCCTCTTATGAGCACCCCGGCACAGCGGAAGTCGTCGATAACTGCCAGCACGTGCTACTCGGGTGTTGCACGAGTCTCATCGACTTGTATCGCCGGATCGGCGTAGAAGATCAGATCCGCTGGTATGACCGCCTGACCTTTTTGGAACCCGGAGGACGCAGATCAGAGATCGGCCCTTCAGCCCTGCCAGCGCCAATGCATGCCGCACCTTCGTTCTTGCGAGTGCCTATGCTCTCGCTGAAAGAGAAAATGGCCATCACTCGGGCCATGCTGGCCCTGGTTCCGCGCCTTCCTGAAGACGACGGGTCTAATTTTCTGGAATGGCTTAGGCGCCACGGCCAGAGTGAGCGAGCCGTGGATCGCTTTTGGAAGACTGTACTGGTCAGCGCGTTGAATGAAGACCTCGACCGTGTTTCTGTATCCAACGCCGCCCTGGTCTTTCGCGAATCGTTTCTGAAATCGGCCGCAGCTGGCCGCATGGGCGTGCCGGTTGTTCCGCTATCGGATCTTTACAGCCGTGCCGGTGACTACATCACGGGTCACGGCGGGCACATCGAATTGCGAGCGTCCGTTGAAGCAGTGCAGCCCAGCATTTCTAGCGAGTGTGGCGCAGGCGGCAAAACGAACCTGAACGCGACGGGTCCGGCGAACTCCGATTCATGCGTCAGACTTTGCGTTGGCGGCAGCGAATTGTGTTACAACTTCGCTGTTCTCGCGCTGCCGTTCAACACGCTGGAGCGCGTCTTGCCGGATGAGTCGCTGTCACTCCCTCTGCGTCGGGCGCTGAACCAGTTCGGAACTTCACCTATAACGGGAGTGCACCTCTGGTTCGACCGCAAAATCACTGAGTTGGATCACGCCGTTCTACTGGACCGCACCATTCAGTGGATGTTTCACAAGTCTCAGATCCAAAGCCAGACTCCTGTATCTGAGTCGTTTGGGACTCACACGGAGCGGCGCGAGGGAACTACGCCGGGTGAAGCTGATCGGGGTTCTTACGTCGAACTCGTCATCAGTGCTTCGAAAACACTTCTCTCGAAACCGCGCGCAGAGACCATTGAACTGGCGCTCAAGGAGTTAGCCGAGTTCTTCCCCGCCGTCCGCCATGCTCAAGTGCTCAAGTCGACCGTTATCAAGGAAGTGCACGCAACGTTCTCGCCGTCGCCCGGTTCCGATGCGTACCGTCCTGGCCCTGAGACGCACTGGTCCCGGTTGTTCCTCGCGGGTGACTGGACTGCAACCGGCTGGCCAGCAACAATGGAAAGCGCCGTCCGAAGCGGGTACTTAGCGGCAGAAGCAGTTTGCCGGGCTGCCGGCATAGAACGCCGATTTCTCGTGCCCGACCTTGCAGCCGCTGGATTAATGAAGTTGTTCCCATGACCAGCCTTCAGGGTGCGTGTGCCGACGACTGAATAAATCCATATAGACCAGCGACTTAGCTTACGGAATTGAAACGATTGGTTTGGCAGAACACGTGTGCCTTTCACTCTCGAAGATGGCACGTAGAGATGTGACAAGCTGCTGCACGTTCTCTACAATCAGAGTAGACCATGGAATCTCACGAACTGTTGTTCTGGATCGGCTTCAACCTATTCGTTTTCGCCATGCTGGCGATTGACCTCGGCGTGCTCAACCGCAAGGCGCACGTCGTTCAGTTCCGAGAAGCGCTCACTTGGACGGGTGTCTGGATCGCATTGGCCACTTCCTTCGCCATTGGGGTTTATTTCTGGCGAGGCAGACCGGTCGCACTCGAATTCACGACAGGCTACCTGGTTGAGCTGGCGCTCAGCGTTGATAACCTGTTCGTTTTCCTACTGGTATTCCGGTTCTTTAAGGTTCCCGGCCAGTTTCAGCACAAGGTACTGTTTTGGGGCATCCTTGGCGCGCTCGTGATGCGAGGCATTTTTATTTACGCCGGAGTTGCCCTGATCCATCGCTTTCATTGGATCATTTACGTGTTTGGAGCGTTCCTGATCTATACGGGAATTAAGCTGGCCTTACAAAAGGAAACCGAGGTTCATCCGGAAAACAACCCCGTCATTCGCTGGTTCCGCAAGGTCATGCCGGTCACGCACGATTACGTTGGGGGGAAATTCTTCACTCGCTCGCAGATGGGCTTGTGCGCGACACCGCTGTTCCTGGTTCTGCTTGTAGTTGAGACAACAGACGTCCTGTTTGCAGCCGACTCTATCCCGGCGATTCTTGCGATCACGCGCGACTCCTTTATCGTGTATACGTCCAATGTGTTTGCGATCATGGGTCTGCGTTCCATGTACTTCGCCTTGGCAGGCATGATGGACATCTTTCACCATTTGCACTACGGTCTTTCGGCGATCCTAACGTTCATCGGGGTGAAGATGCTTATTTCGACGTTCTTCATCGTACCGACGGGATGGGCGCTGGGGATCGTCGCGGCCGTGCTTGCGCTGTCGGTCGTCGCGTCACTAGTATTTCCGAAGAAGCAACCTACTTTGGTCCAGGCGGAAAGCGAATAGGTCCGCACCGTGATGGAGGGGCATAGTGCCCCTCTATTACGGATCAACGGGCCGCGACCTCACTTGCCTCGAACCTGACACTTTTACCTGCAACGACAGAATGCCTTAAGAACTTCGCGTCATTGTGCGTGGGGAAGTCGGTACGGTAATGCGCGCCTCGGCTCTCCTCGCGAGCCAATGCCGACCGGGCTATGAGTAGGCCTGTCTCATGGATATTTCGTGCTTCGCAGCAGCGACGGCAGCCGACGACGTCCACCATCGGTTTCATCTCCTGCAGTTGCTCGATGGCCCTTTTCAGCCCTTTCGCGTTACGCACAATTCCTACGTCCCGCCACATGATCTGCTGAATGCAGCGGATACTCTCCTCGGCCTTGCTGGACGGGTCGGGCGAAACGCGAGAACGCTTGTCTTCAGGACTGACGCTCAGCCTGTTTTTCGGATTATCCAAGTCGCTCATGGCCTTAGCTGCGCGTGCACCAAAAACAAGGCCTTCAAGCAGGGAATTGCTGGCGAGTCTGTTAGCGCCATGTACACCCGTACATGCCACTTCGCCCGCCGCGTAGAGTCCCGGCAAGTTCGTCGACCCATCAAGATCGGTTCGAACACCGCCCATCGCATAGTGAGCCGCAGGACGGATTGGGATCAGGTCGGCCGTGATGTCCACGTTGTACTTGAGGCAGGTCTCGTAGATGCGCGGGAAGCGCTTAACCATCCGTTTGCCTGCCAGGTGCGAAAGATCCAAATACACCGCCGGATGCTTTGCACGGCTCGTTTCCAGTTCGTGTGCGATCGCCCGAGCCACCACGTCTCGAGGCGCCAATTCGGCGAGCGGGTGATACTTCGGCATGAACCGGTCCAACTCGGCATTGCGAAGGTAGGCGCCTTCGCCGCGCAGGGCTTCAGATAACAGGAAACGAGGAACACCTTTCAGGTAGAGCGCAGTCGGATGGAATTGCACGAATTCCATGTCGCTGATCTCCGCGCCTGCCCGATACGCCATAGCGACGCCATCGCCGGTTGCCACGTCGGGGTTAGTCGTATCGCTGTAAATCTGTCCGAGTCCCCCGGTTGCCAGTAGGACCGCCGAGGCAAGCACGTGATGCGTTTCGCCCCCGTCGTTGATGAGCGAAACGCCTATTACGCGGCCATCGTCGAGCAGCAGATCGGTCGTAAACTCGAACTCGCAAATTGAGACTCTTTTCAGGGTGCGAGCCTTTTCCCAGAGAGCGCGCCCAATCTCACGGCCTGTGGAGTCGCCATGGGCGTGGAGGATTCGATTTCGGCTATGGGCGCCTTCCCTGGTGAAAGATAGCTTGGTGCCATTGCGGTCAAACTCGGTTCCCCAAGCAATCAGTTCTTCGATTCGCGCCGGACCTTCCTCAACGAGCACCCGTGCGGCGTTCGAGTCGCATAAGCCGTCGCCGGCCGCAAGCGTGTCCTGCAGATGCAGACCAATTTCGTCTTCGTCGCTTAGAGCGGCGGCAATTCCGCCTTGCGCGTACTGCGTATTCGACTCAGTAACTTCTCGCTTGGCGAGGACCAATACCCGTCCCGCTTCAGCCAATGCGATCGCGGCGCGAAGACCTGCAACGCCTGCACCGATGACGATGAAATCCGTTTCCTTCGACAAACCTTTCACAAGGCGAATGTTACCACTCAACGAGAGTGGTTGTTTGTGATGTTGAGTTATCCCGCATCTCGGACACCTTCTCCACGGGGAGCACAAACCTGGCGCTTGCAGATTGCCCCAGCCGCTCTGTTGAACCCTGAATACGCTATGATGGATGCTGTGCAAAGAGTTGAAGTCAGGACAGAATCACGGCCTTATGCCGTCGAGATCGAAGAAGGACTGCTGTTGCGCTCTGGCGAGCGCATTCGAGAGCTTTTTCCGGACCGGTCACGATTTTTCGTGATCACTACCCCACCCATCAAGAAGCACTGGGGCTCCGGGTTTTCCGACGCATTGAACGCTGCAACTGTTCCGCACCAAACCATCGAGATCGGCGACGGAGAGCGCTACAAGAACCTGAATACGATCGAGGAACTCGCTGACAAGTTGATACGCCGCGGCGCCGACCGACAGTCGGTATTCATAGCGTTGGGTGGCGGTGTTGTTGGTGATATCACGGGTTTCATCGCTTCGATTTATATGCGTGGTGTCGATTTCGTTCAGGTTCCCACGACCCTCGTTGCACAGGTGGACGCGTCGATTGGTGGCAAAACCGCGGTCGATCTGAAAGCCGGCAAAAACCTCGTTGGGACCTTTTACCACCCATGGGGTGTTCTGGTGGATCCGGGGGTGCTTAGCACGCTCCCAGAGCGCGAATACCGGTCAGGTCTTTATGAAGCTTTGAAGTGTGGCATCATCCGCAATCCGGAGATATTCACCTTCATGGAGGATCAACGCACGCGCATACTGCAGCGCGATCCCTCAGCGCTGGAATGGTTGATTGCCGAGTGCGTCCGGGTGAAAGCCGACGTTGTCTCGGCCGACGAACGCGAAGCAGGCCTGCGTCGCATCCTGAACTTCGGACATACGATCGGACATGCGCTCGAGGCGGAAACCGGATATAAGCAGTTCCTGCACGGCGAAGCCGTAGCGTGGGGAATGGTTGCTGCGTCGATGATCGCGGCTGCGATGCAACGCACGGATGCTGACACGGCTCGGCGTATCATCTCGACTGTTCTTGCTTATGCGCCGCTGCCGAAGGTGGAAACCCGAGGAAAGAAGATTATCAGCCGGCTTAAGACCGACAAGAAAACCACGAACGGAGTGGTTCATTTCATTTTGCCGCTCGAGATCGGACGCGTTGAGGTCGTGCCCGACATACCTGAACGTGCGGTCGTGCAAGCAATCGACGAGCTGAGATATTTGTCGCAAGCATAACGGAACCCGTGCCCACATCTAACGACAGCAAATTCACTGTGACCGGTGCAGCGCCGGCAGAAGCCGTCCCGAACGACGAACGTTCCGCCGCAGCGGCGGTGCAGAGCATGTTCAGCACGATCGCACCGCGATACGACCTGCTGAACCACCTACTATCCTTCAACATCGATCGCCTCTGGTGGTGGCGTACAGCGCGCCGTTTTGAAAGCGTGTTGCGGCGTTCTGATACCCGGGTGCTCGATTTGTGCTGTGGTACCGGCGACATGGCCTTTGCACTGCACCGGCGGGCGGAAGGCAGCGGGGCCCGTATATTCGGGGCCGATTTCGCGCATCCGATGCTGCAGCGCGCAATGACTAAGCCAAACGGCGCCAAACTCTGCTGGATTGAGGCGGACGCGCTTCATATGCCTTTTCCTGACGGCATGTTTCACCTCGTGACTTCCGCGTTCGGTTTTCGCAATCTGGCCAACTACGATGCGGGATTGCACGAAATTCACCGAGTTCTCTCGTCCGGAGGACAGGTTGGCATTCTTGACTTCGGCGAGCCGGACGGCTTCTGCGGACAAGTGTATCGGCTTTACTTCCGACACCTTTTACCTGCCCTTGGCACACTGATCTCCGGGGTGAAGGGACCGTACGCTTATCTGCCCGCGTCCGTCCAACGTTTTCCCGCGCCGGCTGAAATGGTTGCTCGCATGGGAAGCGTGGGTTTTCGGAACGTATCGTGGACGCCGTTCACGCTGGGAATAGCCGGTCTTTACGTCGGCCGTAAACAGTGACTTTCCCATTCCTGCACAGAACGCATAACTCATGTAGAAAATCGAGGACACGACTTCGTGAAAACGTCATATGCTTACGCCGTGGGGTAGTGTGGGGAAGATATTTCCTGGTCCTCCTGTACGTGTTTCTGAACCGCAAGCTGTAAGAATTCCTCTCTGGAGAACAGCAATGCAGCGTAAATTGGTTTTCCTTCTTCTCGTTTTGATGACGGGCTTCGTCGTATCTGCCGCGGCCCAGCAGCAGTCCTTCAATCGCTACGATCTGTTCGTTGGCTATTCTCACCTGAGCTCTCCGGCAGTTTCGCTCGAACAGAACGGCGTTAACGGTTCTTTTGGTGTAAACGTGAACCGCTGGCTCGCGTTGGGTGCAGATTTCAGCATCTTCACCGGCCCTGGCACGATCGAACTCGCGGACACCAAAGTGGCGGGTCTCCTTGCGCCCCACCTTCCTGCAGGAGCAAACCCCAAAGTTCCGTTCGACGCCAAGACTTATACTTTTGCTGCGGGCCCACAGATCAACATTCGTCGTTTCGAGAAAGTGACGTTCTTCGTGCGGCCGGGCCTTGGAATTCTGTATGAGAAAGCAGAACCGACGATTTCTCCAGCATTAGCGCCGCTGGCTCCGTTAGTTCCTGGTCTCTCTGCCAACATGACCGATACCGTCCCCTTCTACGGATTC
>DASPIK010000045.1:0-24427 GCA_035629075.1 Terriglobales bacterium | reverse complement strand
CTCTCGGCCGTTCTATCGGCCTATATACGCCTCCTGCAGCTCGCATCGGCGTGGTACAGCGAACCTCACTCTCGACACTGAAGTCCTGTAAAAACACCGAACCCACCCCGAAAAAGGGTGGGTTCGTCAGCAGCCTGACCCCGCCCATTATGGGCGGGGTTCTTTTTTGGGACGAAGCCTCAAATGGTTGATCGGAGCTGGCAGATCAGGCAGCCGCTTCGACAGTCTCAGTCTTAGGTTCTTTGCAACGCAAGCCTGAGACGAGTTTCAAATAGCGAGCTGCCATGTTCCGCCTGGAGTAGTGCTCCACTGTATGGCGTCTCCCATTGGCTCCCATTTGCTGGCACAACTCCGGGCGCACGCTTAACTCAGCCACTGCCTGAGCAAAGGCTGAGGCGTTTTCCGGCTCAACGAATACGCCACCTTGCGCATCTTCGACGATCTGGCGTGCATGGCCATCCACGCCGAGGATGACTGGGCGCGCACATGCCATAGCTTCCAGCATCTTGGTCGGAATGACAGTCGCAAAAAGGTCTGATTTCTTCAATAACACTGCACAAGCGTTTGAAGCTCGTATCACGTCGGGGATACGTTCGCGCCGCAGGACGCCAGCATAGATTACGTTAGTCAACTGTCGCGCTCGGATCTCAGCCTGTAAGCGCTCGGATTCCGCACCGCCACCCGCCATGAGGAAAACCACATTAGGATGCGTGTCGCGCAGTTTGGTGGCTGCGTCGACAAGTGTCATCAACCCGTGCGCCATCCCAATGGTGCCTAGATAGCAGACAACAAAGCTGCTCTCAGGAATTTCGAATTCTCGCCGGATGTCGGGATCGGCTGGCCCAGGGAAGAAGATGTCGTCCTCGACACCGTTCTCGATCACGTCAATCTTCTCAGCGGCGACCCGGCGACGTACCAGTTGCTCCTTGAACGCAGGCGACACGATTACGACTCTGCTGCAGGACCGATAAAGAAAATCCGCTAGCTGAGAAAGAGAGCGGTTCAACAGGGAACGATCGTGTCCAGCCCCTACGGCCGTAAGGGACTCGGGCCACAGATCCCGGACGTCAAAAATCCAAGGGACTCGTTTCCATCGACTAAGCCAGGAGCCTGCCACAGGAACCAAAAGCGGTGGCGATGTTGCAATGACCACGTCTGGCCTGCCAGCAAACAGGCCTGTTGTACACGATGAAAAACAAAACGAGCTGTAATTCAGGGCCCGATCAACGACTCCGTTATTCGGCCGAGGAACGAGCCAGGTACGGATCAGACGTATGCCATCATGGCGCTCTTCGAAAAAGGGTCGCCATCTTTTCTGGCGATATTCCTGAGGGACGATCCCGGTCGGGTAATTCGGTACGCCGGTAATAACGGTCACGTCATGGCCCTGAGTGGACCAATGACGTGCAAGCTCCGATATCCGAATTCCCCCCGCAGCTATCTCCGGAGGATAGTACTGGGAGACGCACAAGATGTTCAGCGGTCGTTCTTGTGCTGAAATCATCGGGGAAGCTATAGAAAGCCTATTCATCAACACCGATCCGACCGCGCAGCAAAGTTCTCCAAGCTGCGAAAGTCCGAAAACCGAATTTCCAGGACGACCAGGAGCCCGAGTTCCGACTTGCCGGTTAAGTTTCGACGGAGCAAAGTCATGCAGCCATATTTTTGCTTGGCTCCGGTTGGCTCAGCCGATGTTCGGTACTCATGGTTTCTGAAATGCCGCCACTCAAGTCCGTGTGTTTGCGGTCGAGACGAATCAAACCAAAAAGCGCAGTAAGGATGATTAATCTCAGGTCAGTCCACAAAGTCGCGGTTCTTGCGTAGTCCAATTCAATTGCAATCTTCTGGGGGAGGATGGAAGTAATGTAGTACTTCTGGAGTTCGGCCCAAGGCATATCCACCAGAAACTCTTCTTCTCTGCGAAACTGTAAGCTGGCCGCCCCTGTAACGCCCGGACGCAAGTGCAGGAAATGTCGCTGCTGACGGTTCAATACGAAAACCTCGGGCAGATGAGGCCTGGGGCCGACCATGCTCATTTGGCCCTGAAGCACGTTGAATAGCTGCGGAAGTTCATCCAATTTGAACTTTCGGAGGATGCGCCCGATCCAAGTGACTCTCGTGTCGTTCTTGCAAGTAAGGCGAGGGCCGTCGCAATCGTTGACCATCGACCGAAACTTCAGCATCGGGAATGGCTTGCCGTATCTGCCAACCCGCGAACGGCAGAAGAATACTGGCCCCGGAGATGTCAGTTTTATTGCCACTGCAATGACTACCATCAGGGGCGCCAGCAACATTACGAGCACGCTTGCAATCCCGAAATCCATGGCCCGCTTTGTGCGAGAGAGTGGCCAAGTGCTGAAAGGTGAACGGTGAGCGTCGGCACTGTTCGTCGCTCCGCTGGTGTGGTCGAAAAGATAAGCCGGTCTGTTGTTCTTCCGTCGTTTGTGGCGTGCGGCGGTTCCGGGCATTCTAAAAGAGCCTCCGAATCAGGCCTAACAAATTCTTCGCGGCATCAATGAGCTTTCGCGTGGGCGATTTGGCGCTCGTGGGTCGGCTATGAAGAAAGCACTTTCATGACCACCAACGAACGATCACGCCCCCTTTGTTTTCGGTCTGCAGAGCACTACACAGCTCTAGCGCTAAGGGCCGACTCCTTCGATTTACAAACGAGTCGAAACCCCGGGGCAAGCCAGAGTGACTGCACGATTCATGCCGAAAAGACGCATTCGTAGGATGCTTACCAGCACGCACGCGTACCCCTGCCGATCTCAGGAGTTTGCTCGTAACCCGAGTCGGAAAGCGCCGCGTTTGTCTTGAGGAAAACGAAACTGAATAGAGACGTCTCAGGTGTGTAAGGTAGAACCCTGCGGTCCGAAACACGCAAATGCGCCACGAGCGAATCCGACATCGTGTGCAACAAAGGTGCAACAACAAAGATCAAAAGTGGAATGCGTGTACCGCGTCGCGACGGTCGTGTACGGATGGAGACATACCGCGGGGCTTAGGCTCGCTTGCCAGCCGCGTGCGTCGACCCGACGATCCCTTCAAGCTGCAATAACGTGAGATGTAGAGTGAGAACCGTTCCAAGATAGGTGTTCGGCAGGTTTTCGAGAGTCACGCTGGAATTCAGGATCTGTCGATCTCGCAGATTTTCGACGGCGTCCTTCATCACTGAACACGATCGCATCTTGGGGTGGAGACTGCCACTGACAGGAACCTGCTGCTTGTAGGGTTGATTCAGGAACCGCTGCGCCAGTTTCTTGCGCATGCGTAAAAGTTTGTCCGCTGCGTATTTCGACAGGTCAGCCGTGATTTTCGACCATTCGGCAGAGGCACTCACGCCGCCTTCGGAAGTCCTCACCCGTGCGGCGGCTGGATTCAATCGGGTAAGCGATTCACGATGAAACCTGTTGAAGAACCGCATGCTGCGAGGCAGATGATATGAGGCCGTGACGGCGTCGCGGTCAGCCAGAGGCGAATGGACGTTTAGTAGCCGAACATGATTCGTTGAGAAACGTCCAAGGTTATCTCGGGTATGCAGGTGAAAGTACACCTGGTCGAAAGTCTCGGTGTTGCGACCAGCGACAAGATTCTGGACGAAGTCGCGTGCCCGGGCGCGGTATGTCCGAGCGATCTTCTCCCAGAAGGGGGCGAAAATGGCGTAATTTGGCTCGATGGGGGCGACCCTGTAACGGATAAGCTTATCTACGTCAGTGCATCTTTTTGCATAAAACGGGAAATCATGTAGCCAGTAGTGATCTTTGTGCAGCGTTCCACCGTCACCGGTTACAACCAAGCTGACGCCTCGAGCCAGACGATCATGCTGCATTTGAAGACCGAGATGGTCTTTAGCGACATCGAGCAGACCATCACAAACGGTGAATAACTCCGGAAGCACTGAGTCGAAATCTTCCACATTGTGGTAGGTGATCACGAGATCTCTTTTCAGCACATGCGCAAGTTCCGCGGCAATCTCCATGTCGCGGTTACCCTTCAGTCCGGCATGGGCCACCTCGAAGGGCACGCCGAAATAATCGAGAGTGACTGCCACAATTCTCGTGTCCACTCCGCCGGTTAGGTCCACGCTCACGCGGTCACCGCGAGCGGCGGTCGCGAGGTTCCTTAGGACCTCTTCAACTGTGTGGGTTGGAGTTGCGCCCAAGGGGCGAACGGGCCTGGCCCTCATCACGACGGAAGTTCTGGGTGAAATGCAGGCTACCTGTTCGGGTTGGATTCTCCTGATTGCGGTGAAAAGCGTTCGTCCGAAGGTCAGGTAACCGTAGCTGAGAAAATCAGCCACTGCTTCGGGATCCATGTCCGGGAAAGCGAGCTTTTCGTCTGCAGCGAGTTCGAGCAGTGATGTCGAAATCGTGGTGTCCGAGGCGAATGCATGGAACAGACCTGTCTGATCAACGAATGCGAAAGTATCGCCAGAAAGTTTGTCGCGAACCAGAACGAAATAGGTACCCCTCAACGCAATTGAAGCTTTCGCTACATCCGATAGACTGGAGGCGAATCGGCGAATGGAAGCAGGGCCTGCTTCGCACCCATCCATGTAGACCAATCCTTTCCAGTAAATCGCGTGCGAATCCGTTTCAAGTCTATGGAGTTCCAGCTCGCCCTGTTTGAACCCGCTTCCGTCAACCAGCATTCATCCTCCGCGACACAGCTCGAGCACGACTCAGTTTCCCGTGCTCTCATATGCACCTAGCGAACAATTTGAGGACCGAAACCGTGGTTGCCCATTTATGTCGTACAGGGGAGCGCCAAGCCGGGTGCATTTCCCGATCGCCGGGCTCTTCGGCCTAAGACGGTAATCACCTCCGTCACTCGAAGGGTCGTACTTCACGAAGCCTGGATGTGCAGTGACAGTGTCCAGCGCGGCAAGGCCGTTCTGAAGGTGAACATTCATGCGCTTGTTGCCATAGGCCAGGTTCTGCGCATAGACATTATGCTTGCCAGTCTCGCCGTATTCCTCGATGCCGTCTCTGCCGTTCGCGAAAACAATGTTGTTGACGACAACCGTGTTGTCGTTGACGCCAGTACTGCTTCCACAGCACATGCCTTCGTTGCCGACGAGGATGCCACTCCACCGATTATCGAAAACTGTGTTGTTGGCCACGATCACGCGAGTCGCCGCATGCCACATCTGTATGCCTGATTTCCCGGTGTTGTACACGACGTTGTTGTAGATGTGGCCGCCGGCTACGGCGTGGTAGATGCCAACCCCGTGCGCCTGCTTGCAATCGACCGGCGGGCGAATGTTGTGAACCGTGTTGCCGATCGTGTCATTGTCGTGACCGGAATACTTCGCGTTCCTGGCCCCGTGCTCGATGCCGGCGCCACCCTTGCCGCAGGCGACTTGCGTGTAGTCGTGGACGTGGTTATTGATCACCCTCACGTAGGAACCGCGGTTGTAAATGCCGTAGGAATGCACCCCGCTCAGGTCGAAACCTACGATGTCCACGTAATCGCCGTAATTGTCCCAATGAACACTCGTGTCGCCAACCTTCGAGGTGCGTAGTTTAGCGCCCCACTTCTGCTCGGAGATGTAGACGATCCGGCGGCCATCAGCTCCTGACGCTTTCGTCAGAATCTCTCCTTCATAAGTGCCCGGCAGCACGTGGATCGTTGTTCCGGGTGTCGCCAGTTTCGCTGCTTTGGTTATCGTCGCCAGCGGGCGCTTCAGGGAGCCATCGTTGGAATCCCTGCCGGAGAGCGAAACGTAATAGTGCTTCGAACCGACGTCAGGAGCTAAAGCACTCCCGTTCCTGTCATAAAACGCCGGACGATTGATCGCTACTCTGTTTTCAGAGCTGTTCCAGGCGAGCAACGCTCTCTCGTATGATGCCGCGCTGGCGCGACCTTTAGTGTGCCGCGCACCCCAGTCTGCAGTTGCAGCTACAGCCATAACCGCGATCGCAGCCACGGCGAGTTTTCGTGTGATGATAGTCGCCATTGCGAGTGCCTTGCTGGGGTGTGTGGTAGCAACGGGTACAAGCCGCAAAACTCAACCCCAACCTTCGGCCGGCACGGCCAAATTTTGCCCGAGGCACATCTCCCGAGCCAAGCCGGTTGCAATCCTGCTGCCTCAAGTCAGATGCGTCCAGAACCGAATTTCTACAACAGACATCCAAGCTTTTGGATGAGGCAGTGCCCCGATCACTTTCGCCCGGAGACCCGAGTAGCACAAATGTGCATTGAAGTTCACTTTGATGGATCTTTGCTGCTCGCGGAGCACCTCGAAGGTTTGGTTTGTTGTCCTAGATTCATGCACTTAGGCGGGGTATTTGAGCCTACTTAGCTGGAATTTGGGTTGCCCAATGGTTTTGGGGTACCGAAGTACGCGCTGGTGTAGACAAGGAACTTCTGTGAGCCGACCCCCTCGAGTAAGCATTGCCATTCCGGTGTATAACGGCGGGGACCTTTTCCGCGAGACGCTGGATTCGTTCCTGTCCCAGACCTTCTGTGATTTCGAGATCCTGATTTCGGATAACGCTTCGACGGACCAAACCGAGGAGATCGGGCGCGAGTACGTCGCGAAAGACCCGCGGGTGCAGTACTACCGAAATGAGAAGAATGTCGGCCTCGGACCGAACCACAATCGGATCTTCGGGCTTGCACGGGGCGATTACTTCAAGTGGTCGCCGGCGGACGATCTCTACGCGCCGACTTACCTGGAACGCTGCGTTCAGGTGCTCGACTCGGATCCCAGCATAGTGATCGCTTATCCAAAAACGCGCTTCATCAACGTAGACGGTGAACCGCTGAGCATTGAAGACCCCGGATGGCACCTAATTTCCGAGTCGGCAGCAGAGCGCTTCCGGTACGTTCTGCGCCCGCGGGGGCACTGGGCGAATGTGATCTTGGGGCTGATCCGAACCGAAGCGCTTGCCCGCACTCGATTGATGCCCGCATATCCCGGTGGCGACTTCCGGGTCATAGGAGAGCTTAGCCTTGTAGGTAAGTTTTTCGAAGTACCCGAGTACCTGTTCTTCCGTCGCCTGCACGAGCGTTCTTCCAGCCAACATGTGAAAGACCTGAGTTGGGAAACGGTTTACTGGAATGGACGTGGCGAAAAGCTGCCGTGGCCGTTCCTGCATCTTAAGGCCGACTACCTGCAAATCCTGGTGCAATCGCGGCTTACAGTGCGCGAAAAGATCTCAGTCTTTGGATCCTTGGTTCGCAGCATCATTGGCGGCCGCAAGAGCATGCTGGAAGAGATGCAGATGCATGCAAACTTCTACTTTCGGAAGAGGGCGTTCTGAATTGTGATTAGACTCCTGGATTGTTCGGTTGCGTTCATGGGAGTTGATGCTTGACTACGTACACTGAAAAGCCTGTTGTCGTGGAACTCGATATGAACGCTGGGACGTTGTCGCAGCCAAACGAGGGCGTATGCCGTTTCTGCTGCGCCCCTTTGCGTCACAACTTCGTGGATCTGGGCATGTCTCCATTGTGCGAAAGCTACGTTTCTCGTGAAAAGCTGAACTCGATGGAGGCTTTTTATCCGCTTCACGTCTACGTCTGCGATCAGTGCTTCCTGGTGCAGCTTGAGGAGTATGTCTCGCCAACGGACATCTTCAGCGAGTACGCGTATTTCTCGTCCTACTCTGATAGTTGGCTCCAGCACGCGAGCAACTACACCGAGGCGATGGTCAGCCGGTTCGGGTTGGGCCCTGAGAGCCACGTTGTCGAGATCGCCAGCAACGACGGTTATCTGCTCCAGTACTTCGTCCGGAAGGGCATTCCTTGTCTTGGGGTGGAACCGGCGGCGAACGTCGCAGAAGTAGCGGTGCAAAAAGGCGTGCCAACTGTGGTGCAGTTTTTTGGAGTTGAGACAGCTAGGAAATTGAAGTTACAGGGCAGGACTGCCGACCTGCTGCTTGGAAACAACGTATTGGCGCAGGTTCCCGACCTAAACGACTTCGTTGCTGGCATGAAGGTCCTGCTCAAGCCGACAGGCGTTATCACCATGGAGTTCCCGCACCTTGTCCGCCTTATGCAGGAGAACCAGTTCGACACGATCTATCACGAACATTTCTCTTATTTCTCTTTCATCACGGCCGAGAAAATATTCGCAGCGCACGGATTGACTCTTTTCGATGTAGAAGAACTGCCGACGCACGGCGGGTCCCTGCGTATCTACGGTCGCCATGCTCGAGACGAGTCTCATCCGATTACGGAGCGGGTGGCCGCCATGAAGCAGGCGGAGCAGGCATTCGGCATCACCCGGATTGAAACCTACGCTGCGTTCGAGGAGCAGGTGAAGGAAACAAAGCGTAAGCTTTTGGAATTCCTGATCGAGGCCAAGCGGGACGGGAAGCGCATCGTTGGTTACGGCGCCCCGGGCAAGGGCAATACGCTTCTGAATTACTGCGGTATTCGGACTGATTTCCTCGACTATACGGTTGATCGCAGTCCGTACAAGCAGGGCAGATATCTCCCCGGGACACATATCCCGATCCTGCATCCGGACCGTATCGCCGAGACGAAGCCCGATTATGTCCTCATCCTGCCGTGGAACCTGAAGAAGGAAATCGCAAAACAGTTGGAGTATGTGCGGGAGTGGGGTGCCAAGTTAGTAGTCCCCATCCCTGAAGTACAGATTTTCTAAGGTCATGAGCATGCAGGCGCCAGCGAAAGTACCGACGTGGGACCTTTCCGCCGATCCGGCGATCGGGGAAGCCATGCACGCCTTCATCGCCGAACTCTACCCAATCTGCCGCAGCATTACTGGCGACGGTGTGCGGGAGACGCTGCGAAGGGTCGGCGCTCACATACCGCTTACGGTTCAGGAAGTTCCCACCGGCACACCTGCGTACGACTGGACCGTGCCGAAGGAGTGGAACATTCGTTACGCCTGGGTGAAGAATGCGAGCGGCGAGAAGGTTGTCGATTTCCAGCGCTCCAACCTTCATGTGCTTAATTACAGCGTACCTGTTCACAAAAGGGTTTCGCTGGGTGAACTTAAGCAGCACCTGTTCTCGATTCCTGAACACCCGGATTGGACGCCTCACAGAACGTCTTATTACAACGAAACTTGGGGATTCTGTCTCCCGCATCGTGAATTGCTGGCGCTGGAGGATGGCGAGTACGAAGTCTTTATCGATTCGACCCTTGCACCTGGGAACCTGACGTACGCCGAATGCTTTCTTCCCGGCGACAGCGAAGAAGAAGTTCTGATTTCGACTCACACGTGCCATCCGAGCCTGTGCAATGACAATTTGTCGGGCATTGCGGTTGCGACGTTTCTAGCAAAGCGCCTGGCTGAGTTCCCGCGACGATACTCGTATCGTTTCCTATTCGCACCGAGCACCATCGGGTCCATCGTGTGGCTCAGCAGAAACGAAGAAAAGATCGGCAGGATCAAGCATGGCCTGGTGCTTACCTGCCTGGGCGATGACGGCGGTTTCACGTATAAGAGGTCCCGTCGCGGTGCCGAAATCGACCGGGCTGCCGAACTCGTTCTGAAACACAGCGGCAAACATTGGAAGGTGCTCGACTTCTATCCTTACGGGTACGATGAACGCCAGTACTGCTCGCCCGGGTTCAACCTGCCAATCGGGCTCTTCATGCGTACCCAGCACGGCTGCTTCCCGGAGTACCACAGTTCAGCGGATAACCTGGACTTCGTAAAGCCGGGTGCTCTCGCTGAATCGTATGCGCACATCCTTTCTGTGCTGCACGTCGTCGAAGCAAATAGGACTTACCTGAACCTGAACCCAAAGTGTGAGCCGCAGCTGGGTCGCCGGGGACTGTTCCGTGTCATCGGTGGGCACGGTGCTCCCAACATGGAAACTGCGCTGCTTTGGGTATTGAACTTTTCTGATGGCGAGCATTCGTTGCTTGACATCGCCGAGAAATCGAACCTGCCGTTCGAAAGTATCAAGCACGCTGCCGATGTCCTTGCCGCGCATGGACTGTTGAGAGAAGAACGGCAGCCGAAGGGACGCGAGTTATGAAAGTCGTTCTGTTTTGCGGCGGGCTCGGTACCCGCCTCCGGGAGTACTCGGAAGTGTTGCCGAAGCCGATGGTGAACATCGGATATCGTCCGATTCTGTGGCATGTGATGAAGTACTACGCTCACTTCGGCCACAAGGAGTTCATCCTGTGCCTGGGCTACAAGGGCGATGCCATCAAGCACTACTTCCTGAACTACGACGAGTGCGTCTCTAACAACTTCGTCCTGCGAAACGGCGGCAAAGATATAAAGCTGCTCAACAGCGACATCGACGACTGGAATATCACGTTCGTAGACACCGGAATCAACTCCAACATCGGCCAGCGCCTGGCCGCCGTGCGAGATTACATCGGCGAAGACGAAGAGTTCATGGCCAACTACAGCGATGGTCTCTCCGACTTGCCCATGCCTAAGTACATCGATCACTTCGAAAAGCGGGGCAACATTGCCAGCTTTGTGTCAGTAGTGCCAACCCAGAGTTTTCACGTGCTGAAACTCGATGGCGAACGTGTCTGCGAGATCTCGCACATTCGCCAGTCCGGAATGAGGATCAACGGCGGCTTCTTTCTATTCAAGCGGCAGATCTTCGATTACATCCGCGAAGGAGAGGAGCTGGTGGAGCAGCCGTTCCAGCGACTGATTGCGGCGAATCAGCTTTACGCCTATAACTACGACGGGTTCTGGGCGTGCATGGACACGTTCAAAGACAAGCAGATGCTCGACGATATGTACGCCAAGGATGACGCACCCTGGGAAGTGTGGAAACCGGTCCGTAAAAGGAAGGTAGGCGTTGCTTAGTCTCGACCTCTGCAGACGAAAAGACGCGCCCTTCAAGCTGCTCTGTCTCGGTGCGCATTCGGATGACATCGAGATCGGCTGTGGCGGAACGGTGCTCGCCCTCTTGGATAAATACCCCAGGGTTGATGTGCGGTGGGTCGTTTTCAGCGGTCATGGCGTCCGTGGCCAAGAAGCGCGAGACAGCGCCGAGCTTTTCCTGGCGCGCGCAGAGAGCAAGTACGTCGAAGTTCACACCTTTCGCGATACCTACTTTCCGTCTCAGTGGGAAGCAATTAAGCAGCTATTCGATGACTTGAAGTCGTTTGCTCCCGACCTTGTGCTCACGCATTACAGGAACGATCTGCACCAGGATCACCGGGTCATCTCCGACCTCACTTGGAACGCCTTTCGCAATCAACTGGTCCTCGAGTATGAGATCCCCAAATGGGACGGCGATCTAGGACAGCCAAATTTCTTCGTTCCACTTGGGCTTGATGTTTGCGAGCTAAAGGTCAGCAACCTCCAGTCGGCATTCAAGTCGCAGAGCGAGAAACACTGGTTCGATCACGAGACGTTCTTTTCGCTTCTTCGGCTGCGTGGAATCGAAGCCAATGCCCCGGGCCGGTACGCCGAGGCGTTTTACGCCCGCAAGTTGTCTCTGGATAGCATGGCCGTGTGTCCGACGGAACAACACTCGTGAAACACGGATGTGTGCAGCAGCAGTTGGGAGGACAGATGAAAGTACTGGTCACAGGTCATAAGGGGTCTCTCGGGTCGGTCATGGTTCCGTTCATCCAGGCGGCGGGGCACGACGTTACGGGTCTGGACAGTTGCCTATTCGAAGATTGCACGCTCGGTCCGGCCAACCCCGAGGTTCCCGAGTTACGCCTCGATATTCGTGACGTTCAGCGGGACAATCTTGCCGGATTCGACGCCGTTGTTCACCTGGCTGCTTTGTGCAACGATCCGCTTGGCAATCTGAATCCCGACTCTACCTACGAGATCAATCACCGCGCATCTGTCCGGCTTGCGCAGTTAGCGAAAGAAGTCGGTGTGCGGCGATTCCTGTTCGCTTCATCATGCAGTCTCTACGGCCTGTCCTCCACGGAACGAATGCTGACGGAAACGGCGCAATTCAACCCCATCACACCGTACGGAGAGTCGAAGGTGCTGGTTGAGCGCGACTTGGCTCCGCTGGCCGATGACAATTTCAGTCCGACGTATCTGCGTAACGCGACAGCCTACGGATTCTCTCCGCGTTTGCGGGCCGATGTCGTGGTGAATAATCTCGTGGGATACGCCTACACCACCGGAGAGGTGCTCATCCAAAGCGACGGCACGCCCTGGAGACCGCTTGTGCACGCCGAGGACATAGCGCGAGCCTTCGTGGCCGTCCTTCAGGCGCCTAGGGAATTGGTACACAACCAGGCTTTCAACGTCGGTCGCAACGATGAAAACTACCAGATTCGCGAACTTGCAGACATGGTGCAGGAGATCGTGCCCGGCAGCAGAGTGAGTTACATGCCCGGCGGCGGTCCGGATCCTCGTTGTTACCGCGTTGATTGCACCAAAATCGCAACCACACTGCCGGAGTTCAAGCCGCAGTGGAACGTGCGCAGAGGAATTGAGCAACTGTACGAGGCGTATCGAAATTACGGTCTCACCGCAGAACAATTTTTGGGTACGCGATATCTGCGTATCAAGCACATTCAGGAGTTGAGTGCGGCCGGAATGATTGACAGCGCCTTGCGGTGGAAGAAGGCAGGTGTTACAGCCGCCTAAGGACAAACGGCCGAGACATTGTAAATGTGAGTGTTCAGAGCTTTACTTCTGCGAAAGATAATTCTCTGACCTATGCAGTATTCTGCAACTTTGCCTTTTCTCGACGGTGGAAATGCTCTAAATTTTGGTGGCAGCTCAATTGCAATTTACTCAACGGGTTCCCTGACCGCACATGTCTGCCGCGGAACACCCATGTTGATTAACTGAAATTCTGTATGGAGAGAAGATGTCGAGTAAAACCGCGCCCGTGATCACCTCTGTTGCCGAACTCAACCAAAAGATCGAAGCGCACACAGCTAAAGTGGCCGTGATTGGCATGGGTTATGTAGGCCTGCCGTTGGCATTGTTGTTTAGCGGGCAGAAGTTTCCGGTGACGGGCTTCGACATTGACCCCAAGAAGGTGTCGACGCTGAACGAGGGCGGATCGTACATCGTGCGCATCGGTGCTGGGGAGATTCAAGGCGCGCGCGCGCAGGGCTTTGCAGCTACGAGCGACTACGCCCGGATCAGCGAAATGGACGCCATGATCATCTGCGTGCCGACTCCGCTGAACGAGTTTCGCGAGCCCGACCTAACGTACATCACCGCGACGGCCGAAGCCATTGCCCCGCACCTGCGCGCCGGGCAGTTAGTGGTTTTGGAAAGCACGACTTACCCGGGCACGACCGAAGAAGTGCTGGTGCCGATTCTGGAGAAGCAGAACCGGGCCGGACTGAAGGCAGCGCGCAACGGTGACACGAGCGGCGACGTCTTCTACGTGGCGTTTTCGCCGGAGCGTGAGGATCCGGGCCGCACCGACATCGAGCGGCACGATATTCCGAAAGTGGTTGGCGGCCTGGATAAGCGGGCCTCGAAACTGGCGGGCGCTCTGTATGGCTCGATATTTGCGCGGACGGTGCCGGTCTCTACCCCGGCGGCGGCGGAAATGACCAAGCTGCTGGAGAACATCTATCGCTGCGTGAACATCGCCATGGTCAACGAGCTCAAGTTGCTGTGCCTGCGCATGGGCATCGACATCTGGGAGGTGATCGAGGCGGCCAAGACCAAGCCGTTCGGCTTCCAGGCGTTCTACCCGGGGCCGGGGCTGGGCGGACACTGCATTCCAGTGGACCCGTTCTATCTGTCGTGGAAGGCCAAGGAATTCGACTTCCACACGCGTTTCATCGAACTGGCCGGGCAGGTCAATACGGACATGCCGTACCACGTGGTGGCTTCGGTGGCGAAGGCACTCAACAACCAGAAGAAAGCCATCAACGGCTCGAAGGTGCTGGTGCTGGGCGTGGCCTACAAGAAGGACATCGACGATCTGCGAGAGTCGCCGGCGCTGACGATCATCGAGTTGCTGCAGCGCGAGGGGGCGAAGGTCAGCTACAACGATCCGTACTTCCCGTTCGTGGGTCGCGGACGCCACTACGACCTGCAGATGCGCTCGACCCCGCTGGAGCAGATCGGCGACTTCGATTGCGTTCTCATCGTCACCGACCACTCTGATTACGACTACTCCAAGATCGTCGCCGAGTCGAAGCTGGTGGTAGATACGCGCAACGCCACCAAGGGCATCGAGGCTGAGAACGTGTTGCGCTGCTAGAGCACCGGCCAGGCTGCGCTTAAATTGACAACGATCAAGGGAAATCGCCAGGTTACTTGCTGATGCATATTCTTCACGTAGTTGGGGCACGTCCTAATTTCATGAAAGTGGCGCCGGTGGTCCGTGCGCTTGCTGCTCGCGACGGTGTGAACCAGACCATCGTTCACACTGGGCAACATTATGACGCGAACATGTCCGACGTTTTCTTCCAGGAACTTGGTATTCCTGCGCCGGACGTGAACCTGCAGGTTGGCTCTGGCAGTCACGCGCAGCAGACGGCGGCGATCATCAGCCGGTTCGAAGAGGTCGTGCTCGATAAGAAGCCAGGCGTCGTGCTGGTTTATGGCGACGTGAACTCGACAGTCGCGGCTGCGTTGGTGTGTGCCAAGCTCGGCATTCGGGTCGGACACGTAGAGGCAGGACTGCGATCGTTTGACCGTACCATGCCGGAAGAAATCAACAGGCTTCTGACCGACCAGATTTCCGATCTTCTCTTCACGCCCTCCGAAGACGGGAACCAGAATCTCGCCCGTGAGGGCGTGGCTCCTGAGAAGGTTTTCCTGGTTGGTAATGTGATGATCGATACGCTGGTTCGTCTGCTGCCGAAAGCCAAGGAGCAGATGATTCCCGGGCTACCTGAACGGTACGCGCTCGTGACTCTGCATCGGCCCGGCAATGTGGACGATCGAGATTTCATGCGCGACATGCTGCATGAACTCAGCGAAATAAGTGCGCACATCCCGGTTCTTTTTCCGATTCACCCCCGAACGCGTCAACGGTTGGCGGATTTCGGTCTGACTGCGGCGCTGCGTTCGTCTGTCAAATTGATGGATCCCCTTTCCTATTTGCAGTTCCTTGCACTGCAAACACGCGCCGCTGTCGTCATCACGGATTCTGGCGGTATCCAGGAGGAGACGACGTATCTCGGAGTTCCGTGCCTCACTGTTCGCGAGAACACAGAACGGCCAGTGACGGCAAGCTTGGGAACTAACGTTCTGGTCGGTCGCGACATGGGAGTCCTGCGGCGCGAACTGCGGAACGTCGTGTCTGGAGAGATCAAGCGCGCACACGTTCCTCCATTGTGGGACGGCCACGCCGCTGAGAGAATCGCTGATGTGCTGGTCGGCGCGAATGCTCTAGTGCAAGCTACGCACTAGACGGAGCGTCTCGACAGGGCTCATTGGGTGTGCACCCGAGCGCGCCGGAGGTTGGCGTCGAGGACTTCTTGCGCGGCGTTGCGCTCGCGGGATGAAATCCGATCAGCATTGAGGGTTCTTGCGCAGACGCCTAGCTGTCCATCTGCAGGATCACCACCACCCTGCGTGGACCGTGAGCTCCGATAACGATAATCTTTTCGATGTCGGCGGTTCGGCTACAGCCAGTGATGAAGCCGACGAATGAATTTCGTTCCGCAATGGACTCAGCTCGCAGGTGAGCGAACGCTGCTTCAAGGTCCGGAACCAGTTGCGACTCCCTGGCCACCACAATGTGGCAGGGCGCGACCACAGATCCCCCGCGTCCGCCGCGCTCTGACGCCACCACAATCGTACCTGTGGCCGCGACGAGGGCTTCACACCCGGTGATCGTGGCAACGGCGTTTTCCTGCGGAATTCCCTTGCTCGACCATCGAACCGGTGTTTCTAAGCTGTCGACGCTTTGGCGCAACTCGGGTGCATCTTCTACGAACACCTCACCGGTCGGAACTGAAGTTAGCGCTGCTCTCAGCGCGCCGGCGGTTTCGTCCCAGCTACGTGTCACAACAAGTTCCATCAGATTGGCTGCACATGCCGCGTGGAATGTGGCGAGGAGATCCTTGCCGACCGGCGGAAACACAGGAGAGTGCGTTGCCGGTTCGGGACGCACAGCTTGCGCTTTCAGCGCTGCTCGAATGCGCGCCAGTACAGCCTCGCGACTCTGGTTGTGCGTTTCAGCGCTGCCCATGGCGTTTTCTCCACAACTGTCGGAAGGACTCCCGAGGCACTTCAGGCAAGCTTCGATGCCGAGTCCACGTCCTCATCGGGTCTATGATGGTGCCGCTCAGGCCGAGTTTGTTTACGAATCGAACGGCAAAGCGCCCAACTCGGCCCGCAAAGCCGAAACGCGCGGAACTCATCATCGTCCAACGCCACGCGCGGAAGGAGACATTCTCGAGCCATCCGTGACGTGTTTTCTCGACTGCGTTTCTGCGGTTGTGCAGCAAATGGTGGTGCAGATCGATCCGAACTGGGCAGACGCTCGTGCAATTCCCGCAAAGCGACGATGCATAGGAGAGGTGCTGCCAGCCTTCCAGTCCGCGCAGGTGCGGTGTGAGGACGCTGCCGATTGGTCCGGGATAGGTAGTCGCGTAAGTGTGGCCGCCGACCGTTCGATAGACTGGGCAGGCGTTCAGGCACGCGCCGCAGCGGATGCAATGCAGCACATCACGCTGTTCCGGGTCTGCGAGGAGTTCGGTGCGGCCGTTGTCCAGCAAAATCACATGGAATTCTTCGGGGCCGTCTTGTTCGCCCGGTTGTCGTGGTCCCCCGATTAGCGTGTTGTAAGTTGTCAGGTGCTGGCCGGTGCCGGCCGTTGCTAGTGTTGGCCAGAGCAGGGCAAGGTCGGCGAGCCGCGGGATCACTTTCTCAATGCCGGCAACGGCAACATGTATGCGCGGCAAGGCAGTGCAGAGCCGTGCATTGCCCTCGTTCGTCGTGAGTGCAATCATGCCCGCGTCAGCCACCAGGAAATTCGCGCCCGTGATTCCCACATCGGCCGCGAAGAATGCCTTGCGCAAGGCGCGCCGCGCTGCTGCAACGAGTTCTTCGGGTTCGTCGCTCGTGACGCCTTCCAACTTTTCCCGGAACAGGCGTGATATGTCGGCGCGAGAAAGGTGCATCGCCGGAGTCACGATATGGTAAGGAGGTTCCTTACGCAGCTGAACGATGAACTCACCGAGGTCTGTTTCCAGCACCTCAACGCCACGTCTCTCGAGCGCCGAGGCCAGGTGAATCTCCTCGGTGACCATCGACTTGGCCTTAACGACGAGTTTTACGCCTCGACTGGTGACCAAGTCTTCTATGTACTGTCTCGCCTCTTCGGCGTTTGAAGCCCAGAAGACGTGGCCACCTCGCGCCTGCACTTTCTGTTCGAACTCGAGCAAGTACTTGTCGAGATGGTTGATGGCCTCCCACTTGATTTCGGCACAGCGTCGCCGAGCTTCTTCCCAGTCTGAAAAGCGGAGCTTTCCCCGCCCGACAGAGAGGTCGTAGCTCGATATGTTTCGCCGAATCGTCTGCCGGTGAGCGACGTCCGCTGCTTTCTCGGCCGCTTTGCGCAGAAACTCGGCTGCAGCGCTGCTCCTCACTGGATCTCCTGTGCCAGTACGCTGGCAAGGTGGATGGTACGTGCGGCATCCTTTCGGCGCCGCAGCACGCCCTCGATGTGCATAAGGCAGCTGCCGTCGATGGATGCGACGTACTCGGCGCCGGTCGCGGCGACGTTCTCTGCCTTCGAGTCGCCCATCGAAGCCGATATTGCGCCGAACTTTACCGCGAACATGCCGCCAAAACCACAACACTCTTCGGATGCCGGCATTTCAACGAGTTCCAGGCCGCGTACGTTCTTAAGCAGTTCGCGGGGCTCATTCCTGATGCCCAATTCGCGCAACGCATGACAGGAGTCGTGAAACGTTACACGATGCGGGAAACTGGCTTCGACGTCGGTCACGTTTGCTACCTTCACCAGAAATTCCGATAGCTCAAATACGCGGCGTCCTAACTCGATCGCATCCTGGCGGAGCGGGCTCGACGCCAGCAGCTCTGGATAGAAGTTGCGCACCATGGCCGTACACGAACCCGAGGGGCAAACCACTGTTTCGGCGTCGGCGAACACCCGAACGAATCTCTCGGCTAGCGGACGCGCGTCATCCCAGTGGCCCGTGTTGAAAGCGGGCTGCCCGCAGCAAGTTTGTTCTGACGGGAAGTAGACGCTGCATCCGACACGCTCAAGCACGCGCGCGGTATCGAGCCCGACCTGAGGGGTTATCTGGTCCACGAAACACGGGATGAAGAGCGCGATCCTGGTCGCCATCACGCCGTTTATAGCCTTGCTAAGGGCCACATGGCAACTGTCGGTTCTCTTCGAAACATTCGATGCTCCGCGTCACGAAAGTCGCAGATGGTTTCCAGTATCACCACACGATGTTCTTTTCTTCCCCGATTCACGCAACGCGCGAAGGGAAATTGCATCGAATGTAGTAGCAACATGTTGAGTCGAACGCCGAGGTGAACCAGCCCGGCGCTTCGCTCCTCAACACCGATACAACAGCCAGGCTTTGCGAAGCGCCAGGTCATGAACCTGGCGTTCCGTGCCTCTGGGCGAGAATGAGGCGAGCGATCGCCGAAAGACAAGTTCGAGGCGCCGATAAAGGCGTTCTCATTGACGTTGAAGGGGTCCGCGAGTCATTCGATGGAAGTGGCGCAACGCCCCGGGTGGTAATGGGTATCTCTCGCATTAGTGGTGATGTCGTCCAGGTGATGACCGACACTTTCTGAAGCGGTGACGGAGATTGCCCGTGGTAATCCGGCGGCCATTGTGAACCGAATGCCTTGTAAAAGCGGACCAAGAGAAAAAGCACGGCTCGTGATCGGGTCGTGCTTTTTTCTTTCTACTCGCAGCGGTATGCCCCGGTCAGGTATGTGCCCGCTCTGTACCCCCAGAGTCCCCCCTACTCCGGGAAACCCCCTGTTTATGCGCTTTTCAGAGACGGTGATCTACCACATTCCTGTAAACAAAGAGCTTAGGTTCTGATTACTGTGTGTTGCGGAGCACATGGGCCTCGACATTTTTGTGTGCTATTTCCAGAGTAGCAAAATGCGGGGGTGGAACACCCCAAGGCGCGGGTGAAATATCCGCCTATGGTGCAGTAGGTTACGGACTCTTGCGTAGGCGAGGGGGCTTGACAGACAGTGCGGCTGCTCTGGATAGGTGGATAGAAGCCGATTTATCGACAACTAACGAACCTGATTCGATAAAAACTGTTATTCCAATATCGACGGCGGCCATCTGCAATTCGCGTATTTCGCTTCGGAGCGAAGATGAAATGCTAGTGCCATCAGCAGAAACAATGCGGCGAACGCGAGCACTACGATGGCGATGTCCCTAGAATCGAAACGCTGCGTTTCAAGGTAAAGTGCAACTGCCACCATGACGGCGGCGAACCCTGCCCCGAGGAGCAGGACGTACGCAGCAATCCACCGCACGACTGATCCGAGATTGAGGCTGGCCATATTGAGTATGACACCTTGACGATTGGTTTTGTTCCGAGCGATGGCTCAGATTGAGATATCTGTATTAAGCGGATTTACCGTCAACAATCGCGCAGCGTTCACTTCAGGGCACGCCAAGCGCGAGCGGTCATCGCTGTTGGGGAACACAGGAGTGCTGCCCATCCCAAAGCAAGGATGATGTTGGCAAAGCTGTGATTCTTTGCAATCGACAACGTGCCAAGTAACAAGCCGTATATGCACAGCGGCAACGCCAACATCACCGCTGCCCATTTTCGCAATCGCAGCAAGCCCCAACCCACGGCGACTGCGTAAAGCCCCGCAGCAGCAAGCCA
Organism: Terriglobales bacterium; assembly: GCA_035629075.1. Lineage (GTDB taxonomy): Bacteria > Acidobacteriota > Terriglobia > Terriglobales > Acidobacteriaceae > JAEZPW01. The sequence continues at coordinate 4,717 of DASPIK010000045.1, read as the reverse complement.
AGGCATACTGGCCGCACCGTAGGAGAAGTGCGCACGGATGTTTGCGGCATACAGGATGAGGAAAGCGGTTGCGACCACCAGAGTCAAGTAGCCTACGACTCGAACGGACTCTGGCTCTGCGGCTTGTTTCATGTGCTCTCCTGCATATTTCCCGTTACAGGATTGTTGTATAGAAGTGCGATTTACCAACACCTATCGTGAGTCGCCAGCCGCCTCCGCGAGTTCACGCAGAACATTCGCAACCTTCCGCTCCAAGTTGCGCCAGTATTTCGCGTGCTCTTTCCGCGAAACGATGCTCAGCCTCATTCGGCAGTAAGACTCTGCCCAACGAAGTTCCGGCTCGTTCCGGTGTTCGATTGCGGCTTCGATTCTCGCAAGTTCATTGAAGCGGGTCATCGCTGTCCCTCGACTGCGCCGAGTGCTGTACAGAAGCGGATATATCGCCAACTACGGGTTTGCTTGCTGCCGAACGTTTGTCTTGTCCCTCGACAATCTCCGCCGCAGCGCAATCGCTAGGTGCCCGATTGAGGCACCCAGCCAGAGATAGAGGAGAATATGCACTCCCATCGCGCCGTAGAGCGCCCACTCGCCGGTGCGCCCCATCACGTACGACTCAGCCTCAGATGGCGGGATGAAGAACCGAAACTCGACCCACTGGCCGAGGCTCACCAGAAGCAACGATACTCCGCCCAACGCGACAACTGATGCTCCCATCCATATGTGCAGGAGTGCAGGGCGATACCGTCCAACCGCAAGGACGAGTAAAGAAGCGCAGAAACCAGCGAGCACAACTGTACATTGCGTTTTCACTTCGCAGAACTTACACCAAAACAGCGCGAAGTCCAAGATAGCTGCCGATATCAGGGCTTATAGCTCACTATCCCGTTTCGGGATTGTGAGCGATATGCCGATTTACCGTCAACTATTGGCGACCGTCCAGTTGGCTGGAGCATTTCGGAAACCTGGGTGCTTCGGTCGAGTGATAAAGCGGGTTGAAATTGAATTCAATCTCGACATAGCTGACCGGCTCTTTCCGCTTCTGCCAGCGGTATCGCTCCAGCGCATACATCGCAGATTCGTCGAGGCCGTAGCCTAGGCCGCGAACGACGCGGATGTTCTCCGCGCACCCCTTTGCGGAAAGTCGAAACGACAGAACGACGGTTCCCTTGACGTGAGCCACCTGCGCGTTGGCGGTGTACTGTGGGTCGAAAGCTCCGGGGTCTGCACATAGCCGAGGCTGTCTCTTCTCCACAGTCTTCGAGCAATTACGCCCTTGTTTGTCTCTGCAAACACCGCTGCCGATTGCTGCAATCGGACGGCAATCCGATTGGTGTTTTGCCGCAACAGAGTTTGCGGCCAAGAGTAGTACACCCAGCGATAATGCAAAACGTGACAAGGCTGTACTCGCCAGATAGGGTTTGATGCCGTATTGCTGACGATATCAGGGCTTCCCGCTCACTATCGTGCCACTCTGGATAGATGGATGGAAGGCGGGTGGCACACCCTTGCCGATCGCCACATCCGGAGTCGGGGTGCCGCACCCTTCCCCTTAGGGGAGGGTGCGTGTGGACGACTGGTTGATCTTCACAGTCAGCTGAAGTCCCATTCGTTCGCGTTTTCTGGCTGTCCACTGCGACTCAATCTCAACCAGGCTCTCCTCCCCGGTTGCCCAGTGTCGAAAGCTGCTCCATGCCCAGTCTTCCGGCCGCGAAACCAGACCACGAGTTACCGGGTTCCGATGAAGGTACTTCAGCTTCTCCACTCTTTTCTGTTCCGTCCAGACGTTGAAGTCGTAGTAACGGCGCTGCCAGAACCTCGGCAGCGGGTGGGCATGACCGAGTTCGCGCGCAACATTCTGCTTCAACATCTGTATCGCGACCGCGAGTGTGCTGCGCTCGGGTTCGCCAACGAGCAGATGAACGTGCTCGGGCATGACTACGTACCCGGTGATGAACATCCCGTACCATCGGCGAACGCGCTCCAGAACTTGCTCGAATGTCGTACGGGCGCGCGGCGTGCCGAGTAAGGGCCGTCTTTCAGAGCAGCTGAACGTGATGAAGTGGAGATCACGTGTTCCGTGAAATCGCGGTGGTGCGGGAGACATGAGGAGAGACTAGAGCGAGATGTGGTTCGCCCTTCGTGGATTCCGTTTTGTGTTCCGAAAGTGAAACTGCAGGCGGCGTCGTTGGCGCACCCTCCCCTAGAGGGGAAGGGTGCGGCACCCCATTTGTGGTGAGGCGGAAAGGGTGCGCCACCCGCCGTTGGATCGGTGATTTTCCCCCTGCTGCTGCTGTATGTCATTTACGACCTGTTCTTCAAATCGCGGGGATAGGGGGTGCAACATTCAACTGTTATCGCTACGGGCAGAACGTGTGATAACAATTCCGCCACACCAGATAATTGCGATGATGGCGATTTGGCCAGCAGCTCCGAGGAGTGGAACGACATAGGGGACTGCTCGGGTCGGAAACAGCAATTCGCCGACAAATCGGCCCGCCACGAAGCCGGGTCTGAATAGACTTCCAATCACCTTGTCCGCAAGGCCCCACTTCGGGGAATAAACCCATACCACAGACAACAGCAGCCAAGATGGAAGGGCAAGGCCCAGGCTGACCAGCAAGGTGGCAGGGCGAAACCAATGACGCATTTTGGCGAGTGGTATAGGCATTTTCGCCTCGAAGTGTTTTTGTGCTGAGGCGAGTAAGTTACATCGAAGGAAGCAAACTTTCCAGAAGCTTCTCTCAATAGCTGTTGATATCAGGGCTTCCCGCTCACTATCCTGCCACTCTGGATAGATGGATGGAGGCGGATTTCACGTACCTGGGCGGCGAGAACAGAAAAGGCTTGAACGGGGCACCATCGCATTAGTTCGTGCACTACACCGGGCGACCAGCCACCATCGCGTTGTAACTACCCCACTCAAGCCAAATCGGGCTTGAATGGGCCACCATCGGGTTGTAACTACCCCTAGACCGGCTAAAAGGCTACTCGCAGTCGCTGATCTTCACTGAATTCGCGACCCTGCCTGCCGGCAGTTTCAAGATCGATCTCATGCGCAACAGCAACATGCAGGCAGCCTGCCGTTCCTGGAATTCCCGTGCGTTGCGCGTATTCGAGGTGCCCTGGCCGGGGTAGCTGCCTATCGAGAAACCCGTTATGACATTCTGACTTTCCACAGTGACGGACGATTGCATTGGGCCGGCTGGCGTGACAACGATGGTAAGCATGACCTCGCCAGGTTGCCTTGCCGCTGAGCTTGCCGAATCAGGCGCTTCATGCGGCGGCCGTCCGATGGGTGAGTTCCGCAAGTCAGTGTTGTCGGCCTGCACCCGGACATGCAATCTCCGCTGATCCGCGCTTTCGCTAAGGATGCTCATGCGGGCATCGGTCTGAGCAGCCTTTACGGCTGCTTCATACACCTTGTCGGCCGGGGCATTGAACACGCGTACCAGGGTGCGGGCTGCCAGGGGGACAGCCAGAATCAGCACCAAGCCGAGTAGACCGGATGTATACGGGAACCGAGGTCGCCTTACGTTCATCCGAGCACCTCGTAATAAGACGTACTGGCTAACGTACTCTCATTTTACGTCAGAAGCTGCGCCAGCAGAATCTTGGCGATCATGGCAACCGGGTAAACGCCCGCATATGCCACGTTCGGTGCCTCGGAATTTGTTGCCTTACTCGCGTAAGCCAGAGCCGCGGGCTGCGTATGTATGCCGCTGACAACACCCATGACCGATTCGAACGGCATCTTGAGCCATTTGTAGCCGACGATCATGGTGACCATGGTTACTGCAAACGTCACGACTGCACCGGCCACCAGCATCTGCCAGCCATTGGCCCGAAGCGTCTGCGAGAACTGGTAACCGGCCTTTGTGCCCACACCAGCCAGGAAGAAGAGCAGTCCGATTTGGCGCAAAGTCAGGTTGGCACTGATCGGAATGATCCATGTGACGCGACCCGAGCGTTCCAACTTTCCCAGGATGAGAGCGACCAGCAGCGGCCCGCCTGCAAGTCCCAGGCGAATAGTGGTGTTCCCCAGAGGAATAGGAAGCAAGCCCACCATTACGCCGATCACCATCCCGATAGCTACCGACCCGAAGTCCGTTTCGGCCTGACCCTTGATGGAGTCGCCAAACAGCCTTGAGATGGCCTCGAAGTTCTCGCGTCTGGTAAGCACGCGCACACGGTCGCCGTATTCGAGCCGGGCGTTCGGAGCTGGAACCACATCGACGTCGCCGCGTTTTACGCGAGTTATGGTGGCCGTGTACCGGTCCTCCAACTGCAGGTCACGGATGCGCTTCCCGACAACGTTTTCACTCGAAACGAACACGCGCCTGTAGTCCAGGTGCGATCGGTCACGTTCGATTTGCTCCGAGCTGGGTTCACCAAAGATCTGCTCGGCGCGTTCCAGCGCGTCATCCTCGCCCACCACAGCAACGATGTCGCCCGCCGAAAGCCGCACATCAGACCTTGCGATGTCCGATCGACCGTCTTTTCTGATGCGGCTCACAACGAAGCCGAGATCCTGGTGAGGCTGCAGCACCTCAGCGATTGTCCTACCGATAACTGCTGGGTTGCGGACCGAAAAGTCTCGCACGCGTATTTCGGGCCCGCGATCATCAGGTGTGAATTCAACTCTCCACACGCGCCGCATAACCTGGAAACAGATCAGAAGCCCGATAACGCCGAATGGATATGCGAGAGAGTAGGAGAC